>CAMMFF010000004.1:0-103004 GCA_946496065.1 uncultured Clostridia bacterium
GTTCACTCCCTTCCACCTTTCTCTTCAAAAAAATGACCAAAAATTGGTCACTCTTATCTAAATTTTTATATCAAATAATAAGACTTATCAATATTAATTTTGACAATTTAACAATGTTTTTCATAACTAAAACTTATTAATACACTTTTATATTTGGATATTTTTTCTTAATTTCATTAATGCAAAACTCAACACTTTGCTCCAGACTTTGATTTGTTGTGTCAATAATGATTGAATCTGGAAGAAGTTTGATTGCCCCATGTTCTCTATGAACATCTTTGTAATCTCTTTCTCTCAAATCTTTCAAGACTTCTTCATAAGTCACATCATTTCCCAACGCTCTTTGCTGCTCATATCTTCTTCTTGCTCTCACCTGTTCGTCAGCAGTGCAGAAGAATTTGAAATCTGCATTTGGCAAAACAAATGAGCCAATATCTCTTCCTTCCATAACAGTATTGTTGTGCTTAGCAAACTCTCTTTGCAAAGTTAAAACTTTTTTTCTTATGCAAGTAAAAGGTGAAATTTTGGCTGAAAGAACACTCGTTCTCTCAGTTCTCAAATATGTTGTGTAATCAATTCCATTGACAAAAACATGCTCTGTTCCATTCATAAATTCAATTTTGACATTGATTTGCATTGCAAATTTACAAATGTATTCATCTGAAATTTTGCTCTCATCATAATGCATATAAATAAATGCACAAGCGATGCCACGATAAATCGCACCCGTATCAAAAATTCTGAAATTCAATTTCTTTGCAAGAGCTTTCGTGATTGTGCTTTTTCCACTGCAAACATAACCATCAATTGCAATATTGACAGTTTTAATTTCATCAATTTTCCTATGAATCAAGTCCAAACAAAAATCCACAGTTTCGTCAAAGGTCATTTCTGAATTGTCAACAATAAAACTTTCTTCAGTTGGCATCAATGGTGCAACTGGACGACTGCTGTCACGTAAATCTCTTTCCCGCAAATCTTTCAAAACTTCGTCATAAGAAACATTTATCCCCCTAGCAACAAGTTCGTCAAATCTTCTTTTTGCTCTTTTATCTTCATCTGCAGTTAAAAAGATTTTAACGTCAGCATTTGGCATAACCACAGTTCCAATATCTCTTCCTTCCATAATGCAATCATTTTCACGAGCAAACTTCTTGGCAATTTCCAAATATTTCTCACGAACTGCTGGAAAGACAGAAATTTTTGAAGCCAACTGGCTGACTTTCTCTGTTCTGATATAATTCGTTATGTCAGAACCATTTATGAGAATATGTTGAAGATTATCAATAAAAACAACTTTCACATCAACATCTTTCAAAAATGATGAAATGTTTTCATCGGTCATATCTTTATAGCCAGCCAAATCAAAAGCATAGCCAAGCCCTCTGAAAATAGCTCCAGTATCCAAAATCTTAAAATTATCTCCAAGTTTTTGAGCAAGAACCTTTGCAAGCGTAGATTTTCCACTTCCTGTGAAACCATCAATTGCAATATTAATCATTCCCCACACTCCTTGATTTATATTTTACAACAAAATTCAAAGTAATCAAAACAAATTCACGCATAATTTTATCTAAGTTTTCATTTATCTTTTTAAAAAATAAAAATTCAAAAAAATTGTAAAAATTTCTTGACAAACACACAAAATTATAATAAAATGGTTGAGCAAGCGTTGATTTCGGGGTGTGGCTCAGTTGGTAGAGCGCGCGGTTTGGGACCGTGAGGTCGGGGGTTCGAGACCCTCCACCCCGACCAGCAAACACAAGTTTGCAAAGCAAGACTTTTGGGCCTTTAGCTCAGTTGGTTAGAGCAACCGGCTCATAACCGGTCGGTCCGCGGTTCGAGTCCGTGAAGGCCCACCAAAATTTTTTTAAAAATTTGGTGATAATGTTTGCAAAAGAACTCGAAAATATGATAGACTCAAAAAGTCTTGCAAAAGAAATGACGACTTGGCTCGGTAGTTCAGTTGGTTAGAACGCTAGCCTGTCACGCTAGAGGTCGAGGGTTCGAGCCCCTTCCGAGTCGCCAATAAGCCCAGATAGCTCAGTCGGTAGAGCAAGGGACTGAAAATCCCTGTGTCGGTGGTTCGATTCCACCTTTGGGCACCAAAAGTGAACAAGTGGAGGCATCCACCAAATCTCCTGAAAGAGAGGGTTTAATCCTCCTTGGGCACCAGAAGTGAGCAAAGTGGAATTCTTCAAAAGCATAAATTCCACTTTGACACAAGAATATGGGTAGGTTGCAGAGCGGCCAAATGCAACGGACTGTAAATCCGTCGACTATGTCTTCGATGGTTCGAATCCATCCCTGCCCACCAAAAATAAGCCTATGTGCTGGCGTGGCTCAATGGTAGAGCAGCTGACTTGTAATCAGCAGGTTGAAGGTTCGATTCCTTTCGCCAGCTCCATACAAAACATCTATGAAATTAGATGTTTTTTTATTTTCAAAACACCCCCAAAAAAAGAGCCGAACGCTCTTTTTTTATTGTAAAATTTCAACAAGTCCTACCAATTAACACACAAACACCAATTAAACAAACACATCTTCGTCAGCAAAATTCTTAACAAAATTCAGATATCTTTTTGCTGTTTCTTGATTTATTGGTGCATAGTAATGATAGGTCACACAAACATTAAAACCAAATTTTTTAACTAGAGCCAAACTATGAACATGACCAAATAGTGTCAAACAGTCTTTGGCATGATTTGTTGGCTTGTGCGTCAAATAAACTTTTTCGCCAAGCACTTTCTTGTCAAGATAAACACCATTTTTAATAACATCAGAAAAACCAAGTTTCATAAGTTTCTTTCTAAACTCTTCAAAGTTTTTTCCATAGTCTTTTTCTTCATAGTTGCCACAAATCAAACGAATTTTTCCATTAAGTTTTTTGACAAACTCATAATCTCCAAAATCGCCCAAATGATAGACAACATCATTTGGATCAACCTTATTGTTCCAGCGTTTAATCAACTCTTTGTTCATCTCTTCCACAGTCTTGAATGGGACCTGTTTCAACCTAACCTTTCTTTCATGATTAAAGTGTGTGTCCGACGTAAAGAAAATATTTGGTTTGAAATAATAATCTTTATTTGAATTAATCGACTTCAAAAAGTCACTCCAAACAAAAGAGTGCTTTGGAATGGAAACAATGTAGTTAACTTTCCTATCTTTATCAATCTTCATATCTTTGTCTTTTAAAACGATATGGGCATCAATCTCTTTGACGCCAAACAAATCTTTATGCAGCAAATAAGCAATTGGACCTATATCATAAATCGTCTTAATACCCAAATTTTCTTCAGTAAAAATAAATTTGTTCATAATTGAAGTAAGGTATTTTGCAATATGATTTCCTTTAATATTTTGAGAAAACTCATAAGTTGAAGTAACGAAAGTTCTTGCAAGATATGTAGGAAAGATTGTCAAATTCACTTTGCTTGCCAACACTTCATTAAAAGCCTGAACATCTTTTCGATAGTTTGCATCTTCAAACTTGTCCAAAAGGACATTGTCTGTCCCAAGCCATACCACATTGATTTTCGAGGCAATGGAAGGATCAATGCGTAGAGCCATAGCAACATTTGTCAAAGTTCCAAGACAACAAATGCAAAATGATTTATTTTCATGTGCCAATTGAATAATTTTTTCAACAGCAGGATTTGTGGAATTATACCCCTCAGACAAGAAACCTTCACAACCCAAATACACAAATGGATTATTGCTGTCATGTTTAATTCCGAAAAAACGAAGAAGTCTGTAGGCATCATTTTTGCTGTCAATCATGCCATCACGAATAGACAAATTTTTTTGCCAAGAAACTCTGAAAGGTGCAATCGTAATTCCCAAAATATCCAACTTATCCTGACAAGAAAAAGCATAGGCCAAAGCAAATTGGTCATCGATTTCATTAGCAATATCAGAATCAATCAAAACTTCAGTTCTGTTTTTCACCAATCCCCCTATTAAAATTCAACATCATGTTCCAAATTTTCCAACAATTTCAAGAAATAATCATCAAAAATTTGTTTATCATACAGAGCAAAATATTCTGAAACTTTAGTATAACCCAAAGCTTTATATCTCATAATTCTTTCACTCTTTAAAACACTTTTATCTTTCTTCTCAACAAAATGGTTGTCATAATACTTAGCCTGAATATCAGCTTCAAACTTGTCAACTCGATGTGCAAATTTCGCTTCTTCCGTCTCATTAGCCTCAAACTCCTCAATGATTTTCAAAAAATAATCAGCATTTGGAGCACTCTCAAAAAATTTCATAACAGCCTGCTTGCCCAATTCTTTCTTGTCTCCAACTTTCTTGTCAAAAGGTGTTATATCTCCAATAAAAATCTCTTCAGTTTCATGAAGAACAAGCATTGTAAAGACTTTGCCAACATTCAAATTATTTGCACCACCATTAGCAAAAATTGAAAGAGCAAGCATACAACAACCATAGACGTGCTCTGCAATGCTTTCATGTCTAATCTTTTTGTCTAAACCCCATTTTACCCAACCACTTCTTAAAACGGTTTTTAGAGTATGCGCATTTTTATACATTTGGAAGATTTGTTTAATATCTTTTTCTGTTAAATCGTCTTTTTTATCCATGAGAACATTATATCATAAAAATCATAAACAGCAAATAAAAACAAAAATGTGTTGAAAAATTTTCAACACAAAAGATACAAATCTCTCAAAAAATTACGAAATGTCAGCTTTCCAATTTTTTCTTTAAATTTTCCAAAATCTTATTTTCAAGCCTAGAAACTTGAACTTGAGAAACACCCAAACGCTCAGCAATCTCACTTTGAGTTTTGTCATAGAAATATCTCATCAAAATAATCTTTTTATCCCTGTCCTCAAGTTTGTCAATCATATCTTTCAATGCAAACTTGTCAACAAAATCTTCGTTTTCCTGCCCATCAAATCTGTCAATAACAGTCAGTCCATCTTCTTCACCATCATCGAAAGGAGCGTAAAGAGAAATAGGCATCTTGGCAGAGTCCATTGCAAGAATGACATCTTGCTCACTAATTTTAAAATGTTCGGCAATCTCGGAAATTGATGGTTTCTTGCCGTTTTCGACAAAAAAGACATCAACAAATTTGTTAATCTTCAAATTCAGTCCCTTAATCGCCCTTGAAACCTTAACAGCACCATCATCTCTCATAAAACGCTTAATTTCGCCCACAACCATCGGCACAACATAGGTGGAAAATTTGACATTAAAAGAACAGTCAAAGTTGTTTATCGCCTTCAAAAATCCCAGACAACCAAGTTGATAAAGGTCTTCATTTTCAATCCCCTTATCTCTGAACCACCTAATTACACTTTTGATAAGTGGAGAATTTTCATTAACCAATTTTTCTTTGGCGTTTTCATCTCCGGATTGTGCTTTTTTGATAAGGTCAAGAGTTTCATCTTGCCCCAGCATCTCAGCCCACCTTTTCACAGGAAGCGGACAAGATTTTTTTCGTCATTCTGACAGAGGTTCCAAACGAATTGCTGACAACTTGAACATCGTCCATAAAACTTTCCATAACAGTAAAGCCCATTCCAGAGCGCTCAGCAGAAGGTTTTGATGTGTAGAATGGCTCTCTCGCCTTAGTTATATCTTTAATTCCAACACCCTTATCAGTGACAGTAACTGTGACCATATCGTCCTCAAGCTCACAACGCAAAATAACATCCCCCTTAACAGAAGTTGGGTACGCATGAACAACACAATTTGTCACAGCCTCAGAAACAGCTGTTTTAATATCAGTAATTTCGTCAACAGAAGGATTCAATTGGACACAAAAAGATGCAACACAAACACGTGCAAACCCCTCATTAACTGACAACGCCTTGAAAGTTACTTCCATAAAATTTGAATATTTCATAACAACTCCTTTTTACACAATTTTCGGCATGATGTCATACAGCCCAGTAATTTTAAAAATTTTTTCAGCATGAGCAGACGGATTGGCAATGTAGATTGGAATGTCTTTATCCTTCATGCGTTTGTATCTTCCAATCAAAACTCCAATGCCAGTTGAGTCCATGAAATCAAGTTCTGAAAGGTCAATAATGATTTTCCTGAAATTTGGTTTATCAAACATTTCATCTAATGTAATTCTTGTGTAAGTTGCGGAATGTTCATCAAGTTCCCCACAGAGAAGAACATAGAGCACTCCATTATGAACACGACTTTTGACTTGCATAACCACTCCTTTTCACAAAAAGCATAGCATACGAAAAATGCATAAAAAAAAGAACAAATGCTGAATTTGTTCTAATTTTGTCACCACAAATAATGCAAATCAAAACTGAAAGAAACAATCAAAGAAATATCCATTTTCAAAATCAGGTGGTGGTATGCAATGCATAATACACAACATATAGTGTGTTATGCAATATACATAACACAAAGCATCAAGCTCAGAACATTCAAAGTTTTGAAAGCAAATCATTTTGTCATGCAAAATTTTTATGCTATAATATAACCATAATAAAAACAAGAGGAAACAACATGAAAGAAAAAAAGATTGATTTAATCATAGACACCGACCCAGGTGTTGACGATTCTATTGCACTTCTCTATGCAATAAAAAGTGAGAGATTCAATATAAAACTGTTATCTTCTGCCGGTGGGAATGGCCCAATAGAAAACATAACAGCAAATGCCATTCACATCACAGAACTGTTTAACGAAGAAATTCCAGTGGTTCAAGGCGCTTCAACCCCATTAGTTCGTCCAGCCAAATATGCAACCAAGGAACAGGGAAAAAACGGACTTGGCGCTTATTCATACAACAAGAAAAAATTGAAACACTCACCTGTTGATGGGGAAGCCTGTGATGTCATATATCAAACATTAAAAAACTCCCAGGATAAAATTTCAATCGTGTCAATTGGACCAATGACAAATTTGGCAAAAATGATACAGAAATATCCAGACTGCAAAAAGTATATCAAAGAAATTATTTTTGAAAGCGGAACAAAAGAAAAAATTTATGGAAAACCATACAAATCATTCAACATCGGCTACGACCCTGAAGCTGCTGAAGTAGTGTTTAAAAGCGGAATTAAGCTTGTTATGGTTCCAATGGAACTTGGACACTTTGCTTATCTTGACCACAACGACATCAAAAAATTCAAAAAAACAAATAAGATTGGAAAAATTTACGCCAAAATGTTTAAAGGATATAATGACTATCATGTTGGCAAAATGGGTGCTGCAGTTCACGATGTTTGCACAATCTACTATCTCACCCACCCTGAATATATAAAAACAGAAAAGGCATTCATTGAAATAAAATATTATAAAACGGAAACAGATGATTTTGGTTATGTTGACATAGATTTTGACAAAAAACCAAATGCAACCGTTTGCGTAGACTTAGACATAAATATGTTCAAATATGACCTTTTTGAAGCTCTTGAGAAATGTAACACAAAAAGGTCATAGTCAACATCAATAAAGATATAAAAATTTGACAAAACTAAGAGTGGAGGAAAAACATGCTTTCAATCCCAAAAAGAAAAATTTATAAGAATGGCGCAACATTAATATTTCGAAAATGTAAACGCAAACATACATCAGTCATTGCTGGCTTTGTTTTTGGAGAAAACAGAGACAAGTATCCAGAACCAACCGCCCACTTCTGTGAGCACATGTTTTTCAAAGAAACAGAGAATCGAACCGCAGAACAACTCAAACAAGACATGATAAACACATTTTCCATGTATAACGGAAGAACCAGTCCATTCTACACTGAAATTGATTTTTGTCGTTCAAACAAAGCATTGGAATCATGTTTTAAACTTTCTGCCGAGATGCTTTTAAATACCAAATTTTCTGCCAAATCAATTGCCACGGAAAAAGGTGTAATCAAACAAGAATTAGTGAGAAAATTAAACAATCCTGACGCAATTTCATATTTCACATTTTTGAGAGCAGTCTCCAGCAAATATAACTCCAACACTGTCGTTTTAGGAAGTGAAGAAGAAATCGAACAAGTGTCAGCAAAACCTCTTAAAAAGTTCAAGGAAGAGACTTTTATTTCTCAAAACTTCATCATCACAATTGAAGGCGGAATTTCTTTTCACAAAGCCAAACGACTTGCCGAAAAATACTTCATCAGCAAACTCAAAAGCAATCCAAAATATCCTGTTGATAAAAATATCACAAACAAAATTGACAGAGAAGGAAATCTTAACATTGAAAACTTTCCTTTCAACAAATCTAATTGTCGTCTTTGCATCAAACTTGATAAAGCTTTGGAATCAATGGAAACGGACAATCTTGCATCAATGCTGTGTTCAGTTTGCAACAGTTTAAATGGAAAACTAACATCAAAACTTCGTGACAATGGACTTGTTTACAGCGTCAATATGTGGGCAGACTGCATACCTTCAAACTACACAATAGGAATCAATTTTGGGTGCTCAAGCGATAATGTCAACAAAGTGATAACAAAAGTCGGAGAACTGTTCGAGGAATTACGAACCACCCCAGTTGAACAAACAATAATTGAAAAAATAAAGCAAAACAGAAAACTAAGCAAAGACGAAAGGATTCGAAACATATACCCAAGCTCACTATTCAGAGAATACCTATGCTATGGAGACATCATATTATCTCGCAAATATAAAAAAGAAAGTAAAAAGTTTTATGAGCAAATAACACCCGAGCAACTGCAAACATTCTGCCAAAAGGTCTTTTCTTCACCAGAAAATGTTTATGCTGCAATTTTGACAGATTCCACCCCAGACAAATTTTATAGTTATGAAGAAATCCAAAAAATATTAACTTCTGCACCCCAAAAATCAAACAGAAGAAAACAAAAAAATTCAAAATAAGATCAATAAATAAAATAAAAAATACACTCAATCTTTTGAGCGTATTTTTTTAAACACAAAATCAAATTAATATTTTTATATTCTTTAAATTACTTCAATTCAACAACGGCGCCAGCTTCTTTGAATTTAGCTTCAAATTCTTTAGCTTGTGCTGCAGGAACGTTTTCTTTAACCATCTTTGGTGCGCCATCTACGATAGCTTTAGCTTCAGAAAGTCCAAGACCTGTAACTTCTCTAACAACTTTGATAACAGCGATTTTGTTTGCACCAACTTCTTTCAAGAATACGTTAAATTCGCTCTTTTCTTCTGCAGCTGGAGCAGCAGCACCAGCAGCTGGAGCAGCAGCAACTGCAACTGGAGCAGCAGCACTAACACCAAATTCTTCTTCCAAAGCTTTAACAAGTTCAGAAACTTCAACGATAGTCAATTTTTTGATTTCTTCAACAATATTTTTAATATCAGCCATTTTAATTATCTCCTTTTAAAAAACTCTATTTTTATGCGATTTTTTGATTTAAGTCAGAAAAGACTATTTTGTTGCAACCGCATTCAAAGCAACAACCAGCCCACGAGTTGGAGCTGAGAGAACTCTGCACAAACTTGAAGCAGTATTGTTCAAAGTTCCAAGAAGTTTTGCAATCAATTCTTCCTTTGATGGAAGTTTTGCAAGTTCCTCGATGTTGTGAGCGTCAACGCTAACACCATTCAAAATTCCAAATTTGATAGCCATTTTCTTTGAATCGTTGATAAAGTCACAAACAATTTTAGCAGCAGCAACTTCATCTTCATATCCAATAGCAACAGCAGTAGTGCCTTCAAAGTAATTTACAGGACACTCAATACCAAGGTCAGAAAGTGCTTTCAACATCAAGCGATTTTTGTAAACTTTGTAATCACAACCGTTTTGGCGGAATTTTCTACGAAGAGCAGTATCTTCAGCAACAGTAATTCCACGGTAATCAACAAAGGCAATAGTTTTTGCTTTGGAGAATTTTTCTTTAATTTCTTCAACAACAAGTTTTTTAGCCTCTAAATTAGCACTCATGTCCATACCTCCTTTTAATAAGATTTTGTGTTTATGAGCATTAAAAAATCTCTGTAACCCAGGAAAAGTCACAGAGATAGAAAAATCAATCACCATACTTTTCCTCGGCAAGCACACATAGAGTGTTTACGCGAAAACGCACTTGCGGTCTTCGGAAGATTTTTAATACTGCATTATTATAACAGCAAAAGCACATTTTGTCAACAAATTTTGAAAAATTTATTTTAAATTTAAAACTTTTTTAATATGTCTTTTAACATTCTCAAGATTTGAATCAGTAAGAATAGGAATCAGATCATTAATTTCATTAATCCTTTTATCCCACCATCTGAATTTTTCTAACAAATCAATCAATTCATCATCAAATCTTTTTTTGATTAATTTAATAGGATTTCCAGCAACAATGCTGTAAGGTTCAACATCTTTTGAGACAACACTATTGCATCCAATAACAGCTCCATCTCCAACCTTTACTCCAGGCAAAATAGTCACATTTTGTCCAATCCAAACATCATTTCCAATAATTGTATCTCCCTTTAAAGGAAAATCTGTCAAAACCGGGATCTCCTGATTCCACCCATTAAAGATATAAAATGGAAATGTAGAAACAGAATTCATCTTATGGTTACAACCATTCATAATGAAATTCACACCAGAACCAATTTGGCAAAATTTACCAATAATCAACTTATCTCCGTAAAACTCATGATGAAAAGTTACACAACTTTGAAAATCACATCCACTATAATAAGAAAAATCTCCAACATCAATATTCTTTCTGGTTATGGTTGGTTTGATTAAAATAACATCTTTCTGTCCCTTTACAGGAAAAATTTCCAACGGATTCGGCTTCATACTTCCCTCCCCTTATAAGTTTAATTCAGCCCAATAAATAGGGCTGAAATTTTTAAGTTAAATCACTCCAAGCATCAAAAATCAAATTAGTATTTGCTTTGACTGTTATTTTAATAATGCCCTGTTCTAACACATTTTGTCCTTCTCCGTTTGAACTTTTTGGATAATTTGCAACAACATAAACATTTGTTTCTTTCACTCCATCTGTTTGACTAACTTCAAAATAAACATCTGTAAAATACAGCTTCCCACCTGAATATTTTCCAGACCATTCATCATTATCTTTACCATAAAATTTAGAAGAATAAATTTTTCCATTCTGATATGTGAAAACTTGTTCTTCTGCATATCTCAAACGAACAAAATATATGTTGTTTTGAATAAGAGAACCACCAGAGCCAATCACGCTTGAAACTGAGTCACCAGTCTCTTCAATTGAATAACTAAACAAACTTCCACTGAAGATTGCTGAGATATATGGTTGGCTGAAAGCTTTGTTGTAAACTTTCATAAAATCGTCATAACCTTGCTCGTCATAAGTGTATGAAACACCATTAGTGTTTCCAGGATATAATGCAACACTGTCAAAACCACTAACCATACATCTTGGTTTCAAGCTCACAGGAACTGCCGCCAAAATAATAATGACAACTGCCAAAACAAAAGCAAATCCCATTCCAATAATTGTTGCAATTTTCTTATTTTGTTTCTTTTTTAAGAGTTTTTGAGTTTGAATTTTTGCATACAACTCATCATCAGAAAGCCCTTCATATTCAGACAAGTCTTCATATTTAGATTTTTTTGTCTTAGTTTTCTTGCTTTTAACTGCTTCCTTTTTTGTTTCATTCACAGGTTCTGCAGTTTGTTCTTGATTGTTGTCGTTTGCAACAGCCTCAACATTCTCTTTTTGTTCTTCATTTTGTGGTTGAATTGTATCTTTCTCTTCCATCAGCCTTCCTCGTCATTTTTGTTATCTTTTTCTTCTTTCTTTTCAACCTCTTCAGTAGGTTTTTTGGTCGTTGTTTTTCTTGTTGTCGTTCTTTTTACTGTCTTTTCCTTATTTTCATCGACCTTCTCATCTTCTTTCTTTTCTTTATTTTCAACTTTTTTCGGTTCTTTTTCAGTTTTAGCAGAATCCTCTTGTGTTTGATTTAAAGATTTTTCAAACTCCAAAAATTCTTTCTTCAAATTATCAAGTTCTGCCTCAGTGATTATTCCCATTTTTACAAGTCTTTCACCTTCAGCAATCTTCTTTCGGAAACTTTCAAGTTTGTTAAATTTTTCTTTTTCCGCTCTTATTTTTGCTTCCTTTTCTTTCTGCTGTTTTTCTTTTTCTTCCATTATTTTGACAATTTCTTCTGTTTTCTTACCTGCCAAAACCATATCTACTTCTTCTTTGTAAATAGTTTCTCTAGCAAGCAAAAGTTTTGCCATTTCATGCAAGATTTCAATATTTTCAGAAAGAACATCTTTTGCTCTTTTATAGTTATTATTCAAAATTGACATAATTTCATCGTCAGCAATTCCAGCAAGTTTTTCAGAGAAATCATTCTTTGTTTGATAATCTCTGCCAATAAACACTTGCGTTGAATCTCCAAGTGACAAAAACCCAATCTTCTTGCTCATACCCCAATCATAGACCATTGCTCTAGCAATTTTGGTTGCGTGTTGAATGTCAGAAGATGCACCACTTGTAATATCTTTGAAAATCAACTCTTCTGCAATTCGTCCTCCCATGCTCATCGCAATGGTGTCATTTGCTTTGTTATACGACATTGTCATATCGTCATTTTCAGGACGACTCATTGTGTAACCACCTGCATTGCCACGAGGAATGATTGAAACTTCTTGAACATCTTCACAATGTTTCATCTTCTTTGCAACAATGGTGTGACCAGCTTCATGATAAGCAGTAAGTTTTCTTTCTTTATCTGTCAAAAGTCTGCTCTTCTTTTGAGGTCCCATGATAACTTTGTTGATACCTTCAGTGATATCTTCCATGATGATCTTTGGTCTTCCAGCTCTTGCTGCAAGGATTGCTGCCTCGTTCAACATATTTTCAATGTCTGCACCAGTAAAGCCTGTCGTGATTCTTGCCAAAACGTTGAAATCAACAGATTCATCAAGAGGTTTGTTTCTTGCATGAATTTTCAAGATGCCTTCTCTTCCCTTAACATCAGGAATGTGAACATAGATTTGTCTGTCGAAACGACCTGGACGCATCAAAGCAGGATCCAAAACATCACTTCTGTTTGTTGCAGCCAAAACGATGATTCCTTCGTTAGGTTCAAAACCATCCATCTCCACCAAAAGTTGGTTCAATGTCTGTTCTCTTTCATCATTTCCGCCACCAAGTCCAGCTCCTCTTTGACGTCCAACAGCATCAATTTCATCAATAAACACAATGCAAGGTTTGTTTTTCTTTGCTTGGTCAAACAAATCACGCACTCTTGATGCTCCAACACCAACAAACATCTCCACAAAATCAGAACCACTTATTGAGATGAAAGGCACTTTGCTTTCCCCTGCAACCGCTCTTGCAAGAAGTGTCTTACCAGTTCCTGGTTGACCAACAAGCAAAACCCCCTTAGGGATTCTTGCACCGAGGTCAGTAAATTTCTTTGGATTTTTCAAGAACTCAACAATTTCTTGAAGTTCAGCTTTTTCTTCGTCCATTCCAGCGATGTCAGAGAACTTAACTTTGGACATAGCATAAGACTTAACTTTTGTTTTGCCAAAGTTCATTGCTCCGCTGTTTGCCCCTTTAAGCATTCTAAAGAGCATCCAGAAGATGAAGATAGCAAAGCAAATATAAAGGATAGGCATCAAAACGTCCCAAAAACTTACACCAGCAGGTGCATAATCATATCTTACTGCCGTATCATTTTCTTCAATGTAAGTCACCAACTGACTTTTGAATTCCGAATCATATTTGAAATAATAGTCAGAATAGGTTGGAATTTGGTTTTCTTTATATTTTGAACCATCAATCAAAATATAGCCCGTTCCATTTTTGAAATAAATAAAACTTGCTTGCTGAGGTCCTTCTTCACTTGTGTAAGTTCCTTTAATCATGTCAAAAACTTCACTTTGAGTGAGTCTCAAGCCATTGTTTCCAAAATCAACAAACAGAAGTGAAAACAAAAGGACAATCACCAAAAGAACAATCACATAAGAAAGTTTAAAGCCTCCTTGTTGTTTTTTATCGTTCATACACACTCCTTATTTTTACAAGTCAGTCCAAACCTAAGTTATATCTTTTGTACCCACAACTATATTCAGACCAAAACCACCAAATAAACATGCTTTTATAATGAGGTTTCATTTCTTGTAATAATATACTAGGATATTCTATCACAAAAGAAAAAATAATACAACAAAACAAAGGGTGTTTACAAAAAATTTTATGTCAAAATACCTATAAAAAATACGAAATTATTTTGAATAAACTTTGACACTGACCTTAAAAACCATGTGACTTAGGTAGTTGTCTTCGTCTTCCAAAGAACTAAGGAATTTGTTGAAAGACTTTTTGTCTGAGTTGTGCATAATGGTGTAAAAATCAATCACATCAATCTGATTATCTCTCATAATTTCAACACCTTCCATAACAGACTTCCTAACTTTTTGTTCAATTGCCTCCAATGCTTCTGGCGTTATTGTGAAAAATTCCACATTCTCTTCAATCATACCATTTTTGTTTTCAACTTCTGTCAAAGTAAGAGACAACTCCATGTCAATTTGAAAAATTGGAATTCCGTTTTGGTATGTAACTTTGTTTCTCAGTCTTTTATCAAAGATTTCAAAAGTCAAGTTTGCTTCATCAAAATTTTCATCACTAAAATTTTCAATATCAATAGTCCCAGTGTTAAAATCCCCTCTAATCAAATTGATTTTTTCAATATCTTTGCCAGAAATTTTCACTTTTTCCACAGCATCTTTCAACACGATTGTTTCTCCATTGTTGACAATTTTTTTCTCTTGTGAACTCTCTGCTTGACCCGTTTTGCTCTGAGTTCCACCGTTTCCATTTCCAGATCCACCAGAAGACGAGACCGCAAAGCCACTTGTGCTTTCATCTTCCAAAATAATGTAAGGAACAAGACTGACTCTTGTAGGACCAAACAACCCTTTGAAAAAAGTTTCCAAAGTGGAATCAGTGGCATAAATGTATTCATTATTATATGTAATAAGTTCGCTCACTTTGATTGAACTTTGGCTGTCAAGTTGCTCGGCCACCTGCAAAAATTCTTTTGCAGAAGAATCTGTGATGACAAGTTTTGTGCTTGACGACATATGTCTGCTTCTAGATAAATAATCCAAAAATTTTGTGATGTCTTCATGAACCAACTCTTCATTCAAAACAATCAATTTGACATGAGAAAGCCCCACTTCCCTTCCAATGTGAAGACCAGCATAATCCATTGCTTCAGAAAGACTTTTCCCTTTTGCAGAAACCACTTTGTATGTTTCTGTGAAAGTTTGTTCAGCGATTGGAATAAATGTCAAAAGAGAGATTTCAAATTTGCTTTCTTCATCATCAGAACTGTCAATTCCGATGGCAGAAACAATTGCGTAGCGATTAATCTCTGCCGTCATACCCAAAGCATTAAAGCCATAAATGATTGTGATTAGAATAAAAACAAAAACCATGGGTGTCTTATAGATATTTTTCAAATATTCCTTCATCTTCAATCACCTCGCTTTTTCCTGTGCTTGAAACACAAAAGCACAAGACAAACAAGAGGAACTATGATAAAAGAAATCACCGAGAAATACGGCAAAATATCCTCCCCGTAAAAAACTGCCTTTTCAAGATTTAGAACCAAAAAGTTGATAAAAATCAAAAAGAGAAAATTGAATGTCAAAACAGAATAAATTTCATCAATTTTCCTAAACACAACATTGAATGATGCCATAAAAGCCTTGAGATAAATTGCCAAATGGAAATAGGTGTAGATAATAATCACAATCATTGAAATGATATCAATTCTTCCAAGTCCGCCATACTCTTTGACATAACTCATAATCTCAAAAAGAGCATAAGGATGCATGAAAGATGTGTAAGTGTAAGAAAAAATGAAAACAACCGTAATTATTATAACAACAATCATCGCACTTCCTGCAAATGAAAACAAAATCTTCCACTGCCCCTTTTTAATCTGAATTTTATCCATAAAAACAAACAAAAACAAAACATCTCCAAAGGAAGAAATGTGTTTAAATGCCGTCAACATAACATCAGAAAATGATGACTCAAAAAAAAGAGGCGTGCTTCCAATTCCAAAGAAGCCAACAACAATACAAAACAATGTGACGACAACAATAACTGGGAAAAACAATTGAGCAGTTCTCCCCATGACTCTCAGTCCCGAAATTGCAAGATGATTAATAACAGGCAAAAAGCAGAATAAAAACAAAATATTGTCCGCTTCTTTATAAATCAAATTTCTAAAAAAAATGTAAGTAATATTATACAACAACACTGCCTTACAAATGAAAAAGACCATTATTAATATGAAAACGATGTATGTAACCACTTTTCCAAGATGTTCTTTGATGATTTCTGCAAAAGACTGTGTTGGAAACTTTGTTTTTACCTTATAAAACAAAACAAGAAGTCCCAATTCCAAGGCAAAAAGAATGACAGGAATGAAAAAGGCTTCCACCTTTGCACCATCATAGAGCAAAGACGGCAAAACCAAAATTTTGTTGGCAAAGAGAAGAATAAACAAAAGTATACCAATTTGCCAAGCGTTAACACTCTTATCTTTCACTATCATTCATTCTGTCCTTGTTTTTATTTTTAAAAAATCTCGGTCTATTTTTCATGTCACTTAACGGAACTTTCAAAATTCCGTCCTTATTATCCGACAAAATGAAGGGAGAAAATGGTGCAAGATAAGGTGCACCATAATTTTCAATTGAGTTTGCATAGGCGAGAAAATAGATCATTCCACCAATCAGTCCCAAAAGTCCCAAAGAAGCCCCGATGATGAGAAAAATAAATTGCAAAACATTGATTTGTGCAGATTGTTCTGGAATGGTGTAAAGTGCAATCTTCGCAATGGCAACAACGATGACAGATGGTGGCGAAATAAGCCCCGCTTTAACTCCCGTGTCACCCAAAATCAATGCTCCAACAATGGAGGTAGCAAGACCCAAATAACTTGGAAGTCTCAAACTGACTTCATATAAAATTTGGAAGAGCAACGAAATAAACAAAATTTCAATAAACGGAGTGAAAGGCACTTGCTGAGTGGCATCAGCAATTGTAATCAAATATTTGATCGGAAGGACGTTATAATGAAACAACTGAAGAGCAATGTAGGTCCCTGGCCCAACGACGGCAATCAACAAACCAATCAACCTGATAACTCTCAAAAAACCTGAATAGATGTAGTTGGTGTAATAATCATTGCTGTTTTGTAAATCTTCCAAAAAGACAAAGGGAATTGTCAACACAATTGGAGAATTGTCAACAATGACAGCCACCCTACCTTCCAACATTTTCGCTGCCACAATGTCTGGTTTTTCGGAATTTCCAATCTGTTTCAGCAAAGAATTTGGACGATTTGAAAGCAGAGAAAGAAGATAATAAGAGTCCACAATTCCATCGATTTTGATTTTGGAAAGTTTTTTCTTGATTTCTTTGACAATCTTTTTGTCTGCAACATCATTTAAATAAGCCAAAACCACCTGGGTTTGAGTTTCTTCACCAACTGTTGTTTGTTCAAAGACAAGTTGCTCCGTATAGAACCTTCTTCTAATCAAAGTGATATTTGTTTTCAAATCCTCAGTAAACCCTTCACGAGGTCCCATGATAACAGGAGAAGTTGGAGGTTCTGAAGGAGTTCTCATATTGAACTTCAAAATGTCAATTGCCAAGAATTCTTCACTGTTTGAAAGCAAAATAATCACCGACCCCTTCAAGATTTTTGAAATAACCTCGCCTTCTTTAACGACTGAAACATCATTGCATTTGACTATTTGTGACAAATTATCAAACTTCAAATCTCCTTGAAACTTCAAAATAGGGTCATAGATAGCAGTGGAAAAAATAAGATTGTCTGTAATGCTTTTCAGATAAACAAAGCCAACTTGGACATCATTTTTCATCATATCTCTGCTTGTCACATCAATTGAGTTATGAAGTTGTTTTTTCAATTTTTCAATCTCTTTTTTAACTTCCACAAACATCTCCTCTTTTTTGGTAGTATAAACAAAAAATTAAAAAATATATAAAATTGAAAATCAACAAAAAAGAAAAAGGACAAACGAAAGTTTGCCCAATTTAAATCAACCCATCATCAATTTATCTCAACAAAATCACTTTCCAAAACACATCCACAAGTCAAAGATTTGATTTGCACAACTGACTTTTCAAAGTCTATTTGTCCAAACAAGAAATCAGCATTGTCAAATGTGTAAGAATATAAGCCATTTTCAAATTCAACGCTTAAAACCGAAAGCACTCCCTTCAACTGTCCGTCTGCATAAACTTCAAATTTTTCAACTTTCTCAGTGCTTTGAATCTTCAAACTGCCGTTTTCTCTTGAAGCACTGTTGATCACATTCTTGCGAGTAATAGTTATGTCAATCCCCTCTCCTGCATAAGATTGAGTTAGGAATGAATTTGAAGATTGCCCAAAGATATAAACTTTATATTTGCCGACTTCAACATTTTGAGTTGAAAGAGAATTGCTTTCAGCGGAAAGTTCAACAACTTGGCCATTTGCATCGACAAATTTGACAACATAACTATCTGCCAAATAGACATTTCCCCAAGTCAACATCTCGCTTTCTTTGTCAAAAGATGCCGATTCATAATCCACTGTGTCCAGCGCCCAACTTGGTTGCCACTGCAAACTTTGTGAAAATTCACCATTCCCAGCACCATTTTCGGTTGTAAAACAAGCAGAAAAACGATAATTTTGACCAGCAATAATGTCCAGTCCACTTTCATTCAAATTAATCATGTTCACATCACTATCAACCACTGCAACAGTGACATATTCATTGCTCATCATCTGCTCCAGTTTGAATTGATAGCCATATTTCCCGCCATATTCAGTAACAAGATAATAATCGTCGTCAATTTTTTCAACCTTCAACGAACTTGGAACTTCTTCAATGATGTCGTTCCCCAAAAAAACGAAATAAAAACCAACGATTATTGCAATAATCGCCGCACAAATTGCACTATAGACAATCCATTGTTTTTTATTCATATAAATATTATACCTATAAAAGCAATATTTTGCAATTTTATTTAACTATTTTAGCAAAAAAAGAAAAATTATTTCTAAACGCATATTGACAAACATAGTTAAACATGATAGAATAGAAGCAGAATTTGGAGGTAGAATATGATTTTTTCAACAATGTGCGCAGGCATGAATTTTGATAATTTGACTGCTGAAGGCTACGCTGCTTTCATACTTGCACTTATCTTTTCAATTGTCAGCATTGCAGGATTCATCTACTTTGCAAGACATAAAGATGCTGGAAAAGTAGTTTTAATTTTGACAACCTTAATTTTCCCAGTTCTCGCAATTTTCTTCTGGATGTATTTAATCATGAACATATGTGCATACAACCTTGCAGTTTCACTTGGTGTTGCTTTCGGAACAAGTTTAGGATATGCAGTTGTTGCAATTTGCTTGGCATTAATCATCAATGCAGTCATCAATTCAAACAAAAAGAAGAAAGCAGAGAGAGCCGCCAGAGCAGCTGAAGAAAAAGCAAATGTAACTGAAACTGTTGAAGAACCCGTGACAGAAGCAGTTGAAACAACAGAAGAGACAGTTGAAGACGGAGAACAAAAACTTTTGAATGCTCCTGAAACAGAAGAGACAGTTGCATTGTTGGAAGAAAATAATGAACAACCTGAATCAGTTGAAGAAGAAGTTGCAGTTTCTGAAAACACAGAAGAAGCAGAAAACGCAGAAACAACTGAAGAAGCAAAAGAAGAAATCACAGAACAAGGCGTCATTTTCTCAAATGAACCAAAGAAAACATTTGATGAACAATTCAACGAATTAGACGCTGATAGACAAGGCTATTTCAATGAAATTTTGGAATATGCAATGGAAAAACCAGGAACAAAATGTTCAAATGCAAAATATCATAAAACAGTAAAAATTGGTTCAATGAAGTTGTTAGATGCAAAATTCTCAAAAGAAGCACTCCTTTGCAATTTCATGGCTGGCAGCAGCGAACTTAAATATTATTCAAAGAAAGAAAAGAACGTCAAAATCAAAGAAAAACCAGTCATCATTGAAATCGATTCTGCAGAATCAGTTCCTGTTGCAAAAAATATGATTGACATCGTTTTCAAAAACATTTCAGAAGCAAAAGACGAATTGACTGAAGAAAAGAAAGCAAAGAGAAGAAAAAGAAAAACAACTGAAGAAAAACCTGAAAACACAGAAACAGAACAACCTTCAGAAAACAACGAATCAAACGAATAATAGCAATAAAAAATAACTGCAACTGCAGTTATTTTTTTCTTTTTAATAATTAGGTTATTTAATCAAATTGATAATTCTATTTGGAACATAAACAACCTTTTTAAGTGCAATATCCTTATTATAAACCTCTGGATATTGTTTCTCAATTTCAGCAAGCAAATCCTCTTGTGAAATATCTTTTGCCACTGAAATAACTTTGAAAAGTTTTCCATTGATTTGAACTGGCAAATTGATTGTATCTTCAACCAAATATTTCTCATCATATTTTGGCCAAGACTCATCAAGAATCTGAGATTTGAAAACATTTTCAAAAATCTCACTTGTAATGTGTGGAGCCATAGGATTCAACAAAATCAAAAATGCTTTCAATTCTTCTTTTGTGATAAACTTATCTTCTCTGACTTTCTTAAGGAAAATCATGAGAGCAGAAATTGATGTGTTCAGTTTCAAATCTTCAAGGTCATCAGTAACCTTTTTAATCAATTTGTTAAGCTCAATTCTGTGTTCTTTTGAAACCTCGTCCCCCTTAACCATATCTTGCAAAGCCCAAACTTTGTCCAAGAACGCAGTTATACCAGTGATTCCATCATAAGTCCAAGGAGTGTTGTCCTCATATCCTCCCAAGAAATGAACATGAAGTCTTGCAGCATCTGCACCATACTTGTCAATAACTTCAAGCGGAGAAACGCCGTTTGTTGAACTTTTGCTCATTTTCTTTCCTTGGTCATCCAAAATCAAACCACTTCCCATTTTTCTAAGGAAAGGTTCTCTTGTTGGAACAGCACCAATTTCATACAAGAAGTTTTGCCAGAAAAATGCATAAAGGACATGACGAGTGATATGTTCTGTTCCGCCAGTGTAACAATCAACACTTCCCCAATATTTCAACTTCTCAAAATCTGCGAGAGCATTTGGATTGTGTGGATCAGTATAACGAAGCCAATACCAACTTGAACCAGCCCAGTTTGGCATTGTGTCAGTTTCTCTATGGGCGATTTTTCCACATTTTGGACACTTACATTCCACCCAATCTTTAACTTTAGACAATGGGGAATCACCCTTTTCATTTGGCAAATAGTCATCAGTTTCAGGCAAAACCAAAGGCAAATCTTTTTCATCAAGAGCAACCGTTCCGCAGTGGTCACAGAATACAATCGGGAATGGTTCTCCCCAATATCTCTGACGGTTGAAAGGCCAATCCTGCATTTTATAATTGATCTGTTTCTGTCCAGCACCCAAAGAAACAACCTTATCAGCAATTTCTTTCTTTGCTTGCAAAACATTCATTCCGTCAAATTCTGCAGAATTCATCATTTTGCTGTTTGCACTCAAATATTCTTTTTTCTCAACAGCTCTGTTGCTATCTCCTTCAATAACTTGAATGATTGGAATGTTATAAGCCTTTGCAAAGTCCCAATCTCTTTGGTCATGAGCAGGAACAGCCATAACCGCCCCTGTTCCATATCCAGCCAAAACAAAGTCAGCGAGATACAAAGGAACTTTCTTCTTATTGACAGGGTTGACAACATAAAGTCCTTCAACTTTGCAACCTGTCTTGTTCTTTTGGTCGGACAATCTGTCAAACTCACTTCTGAGAGCAGTTTTCTTTCTGTAATCTTCAATTTCTGTCCAATTTTTAATGCCACTCTTAAAATCATCAATCAATGAATTTTCTGGAGCAAGCACGACATATGTCACACCATAGATGGTTTCAATGCAAGTGGTAAAGATTTCCACTTTGCTCAATTTTTCGTTTTTGTCATTGAAAAGTTCAAAAGCAACTTGCATACCTTCGCTTTTTCCAATCCAATTTCTTTGAGCCTCTTTCAAACTTTCTGCCATGTTGATTTTGTCAATGTTGTCAAGGAGTTTCTCTGAATACTCCTTCATTTTCAAATACCAAACCCAGCGTTTCTTTTGAATGACCTCTCCGCCACATCTGTCACACTTTCCACCTTGGCTGTCTTCATTGGAGAGCACAGTTTTGCAATTTGGACAGAAGTTGACAACACCCTCTTTTTTGTATGCTTTTCCATGTTTGTAAAGTTGCAAGAAAATCCATTGGGTCCATTTGTAATAATCAGGGTCTGAAGTGCAGAAAGTTCTGTCCCAATCAAAAGAAAGGCCAATTCTTCTTGATTGTTCAAAAGCCTTCTTTGCTCCCTCTTCAACAAACTTATGAGGATTTGTTCCGTTTTTTATGGCAGCATTTTCTGCAGGAAGCCCAAAAGAGTCTCCACCAATAGGGAACAAAACATTATACCCCTGAAATCTTTTCATACGAGCCAAAGCATCGGATGGAACAGTTCCCTTCAAGTGCCCCATATGAAGATTTCCACTTATGTTAAAAAACTCATACAAAACATAATATTTAGGTTTTGTAGGATGAAAATCAATTGCCTTAAAAGAATGTTCATTAAACCATTTATCTTGCCATTTTTTCTCAACGGCCTTAAAATCATAATTTTTCATTGTAAAATGCTCCCAGTAATCAAATTACCCTTTCTTTTTTGCATAAACCGAAGAAGTTGCAATCAGGAACAATCCTGGAATATAAAGATAGAATGCAATGTCTCCACTGTTTAAGAAATCAACAAAAGGACCAGACAAATTTAGCAACGTAATTCCGCCATTTTTAAGTCCAACAACAATGTCACAAAGAAAGAACAACAAACAACCCAAAAACAACAACCATTCTGATTTGATGTGAATCAAAAGAAAGATTAAAGACACAGCAAAGTTCAAAATATACATCACAGCAACAAGTTCCAAAGTTCCAATTTCAAAATAATTTGGAATTAAAAAATATGCGAGCAAACATAGAGCAACCCTAAAAGCAATGTTGAAAATTCTTGTTCCAATGCTCTGATTCAGATATAATGTATAAGTCATTAAAAAGAATTGGAAAACACAGAATATACACACTCCAATAAGTTTGTTCTGCTCTGTTGGCATCAATGTCAAGAAATAGTCCGCCGCAACAACCGAAGCCAAGCCAAGAGTTAGGATGATTTTTTTGAAATTCATTTTGATGAAACATAACGAAAACAAAAAGCAAAGAACAACACAAGCATAAGCAAAATATTCCATTTTCAATTTTGAATCTGCTTCAAACTTGCCGAAAATGACATAAAAAAATGAAGCAAACACGAGCAACGCGAAAACCACTGTCATAATCACTTTGAAAACAGATGTTTTACTTTTTTCCATAAGCATATAATAGCACAAAAATATGATTTTACAAAACAAATAGACAATTTTTTACAAATATAATACTAAATTTATAATGTTTCATAAAATTTGAAACCCCTATTAAATTACTTTACATTTCCACTTAAAATCTTTATACTTAAAAAGTAGATTTGCAAATTTCAATAGGAGAAATAAATGAAGAAAAAATTTAAAGTTATTGTTGACACAGACCCTGGCGTTGACGACACAAATGCACTGGTTTACATTCTAAACGACCCACAATTTGACATAAAATTGTTTACAATCGCAAATGGAAACATCAACATAGATTATGCAACAAGAAACATGTGTCACTTGCTTGATGTTTTTAATAAAGATATTCCTGTCGTAGAAGGTTACAGAAAACGTCTTGGAAAAAATTTGGAAAATGCTGCGTTTTTACATGGAAAAGAAGGTTTGGGTAATTACAAACCACCAAAAACCACAAAACATAAGCCTCAAAATGTTGAAGCAGCTGATGCGATGTATGAAATTTTGAAACAATATCCAAATGAAATCACCATAATCGTGCTTGGCCCCCACACAAATGTTGCACATCTTTTGATGAAACACCCTGACAGTAAAGACCTAATCAAAAACATTTTAATGATGGGTGGTTCTCCAAATGGAATTTTGGCAGACCCAAATCATAATTCTTTCAATATCAGAACAGATGCCCCTGCATTTAAAATTACTGTTGATTCAAAAATACCAACAGTTATGTGTCCATCAAGCATAGGAAGAGATGAGGGATATTTCACAGAAAAACAAGTTGAAGAGATCAAAAACACAAACATCATTGGCAAATTTTTGGCAAAAACCTATGAAACATATTGGGAACCAGGATATAAAGACAGGAGAATTGCAACAAATGACATTTGTGCAGTTTACTATCTAATACACCCAAAACTCTACAAAACCAAAAAAGCGGATATTGAAGTTGACACAGAAAAAAGCATTGGAAAAACAATCGCACATTACAACAAGAATGGCGTATTTAAAATTGTTGTTGGACTCAAAAGAAGAAAATTTCAAAAATTGCTTTTTAAAAAACTCAAAGAAATGAACAAGATTGAAATCACAGACAAAACTTTCTTAAAGAATATAGAAGAATAATGGAAAAGAACAAAGGATTTGAACCTGTTTATGACAAAAATTCAAAAATACTGATTTTAGGCAGTTTTCCAAGTGTAAAAAGCCGTGCTGTAGGATTTTATTATGGAAACAAACAAAACAGATTTTGGAAAATGCTTGAGCAAGTTTTTAATGAAAAAATTTCGGACAACATAGATGATAAAAAAGCATTTCTAAAAAGACACAACATCGCTCTTTGGGACGTAATCCAAGAAAGCGATTTGAAGGGTTCCGCAGATGTTGACTTGGAAAAATCAAACATAACCACCGCCGACTTTTCGTTTTTGTTCCCGCCAAACACAAAAATTGAGAAAGTGCTATGTAATGGCAAAACTGCATATAATCTTTTTCTCAAACTATATCCAACGGACATACCAGTGATATACATGTCCTCAACAAGTCCCGCCAATCCGAGATATAATTTTGAAGAATGGAAAAAGCAACTTAAATAAATTAAAAAGAACTCACAGATTGTGAGTTCTTTTTAATTTAAAATTTTAATAATTTTTTTTGCTCTTTTGGCAGGAATTGGAGAAACTTGTTCTGAGACATGTTTGTCAATTCTGATCACATATGCCTCCATCTTTTGTTCATCTCTTCCAGCTGGAACCAAAACCCTGTCACCCGGTTTCAAATTCTCAAAAGTGGAGATATACCAATAAATTTCACCACTGTCAAATCTAACTTTGGCAAAATCGTAATATTTTTTCTCTCGAATAACTCCACCAGATAAAGAATGTATCATTTTCAAGTTACCTCTGTTTTCATTGTATCACAAAAAACAAAACCAAGTCAACCTTGACCTAGGACTTTAATTTTTGTTTAACATCATAAAACCCTGCCCAAGGATCTTTTTTCTTCAACCTATCAACTGCAGAAAAAATGTCAAAATCAGTTGGAGTAACACTGTCAAGTTCTTTCCAAAAAATTGGCATGGACACCTTGGCACCTTTTCTCGCTCTCAAAGAATATGGGGCAACACTTGTAGCACCTCGCCCATTTCGCACCCAGTCGATAAAAATTTTACCCTTTCGACTGTCTTTTCTTATGTTGCTTGTATATCGCTCTGGCCACTTGTTTTCCATGGCAACAGAAACTTTCTCAGCAAAGTCATGGAAGCTGTCCCAAGAAACACATGGTTGAAAGGGAACAACAACATGATATCCCTTCCCTCCACTTGTCTTAAGAAAAGATTTGAGAGACAATTCATCCAAGATTTTCTTCAAATCCTTCACACCTTGCCTTATATCATCAATTTTCAATTTTTCATCTGGGTCCAAATCAAAGACCATCATATCCGGTTGTTCCAATGCTTCAACTTTGCTTCCCCAAACATGAAATTCCACAGTTCCAAGTTGAACTTCCCCAATCAGCCCTTTGACATTTTGGATATAAAAATAATCCGAACTTTCCCCTTCATCATTTTTGATTGCAACAATTTTTTCTCCGTCAATTTGTGTGTTTGGATGTTTCTTGAAAAAGCATTCGCTGTCAACTCCATCATGACACCGAACAACACTCAAAACTCTTCCCGAAACATACTGTAACATTCTGCTTGCAACTTTTTCATAATATCTTGCAACATCAATCTTTTTCACCTTGCAATCATCAAAAATAAGTTTGTCCGGATTGGAAATTTCCACTCCGGCAACAACATTATCTTTCACTCTAAGATTTTGTTTGCCTTCCTTCTTTAAAGCAATTTCCCTTTCCAAAACAACTTCTTTTGCATTCTTGTCCGTTCTAACTCCCTTAAAACTCGCCTGCCTCAAATGCCCGTCTTTTGTAAATTCTGCAAAATCCGAAACAACAACAATCTCAGGCTCAATCCAAAAAATCTCATCATCGCCCTGCATCACTTTTCTATCAAAAGGACATTTTCCAATTTGTTTAAATTTTTTTAATAACTCTTTTGCATCACTTTCTCTAATTCCTGTCCCAACTTTTCCGCAATATAAAAACTTGCCACTTTTAAAATAGCCAACAAGCAACGCACTTATTCCATTTTTATTTTTGTTTGTTCTGCTGAAACCGCCAACCACAAACTCTTGTTCTCTGCGACACTTGATCTTGATCCAATCTTCATTTCTCTCGCACTTATAGAAAGAATTTGTTTTCTTTCCAACAATTCCTTCCATTCCAAGTTTTCTAACTGCTTCAAAGCACTCTTCACCATTTCCAACAACATGTTGACTGAAACATAAACTTTCAGAAGAGCTGCTCAAAAGTTCTTTCAACTTTTTCTTTCTTTCAATCAAAGGCACATTTCTCAAATCTTCTCCGTCAAGAGCAAGCAAATCAAAAATCATATAAACCAAATTTTGACTTTCTCCTGTTTTGACAAAATTCTGTAAAGATTGGAAATTACTTTTCCCCTTCTCATCAACCGCAATCATCTCTCCGTCCAAAACAGCGGCTCTTTCTCCAAAAAGGTTTTTCATCTCAAGTGCAATTTGAGAAAACTTTTTTGTGTAATCTCTGCCATTTCTAGAAACAAGTCTAACCTTCCCCTGTTCAACAAAACTGACAATTCGATATCCGTCATACTTAACTTCAAACAGCCAGTCTTTTCCTTTTGGAATTGTCATGCATAGTGAAGCAAGTTGAACCTTGACACTTTCAAAAGGATTGGTCTTTTTTGACAAATCTTCTTGAGCAACAATTTCTTCCGAAGTCCTGCCAGTTTTCACACTTGTCACAAAATCATCAATTCCAGTTTCATTTTTTGCATAATCATCTTTTTCTTTTAAGAGCAACCAGTTGTTTTCTTTCTCATTCTGTTTCTTAAGTCTAACCAAAGCCCAACGACCTTTCAATCGTTTTCCATGAAGAATAAGTTTCAAAGAGCCGTCCTTTAATCCTTTGCCAAAATCATCTTGCTCTTCCCACCAACCAAAATCCCAAAGCAGAACAGATCCACCGCCATATTCTCCTTTTGGAATCACTCCTTCAAAATCGGCATAATCAATCGGATGGTCTTCGGTTTGGACAGCAAGACGATTGTCCTTTGGATTGAAAGATGGTCCCTTTGGAACTGCCCAACTCAAAAGAACTCCGTCCCATTCAAGCCGAAAATCATAGTGTTCTTTTCTCGCACGATGAAACTGAACGGTAAAGATTTTTCTTTTACGTTTGTTTCTAACCTTGCCAACAGGTTCATTTGTCTTATCAAAATTTCTTTTTTGATTATATTTATCTAAATTTCTCACTACTCAATTATTAACAAATTTTCTGCAATAATAATTAAAAAGATAAAAAATAAAAGCAAACAAAATTGTCTACTTAAGAAATTTGGCGCAGAGGAAGAGATTCGAACTCTTGGTGCAATTTCTCGCACACAGCCTTTCCAGGGCTGCACCTTAAACCACTCGGACACCTCTGCAAATTGGTTTAATTTTTCAAATTTGATATTTTTGTGCAATTTTTCTTGCAACTGCAGAAATTTTATCATAATAAAAAGAAAAAATCAACTAGTTTAAACCAGTCGATTTTTATTTTTGTCATCAAAAGTGAAAAATTAATATTTTTTATCAATAATTCCTCCGCCCAAACAAGTTCCATCATCGGTATAAAGCACAACAAACTGCCCTTCTGTGATTGCTCTTTGTTTTTCGACGAAATCCACCTGAATATGTGTTTCGTCCAAAATTTTGACATGGACTTTTTGATCAGGCTGACGATATCTGAACTTTGCAAGACAGTCGAATTCTTTTTCTTTTGGAATTTCAGGAATCCAATTAAATGTGTCGGCATAAAGTCCATTTGAAAACAACTCTTCACATTCACCTTGACTTACATACAAGATGTTTTTGTCCAAATCTTTTTTCAAAACAAACCAACGCTCGCCATTTCCGCCATGTTTGCCACCAATATTCAATCCCCTACGCTGACCAATGGTGTAATACATCAAGCCCTCATGACGCCCAACAACATTGCCGTCCAAAGTGCAAATGTCTCCAGCCTGTGCAGGCAAATACTGTTTCAAAAATTTTCTGAAATTTCTTTCTCCAATGAAACAAATTCCAGTTGAATCTTTCTTCTCAGCAGTGCTTAATCCAAGTTCTTTTGCAATTTCTCGAACCTGTTTTTTCTCAATGTCAGCAAGCGGGAACAAAACTGAAGAAAGTTGTTTTTGTGAAAGTTGATTCAAAAAATATGATTGGTCTTTTGTCAAATCTTTTGCTTTTGCCAAATAAGTTTTTCCGTCTTTAACATAAGTTTTTGCATAATGTCCTGTCGCAATCATATCAGCACCAAGTTGTCTTGCTTTTTCCAAAAATGGACCAAACTTGATTTCACGATTACAAAGAACATCAGGATTTGGCGTTCTCCCCGCCTTATATTCATCTAGAAAATATTGGAAAACCCTGTCATAATATTCCTTTGCGTAATTAACAGAAAAATAAGGAATACCAATCTTGGTGCAAACTCTTTTCACATCTTCATAATCTTCTTCAGCGGTGCATTGCCCGTCTTGTTCTTCCCAGTTAATCATGAAAAGACCGATAACTTCATGCCCTTGTTTTTTAAGAAGATAAGCAGCAACACTCGAGTCCACACCACCCGAAATACCTACAACAACTCTCATTTTTTATCTCCATCTTCAGATTTTTTAACATCTTCAACAACGTCATTTTTTTTCTTTTTGTTTTTATTTTTCAAATTTTCATTTTTAAGCTCTTCTGTAACCTTGTTAAATTCTTTACGTGCATATTCCACATCAACAACATTTGCTGTTGCCATTGACATATCAATCGTAACTGGAACTTTAAACTTTTTTGTGATAACATAAATCAAACTTGCAATCCATGCAAAAGCCGCAATACCAATTGGAAGGTAAAGATAATATGTCTCCAAATATTCCACCATTTGTGCATTAAAAATTGTGCAGAAAACCAAATAAACAAAGCAAGCAGTCATCAACCCGCCTTTGACATATTTTCCAACATAATAATAATGTGCCCCTGTAATTCCCAAGAAAATTGTAAGGAGCAAAAGTTTGATATAACTCACATCTTTTGGATATTGATTTGTATAGATGACAAAATCGGTGTCAAAATGTCTCAACTTTCTTTTTGCAGCCTTGTTTGAAGCATACTCCATGCGAGAAAAAATCAAACCACACTCCTCACATTCAGATTGTGCCTGCAAACATTTGTTCCCACATCTTGGACATTTTTTATAACCACTATTTTTGCCAAATTTCATAGAAGCATTTTAGAATAAAAGCCATAAAAAGTCAAGCAAAGTCAAAACATGAACATTGCCAACGCAAAAGAAAAAGACCAAATTAATGGTCTTTCAATTTTTCTGATGCTTTATTGAAATACACAAAAGAAGGTTTATCATCAGGAACTTGCTTCAAAATGGCAGAAAAGATCTCTTTCGCCTCTTCGTAATTCTTTTCGTTATATGCTCGCACCCCAGCTTCAAATTTGTTCTTGAGTTTTTTCAATTTTTCTTTCTTGCTTTTTGGATAATAATCCAAACTCTCAAACAGCGAAATCTGAACATCATCATTAAGTGAAAGCGAACCAGTATAGCGATAGTTAAAATCAAAATTTTGAGGCAGTTCATTCAAAGATTGTTTGGAAATCAAAAGTTTAGTTCCTATATAGATGTTGATTTCTTCCATTTTGGATGCAAGATTTATAACATCGGAAATAATTGTTGGACTTTTTCTGTCCTCATCTCCAACGATTCCAAAAATGATCTCGCCTGTGTTGATTGAAATGCGAGCATCAATTGCAGGAAGTTCTTTTTGACTTTTATTTTTAACTTCAATCGCTCTCAAAATCGCGTGAGCACATTCAATTGCATTTTGAGGTTTTGAAAACACCGCCAAAACACCATCTCCCAAATATTTATCAATAAATCCACCATATCTTTTGATCAAAGGTGCAACAACTTTAAGATAAGAATTGATATAGTTGAAATTCTCTTCCAAACTCAATGTTCTTGAAATGTTGGTCGAACTTTTCAAATCACAAAAAAGAGTGGTCGCGTTCTTTTTAACTTGATTTCCAAGTTCCAATTCCTCCACACTGCTTTTCCCAAGAAATTTGAAAAATTGCTTAGGAATAAACTTTTGCGTTTCCAAATTGGTTTGTTTAAGTTTGTTTTCTTTTTCCTTGTAATTGTAATTTATTTTGTTGAGTGAATGTTCAATTTCCTTAAATTGTTTGCCACCACCAATTTTGAAATTGTCATTTTTCATTCTCCCATCGCCCAATTTTTGCGTCGCGTGTTCAACTTTTGACAACGGCCTGCAAGAAAACAGGACAATTAAGAAAACCAAAATCAAATAAATCAAAGTGGCAAGTCCTGCCCAAAGAAAGTTGTTGTAAGAATTTTCTTGTGATTGAATGTTCAGTGTTGCTCTTATTGATTCAGCAGTGATGCCAGTCATGTTTTTTACTGCAGTGATATAAACCATGAAAACACCATAAACCAAGGTCAAAGGTGCAAGCGAAAAGAAAATCATGTTCGACAACCTTTGCGTTTTCAAAAATCTTATAAACAAAATAGTGAAAAAGACATTAAACAGAATCTGAAGAGCGAGTGAAACCCAAGCAAGAGGCGTGAAATTAAATTCAAAGCCATTTCCCGTTGGAACGATTGCCTCCAAAAGATATTTTGTCATAAACAAATTCGGTATAAACAAAATAATTGTCAAAACAATCAAAATTTTTGTTGAAGTTCTCATGCGCTTATTGTGAGAAAGAAAAAACTTTGTATTCACAAAAAAATCAAAAATGTTGCAAAGATTGTCATAATTTGTCAAAAACAACAAACAATAGTTTCAAGGAGAAAAACAATGGAAGAAAAAGAAAAAATCACAAAATATCTCAACGCCATCTATCAAAACACAAGAACCGCAATTCAATCAATTGAAGACATAATTGACAAAAGTGTTGACAATGACCTTGTAAGTGAATTGTCAAAAGAGCAAGACGAATATAATTGTCTTGCAAAGGAATGTGAAAACTTTGCAAAAGCCGAAAAAATTGAAGGTTTGAAAGACAACAACTGGATTGAAAAAGCAAAACTTTGGACAAGTGTAAACATGGGCACAATGATGGATAAGAGCACAAGAAACATTGCCGAATTGGTTTTGATTGGAACATTCATGGGCATAATAACTTGCATTAAAGACAAAGAGGACCACAAAAACACTTCTGAAGAACTTGATGAAATAATAGAAAAACTCTACGAATTTGAAAGAAAAAATATAGATAGATTGTTGCCATATTTAAAAAATAATTAAAAATTAATAAAAAGTATCAAAAAATTATAATAAAATATATAAAAATTAATTTTTTATATATTTTTTTAATTTTCTAGTGATAATAAACTACAAATATAGACAATAAATGCAAAGATGCCCAAAATATCGCACAAAAAAACTTCTGTAAAAATCAAATAAAAAAGATAAATGACAATTTTTCCTTAATTTTTTTCAATTTTTTTTAATAAATCACTAATTTTTGCTTCATATGAATATTTTTTTGATAAAATAATAACCATTTTTTCGCTTAAATTCACAATTTTTCCATTATCTAAAATCAAACAAAAAACATTTGTTTTTGTGGTTTGAATTTTTTGAATAAGTTCACCCACTGTGACATCAGGATACACACAACAAATGACAGGTTTGACAAAATTTTTAGTCTGTTTGCAAAAGATATTAACTTTTTCATATTTGCTAACAAAATTCAAATCTATCACCCCCACAAACAAAAAACAAGAAAACAACATATACGTTGGATTGAAATTTATAAAAAGAAAAATGAAAAACAACAGCAAAAAGAAAACGGCAAGCAAAAAGTTAAACACGATTGTGATTTTTTGTGCAATCTTAACATTGAAAAAGTGTGATGCACAATCAATAAAAATTCTTCCACCGTCCAACGGATATGCAGGAAGCAAATTGAACATAGCAATAACAAAACTAACAACCACAAATGACTCAGTGAAAAAATATGTCGATGGGAAAAGCCACCACATCGCCAAAACTAGAAATGCCGAAACAAAGTTTGCCAATGGTCCAGCAAAAGCGATTTTCAGTTCATCTCTAAAATCAATGTTTTGATTGTGATAAGACAGTGAAAATCCATAAGGTGAAATTGAAAATTTGGTTAACACATAACCCAAATTTTTTGCCATAACAAAATGCCCAAATTCATGAATGACAATGGCAAGGACATAACTCAAAGCTGGCAAAATTCCCAAAACAAGACAAAGCCACAACCAAATAATCAAACTGAAAGGGTGGATAGAAAATTTTTTCATAACAACCAACCAACACAAACAGCACATACGATGACAGTGACAATGCAACAAAACAACGTTCCAAACAAAAATTTGTTTGAAACTTTATGCTTTGGTTTAACCATGTTGTAATTGTCGCCGTACGATTTTTGCTTGTCCATGGAATAATATATGCACAAAAATCAACATATAGACAAAAAAAGAAGGTTCTTCACCTTCTAAGTTATGCAATATTGTCATCACCCTGAACAGACTGAACACCCTCTTCATCTTTCAAGAAATCTGGAATCTCTTCATCTGGCAAAGGAAATTCATTATAAAGGCTGTCACTCTTAGGCTGATCTTCACCCTCTTCAATGACTTTGATTCTCTCAAGCAAACCATCGTAATCAGGCAAGTCTGCCAAGTCTCTCAAATTAAATCTCTTCAAGAAATTTTCTGTTGTTCCAAAGAGCAATGGTTTTCCAACAGCATCTTTTCTTCCGACAACTTCAATCATGTTTTGGTCAACCAAAATCTGAACAGCATAATCACAGTTAACACGTCTAATGTCTTCAATTTCAAGTTTTGTGATTGGTTGTTTGTAAGCAATGATTGCCAATGTTTCAAGTGCTGCTCTGGTCAATGATTTTTCTCTGATTGGATTCAAAACTTCACTGATGTAATCAGCATAAGCAGGATTTGAAGAAAGTTGAATTTTGTTTTTAAATTTGATGATATGAATGCCATTGTCACCAGAATAGGTTTCTTCCAATTCTGCAACAACTTTATCAAGTTCTTTTTCTGTCAAATTCAATTTTTCAGCAATGAAAGATTTTTCAATTCCCTCTCCTGCCACAAAAAGAATTGACAAAACAATATCTTTAAGATTTTTCTTGTTTTCAACAATCATATCACACCTCATTTGCAGTTATGACAATATTCCCAAATGTTCCACTTTGAATAACCTTGACGGTTTGCAACTTCAAAAGTTCCAAAAGAGCCAGGAAAGTGTTGATCAATTCACTCTTGGTCATATCATTGTCAAACAATTCTTCAAATTCAAAACGTTTGCGTTCCTTTGCAAAATTTCTGATGGAAATAATCTTTTCTGCAACAGTAAATCTGTCCTTAACAATTTTCTTTGGTTGTTCATTTTCAACCGCTTTTTTAAGTTCTTCACGAGTCAAAACCTTTGCAAAAGCATCAAGCAGTTGATCAAGCACCATATCTTTGATGATGACCTTAACTTTCTCAGTTTCCTTACCAGGAGCCCTATAAAATTTGTTGACATCCTCAATTGCTTTCAACTCTTTTCCTGTTTCCTTGAAAAGTTCATATTCACGCAATCTTCTCAAAAGCAACGCCTCATCATCTTCCTCTTCTGGCACAGGTTCTTGTTCCACAGGAAGGACACTCTTAGATTTGATTTCAATTAGAGTGGCTGCTACAGTGATAAACTCACTCGCCTTGTCCATGTCAACATTCTTAATGTCCTGCATATATTCCAAATATTGCTCAGTGATGTCAGCAAGTTTGACAGTTGCAATATCAAGTTTTGCTTCCTTAATCAAGTGGAGAAGAAGGTCCAAAGGTCCCTCAAAATTGTCCAACTTAAATCTGTAAGCGTCAGAAGATAAAAGCATATCTTTGCTTTCTTCAACTTGTTCAACTTTTTCTTCTGAAGCTTCCATATCATCTCCTATGTTTCGACTTAAATATTATACTAAATATTGAGTCTAATAGCAAGTAAAACACAAGAGTTTGACAATAAAAAAGAGAAGTTTACCTTCTCTTTAGACTATTTAATTTTATTTTCTTCTTTTGTTTGATATGGACTGTTGTTCTGCTGAGCAATTTTTTCTATTCGTTCTCTATAAAAAATTTTCCTTTCATGCATTCTGTAAGTTTCTCTCATAGAAGCATCTTCCAGCTCACACATAACACGAACAGCACCAACATCTTTGCTATTTTCTTTTAATTGTTTTTCGATACGCTTTTTGCTGAGGAAGTCATGCATTCCAAATAATTCTTTTTTGATTTGTTTGTTTGCAAAAAAGTCGTGACATTGAATGTGTTCCAACAACTCAGGATTTCTAGCAACTCTTGCAATAAACAATCTCAACCTTTCTGACTCTTCTGGATAAATACTGCAAACATATTGTCCATCATCTGTCATCAAATTGTAATTGTCTTGAAGATCTCTCAAAACAACAAATCCAGAAACATCTTTTGGTCTGTTGTATCCAATATAGATATTTTCATCAATTTTTCTGCCTGTATCTTTGTTAAACAACTCAAAAGTTTCAATTCCAACTTCATCATCATACACTTCAAAATTTGCATGATATTGTCTCAATTCAACTTTTCCTAAATCAATAACACGTCCATCCTCAATAGGTCTAATTTCAATCATTTTTTCTTTACTCCTAACAATAATATTCTATCACCAACCATTTGCAAAGTCAATATGCAAAAATAAAAAAAGTGCAATTTATGCACTCTTTTTTACCACTTTTCAATGATTTTATTGGCAGTTTCAAACCAAGATAAGTGTTTGATTTCCTCCTTAACAATAATTGGAATTTTTTTGATTACATTCCCATCTTTTGTCACTGTCACTTCTCCCACTTTGTCCCCAACATGAGTTGGAGCAGAAATTGTTGTTTTAACATCAAGAATTGTGTCATAACCAGACTTGTCACCTTTCTTGATTACTGCTGCAAAACTTGTTTCAGCAAAAACATCAACATTTTCTTGTTTGCCTTTGGCAACCTGAACATTTGCAATGGCAACATCACTGTCCACCAGTTTTTGACTTTCAAAATTTGCAAAACCATAGTTAAATAATGTCGCACTCTCGTTGAATCTTGTCTTACTGTTTTCTGCACCAATAATAACAGAAATCAATCTCATATCCCCACGCTTAGCAGACGCTCCCAAACAACAGCCAGCTTCATTTGTCGAACCCGTTTTTCCACCATCACAACCTTGATAATATCTTATCAATCTGTTTGTGTTGACAAGTTCGGTTTTTCTTCCTGAAGGATGTGTAAGTTCGTCCATCCAAATTGTGCTATATCTGTGATAGATGTCATGCTTCAAAATTTCTCTCAAAACGATTGCTGTATCTTTTGCAGAAGAATATTGTTCCGGAGCTGGAAGACCGGTGCAATTCACATAATGTGTGTCAGTCATGCCAAGTTCTTTTGCTCTTTTGTTCATTCTGTTTGTGAACGCCTTTTCATTTCCATTGAAATATTCTGCAAGTGCCACACTGGCATCATTAGCAGAAGCCATAATGACCGACTTCAACAAATCTTCAAAAGTGTAGTCCACATATGGATCAAGAAAAACCTGCGAACCGCCCATACTGGACGCATTTTCTGTTGTTGTTATTTTTGTATCCAATGCAACATTCCCTTCTTGCAGTTCTTCCAAAGCAATGAGAATTGTCATCATTTTGACCATACTTGCAATAGGCAGATGCTTTGTCTCATCTTTTGAATACAAAACTTCGCCACTGTCATATTCCATAAGAATCGCACTTTTGCTGGAAATGTCAATATCACTGCTTGCATATGTAACACTGCCAGCATGCACAAAACCTGTGCAAAACATAGCAAACGCCAAAACGCACAAAACCAAACCGCTGAACTGTTTTTTCATAAAATGCTCCTTTTCGAATAGTTTCTACAAAAAGTAACATTTTATACAAAAGTGCCAAACTCTCGCAACAGCAAATCATCAAATAATCATAATAACTTTTCCGTTCAGCACACAAAGAAGCAAGGTTTCAATCAAGTTGATGGCAATAAGAAGCAAAATTGCAACTAAAACATATAAAGCTCTGTTACATTCTGTGCATCCAAATTTTTTGCTGTTTCTGTTCATTTTTTGAAAGATAAAATAAAACATAATCAAAACAAACAGAGTGCAGAGTTGACATGGCAGAATGACAATAATCCCAGTTATTGCACCACTTATGCCATAAAAAATGAAAACTAGAGCAAAATTCAGCCCAAACAAATAACCTCTGTAAATAAACAAAACCTCAGCAAGTGGAAAAAGATAAATTGAAAACGACAAAATTGTCAAAATTGTAACATTAACCACAAGCGAAAGAGTCCTTGAAAAAAATGCAGAAGATGATGCTGCAATTCCAGAATAGAAATCATCAAGAGAAATGTCCTGCAGTCTTCCAAGTTCATAAGCATTATTGCTTTTTATCGCAATAAAAATACCCGTGCAAATTGCCGTAAAGACCAAAATGAAGGACAAAATCAACTTACCCTTGTTTTCTTTAAGAGCACTGACACAAGAAAATCTCAACCCATTGATGAAAGAATGTGTTTTATAGGACTTGACCATATAATATCTTATTTCAAAGAATATGAAAAAAGAACACACAGAAGTGTGTCTTTGGTTTTTAATAAATTTGCACTAATTGTTTTTGAAATTCAAAAGTTCACAAGCAAGAATTTTCAACTGTTCGTAAGTTATTCCGCCTTGAAAATATGCAATGTAAGGTTTCCTGATTGGACTGTCACAAGAAAGTTCAATTGAAGCACCTTCAACAAATGTTCCAGCTGCCATAATTATGTCACAGTTATAACCTGGCATGGCGTAAGGCATAGGCACAAAACTGCTGTCAACAGGAGACAATTTTTGAATAAGTTGAACAAATCGAATAAGTTCGTCAGCAGTGTCAAAAACGACTGATTTGATTATATCAAAACATTTTTCATCGCTCTGAGGAATGATTTTATATCCCTGTCTCTTCATCACCTCTCCAATCAAAAGTCCACCTTTAACAGCCTGACTAACCACGTGAGGAGCCATAAACAAACCTTGATAGAAAAGTCTGTAACCAGCTTCATAAGAGCCTGTTTCTCTTCCAAGAGAAGGACACGTGAAACGTCTTTCAATGTTTTCAATTGCACGCTTTGTTCCGACAATATAACCACCTGTTGGAGCAAGAGAACCTCCCAAATTTTTGATTAATGAACCCATGCAAACATCTGCTCCAACTTGAGTTGGTTCTTTTGTCTCAACCATTTCGCCATAACAATTATCCACAACAATAAAAGAGTTTGGACTAAGTCTTTTAATTTCCTTAAAAACAGGTTCCATAACATCTGTAGACAATGCCATTCTGCTGGAATATCCACGAGACTTTTGAACAAAAACAACTCTAGGTTTCAATTTTTTGACAGTTTTGAAGATTTTTTCTTCATCAAACTTTCCATCTTTCAAATCAATAAATTTGATGTCAACACCCAAGCTTTCCAAACTTCCATTATCTTTCCCAAAAAGAGTGTCATGCAAAGTGTCGTAAAGTTCTCCAGTGATTGACAACATCAAATCTTTTGGTCTCAAAAGTCCATAAAGAGCAGTGGCGATTGTGTGCGTTCCACAAGTCAAGTGTGGAGAGCAAATTGCATCTTCGGCCCCAAAAATTTTTGCAACGACCTTTGCAAAATCATCTCTGCCTTTGTCAGTGTAACCATAACCACTTGTTCCAGCAAAATGTGAAGTTGTCACCCCAATTTCCCTGAACGCATCAAGCACTTTTTTTTGATTGAAATAGGCTGTTCTTTCAATATCTTTAAACTGTCCTTCCAATTTTTTTTCAATGTCTTCAATAATCTTTAAATTATCCATTTTTCAACCAATCCTCAACTTTCTCAAAAATTTCTTTTTCTGCTTTTTCAATGTCTGCAGTGTCAACATAGACAACATTTTTAATTCCACGCAGAAAAGTCAACTGCCTCTTGGCATAATTTCTGCTGTGCTGTTTCAATATTTCGACCATTCTGTCATAATCAATCTCTCCGTCCAAATATGACAAAACTTCTTTATATCCAATTGCTCTCATACTTTGATTTTTCACTGAAAGTCCACTTTTTTTAAGTTTTTTCACTTCGTCAACCAAACCATTTTCCAGCATCAAATCAACACGTTTGTTTATTGCATCATACAAAACCGCTCTGTCCTTAACAAGCGCAAAAATCAGCGGTTCAATTTCAACTTCTCCAGTTTGCTTTTCTCCATCAGAAAGAGCAATTTCCAAAGCCCTGACAAGTCGAACAGTGTTGTTTTTGTCAGTTTTCTCAGCCATTTCCTTATCTTTACTTTCAAGCATTGAAAAAAGAAATTCGTTTCCTTTTTCTTTTGCCAAGTTTTCCAACTGCTCTCTCAGTCTTGAATCTTTCTTTGTTCCACCAAAGTTATATCCCAATGTCAAAGCTTTCACATAAAGCCCTGTTCCACCAACCACAATTGGAAGTTTTCCTTTGGAAATAATCTCATCAATTTTCTGCTTGGTATATTCCACAAATTCATAAACTGAAAATTCCTGCCAAGGCTCCAAGATGTCAATTGCGTAGTGAACAACTCCTTGCATTTCCTCTGGCTTAACTTTTGCAGACCCAATATCAAGACCTTTATAAATTTGCACTGAATCTGCAGAAATAATCTCTCCATTCATTTTTTTTGCAAGTTTGACACTGAAAAACGTCTTTCCAACGGCCGTAGGTCCCAAAATGAAAACAACTTTTTTCTTCATCATAAAACCCTTTTAAACATCTTTTCAAGTTCTTTTCTTGTGATTTTGACAATGATTGGACGCCCATGTGGACAGAGAGCAACCCCATCTTTCATTTTGTCAATCAAATATGCAATTTGCTCTTTTGTGACATCGTCTCCTGCTCTAATTGCGTGCTTACAAGCGGTCTGGCAAAGTTTTTCGTTGATGACATCACTTGCTGTTCTTTCTTTCATGCTTTCGTCAGCCAAAATTTCTTCAATAAATTTCTCAAGACGAATGCCTGACAGGACAAAAGGTATGCTCGTCACAGAAAATTCGTTGCCATTTTGAGAGATTTCAAAACCAATTTTTCTCAAATTATCAAGTTTGCTTTCAAAATTGTCTCTGTCTTTTGCAAGCAATTTGAAGTTGTAAGGCAAAAGCATATCTTGTTTTGCAACATTATTTTCTTCAATCTGCTTTTTAAGTCTGTCATAGTTTTGTCTTTCATGCATAGCATGTTGGTCAATGACATAGATGCTGTCATCATATTCTGTGATGATGTAAGTTTTAAAAACAACACCTACAATTTTAATTTCTTCAACCTTTGCTGTCAAAAACTTTTCTTCAACAAATTGTTCTGTTTTCTTTTCTTCTTTTTTCAAATCCTCTTGAACACTGAGTTCAACTTCATGCAAGAAACTGTCACCTGATTGGTCAAAGAATATGTTTCCACCAGGTCTGTTTTTGTTTCTTTTGTCAGACTTAACATTTGAAAAATCTGGCATATTGATGATTTCAATTCCTTGTTTTTGATATTCTTTTGGAGAGACAACTTTTTCAGCAGTAGCATCTGTGTCAACCTTTGCCTGCCCAAAACTTGTTCCTTCCAAGGCAGACATCTTGTCCAATCTAGATTTTTCAAACGCATTGAAGTCTGTTTCTTTTGGATTTGATTCGTTTTTTATATCAAATTTGCTCCAATCTTTTTCATCTTTGTTCGTAAATTCAAAATCTGCAATAAGGTTTGTTGAAAGCAATGCTTTTTCAACCGCTCTGCGAATGGCACCAAAAACTTTGGAAGAATTTTCAAACTTAACTTCTCTCTTGTTTGGATGAACATTGACATCAACTCTGTCAAAAGGCATTTCAAGCTTGATCACATAAATTGGAAATCTTCCTTTCATAAGGAGCGGTTCATAAGCCCCTTGAACACAAGCAGAGACCATATAATTTTCAACAAATCTTCCATTGACAAACAATGTCTGATAGGTTCTGTTTGGTCTTGAAAGTTTTGGTGAAACAACATAACCCTCAACTTTGATGTCGTCTTCAGAATAGTCAAGTTTGAGCAGATTTTCAAAAACATCTCTGCCATAAATCAAATAAATCACTTCGTCCAAGTTTCCAGAGTTGTGACTGTAGATGGTCTTCCCATCAACAACATATTCAAAATCAATATCAGGACGAGAAAGCATAAATTTTTCAATCAAATGAGTGATTTCACTCTCTTCTGTTTTTGGCTTTTTCAAAAATTTGGCTCTTGCAGGAGTGTTGAAGAAAAGGTTTTGCATAGTGAGAGTTGTTCCATCAAGTCTTGCAACTTCAGTTATTTTTGAAATTTCTCCACCATCTGCATCAATTTTGTATCCTGTTTCGCTGTTTTTTGTCTTTGTTGTCAAATTTATCATGGAAACAGAAGCAATGCTTGCAAGAGCTTCTCCACGAAATCCGAGAGTTGAAATTTCGTCCAAATCATCAATGTCAGCAATTTTGCTTGTTGCATGTGGCAAAAAAGCAAGAGGCAGATCATCTTTCGCAATTCCACACCCATTGTCGGAAACACAAATCTTTTTGATTCCCCCTTCTTCAATTTCAATTTTAATCTTTGTCGCACCAGCGTCCAAACTGTTTTCCACAAGTTCCTTAACAACCGAAGCAGGTCTTTCAACAACCTCCCCTGCGGCAATTCGATTGTAAATTCTTGGTGACAGGACATTAATAGCCATAATTTCTCCTTTTATTCTTCCGTCTTAGCCTTCGTAATCAAATCATTCAAAACTTCAAAACTTTCAATTGGTGACATACGATTGATGTCCATATCCCTCAAAATCGAGAGCAGTTTTTGACCAAGTTTGTTGTTTTTTTCTTGCTTTGTTCTCTCTTCGTCTTCGCCAAAAATATTCATATCAAGTTTTGTGTTAACTTTTTCCAAATTCAAACTGATTTCTTTTGCTCTGTCGATAACTTTCTGAGGAACACCAGCAAGTTGTGCAACTTCCACACCAAAACTTTTGCTTGCATGGCCTCTGACAATCTTACGCAAGAAAACGACAGTGTCATTAATTTCTTTGACAGTGATTTTATAGTTCTTCACACCTTTAATCACCCCTTCAAGTTCTGAAAGTTCGTGATAGTGTGTCGCAAAAAGCGTCTTGCATTTCAAGTTCTTTGCAATATATTCCACAACTGCCCACGCAATAGAAAGTCCGTCAAAAGTCGAAGTTCCTCTTCCAATTTCATCCAAAACAACCAAACTTTTGTCGGTTGCATTGAGAAGAATGTTTGCAACCTCACTCATTTCCACCATGAATGTGCTTTGACCAAAAGCCAAGTCGTCACTTGCACCAACACGAGTGAAAATTCTGTCCGTAATGGAAATTTCTGCACTCTTTGCAGGAACAAAACTCCCAATATGTGCAAGGAATGTGATGATTGCAACCTGACGCATATATGTGCTCTTACCAGCCATGTTTGGTCCAGTGATAATCATCATTTTGTTTTCATCATCGTCAAGCAAAGTGTCATTGGCAATGAAAGAACCATCTTTGACAAATCTTTCAACAATTGGATGACGCCCATCAACAATGTTGATTTTTTTGATATTTTTGTTGATAACAGGTTTGCAGAAACCATATTTGACAGCACACAAAGAAAGTGAAAGCAGTGCATCAATTTCTGCAATAATTTTTGCAGAATCTGCAAAAGCAGAAAGATAGTTGGAAAGATAATCCAAGAGCATTTTATAAAGTTTTTCTTCCAATTTGATGGCATTTTCTGCAGAATTAAAAATCTTATCTTCAATTTTCTGCAAATCTTCAGTTGTGTATCTTTCAGCATTTGCAATGGTTTGTTTTCTTATATATCTCAAAGGCACAAGGCTTGTTTGTCCCTTGCTTACTTCAATATAGAACCCAAAAACACTGTTGGAATGAATCTTCAAGTTTTTGATTCCAGTTTCTTCTCTCTCGATTTCTTCCAACTTGTCACACTCTTTCTTGGCAATTTCTTTGGCATGACGAAGGTCATCAAGTTCTTGATTGAAACCATCATTGATATATCCACCTTCTTTTGTCAATGCTGGTGGTTTTTCTTTGATTGCTTTTCTAAGAAGTTCCACAATTTCAGAAAAGTCTTGCAATTTTTCTCTGCAATCAATCAACTTTTTGCTCTTGACATTTCCCAAAATTTTCTTAAGTTCAGGAATTTGAGAAAGAGAACTTTTAAGCGAGTTCAGGTCATTTGGAAGAACATTTCCATAGGCAATTTTTCCACTGATTCTCTCAATATCTTTAATTCCAGTCAAACTTTCAACAAGTTTATCTCTCAAGATGAGATTTTTTGAAAGTTCTTCAACGCTATCCAACCTGTCATTAATTTCAGTTGAATTTTGAAGTGGTTGGTCAAAAATCGCTCTAAATCTTCTTGCACCCATGCTTGTTTTGGTCATGTCCATAAGCCAAAGCAGAGAACCATATTTTTTTCTTTCTCTGATTGATTCAACAAGTTCAAGATTTCGTCTTGTGTTCATGTCAATAACCATAAATTGATTGTTCTTGACCTTGTTGATTTTGTTGATGTTTTTAAGCGACCTTTTTTGTGTCTCTTGCAAATATTCCAAAAGTGCCCCAATGGCAGGAATGTCCTGTTTGTTAGATTTCAACTCAAAAACATTGACAGCATTGTCCCCAAATTGAGCACAAACATTTTCCTTTGCTTTTTCCACGCCAAAAGCATATTCATAATATTCCTCAAATCTTGGATAAACCCCAAATTTCAAAATTGGTAAAGCATTATAAAATTCTTTTGCCTTGGCATTTCCAATCACTTCAGAAGGCATAATGCGGTTTAACAAATCAGAAAAATTGCTGTCAATTCCACCGTCAAAGTGACACAAATTAAATTCCCCTGTTGTTATGTCACAATAGACAACTGACAACTTGTCATCTTGCAAAAACATGGACATTATGTAGTTGTTTTTTCTCTCTTCAAGCATTGAATCGTCAACCACTGTTCCGGCAGTAACAACTCTGACAACATCCCTTTCAACAATCTTGACACCCTTTTTAGGCTCTGTTAATTGTTCACAAATTGCCACCTTATAGCCAAGAGAGACCAACTTTGCAATGTAGGATTCCGCAGCATGATAAGGCACTCCACACATTGGCGCTTTTTCGTCAAGCCCACAACTTTTTCCAGTCAAAGTCAAATCCAAGACATTGGAAATTTCAATCGCATCGTCATAGAAAAGTTCATAGAAGTCACCAAGACGATAAAAGAGAATACAATCCTTGTATTTCTCTTTCATTTGCAAATAATGTTTCATCATGTTTGATGGTTCTTTCACTTTGCTGACGCTCATTTTTTTCCTTCCTGTTTTTGTATTTCTTTTTCAAGAGCCAAAAGTTCGTTGACTCTTCTTTGTTTGATTTCCTGTGGAATTTGTCCTTCCATTTTGCTTGCCACAGTGCCTTCTCTTGGAGAGTACATAAAAGCAAAAATACTGTCAAACTTAACTTCCCTAACAAGACTCATTGTGTCTTGGAATTCTTCTTCAGTTTCGGTTGGAAAACCAACAATAAAGTCAGATGTGATTCTTGCATCAGGAATTTTTTCACGGATTTTGTTGATGATTCCAAGATATTTTTCCCTTGTGTAAACCCTGTTCATCAATTTCAAAATTCGATTGTTTCCACTTTGAGCAGGAAGATGAATGTCTTTCAAAATCTTGTCCTCGCTTGCAATCACATCAATCACTTCATCGGTCAAATCTTTTGGATGAGAAGTCATGAAAGTGAGTTTGAAATCTCCTTCAATCGCGCAAATGTCACGCAAAAGTTGTGCAAAAGAAACCGCAGGAACAAGGTCTTTTCCATAGGAGTTGACATTTTGTCCCAATAGTGTAATTTTCTTATATTTCCCTTCTGCCAAAACTTCACGAATTTCTTTCAAAATGTTCGCTTCTTGTCTGCTCTTCTCTCTTCCTTTGACATAAGGAACGATACAGTAAGTGCAAAAGTTGTTGCACCCTTGCATAATGTTCACCCAAGCATTGTCACCACTTGTTCTTTTGTATGGCACGCTTTCGTCAATGTCACCTTCCTGCAAAAGTTCCAACTGTCTTCCAGTTTTGACAGCATTGACATAATGCTCAAAGTTTGGCAAATTGAAAGTTCCAATCACAATGTCAACAAAAGGAAAAGTGTTCATGATATAATTTGCAGTGGTCTGTTTTTGAGTCATGCACCCACAAACCGCAATAATCAAAGAAGGCTTCTGTTTTTTCAACTTTTTCAAAGCCCCAACATTTCCAAAAACTCTATCTTCTGCCCCTTCACGAATGGCGCAAGTGTTGAAAACAATCAAATCTGCATCTTCTCTTTTGTCAGCAAGGGTATATCCCATTTTTTCACAAATTGAAGCGAGTTTTTCCGACTCGTGAACATTCATTTGGCAACCGTAAGTAACTATGTAATATTTCATGCCATAATTATACAAAAAAAACAAAAATTAAGCAAGTCAAACCGTGAATTTTTACCAAAATATGACACATAATAGGAAAATGAAGAAAATTGTCAAAATATGTCTAATTTCTTTTGTGCTGGTTGTGGTGTTTGGCTGTGTTTTCTGTGGAAGTTTAGTCGCTGTTTCTTATGCAAAATATCAATCAATTCCACTCAACACAGAGAGTTTGACATCTCCTTCACTTTCAATTGAAATTTTTGACAATGAAAATCGACCAATAAAGGAAGAAAATCAATTCAACGGCGATTTTTGTAAACTTGAAAGCCTGCATCAATACACCAAAGATGCTTTTATTTCGATTGAAGATAAAGAATTTTACAATCACAAAGGGCTCAACAAGAAAAGAATTGTCAAAGCCATGATAAACAACATCAAAAGCGGAAAGTTGAAAGAAGGTGCATCAACCATAAGCCAACAACTCATCAAAAACACCCATCTAAGTAACGAAAAGACTTTTGAAAGAAAACTCAAAGAAATGGCGCTGACAAAAAAACTTGAAAACAATTTCAGCAAGGATGAAATATTAGAAAGTTATTTAAACATAATCTTTTTTGGAAATAACTGTTATGGTCTTGAAAGTGCCAGCAAATATTATTTCAACAAAGATGCCAAAGATTTGAACCTGAATGAAAGTTGCACACTTGCTGGTTTAATCAAATCTCCAACCAAATATTCCCCCATCTTGAACTATGACAATTGTCTGCAAAGAAGAAATTTGGTTTTAAGCGAAATGGAAAAAGATGGAAAAATCACAGTTGACGAAAAACTGAACACTCAAAATCAACCAATCACTCTTGATATAACCCAAAAGAATGAAAACAAACTGAATTCATATTCCCAAGCAAGCATTGATGAAGCATCAAAAATACTGAAAATTCCAGCAAAACAAATTGCTCTTGCTGGCTACAAAATTCACACTTATTGCAACAGCGAAAAACAAACAGCACTGAAAAATGCTCTTTCAAACAACGAAACAGATGGCACTGACAACGCAGGCATAATCATAGATGTTTCCACACATGGAGTAAGTGCATTTCAAGGAAACAGCCATTTCAAAATCTTAGATGTGAAAAGACAACCCGCCTCATGTCTTAAGCCACTTTTGGTCTACGCCCCTGCTTTGAACGAAGATGTCATCAGTCCATCAACGCAAATTCTGGACGAACCAATAAAGATTGGAAACTACAGCCCAAGCAATGTCAACAAAAAATTTTCTGGATATATGTCCGTGACCGATGCTGTGAAAAATTCAATCAACATACCAGCAATAAAGGTTTTGAGTTACATAGGCATAGACACTGGCAAACAATATGCTCAAAAACTTGGCATAAATTTTGACGAAAAAGATGACAGTTATGCTCTTGCTCTTGGAGGAATGACTTATGGTGTCAACATCAAAGACCTTGCAACCGCCTACACAACTTTTGCAAACAAAGGACAATTTTCAAACTCAACCTTCATTCAATACATCACAGACAAAAACAACAAACTCGTTTACATTCACAAACCAACCGCTCAAATGGTGTTCCGTGAAGACAGCGCATACCTTATGACAGACATATTGCAAGAAACTGCAAAAAGCGGAACAGCAAGAAAGCTCAGCACAATCACAAACACCGAAATTGCCTCAAAGACAGGAACGGTCGGCAAGAAAAATGCCAGTGGAAACACAGACGCATACAACATTTCATACACTCCAACAGAAACAATAGGTGTTTGGTTTGGTTCTCTTTCCAATGAACCTGCAAAAATTGCTGGCGGAAATCAACCAACTGAAGTTGTGAGACAATATGTGAGCTCACAAACTTACGACAAAAAACAATTTGATGTGCCTTCATCTGTTGCAGAAGTGAAGATTGACAGTTTGGAGAAAGAAGAAAATCACAGACTGGTTCTTGCAAGCCCTTATGCCCCTGCTCGCTTCATAGAAACTTGCTTGTTCTCTCGTTTCAATATGCCAACTGAAATCTCTGAAAACTTCACCGAAAAACCACAAATCTCGGCTGAAACAAAGGTGGAAAACAATCAAATTATCCTTTCTCTCAACGCACAAAAGCATCTTGAATATCAAATATATAAAGACGACATTCCATATCAAAAAGTCGAAGACAAACAAGGACAACTCACATTGAGACTGAGTTTTCCTGAAAAAGAAACAACAATCAAAATTATTGCAAACTACATTGGTGAAAATGACAAATCTTTGCAAGCAGAAAAAAAGTTCAATCTCACAAAAACCACACAAACACAGACTCAACCAAAACAAAAATGGTATATTTAACAAAAAAAGACGAATCAAATGATCGTCTTTTTATCATCTCAAACACAAGCAATTCAAACTTCAAAATCAGTCTTCAATGTTGTCATCTTCGTCTTCTGAACTTGGCAAATCAGAACCAGTCATCTGTTCTCTGATTTTTGTTTCAATTTCATTCATGATGTCAGGATTCTTTTCAAGATAGGTCTTTGTATTTTCCTTTCCTTGACCAATTTTTTCATCATTATAAGAGAACCAAGCACCGCTTTTCTTAATAAGTCCCAAGTTTAAAGCCATATCCAAAATGCAACCTGACTTAGAAATTCCTTGACCATACATAATGTCAAATTCTGCAGTCTTGAAAGGTGGAGCAAGTTTGTTTTTAACAACCTTAACTTTTGTTCTGTTTCCGATTATGTTTTGACCTTCTTTGATTGTGTCAGTTTTTCTGACATCAAGACGAATGCTTGCATAGAACTTCAAAGCCTTACCACCAGTTGTTGTTTCTGGAGAGCCAAACATAACCCCAATCTTATCACGAAGTTGATTGATGAAAATCACAGCAGTGTTGCTCTTTGAAGAAACAGAAGTCATTTTTCTGAGTGCTTGACTCATCATTCTTGCTTGAAGACCAACATGATTGTCACCCATTTCTCCGTCAATTTCTGCTTTTGGTGTAAGTGCTGCAACAGAGTCCACAACAATAATGTCAAAAGCGCCAGAACGAATAAGTGTGTCACAAATGTTCAATGCTTGTTCTCCATTATCAGGTTGAGAAACATACAAAGATTTGATGTCAACACCCAATTTTTCTGCATACACAGGGTCAAGAGCGTGCTCTGCATCAATAAACGCAGCACGTCCACCCATCTTTTGTGCTTCAGCAACCATATGCAAAGAAACTGTGGTCTTACCAGAAGATTCTGGTCCATAAATTTCAATAATTCTTCCGCGAGGAATGCCACCAATTCCAAGTGCCATATCAAGAGTCAAACAACCCGTTGGAATGACATCAACTTTTTGATAAGGTTGGTCTCCAAGTTTCATGATTGCACCCTTTCCGAAATCTTTTTCAATCTTGAGAAGTGCTTGCTCAAGAGCTTCTTCTCTAGGATCTTTCTTTTCTTTTTCAGCCATAACAATCTCCTAAATTCTTATTGTCTTTTTATAGTTATATTTTAACTCAAATCATCACAAATTTCAAAATGAAATCATAACATTTTCAGTGCTTATCAATATTTTTCTTTCAAAAATTTGAGCAACCTAAACAGTGCAAAACTTGAAACATTTTCCATTCTTTCATTTCTGTTTCCATAAAAAACTGAAGAGAAGACATGAATTTCTTTTTTGTTTCCAACAGCAACAAAACATCTTCCGGCATCACAATCAAAACCAGAAACTACCAAAGCCAAATCTGATTCCGCATTTTTCAAAAGATTTTTCGCCATAACAAAAGCAGTCTCCTTGCTAACCGTTCCATGTTCATCAAGAAAGGTCTTTTCAATGCCAAGTTTTTCAAAGGAATTGTCCCCAAACATAATCAAACTTTCACTGATGTTGATCTTGTCATTCTCATCAAACTCAGACAATTTTTCCGAAATTTTTCCAACAGTAAGACCATCACAAATGGAAATAGACAAAGAATTTCGTCTCAAAATTTCACCACAACAAACAACCAAATCTTTGTCATTTGTTGCAAAAAGTCCGTCACCAAATTTTTCAACAAGAACACTTTCATCAACAAACTTAGAATAATAAACAATATGTAAAAACGCAGAATTTGTTATTATTTTATAATCAAAATTTTCTTTCTGTGCTTTAATTTCCTCAAATTTTGAAACCACAAAATTTTTACTTTTCCCAAATATGGAACAAGAAAAAACATCTTTTGACTGCAAAAGTTCGTCCAAAAATTTGTCAGTATCAAGTTCAATTGGAACAAACAACATTTTGCGATATGTTGTGGTCTGTTCAAGTTTAATCGCCTGTTCTTGAATCAATGTCAAATTGTCAGTGTCAGTTTTGCTTGCCTCAACCAATTTGTCAACATTGTCATTATCACAAATTATGATAGCATTATCGTAGGAATTTTTGGCATCAATGCAAAAGCCAACACAATCAGCATAAAGAGAACATGATAAAAAAGAAAAGTCAAAAAGTCCTCTTTTGAGAAGCGACTTTTCGATTTTCTCCAAACATTTTGATGTCAAATTTTGATTGTCAGAAAAGACAATAACTTTATTTTGCATCTTTAAGCACCTGTCTGTTGTTTGAAATATATTTCCAAGCAGAAACAATTGTCATGATGACTGTCACAGCAAGCAAAACATATCCAATGATATTGAGCACTGTGTTTGCAGTAAGCCAAGCCTGGCTGCCTGCATTATAAAATTCTTCAATAACAAATGCGTAAACAAAATAGAAAATCAATGTGATAAATTGGAAAACAGCCTTAACTTTTCCATACATATCAGCAGCCAAAACGACATTTTTTGTTGCTGCAACTTGACGGAAAGCACTGATAATAAGTTCTCTTGCAAGAATGATGATTGCTGCGATAATCCCAACATATTGAGGCATGATTGCAGGCGCAACTTCAGTTCCAACATTTGGAACAATTGGATAAGCAATCAAAAGCAAAAGTCCAGCCATAACCAAAACTTTGTCAGCAATAGGGTCAAGAAATTTTCCCAAATTTGTGACAAGTCCCCTGCTTCTTGCAATCTTGCCATCAATGAAATCGGTAAGACAAGCAGCAGCAAAGACTATTGTTGCAACAAGTTTTCCATAAGGAATGAAATCAGCCATATAGAAAAACACAAAAATTGGAATAAGCGCAAGTCTAACACAAGTTATTTTATTTGGAAGATTCATAATAAACTCCTTTATAATTTTCGCCGTCAAAATCAATAAATTTAACAGTCACAAACTCGCCAACTTTGACATTTTCATTATCCACAATTTCCACACCAAAGTCAACTGTTGGAGATAAAAATTCAGTATGTCCGACATAAAGACCAGTGTTTTCGTCAAAATAATCAACAAGCACTGTGAAAACTTTGCCAATTTTCTCTTTTGCCTTTTCGGTCACGACATTGCTTTGAATTTTTTGAATTTTCTTCAGTCGTCTTTTTTTAGTAAATTGGCTCACTTGGTCTTCCATGAAATAACTTGGCGTATTTTCTTCACGATAATATGGAAAGAAACCAGCATAATCAAATCTTGTTCTCTCGACAAAATCGCACAACTTTTCAAAATCAGCCTTCGTCTCGCTTGGATACCCAACAATGAAGGTTGTCCTAAGTTCAATGTTGTGGTATTCGCTTGTGAGTTTGTCGATAAGTTTCCTTGTGTCTTCTTCAGACATTCTTCTTCTCATGCTTTTCAAGATTCTGTCATCAATATGTTGAAGCGGGATATCCAAATATTTGCACATCTTTGGCTCTTCTTCAATGAAATTCAAAAGATTGTCATCAGTTTTTTCTGGATACGCATAATGTAGTCTTATCCATTTAATCTTATCAATCTTTGCAAGTCTTTGACACAATTCCACCAATCTGTTTTTGCCATACAAATCCTCGCCATATCTGGTGACATCTTGTGCAACAACAATAAGTTCTTTCACACCATTGTCAGCAAGATATTTTGCCTCGTCCACAATTTCATCAATTGGATAGCTTTGATATCTACCCTTAATTCTTGGAATTGTGCAGTATGAACAAGCATTACTGCACCCTTCCGCAATTTTCAGATAAGCATAAGCACCTCTGCTTGTGAAAATTCTTCCAAGTTTGCTTTTTGGTTTGCTTTGTTCAACGCCGTACAACTTTTCAATGATTTGGCAAATGTTCTGATTGTCAGCTGCAACCAAAAACGCGTCAACTTCCGGAATCTCTTTCAATAGTTCATCTTTGTGCCTCTGAGCCAAACAGCCACTGACAATCACCTTCTCAATCACACCACTGTTTTTCAACAGACACATTTGAAAAATGTTGTCAAGTGCTTCTTGTTTTGCAGGTGTAATGAATGCACAAGTGTTCACAATGACAATGTTTGCTGCACTTACATCTTCCACAATTTCAAAGCCATAATCTTTCAGTCTAAAAAGCATTTTCTCAAGGTCAACGCGGTTTTTGTCACAACCAAGAGAAATTGCAGAGACTTTTTTTCCTTTCAATCTTTCATCCATTTTCTTCTCTCTCGTTAATTAATTTTGTAATCTATCCTTAAGCAATAAAGCAAATCTTCAATTCAGTTAAAACCCAAATTTCATTTTCGTATTAGTCAAATTGGTCACCAAAAAGTTCATTAAATTCTTCTTCGGTGGTATAAACAGTTCTGCCCTTCACGCCGTCAGCACTGGAAATGTAACCTGCTGCTTCCATTTGGTCAATGATTCTTGCAGCTCTTGGATAACCAATGGCAAATCGTCTCCTGATCATCGTTGCACTTGCCTGCTTACATTCAATTGAAGCCTTCAATGCTTGCGGCAACAATGGGTCCATTTCGTTGTTATAACCTGGACCAGAATTTGTGTTTTTGTTAGGATTCAAAATCTGTTCTTCAATATCTTTGTCAAAAATTGGTTTGTTGTTGTCACGAACATAATCAACAATCTTGTTAATTTCTCCTGTTGTGATGAAGCAACCTTGAACACGTTTAGGTTCTTGAGCACCAACTGGATAATAGAGCATATCCCCTTTCCCCAAAAGTTTTTCTGCTCCAACTCTGTCCAAAATAGTCATGGAGTCCACTGCACTTGTGACAGCAAAAGCAATACGAGAAGGGAAATTGCTCTTAATAAGTCCAGTAATGACATCAACAGAAGGTCTTTGAGTTGCCAAAATCAAGTGAATTCCAGCAGCACGAGATTTTTGAGCAAGACGACAAACCTTTTCTTCCACTTCCTTCTTTCCTGTCATCATAAGGTCAGCAAGCTCGTCAACAATAATGACAATGAATGGCATTTTTTCAACTTTACCAGAAATAACATCTGGAGTTTGGTTATATTCATCAATGTTTTTAACTCTTGCCATACCCAAAAGTTCAAAACGTCTTTCCATTTCAGTGACCGCCCAAGCAAGAGTGTTGATTGCTTTTTGAGTTTCACACACAATCTTTGGCATAATCAAATGAGGCAACGCTTCATAAGAAGAAAATTCCACACGCTTAGGGTCAATCAAAATGATTTTGACATCTTCTGGCGATGCTTTGTAGATGATGCTCAAGATGATGGAGTTCAAACAAACGCTCTTACCAGAGCCAGTTGACCCAGCAACCAAAAGGTGTGTAAGTTTTTGCATATTGCAGCAAATGGTGTTTCCAGTGATATCTTTTCCAAGAGCAAATGTAAGTGGAGAAGAACTTTGAGTAAATTCTTTTGAAATCAGAACATCTTTCAGACTGATTGTTGCAATTGAAGCGTTTGGAACTTCAACACCAACCACACTTTTTCCAGGAACAGGTGCTTCAATTCTGATTGAACCTTCAGCTGCAAGCGAAAGTGCAATGTCGTCAGCACGATTTTTGATTTTGCTTACTGAAATTCCTTGTGGCATTTCAAGTTCATAACGCGTAACAGCAGGTCCAACAACAACCCCCTGAACTTTTGCAGGAACACCAAATGTTTCAAGCGTATTTTCCAAAAGCACACGTTTTGTTGCAACATCTTCATTCAAAGTTGACAAGTCCACACTTTGAGTGGTGATATATTCAATTGGTGGTTTTTCATAAACATAAGGTTCTTTTTCTTCTGGTTCTTGTTCGTCAGGGATTGGAGAATTTTCTCTTGAGAGAGAACCGTTCCTTGCAGAAATTCTGTCATAGTCACGATTAAAATCTCTTCTCGCATCAATATCTTCCTGATTTGTCAGTTTCTCATGTCTATCAAAAGACCTGTCAAAAGAACGTCTTTCAAAACTTCCACTGTTGTTTCTGTCTGGAAGTCTGTCAATGACATTTCTTTCACTGTCTTCATTCATATGCTCATAAATGTCTGGATTTTCTTTCTTTTCTTCTTCAATGGCACTCTTGAGAATGTCATCAGCCTTTTCAACCAATTCTTCGCTTCTAACTTCAGGAAGAGTTCTTCTGATAACCGGTTGATTGTCTGGCTTAAATTCGTCTTCATGATAAACCTCTGAAGGTTCAATTTCATCAGTCTTAAGAGAATTGATGTTGCTTTGAATTTCTTCTTTTGCAGGCACATCATTTTGTTTTCTGACATCTTTGAAATATTCATCAATGTCAATTTGAGGTGGAGTCAAAATCAATTCTTTCAAAGATTTTGGTTTTTCAGGTTCTTTCTTTGTGGATTGGATAGGTGTTTTTTCATATTCATACGCCTTATCTCTCTTTTTGTCCAATCCCAAAATTTGTCTTGCAGTAAGTTGTTTGTTTTCTTCCTCTTTCAAATTGCCATTCAAGACAACATTAGGTGTTTCTTCTTCAACTTTTTCTCCAATGACTTCCACTTCTTTTTCTTCAACATTTTCGTCCAAAACTTTTCCAGTCTTTTTGTCTTTAATTTGAACAGAAACAGGTTCGTCTTCAGCCTTTTGTTTTTTCATATACTTCAAACTGTCCAAAAGAAGAGCAAGACAAAGCACAAAAGCCAAAGCAAAGATGATGTAAGCCCCATAAATGTTTGCCATATACAAGAAAATTGTTGTGAAAATCCCAACCAAAAAACCACCTGCAGTCCACTTTGCAGTGTAGTTCTTTGCTAAATAGTCCCAAAATGACATCTTGACACTCTCACCATCAACAACCTGCACATTATTTCCCACAATTGCAAGTTGCAAAATGCAAAGAGCAAAAAAGACCGTCAAAATCAAACAAATTGTATATTTTTTCGACATAACATATCTTCTGCTGTTAACAAGTGCAAGCCCGACAACAAAGAGAATGATGCAAAGCGGATAACCAAAAACCCCAAAAAGTCCCAAGAAAAAAGTTTGAATTGGAGCAACAATGCCTGTCAAGAACAAGAACACAACAGATGCTGCAGCAATCAAAGAGAAGCCAACAATCTTCTTAGTGTTAGGATTTTTAGTCTTTTTCTTTTTTGAATTTAGTTTATAAACCGCCATTAAATAACCCCCAATTTAAAGGTCAAAACGAAGATAAATCAAAACCTATCTTTTTACAAATATAATTATATCATTAAATAGATAAAAACAACAAACAGTTTTAACAAAAAACCAACACGGAAAAAGCAAAAATAAATCCAAATTAAAAAGATTTTGCAAAAAAGTCAAAGATATTGTCTCTCTTTTGGCAATCAACAAGCACAAAATTGAACATTGCAAACATCATTGTCCAATATTTTCAGAAACTGTGCAAAGTTCAAAGCCTTTTTCTTTCAAGGTTTTGATGATTCGGTCAAGAGCATTTTTCGTCGCTTCCGTAGGATGCATCAAGACAAAGTCTCCACTCTTGCAGTTTTTGATTGCACGGTTATAAATCACTTCGCTGTCTTTATCTCTCCAATCAATCGTATCCCTCCCATCAGTCCACATGATTGTTTTGTAACCAAGTTCTTTGGCAATTTCCACGGTTTTTTTGTTGTAAGAACCGCTTGGTGGAGCAAACAAATCCATTTCGACCCCAATCAAACTTTTGACCAAATTGTGAGTGTTTATAATCTCTTCATAGTTCTTTTCTGCAGAAAGTTTCCCTTGGTCTTTGTGATAATAACCATGGTTTCCGATTTCGTGCCCAGCATCATAAATTTTTTGCAACATATCACTTTCTGCAACCGCCCAAGTGCCACCAACGAAAAAGGTTGTCTTGACATCATTATCTTCCAAAATTTGCAACATCTCATCAAGATATTCTGTCCCCCAATAGACATTGATCATAAGCGTGATTTTGTTTGATTTTTCGTCGCCACTGTAATAAACCCCATTGATAACGCTTGACGAAGTGACATAATCAACGCCATACACAGCCATACATGAAATGATTGCAAGCATGACAACAATCACCGTATTTGTCAAAAATCTGCGACCATTAATGGTCAAAAAATGTAATTTTTTCATGTTATAAGATATGTTGTCCACACTGAAAAATTACACAAACAAAAAACACAACAAAAAAAGATGCGACCATTTCGCATCTTTTTTTATTTTCTTAAAATCAAAAATTAGTGGTGTTTTTTAATCAAACCAATTGCCTTGGAAATTTCCAAAACAACAACTGGAACAAGTGAAAAACCTATTCCAATCAAATAACCATAATAAGGAAGATAGGTCATTCCAAAAGCAGTGACAACTCCAGGTGTAAACAACACAAATGCAACAAGAAGAATGGAACCTAATGCTGCCCAATTCAACTTATGATTGCTGAAAGGTCCAATTTTGAACAATGAACGCTCAGAACGCATGTTATAGGCATGAACAATTTGCATAAGTGTCAATGTCATAAACGCGAGAGTGCTTCCACCCTCTGGAGAGCCCCCAGTAATCATTTCGCCAATAAAATATGCACCAAGTGTCAAAGCTGCAAACATGCAACCTTGCAAGAAGATTCTGATCCCGTAACCATGAGCAAACAAACTTTCATTTTTTGGTCTTGGTTTTCTATACATAACATTGCTTTCAACTGCCTCCATTCCGAGAGCAATCGCTGGCAAAGAATCACTGACAAGATTAACCCAAAGAAGTTGGATTGAAATAAATGGAGAAGCCTGCCAGAAAATCATCGCAAGGAAAACAACAATAATCTCACTGATGTTTGTTCCAAGCAAAAATCCAACCACTTTTTTAATGTTTGCATAAATTCCTCTGCCTTCCTTAACGGCATCAACAACTGTTGCAAAATTGTCATCAGTAAGTGTCATATCTGCTGCACTTTTTGCCACATCAGTTCCAGTGATTCCCATAGCACAACCAATGTCTGCTGCCTTCAAAGCTGGGGCATCATTCACACCATCACCAGTCATTGAAACAACATGGCCTTTTTTTTGCCAAGCCTTAACAATTCGAATTTTATTTTCCGGAGACACACGTGCATAAACAGAAATTTTTTCTACTTCATTGTCCAACTGTTCTTCACTCATTGCGTCAAGTTCTGCGCCAGTGATTGCCTTGTCACCATCTTCCATAATTCCAAGCATTTTTGCAATTGCAGACGCTGTCACAACATGGTCACCCGTTATCATAATCGGTTTAATTCCTGCCTGACGACAAAGTGCAACTGCATCTTTTGCTTCAGGTCGTGGAGGATCAATCATTCCAACAAGCCCCATGAACGTAAGATCAGACTCAAGTTCTTCGCTTGTGATGTTCTTAGGCATTTTCTTAAGTTTTTTGCAACCTATTGCCAAAACTCTAAGAGCCTGAGAACTCATTTCATGATTGACTTTTCGTGCAGTTTCAATGTCTCCCACAACGCACCTTGTTGCCATAACATCAAATGCACCCTTGACAATCACAATATATTCTCCGTCAATCTCATTGACCGTTGCCATCAATTTGCGATCAGAATCAAATGGAAGTTCTGCCACACGAGGATAAAGTTTGTTGAGTTTCTTTTTGCTTTCGCCAATTTTGTGTGACGCAAGAACAATTGCTGTTTCAGTAGGATCTCCAAGATGTAATTCTTTATCTTTTTCAAAACGCACAGAGCCATCACAACACAAAGTTCCATAACTGAGAAGAGTCTTCTCTTTATCTCCCACTTTCTTTGGCTCAAAATCTAAAACTTCACCACCATCAACATAGGTCTTAACCAAAGTCATTCTGTTTTGAGTCAATGTGCCTGTCTTGTCCGAACAAATGACAGAAGCACAACCAAGAGTTTCCACAGCGGGAAGCCTTTTGATAATCACATTCTTTTTGACCATTCTCGTGACGCCAATTGAAAGGACAATTGTCACAATTGCAGGAAGTCCTTCTGGAATTGCAGAAACAGCCAAAGAAACCGCAGTCATAAACATTTCCATAACATCTTGACCATTCAAAAGACCAACAATAAAGACGATCACACAAGCAACCAACGCTGCAATTCCCAAATATTTCCCAAGCTGAGAAAGTTTTTGTTGAAGTGGTGTTTTGGTTTCTTTCTCTCCGGCAAGAAGATTTGCAATTTTGCCCATTTCTGTGTTCATTCCAGTTCCAGTCACAACAGCCGTTGCCGTTCCATAAGTGACTGAACAGCCAGAAAACACCATATTATCTCTGTCACCAATGGCTGCATTTTCTTTAACTTTTGCCCCCGCATCTTTTTCAGCAGGAACAGATTCTCCTGTCAAAGCAGACTCTTCTGATTTTAAATTGGAACTTTCCAAAAGTCTGGCATCAGCAGGCACAAAATCTCCTGCTTCAAGATGAATAATATCCCCAGGAACCAACTCGTCGGCACCAACAATTTTTTCTTCTCCACCACGCAAAACTCTTGCGTGAGGAGCAGACATATTTTTAAGTGCATCCAAAGCCTTCTCCGCCTTACTCTCCTGCACAAGCCCCATAACAGCATTGAGAATGACAATCAACAAAATAAGTGCTGGTTCAATAAATTCCATAGGGTCTTTTTCGATGCAAGCCACAACAAAAGAAATGATTGCAGCAATGATAAGAATGACAATCATCACATCTTTAAATTGCTCCAAAAAACGAACAAACATATTTTTTTTCTTTTTGTCTGCAAGCTTGTTTGGACCAAACTTTGCACGCCTTTCAATCACTTGTTCTTCCGACAAGCCAGTTTTGAAATCGACATCAAGTTCTTTAACAACTGATTTTCTACTCTGACTATGATAAGCCAACCTTTTCCGCCTCCTTGTCTGTTTTTAATCATTTGGAGCTGATGGCGGGAATCGAACCCGCGACCTACCGATTACGAATCAGTTGCTCTACCGACTGAGCCACATCAGCATAAGATGCCTTTTGCATCTTTTATTTTTTTATTAGTCTTTCATCTCAGCCAGTTTAAATGAAACCTTGCCCTCATCTTCATCTTTAGACAACACTTCAACCTCAACCTTGTCACCAACTTTCACAATCTCATAAATCTTTTTAGTCTTGTTTTCAGTGGCATTTGAAATATGCAAAAGTCCAGTTGCACCATTTTCAACTTTGATTATTGCTCCAAACTGCAAAAGTTTGACAACTTCTCCCAGATAAGTTTGCCCAACAACCAATTCTTTGACTCTTGTAGTTTTTGGGTCTTCCAAAAGTGCCTTAAGAGAAAGTTCAACTTTTTTGTTCTCTCTATCAACCTTGATTACTTTGAATTGTCTTTCATCTCCAACTTTCAAAACATCTTCAACTTTTTCAATTTTTTCATAAGATATATTTGAAATGTGAAGGAAACAATCAAAGCCATCAACACTGACAAAAGCACCATAAGGCACGATTCTTTCAACCTTGCCTTTGACAATTTTGTTGATGAAAATGCTGTTCCAAAAATTCTTTTCAATTGCAACCTTGATTTGTTCTTGCAAAAGTTTGACACTTCCAATGATTGTCTTGTTTTCTTTGTCAATTTCTGTCACAACAGCTTCAAACTGTTTTCCAATCAATTTATGGAAATCTTTGACATAACGGTCTGAAACTTCAGAAAAAGGAATGATGATAGTGTAATCTCCCATCTTTGACATCAAACCGCTTCCAACCCCTGTTGCAACAAAAGAGAACTTGCTTCCAAGTCTCAAGTTCAACGCATTTTGATTGGCAAGTTTCAAAGCATCTGCCAGACTTTTTGATGCTTCAATCAACCCCTCTTCATTTTTTTGATTTGTGATGACAACGCTAAATCTGTCGCCAATCTTAACATCGTCATAATTTTCAAAATCTGATGCAGGAATGAAAGCATCATTTTTTCCACCAATATTGAAAATCACACCGTCATCACGTCTAAGCACAACAACACCATCAAAAGATTGTCCCTTACGATAAGAAGTAAAAGTTTTGTCAATCATTTCCAAATTAAATTTCTCGCTCATAACACCCTTCATAAATCATAGATTTTATTTTAAAAAAGATTATCAAAAATCTTTATAAAAGTCAAATATATTTAAAATATTTAATCTATGATTTGACAAAACAAATTTTTATATTTAGAATTTTATAAAGGAAATGTAATTATGAAAGATTTAGACGAAATTCCAGAATGTAGTAAATTACTTGATGAAATGTTTGAAGAATTTGATAAATTACCCAAACCTAAAACTTTAGGTTTAGATGTAAATTGGAAGGAACAAAAAAAGATAAGAGATAGATATTGGATTAAACTGCAAGAAGCGTATAAAAAATATATGACTGAACATCCAGAAGAACTTGAGGAAAAATAAAAAGAACCGTATTATGCGATTCTTTATTTTTTCTTGCTCAAAATTTCTTCTCTAAGTTCCAACATTTTTTCTCTGACAATATCATTTGCTTTTTGCAAAGTTTCTTCGTCCAATTTCTTTCCATAAAACTCTGAAAGTTCAAAGGATTTTCCAATGTGATAGACACTTTTTCTGAATAGTTTTGGTTTTCTTTCAATCCAAATTGGAGCAATCGGGGTTTTTGTTTTTATTGCAATCATAGCAAGCCCACTTTTTATCTCCCCCAAAATGTCTTCTTCATTTTTCAACCTTGTCCCCTCTGGAAAAATAAAAAGTTTTTTGTTGTCTTTAAGTGCTTTCATGCAAGCCTTAATTGCATTGATGTCAGTTGCTTCTCTGTCAATCTCAATTCCACCAAAATTACGCAATATTGCACCAAAAAGTTTGTTCTTGAAAAGTTCTTTCTTTGCCAAAATCTTAATTTTCTCACTGGTATTCAAAATATACAACGCAATATCCCAATTTGAACGATGATTGCAAGAGATAATAACCTTTCCTTTAGGTAAGTTTTTTCTTCCTTTAATAAATGTTGGATGCAGAATAGACAACGGCAACCAAAGCAAAATCCTAGCCAACCATAAGAACATAACATTCCTCCAAAATTAAATTACTACATTATATTAATGAAATCAAATCATGTTGTCAAATCAAACACAAAAATTCTTCGCAAGCGAAAATGCTGTTGCCCACGCAATTTGAAGATTAAATCCCCCAGTCAAAGCATCTACATCAAGAACTTCTCCCGTAAAATACAATCCCGGAACCAACTTGCTTTCAAAAGTTTTAGGGTTGACTTCTTTCAAATTGACACCACCGCTTGTTATGATTCCTGTGTTGATGTCATAAAGTCCACCATAAGTCAATTTGAAGTTTTTAAGTCCCTCTAACAATTTTTGTCTTTCCACTTTTGTTATGTCGTGAATTTTTTTGTTTTCATCAAGTCCAATTATCTCAGCAAAAACTTCTGCGACCGCTTTTGGCAAAAGCCCTTTCAAAACATTTTTCAAATCCTTGTTTTTGTTCTCTTCAAAGTCTCTCAAAAGCCTTGCGTCAAGTTGTTTGTCAGAGAGTGCTGGCTTAAAGTCAAGCGTCATCGAAACATTTTGACAACGATTGACATAACTGGAAGCAGTCAACACTATTGGTCCCGAAATACCTTGATCAGTGAAGAGCATTTCACCAAAGAAAGACAACTTCTTTCCATCCGCCAAAACATTCAACTCAACATTTTTCAAAGAAACTCCTTGCAATTTGCTGACAAACTTATCTTTCAAAACAATTGGACAAAGCGCAGAAACAACTTCTTCGATTGAATGACCAAATGTCTTTGCAAATTTATAACCGTCTCCACTACTTCCTGTTGCCCTATAACTTTTTCCACCAGTGGCAATTATGACTTTTTCAAAAGTTCTTTTGCCTTTTGAAGAAACCACAACAAAAGCATCATCTTTCTTGTTTATTGCCAAAACTTCATCATCAAATGAAAAATTGACATTTTGGCAATGTTTTTCCTTTAAAACTTTGACAACATCTCCAGCCTTATCACTTTCAGGGAAGACACGATTTCCCCTTTCAACCTTGGTCTTAAGGCCAAGTTCCTCAAAAAAATTGACACAATCAAAACTAGAAAAGGAATAAATTGCAGATCTAAGAAATTTTTCTCCCCTAACAACATTTTTCAAAAACTCATCTTCCGAGCAAAGATTTGTTATGTTGCATCTGCCTTTCCCAGTGATAAAGAGTTTCTTTCCAGCCTTTTCATTTTTCTCAAGCACCGTCACATCATGACCTTTGTCAGCCAAAAGCCCTGACACCATAAGGCCAGATGCCCCTGCCCCAATAACCGCAACTTTACTCATTTTGCTCCTTTGAAATATGCAATTTCTTCTTCTGTCATAGGTTTTGTTTTTCCACGATAAAGTCCGCCCAGACGCACCTGTCCAATTCTGACTCTCTTCAAAAGTTTAATTTGATGACCAATAGCATCAAACATTCTTCTTACTTGGTGATTTTGTCCTTCGTCAATCACAACAGAAACCTTGCTGAACTTTCCGTCATATTCCAAAAGTTTAACTCTCGCTTCTGGCATTCTTTTCCCGTTCTCCACAACACCTTTTCTCAGAACCGCCAAATCACCTTCTTTGATTTCTCCTTCTACTGTGACATGATATTCTTTTTCAAAGTGAAATTTTGGGTGTGTGATTAAATTTGCAAAATCTCCGTCATTTGTCAAAAAAATCAAACCTTCTGTGTCATAGTCAAGTCGACCAACACTGAACAAACGGACATCACATTCCACCAAATCAAAAATGGTTTTTCTCCCCTTTTCATCTTTTGCCGTGCAAGCATACCCCTTAGGTTTGTTCATTTTCAAATACACAAAATCATTTGGAAGTGAAACCACGACTCCATCAACCTTGACAACATCTTTTTTCTCATCAACAGAGACTCCAAGGTTGTCCACAATTTGACCATTGATTGAAACGCGACCAAATCTGATTATGTCATCACATTTTCTCCTTGAAGCAACACCACAAGAACTCAAAAATTTGTTTAATCTCATCATAAAAAATCCTCTCATCTGCAAACTCCAACAGATGAGAGAATTTCAAAATTACCAATTCTTGAAAAAGTCTTTCATTCTTTGAAGTATTGACTTTGGCTTTATCTCTTCTATTGTAAAGATTTTCTCAGAGAAAAGCAAGTCATTACCCAAAAATATTTCCACCTTTCCAATTTCACTATCTTTGTCAAGCGGTGCTTCCACATTTTGCGGATAAGAATAGACAAATTTCAAATTTTTCACTTCATTTTCAGTCAAAGGATACAAGAAACTTCCATAAGTTCCAATCTTTGCACTTTCATTTCTTCCATCAACGACATCAATTGAATGGTCAAAATCATAAAACTCTGTCAAGTCATAAAGCTTATAATTTTCCGAGCATTGTCTCAAAAGTTCGGCACTTTCTTCAAACATAGGGCGACAATTCAAAACCACACACACAAGACGCAATCCATCTTTTTCAATTGCAGAAACCAAACATCTTCCGGCATCATCGGTGTAGCCTGTTTTGACACCAATGCAACCGTCCAAAGTGAAGAGTAATTTGTTTTTGTTTTTCAAATATCTGTTCTCGCCGTCACCCTTTGTGATTTTGATGTTTTTTGTTCCAACAATTTCTCTGAACGTTTCATTTTCAAGAGCATAAGAAGTGATAAGTGCCAAGTCATAAGCGGTTGTATAGTGCCCATCTGCATCAAGTCCATGAGTGTTTGCAAAGTGAGAATTTGTTGCTCCGATCCTTTTTGCGAGTTCATTCATTTTTGTCACAAACTCACTTGTCGAACCAGCAACGTGTTCCGCAATTGCAACCGAAGCATCATTTCCAGAAATCAACATCAAGGCATAAAGAAGGTCACGAGTGGAATAGACATCACCCTTTCTCAAATAAAGAGAAGTTCCAGGAACTCCCACAGCCTTTGGCGAAACTTCAAACTTTTCATCAAGGTCATCACAATTTTCAAGTGCTGTGATTGCCGTCATAATTTTGGTCGTACTTGCCATTGGCATTTTTTTGTTTTCACCCACAGCATAAAGTTTTCTTTTTGTCGTCGTTTCAATAACTGCACAACCCTTCGCCGAAGAATACAAATTCAAAGCATCAGTCTGAAGCACAAAAGAATTTGAAACTCCAATAAAGACAAAACTGAAACACAAAAAAATCACAACAAAAGTCAGAGCAAAATTTTTAATCTTTTCTTTCATTATTCTCTCCATTTTCCTTTGCCGATTTCTCAAGTTTTGCAAGCAACGAGTTGACCATATTCAAAACTGTTTGGTAAAGAGATTTGTTTTCAACATTGACAAACTCAACATCACCCATTTCACGAATAATCAAAAATCCAACGGGAGAAACACTCATGCCACCACTTGAGCCACCACTCATAGGAAAATGGTTTGCCACTCTTCTTGCAGACAAATCGGCATATTCTCCACCGCCAACAACAAAGCCAACTGTCACTTTTGAAATTGGAATGATGATCGTTCCGTCAGGCGATGAAATGCTTTCTCCAACAATTGTGGAAGAATCAACAATGGTTTTGATTTTGTCCATTGCACTTGAAATCAAATCATTGATAGAAGAAGAATTGGTATAAATTTTCATAGACACTCCTTTTGCATAACACCCCAGTTTTTGAGTGGTATGTTGCATATTACACAATATATTGTGTTATTTCTTTCTCTTAGATATGATAACCGAATATATGAAAGAATATACAATATCAAAAAAAGAAAACGATCCTGAGATCACAAAAGCAAGTTCACAAGTGACAATGTTGTATGAAACTGTGTCATAAACACAAAATGATGCAGTTGGTTTTTTGCTTTTTAAAAACAGAAAAAACTGAGTCACTGCAAAATTGATAAACCCACAAAGAAGTGCACTTGTATATGCATCCCCCGTTCCAATGTTATAAAACATATAACATTTCTTCAACCTAATTTTGTCTTTTATCTGATTTCCAAATTCTTCCATCAAAGCAAATTCTTGACTTTCAAATTCCAACTTTTGCAGTTTTGTTTCACTCTCATTTTCAAGTTCAATAAATTTTCCATGAAAGGAAAATATGTAATAAAAAATTTGCTTTTTCAAAATCGCCAATGCCACAACACCCCGATTGTAAAGTGGATTATATGACAATCTCACTTCCACAAAAACAGGAAAAATCAAAAGCAATATAAAAAACATTGGTATCAAATAATAAAGAGAAATTTTCCAATCCATGTTTTTATTTTGATTAAAATAACAAAAAAAATGCGAAACAATATTCGCATTTTTCAAATTCATTATTCAATTATTTTCGCATATTTTTCTTTTGTTTCTTGATTTCTTTATACCTTCTTTTTCTGGCATGATTTACAATTTTGTTTACTTTTCCATAATCCAAAGAAGTGTTTATCCCGTCATAATCAGCATCAGGTTGACTCATGATGAGTTCTGCAATCGTGTCAATCGCAGTTGTTTTCATCTCTTTCATACCCAGACTCATTCGAGTCAAGACATCTCTGCTGTCATAAAGATAATTGATATGTCTGACAAGTTCTTTATAATTTCCAAAAGACAAAGCCACCCCTTTTTCTTTCAAGAATTGAATATTGTAATATTCCTGACCTGGAAGTTTGTAAGTCGCAATCAATGGCAACCCCTTATTTACTGCTTCAGTTGTGGAAAGCCCTCCACCTTTGCCAATCATAACATCTGATGCACTCATAATCACATCAACATTATTGACAAAGCCATAGTTGACAATCTTGAAGTTTTCGGGATATTTGCTCATCTCTTTGTCAATTTTCTTCTTTGTTTTTTCATTATGTCCATTGCAGATAATGATCTGAATTTTCTTCTTAACTCCTTTCAAAAGAGCTTTCAAAATTCCATAACTCCCCTGCCAATGACCACCACCATAGAAGATGAACACAGTAAACAAGTCCTTGTCAATTCCAAGCATTTCTCTTGCTTTAGTTTTGTCAATTTCCTTTGAAAATTTGTCAGAAACAGGAATACCTGTCATCAAAAGATTTTTGTTGTCAAAACCTTTTTCAAGCAACTTCGCTCTGTTGTCCTCATGTGCCATTGTCAAAATCTCAACTCCACCAATTGATGGTTCCCAGAAAGGAGAAACAACATAGTCGAGCATACAGACAATGTTAAAACTTGGCAATTTGTAAACTCTTCTCAAATTTGCCAAAGCCATTCCACCATAATATGTTGTTGTGTAAATCACATCAGGTTTAAATTCATAAATCAACTTCAAAAGTTTTCCATTCAAAGACTTAACTGAAGTTTGTGGTGGACAAACACTCGCTTTTTCCACAGGATATTTGAAATAAGCATTATAAAACAAATCATAGAGTGGTCTTAAATATCCAACGGCGATATTATACCCCTTATCTACAATCCAAGAATTAAAATGTGATGTATATTCCTTAATTATGTCAACAACTTTAACTTCAGCCTGACCAGTTTGTTCAAGTTTATTTTTCATAGCATTAGCAGCAGAGTTGTGCCCATTCCCCGCTGTAACCGTCAATATCAATACTTTTTTCATGTATTGATTATAACATCACACAAAAAATAACGCAAAGAATAAGTGAAAAATTTTCAAAATTATTATGAAATAAATTTAAAATAATCTATAATATATTTTGTTAGGAGAAAAGGAATGAAAAAAGAAACAAAAAAGACTAGTTCGAAAAAAACGACAAAAACAAGACAAGAAACAAAAAACACAAAAGTTTGCTTTGATAATGACCTTTATTTGAAACTTCAAAGCGAAAGCATAAACAAAAGAATCAAAAAGTTCCACAACAAACTCTATTTGGAATTTGGCGGAAAAATTTTTGATGACTTGCATGCTGCAAGAGTTTTGCCAGGCTTTGATCCAAACATAAAAATCAAACTTCTTCAAAAAATGAAAGATAAAGCAGAAATCATCTTCTGCATAAGCTCAAATGACATAGAAAAAAACAAAATACGTGCCGACCTTGGGCTCAGTTATGACAACGAAGTTCTTCGCCTTGTTGACAACATGAGAGAACTTGGCCTTTACATATCAGCCTTTGTAATCACCCTTTACAAAGGACAACCAAGTGCCGCAAAATTTGGCAAAAAACTTGAACAAAGAGGAGAAAGAGTTTATTTCCATAACTACACAAAAGGATATCCAAACGATGTTGAAACAATCGTTTCTGACAATGGATATGGCGCAAATCCTTTTGTTGAAACCACTCGACCTCTTGTTGTTGTAACCGCCCCAGGACCATCAAGCGGAAAACTTGCCACCTGTCTTTCCCAACTTTATCATGAATACAAAAGAGGTATAAAAGCAGGCTACGCAAAATTTGAAACATTCCCAGTTTGGAACTTACCGCTCAAACACCCTGTCAACATCGCCTATGAAGCTGCAACAGCAGACCTTTATGATGTAAACCAAATTGACCCATTCCATTTCAATGCCTATGGCACACTTGCCGTAAATTACAACAGAGACATCGAAGTTTTCCCAATTTTGCAGAACATTCTGACAAAGATAACAAAAAAAGAAATCTACAAATCTCCAACTGATATGGGTGTCAACATGATTGCAGAAGCAATCACAAATGACAAACTTGCACAATTTTCTGCAAAGAAAGAAATCTTGAGAAGATATTACAGAGCAGAATGTGACTACAAACGTGGTCAATGCACATTTGAAACTTTGGAAAGAAATAAATCACTTGTTTCAGAAGTTGACGCAAAAGACGATTTGTTGAAAGTTATTGACATTTCAAAAGAAACATCAAAAACAAGTGGATTTCCTTGTGTTGCACTTGAACTTCCTGACGGAAAAATCGTGACAGGAAAAACCAAAAAAATTGTTTCAGCAAGCGGTGCGGTTGTTTTGAACGCATTGAGAACTTTGGCAGGAATGGGAGATGATTTTGATGTAATAACAGATGATATTCTTCTTCCAATTGTCGAATACAGAACAAAAATTTTGAAGTCTCACACAAGTGTGTTAAATCTCGACGACATTTTGGTCGCCTTGTCAATTTGTTCAGCAAAAAATGAAAAGGCGAAGAAAGCATTGTCAAAGATTGGTGAACTGAATGGTTGTGAAGCACACTGCACCTACATACTATCTTCTGCAGAAGAACAAACTCTCAAAAAACTTGGAATCAATGTAACTTGCGAACCAGTTTTCCTTAATTCCCATCTTTTTGAAGGTTAGTTAGCATAAACAACAAAGGAGAATAATTATGAGATATCTACCATCCATTTCCACTTCAGTTTTAGTGGCAATATTAGTACCATTGATAATAAGTTCTTTCGCTAAAAAGATAGAATACAAAAATGAATATAAATCATTTTTTATAATAGAAATAGGTTGGCTAAAAAGTTTTTCAATTCCTTTTTTTATCATTTGTTTTGTTTTAACTGTTATAATCAACATAGCGACAATTTTACCAATCTGGGCAAATATTCTCTTAATAATTTGCAACATTATTGCTTTTTCCTTTGTTATAATGGCATTTCGCTACAAAATAGTCGTATACAATCACACAATCATATATACACCACTTTTTGCAAAGAAAAAAATATATTACTTAGACGATATAACAAAAATTGAAGTTAGATCACTAAATTATGGTATAATAAACTACCAAATTTTCATAAAAGATAAAAAAATCATAACAATATCCAATATGTTAAAAAATGTAGAAGATTTTATAAACTTAGCAAGAGCAAATAATATAAAATTTGAAAGCAAATAAAATGTCAAAGACACCTTGCAGGTGTCTTTTTATATTTTTCACGCCAAATTCCAATTTTTCAAATCAAATATAATAATACCACCAAAATTTCCCTAACATATCAACTTTTTCACAAAAAATCTGAACTTGAAAATTATCTGACGGATCATCTTGAACAAAACTCAAAAGACGCCTAGCCACCCCATTTGCACTATCGTAAACCTTCATATCAGGGAACAATTCATTAATCTGCGGAATTATTGCTCTGTAATGCGTGCAACCAAGCACAATTGCTTTAAACCTTTTATCAATGTTTTCTTTCAAATATGGTTTTATATTGTCCAAATTATCCAAATTTTCGTCAATCAACACTGCCAAATCATTAAGTGGCAAAAAAGTGATTTCACTGTTTTGATATTTTTTTATCAACTTGTTGTTTTTAATTGTGGCTTCCGTTGCTATCAGCAAAATGTCTTTTTCTTCGTTTTCCAAAATTGCTGGCTTGATTGCAGGAACTGTTCCAATAAAGACAATATTTGAAAATTTTTCTCTCATCTCGTCCAATACAGTCGCCGTCAAAGTATTGCAAGCAAAAATCACAATATCAAACTTAAAAAATTGATTGATCTTATTCAAATTTTTCTCAGTGATTGAAATCAATTCTTGTTTTGTCTTACTTCCATATGGAATGTTGTAAGCATCACAAAACAATAAAAAATTGCATCTCGGAGCAACCTTAACACACTCTTTGAGAATATTAATCCCCCCACTTCCACTGTCAATCAAAAGAACATTTTTCATGTTCATATATATGCAAGGCAGAAAAATTATTGCATCAAATCATTAAAAACATCGGCAATCAATGAAGATAAAAATTCAACTTTCTCTTTCACATCTTTTTCTGTCAATATGATGTTTTTCTTCGCTTTTAAATCTTTGCTTGAAATCATCATTGGAACACCAACCGAGAAACAAGGAACATTGATTGTTGATTTATTAATCGCCACGCCAAAATTATTCATGGCACTACCTGGTGTCAACCCAGCATCATTAAATTGAATTGAACATCCAAGCCTAGAGATGTTGTCAGTTGCCAAAGAGTCAAACAAGAAAACAGCCGAAATGTCAAAAGCCTCCACAATCAACCTTATGACATCATATGCATTCAACCCAGTGTTTGCAAAGGTGTTTGGAATAATTTTGAAAATTCGATTTTTCTTTTTAAAGGGTTCAATTGAAATCTTGTTGACTGACCACACCCCAAAACAATCTGCCACAATTTCTGGATTTCCAATGCCTACAAACAAAATCTTGTCTCTTTTTTTGATTTTGTTTTCTTTAAACAAAAACTGAATACGATATTTAATTTCCGAAAAAAGAATGTCATAATGTTCATTCATTAAAGAGGAGAGAAGTGGTGCATTGATAATGAAATAATGCCCTTTGTCAAACTCCAACTCTTCTGCCTTACCGTCAGAATCAATAAAAAGTTTTGAACAAGTAATCTCGTACCTATCAAGTTTAACCGTTTCGTATCCATAAATTGACAAATCACAGCCACTTTCATCAACTAAGTCATTCATATAGAAAATATAACCAAAAAATATTAAAAAATAAGTTGATTTTTAAAAAATGTTATGTTATAATGACATAGATAATTTTTAAGGAGAGAGACATGGCAAACATTAAATCAGCAAAGAAAAGAGTATTGATTGAAAGAGAAAGAAATGTAAAAAACAACTCTGTTAAATCTGAAATCAAAACATATACAAAGAAATTCAAAGCAGAACTTGCTGTTGATGTGGCAAAGGCTGAAGAAGTTTACAAAGAACTTGCTTCAAAACTTGATAGTGCTGCAAGAGAAGGCACAATTCATCAAAACTCTGCCAACAGAAAGAAAGCACACTTTGCAAAATTGTTAGATAATGCAAAAAACAGCAAGTAATTTAATTATAAAAGAAAAAAAGAAGGTTGAATAAAAACCTTCTTTTTTGTTTTCATATCATTTCAAAACGATAGACTTAATTTCTTCACAATAGCACCACCGCAAAGTCACATGTTTTGTATCTTTAATTCGGTAGTAAAAGCGAAGAACAAACATTATTGCAATACTTTTTTGTCATTTGGATAAAATGAAACAAAGTACTGTTTTTCGCTAAATTCTGCTTCCATTGCCCATGGTAAGTGCAAGTCGAACACCCTGGACATTGTCAAGCCAACTTGATTTGGTTATTCCTGCTTTTGTGACAATCTGTCCGTTTCCTAACCCTGTCCCCAAATTCCTTGTCCAATAGTTCACTTTGTCATCTGTTCCACAACCAAGCAAGAAACATACCATGTCACTTGCCTTGGCTGAGTAATCATTCAAATAGGTCTTTATCTCTTCTATTGATGCCACTCTCACTCCGTCTTCTGTCACTGAAACACTGACTACCTTGTCTTGTTGCCCTGCACTCCCAAACTTGTAATATGTGTAATTCGTTGAGCTTTGTTTGTTGGTGATGTTTGCTGAAAAGTTTGTCGTCGAGGCGGTCTTGTTCAATTCTGATATGTTGCTGTACATTTCACTATCTTTAAATGCCCAACCTTCTTTCACTGATTGTGTTGTCACTGCTCCAATTGTCAGTATTCTGTCACTCACAACTGTGAAGTTGGTCTTGTATGTTCCGTATGTGCTCCAGCCACTTGGATATGATGTGCTTGAAACTCCATAGTCACTCACTCTCCACCTGATTGGCTCCACTTCAAACCAATACCAATTATTTTTTGTGAAGGTGTAACTTGTTCCGTCACTCATCTTGAGTGTCTGTGTGCTGGTCGCTTGAAGTCTGGCATATCTCTTGCTGTTGTATGTGTAAACTTCAATCTTTTGATTTGTTGTTCCGTCATTATACTTGATTTCTCCACTCTTTGTTGGACTTGCACTATTGAGTGTGTTGTTCATGCTTGTCCCTACATAACTCTGTGGATATTCTCCATGTTCAAAATACCAATATCTCTCTGTGCTGTCATATTTAAGTTGATTTGATGACAATACCTTGAAAAACACATTAACTATGTATGTGCCACCTGATATTTCTGTAGGGACAAAAACTTTTGATGGCTCTTCTATAGAATTTGGTGGTATTTCACTTGGGTTACTATTCCTATTGTATGTTATTCCAACAAAAACATATCCGCTCTTACTATTTGGAACAATTGTTACTTCTTCTTCCAACAATGCATCTGTTGTAGCCGTAATTAAAGCATCACTGGACACAGTTACAGATTTTAATGAACCACTGCCATTTTTATACTGAACTGCAACACTGCCACCTAAAGCAGAGTTTGTATACAATAAACCATCTATTGAAGTTTTGATTTGAACTTGTATGTTAGAAACTGCAGGATCCCATTTTAAATATAAAACCTTACTTTCATTTACAGAATATGTTTGTCCAGACGCATAAAATCTACCTGTTCCATCTGCATTCTCGCTCCAACCTGTTGCACGACCATATCCCACTCTAAAGAAATTGCTTGTATCTTGAATTTTGACCGAACCACCATTAGTGAAATATGAATATGGAAAAAACATTGGTCTTGTTGAAAGTCCATTTTGATCGTAATATATCACGTTGACTTCTTTTGCATAAATATCAATTGTCTTTGAGCCTAAAAACCAACTATATTCATATGTATTAAAAATTGGAAGATTACGAACATCTTCTTCCGAAAATGTCGGTATTGTCGTGCCGATACTATAAACATGTGAAGAATTTGTCGCAAAAAAAACAATCTCAGTAGGGACATTCTCATCAAAGGTATATCTCAATGTTGAACTCTCTCCATTTGAAATAACTCTTTTTGATATAACACAATTGTCAGCAATAATTTCCAAATTTGTCAGATTTTTTTGTAATGATGATCCTCCATGATACCGAACTGTCAATGTGCTTGTTTTACTTTCCCATTTTGCATATAAAGTATGGTTTCCTAATGACGAAACCTTTGTTGTTTCTGTCACCTTGTTCGAATAATTTATATTTGTATACCAACCTAAAAAGAAATAATTAGTTCTTGTTGGAGTTGGGAGTGTTCCATATTCGAAACTGTCCATAACAATTTTGTTGGTCGTAGAACAACTTCCCCCTTGTGCATTAAAAGTTACTACATATTTCTGATAAAATTTAACATCAATTGTCAATTGCTGTGATGTAGCATTTGACATTCTCCAAGTTAATGATATGGAATTTTCATCTTCCACTTCCTCCAATATCATGTCATTTTCATAAATTTGAACTAAATAATCCTCATTATTCGACCAACTGAAAGTAACATGAAGTTGACCATTAGCAGCTCCATAGTAAACATAATCAGAATATATTTCTATTTCAACAGATGGATTTAAAGATTCTGCAGAAACTTGAACAGATGGAATTGTATAACAATTAAATTCGTAATCAAAATACAACCTATGATCAGTTGCTTGTCCGCTTATTTCCCATTGTGCATACAAAGTAATGTTCCTATCTCCGACAATTTCGTTTAATTTGTTATTTAATTCATCAGGATAATAAGTAGTTCCAGAACCATCAGGTTCTGTGTTCCAATATTTAAAATTAAAACCATCTCTTTTGGGCAAATTATTTTCTAAATCGTAACCAATCAAACTTATTTCATCAACAAACATAAAATTGGGCATATTTTCTACATAATCTTCACAATTGTCATCAAAGTAAACATATCTTGAAATTAAATCTTCATAATAAGGTTCTTCTACTTCTTCTTCATTTTGCGGAGGCACAAAATCCCCCCCCCGCCAGTTTCGGTTTGAGAAGTTGAACAGGCAGACAACAAAACAACTCCGCTTCCAACAAAAGCGAACCCACACAAAATCATAAGCATTATTGCTAATACTTTTCTCATATTTTTATTATATATTAAATTATAAATAAAATCAAAATAAAATTTTTAAAAATTTGGGTTTACCTTTATTTTTTTTTAGTTATATGATATAATTTGAATATGATTAGAATAACAAAAAGTTGGGCAAATCTTTTGAAAGATGAATTTCAAAAGCCATATTTCAAAGAGCTTCAAGAGTTTTTGGAAAAAGAATATAATTCACACACCATCTATCCAGCGATGGAAAACATTTTCAATGCTCTTAATGCAGTCAAGTTTGAGGACGTCAAAGTTGTCATAATTGGTCAAGACCCATATCATGAACCAAATCAAGCACATGGCCTTGCTTTTTCAGTGCAAGATGGAGTGGAATTGCCACCTTCACTTGTCAATATTTACAAAGAAATTGAGAATGACCTACATATCAAATGTGAAAAAACTGGAAATCTTATGCGTTGGGCAAAACAAGGTGTTTTACTTTTAAACACCAGTTTGACAGTCCGCAGAGGTCAAGCAAATTCTCACAGAGGAAAAGGTTGGGAAACATTCACAAACAAAATCATTGAACTTTTGTCACAAAGAGAAGATCCAATGGTTTTCATTTTGTGGGGTTCTAATGCACAAAGTTTTGAAAGCATAATTGGAAAACAACATTTGATTCTCAAAGCACCTCACCCAAGCCCACTTTCTGCTTATCGTGGATTTTTTGGTTGCAAGCACTTTTCAAAAGCAAACAAATTTTTGGAAGAACACGGAAAAACTCCAATTGATTGGAAATAGTCAAAGGCTTAACTATTGAAATTATTTTAAGAAAAATTTAATCAATTTTTCTTTTCTTTTTGAATATGGTTGGTATCTGATTGGCAAATCAATGTAATTATATTTTTTCACAATACTTTTTTCATGAGAAAACAACTCAAAACTTTTTCTTCCATGATAAGAACCATAACCACTTTGTCCAACTCCACCAAAACCCATAAAACTTGTTGCAAGATGAATGATTGTGTCATTGATGCAACCACCACCAAAAGGAACATATTTGAGAAAATAGTTCTGAATTTTTTTGTCGTTGGAGAACAAATAAAGAGCCAATGGTTTTTCAAATGATTTGATAATTTGAACAGCATCTTCAATTTTTTCATAAGTCAATATTGGAAGAATAGGTCCAAAAATTTCTTCTTTCATTACTGCATCATCCAAGCTTACATTATCCAAAATAGTAGGTTCAATTTTAAGGGTATTTTTGTCCGCCTTTCCACCAAAAACACACTTATCTTTGTCAATAAGTCCACATATTCTTTCAAAATGTTTTTCGTTTATGATATGCCCATATAAATCATTTTCAAGCGGTTTTTCTCCAAACATATTCACAATTTCTTTCTTTATAAGTCCCAGAAATTCATCTTTTATTTCCTTTTTAATAAGCAAATAATCTGGAGCAACGCAAGTTTGCCCAACATTCAAATATTTCCCAAAAACAAGTCTCTTTGCAGCAACTTTCAGGTCTGCAGTTTCATCAATGACGCAAGGACTTTTCCCGCCCAATTCAAGTGTGACAGGCGTCAAATTTTTAGACGCCTTTTCTGCCACTGTCTTTCCAACATTAACACTGCCAGTGAAGAAAATGTAATCAAATTTTTGCTCCAGCAAAGCAGTGTTCTCTTCTCTGCCTCCCAAAACAACAGAGACATATTCTTCATTGAAACATTCACTCAAGATTTTCTTGATAATCAAAGAAGTATTTTTTGCATAACTTGCTGGTTTCACAACAACACAATTCCCCGCACTCAATGCGCCAACAATTGGGTCAAAAGCAAGCATAAAAGGATAGTTCCATGGTGACATAACAAGCACAACTCCAAGCGGTTCACTGATGGTAAAACTCTTTGAGTGAAATTGAGCAAGCGGAGTTTTCACTTTCTTCTTTTTCATCCAAGATTTAAGATGTTTGATGGCATAAGAAAGTTCTGAAAGCACCATGCCGATTTCACACATATAACTTTCAGTTGACGACTTTCCCAAATCTTTTAACAAAGCATCTTTAATTTCGTTTTCATATTTCAAAATTGTTGATTTCAATTTGATAAGAGCGTTTTTACGAAAATTATAACTTACGGTTTCGCCCTTATTAAAAAACTTTCGCTGTTTCTCAACTATTTCTTGAATCATAATTACCTCATTAATAAAAATAATTTAATATAAAACATAATTAAATTTGGTTTTTAATTTTTAATTTCTTCAGATTGCTCAATTTTTCTGTTTGAATAATAAATTGATGTGGCAAGCAAAATCTCTGCGGGATAATAAAGGACCAAACATATTGTGTCAAAAATGCGATATGAGTCAACAACATTTGAAAAAACATTAAAAAGCAACATCAAATCAGATAGGAAGAAAAGAATACTACCGAGCATAATTATCAAATTTGGAATCTTATTTTCTTTACAAAAAGCAAAATTTGAAATTGCTTTTCCGAGCATAAATGAAATAACAAGCGCATAAATGATGACAACCGGAAGCATTCCGCCAAATTCAAACACAGGGATTGCCAAAATCACCACAAGTGCAACAGCAAAGATTCCCAATGAAATCAAAATATCTTTCCAGTTGATTTTATAAAGAGTGCTGTAAGCAACAAAAAAGAAAACATGACCAATAGCAAATGAAATTGCCCCATAGATAAACAAACTTGATTCAATAAGCAAGATGTCCCCCACACAAGCAAAAACCAGCCCTGCGAGCATAAACCAGCCAAAAAGTTTACTGTTTTTCTCATGCTTGTAAACAACAATAAAATTCACAAACCCACAAATAACAAACAAAACACTGGCGATTGTTTTAAAAACATATCTGTTGTAAGTTATAAGCAAGCAAATGTCAAAAGCAAAGGTAACAACAAAAAACAGGATGTTCGCAATCAACAACTTTTTATCTTCAAAAATTTTCTTTAACATATCTCTTTTCCACCTCTTTACCAAGAGATATTTTAATACAACTCACGATCAATTATCAAATATATTTCACTGGTATTTAAAAATTTTTAAATATTGATTTCATAAAAAAAACATAAGCACCGCCTATGTTTTACAAATTCAATAATTTTAAATCTGGTGCTGGTGGTGGGAGTCGAACCCACACGTCCTTTCGAACTCAGGATTTTAAGTCCTGTGCGTCTGCCATTCCGCCACACCAGCATATATTTCAAAAGAGATGATTTAAATCTGGAGGTACCACCCGGATTTGAACCGGGGAATAAAGGTGTTGCAGACCTTTGCCTTACCGCTTGGCGATGGTACCAAGATAAATCATCTCTTTTGAAACGTATTAAATATATCACATAACGCATGATTTGTCAAACTTATTTTTAAATTTTTATCAGCTTTTACTTATTTAATATGCAAACAAAGAAGAGATTGACAAAAATAACATCATAAACAAAAATTTATACAATTTTAAAGAAATTAATGAAAATGCTTGATTTTTTATTTATTATTTGGTATATTATTAGAGCAATTGATTGCAACAATTCATAAAAATGAATATGCGGGAGTGGCTCAGTGGTAGAGCGTTGCCTTGCCAAGGCAAATGTCGCGAGTTCGAATCTCGTCTTCCGCTCCAACTTTGAAATAGCATTGGTTGAAAATGCTATTTTTTTATTTTCTAAAAGCGACATTTGTGGAGACTCCCAAAATACTGCTAAGTTTTTGGGAAAAGGAACAAACAAACGCTCAATGAGTCTTTGCGGTTGCAAAGCGAATCCAAAGTGCAGTTTGTGACGCAGTCGCGAGTTCGAATCTCGTCTTCCGCTCCAAATAAAAAAGTTCTCTTTCATGAGAACTTTTTTGTTGTCAAGAGTTTATTTTGATATATCTGCCAAATCAAAAACCAAAGCTTTTTTCAAGTCATCTAACGAAACTTCAACTTGAAATCCAATTTTCCCACCGCTGAAAATGATTGTATCAAAATTTTTCGCAGACGCATCAATAACAGTCCTAAATTGCTTCTTCATTCCAATTGGAGAACACCCACCATGGACATATCCCGTCAAAGGCAAAAGTTCTTTCGACTTTATCATTTCAACATTCTTTTCATTTACTACACTTGCCGCCTTTTTCAAATCAAGTTCATTGCTCACCGGAATCAAAAAAACATAATTGATTTTAGAATTCCCAACTGTAACCAATGTTTTGAAAACCTGATTAGGGTTTTCATGTAAAATTTCTGCCACTTCCACCCCACTCACTGCATCACTGTCAGCATAATTATGACTCTTATAACTTACATTCTTTTGTTCCAAAATTCTCATCACATTGGTTTTTATTGTGTTATGTTTCATTTATAACCTCTAAACTTCAAAATTATGCTCTCGCTTTTTGACAAGTGAACAAAATAATTTGATAGTCATCTTTCATTTCATTGAGCAAATTTTTTGCGACTTCCAATTTGTCATCATCAAAATTCGCAAACGGGTCATCAAGAATTATGGCAGGTTTTTCTTTTTTGAACAACAAATCAATAAGCGCAAATCTTTTACAAATATAAACCAAATCATAGAGCCCAGCACTTAAATATTCAACTTCACTGTACCTATCTCCAAACCTTAGCCCCAAATTTGAATCAATGATGATTTCATCTCCATCGTCAAGAAATCTTTTGTAATATTTGTTAAATCTATTGGAAACAGGCTCAATGTAACGGTTTGAAATTGCATCTCTTGAATGTTCCAAAAAAGCAGTTGCTTTTGCCAAGATTTCCAATTTCTTTTGAAATTCCAAAAGTTTTTCTTTTTTTGAAGAAATATTGTCAGTCAACTCAAATAACTTATCTTGCAAATTTTCAAGTTCTTCAACAAAATGTTTTTTATCTGTCAAAAGTTCAATATTTCTCTTTTCAAGACTTGAAACTTCACGAGATTTTGCACTACTTTCAGAATAATAATTTTGAATATCACAACCAAACAACATTTTAAATTGCTTTTGAATATTCTTCATCTCTATAGAATTTCTCTCAACAGCCGTGTTCAATTTGACAATTTCTTCGTCAATATATTTGATGTCATTATCAACCTTATCAAAATTTTCCAATTCTATTTTTAGGTTTTTGGCATTTAATTTATATCTTTTCATAATCTCAGTGTATCTCTTCAGATCGTCAGCACATGATCTTGCAATAAACACACAAATAATCAAACCAACCAAAGAAATCAAAGTCAACACAGAGGCAAAAATGAAAAGAATATTAAAATGAAGCATCCCGCCACAAATCAAACAAACACCACCAACTATCGCAAGTACCAAAAAGGCAAAAAGTGCGTTGTTTGCATTATGCCCTTTTTTGATATTTTCGTTCTTCCTAAGAAAATCATAATCTTGCTTTTGAATTTTGATATCTTTAAGCAGTCCACTTTTTTGTTGTTCTTTTTCAATAATTCTCTCTTTATCTGAATCAATAACTGATTCAAGAGCGACATTTCTGTTGATGTATGCAACGGCCTCTTTCTCGTTTACAGTTTTCTTAGTTTTTGAAATATTTTGTTGAGTCTGAGTAATTTGTTTCAATTCCCCTTCAACTCTTTCAAGCCTGATTTTCAAAACTTCTTCTTTTGCTTTTGTCCTTTCATAGTCGTCATTAAGTTCTTCAATTTTCAATGCCTTTATTTCTGACTTAACTTCCTTGATTCTCTTTTGAATAATGTTTTGAGCTTTTTCATAATTGTCAACATCATCTCCACTTAATATCCCCGTGGACAAACTCGCTCTGATGTCGTCATTGATTCCACTGACCAAATTTTGTTGACCAAAAAAGGTGGAATTTTCAAATGTTTCTTTCCCAACACCAAACAACTCCTCTCCAAGATTGGAAGAAAATTCATCTGAAATTAAATTAGTTTTTGCATCAAAAAGATAAAACTTATCCAAAGTTGGCGTACTCCCAAACTGTCGAACAGCAATAAAAGTTCCCTTTTTGCAAGAAAAAGTCAATCTGCCCCCAAATTTTCCCTCATAGTCAAAAGGCTTGTATAAATCTCGTTCACTTTTATAATTTGCTCTTTTAGATGATGCAGGGAGAGAGTAAAACATTGCTTTAATAAATTCTGCAAGAGTGGTTTTCCCAAATCCATTTTTCTCGCACAAAACAAACAAATCTTTATTAAATTCAAAATCGACATTCTTAAACTTTCCAAAAGCGTCAATATGACAAGAGATAAGTTTCATAGTGAAATCTCCTCCCCTTTCAAAGCTTCAAGCCCAGCAACACAAATTTGCTGTTTTTCTTCTTCACTAAGCATCTCGTCAGACATAACTTCCTTGACAAATTCTGCTTTCAAAGAAAGCTTCTCTTTTGCATACTTTTCAAGGTCGAAAACAATCTTTGTTTCGTCTTCGACTTCCAAATAGAAAAATTGGCTATTAAATTTTTCAAATATCAAGTTTTTGTTAATCTCTTCGCCTTCTTTTCTTTGTCCCGTCAAAACAATTCTCACAATGTCAAACATTCCAAAAGAAGCAGTTTTCAAACTTATTTCCTTAAAAACTTCATTGACGTTTTTCAAATTGCTTACAGAAATTTCTACACTTCTATATTTGTATTTTGCAAAAGGAACAAATGTCCTTTGAAGTTTGCCATCTTTGATGTCCAAAAGATAGAAACCATAATCATCATCCACATAACTGAATGAACCTGATTCCAAACAGCCACAATAAGCCCACTCGCCTCTTCTGTCAATCTTTCCGCCCTCTTTTTTGTGAATGTGCCCAAGTGCCAAATAGTCAATGTTTTTCCCGTCCAATTTTTTAAGTTGGATAGGACAGCTATATTTGTCACTTGCCTCAATTGGTCCATGCATCATCATGATGTTAAAATCAGATTTTTGAAAATCTATGGACTCATAAAAAGAAGGAGAAATTGTCCTTTGAAAACTTACACCGCCAATGCAAACATCTCCGAAATCAACTTTTGAGAACTCTTTTCCAAACACTACAAAATTTGATGGATAATCTTCAAAAATTGTAAAATTCTCATCATGATTTCCCCAAATATAGAAAAAAGTGATGTCTTTATGCTCCAAAATCGTGTTTTGCACCACTTTCAAAGATTTCTTGAGAACCTTCTGCTCTTCAAAAATATCGCCACACAATAAAATTGCCGTCATTTTGTTTTTCTCCGCAAAATCAACCATGTCAACAAAATTTTGTAACATTTGATGACGTTTCAATGCTCTTTTTTCAGGTGTGAATTTGCTAAATTTTTTGCAATCAATATGTAAATCTGCACAATGAATAATTTTCATAAATTAATTATAACAAAATCTAAAAAATAAGGCAAAGAAAAAATAAACATATACAACAATCTCAAAATAAAAAAACCGATATCAAATCGGCTTTTTGTTTCTTAAAACTTTGAATTTCTAGGCAACAGCATTGACATCATTGGATGTCAAACTCTCTTTTGTTACCAAGTTATATTTCACAGTTGAGTTAGTTTTGATTGTCATAGTTCCCGAAACGGAAGAAGTTCCTCTGACATTCAAAGGATTTTTTGTTTCTCCTTCAACAAGTCCATGACTTACACTGATTTTGTCATCAGCAAGTCTTGTTGTTCCTTCCAAATCGTTGACCCACGCATTTGATGTGAAATTTCCAACACTTGTGACATTGACAACAATGTCCCCTTTGTCAGTTTCAATTGTTGTGCTGTTTGCCACATTTCCCAAGAAACTTACTGTGACATCTCCATTGGCATTGATAATTCTTTTGGTTGAACTGTTATTTTCCCCAATTGTAACATCAACATTCAAGTTGTTTTCACTGCTTATGTCAACAACCCCATTTGCTTCACCTATGATAACTTTTCCCTTATCAGCAAGAATAGTTATTGTTCCATCAATTTTCTTAATGTCGATTCCAGGTTCAGCATCTGCATTTCCTGTTGTTGTCAAAGTAAAGTCCCCAGAGATATAATTCGCAACAACATTTGGCGCAATGATGGAATCTTCAGAGTTTGTATAATTCAAACTTCCATAAATGTCACCGAATTTGTAATTTCCTTGCACACAAGAAACATCAACTTTTGATGCACTGATATAATCAGCAGCAACGCTTCCTTTTTTGCAAGAAATTGCAAGATTGTGAGTTCCAACATTGATTGCATCATAAGCAATGGCACCTTTGTTTGTCCCAAGAGAAGTGTCGCAATTTACTGTAATTCCCTTCAAGGTTCCATTTGGAACATTAATATCTTTTGTTGAAACAAGTTTTCCTGATTCTGTATACAAATCAAGGTCAGTCAAAGTGGAAGTATTAAACATACTTGTGACATAGATTGTTCCGCTTCCAGTTGAAACATTGAGAGAATTTAATCTAATTTCCTCCGCTGCTTTTGCAGATGTGCCACCAATTTCAACTTGACCACTTGTGGTGTTGACTTTCAAATTCAAATTTGAAAAGTTCAAAGAAGACTTCTCAGAAGCATGCAAAATGATTTTGATATCTTTAGAAAAATACATAAAACCAGTTGGTTCTGTCATGTCAATTTTGAGAGTGGTTCCCTCATAATAGACATTATAATCAAAAGGAATGGCATTTGCAGCAACAGCAAATCCCTTTGCTTTATTAACAATATAAACTCCATCAAGGGTGTATTCATTATTCTTCTGAACAATAACATTTGCATATGAGCAATTAATTTCCAAATTTGTCACTTGTGACCAATCAATGTCACGAGTTCCATCAGTTGTTTTTGTGACACGTTCTTGATCATTTGCTGTGAAATATTGCATCCACAAAACAGTCTTGCCTGGGTTAAACATCATAATAACCAAGCAAACAAGAAAAATTGCAATCAAGAGCAATACAAACAAACCAAAATAGAAGAAAAAACCTTTTCTAATCTGTCCTTGTGGCATATCCTTCTCCTTTTAAATTTTTATAAATGAATTATATCACAAAATAAGCATAAAGTCAATATTGCAAAAACTTAGTCCAAAATTGCTTTAATTCTTCTGATTCCACTTGAAGAACTTTCTTCCTTGATGACTTTAAAGTGATGCAAATCTTTGGTGTTTTTAGCGTGTGGTCCACCACAAATTTCTTTTGAAACATCACCTATTGAGTAAACTTTGACAATTTCGCCATATTTACTTTCAAAAACACCCACTGCGCCACTTTTCTTTGCATCAGCAACTGACATCTCATTATATTCAACTGGTATTTCTTTTTTGATTGCATCATTAACAAAATTTTCAAGTTCAGAAATTTCTTCTGGTGTCATTTTGTGGTCAAGATTGAAGTCAATTCTGAGACGCTCTGGTGTAATATTAGAGCCTTTTTGCATAACTTGTGAACCAAACATTTTGCGAAGTCCAGCCATAAGCAAATGTGTTGCTGTGTGCAATTTTGCACTTTCATATGAACTGTCTGCAAGTCCACCCTTAAAAGTCCCAGCAGAGGCAGTTCTGCTTTTTTCTTGGTGTTCTTCAAAGGCTTTTTTGTATCCTTCTTCGTCAACATCATAGCCTCTTTCTTTTGCAAGTTCTCTTGTAAGTTCAAAAGGAAAACCAAAAGTGTCATACAACCTAAAGCAAGCTTTTCCAGAAATTATATTAGGCACAACTTCGCCCTTTGATTTTGCAAATTCTTTATGTTTTTCAATTCCTGCAATAACCTTGTCAAATTCCTTATGTCCCTCTTCCAAAGCCTTTGAAAATTTTTCCACTTCTTTTGAGAGTTCATCTTTAATGTTTTGTCTGTTGGCTTTGATGTCACTGTAATCTTCTCCATGTTTATCAACATAAATGTCAATTATGTCATTGAAATACTTTGTGTCGAATCCAATGTTTCTCGCGCAGTTAACAGCACGACGAATGAATCTACGCAAGATATAACCCTGTCCAACATTTGAAGGAACAACTCCTCTTGCATCACCCAAGATGAACATTGAAGAACGCAAATGGTCAGTTATAATTCTGTATGAACGTTTTGATTGTTCTGATTCAAGATAAGAGATTTTTGCTTTTGTGCCAATAAAATCAATAACTGTCTTAAAAATCCCTGCATCATAGACACTTTTAAGTCCATTCAACACAACAACAGTTCTTTCAAGTCCCATACCTGTGTCGATGTTTGGTCTTTCCAAAAGCCTTGCTTTTTCGCCTTCCTTCTCAACTTTGTATTGCATGAAAACATCGTTCCAAATTTCAAGATATTTTCCACAATCGCAAGCAGGAGAACAATTTTCAGAGCATTTTGGCTTTCCAGTGTCATAAAACATTTCTGTGTCTGGACCGCATGGACCAACACCACCGCCTAATGCCCACCAGTTGTTTTCTTTGCCAAGATAAAAGACATTTTCAATTCCACATTCTTTCCATGTTTTGTATGCAAGTTCATCTCTTGGAGCAGTCTCATCACCTGCAAAAACGGTTGTAGCCAATCTCTCTTTTGGAATACCCAAATATTTTGGACTTGTCAAAAATTCGTATGAATAACGAATCATTTGTTCTTTGTCACAACTGCCCAAAAACCAGTTTCCAAGCATTTCAAAAGAAGTCAAGTGACTTTCGTCACCAACAGAATCAATGTCATTTGTTCTCAAGCATCTTTGCAAATCGCAAATTTTGTTTCCTGCAGGATGTTTTTCTCCAAGAAGATAAGGCACCAGTGGATGCATACCAGCAGTGGTAAAAAGAATTGTTGGGTCATTTTCTGGAATAATGGAATACCCCTCAATTTTTTTAAATCCGTGGTCTTCAAAAAATTCAAACCATTTTTTCTTCAAATCAACGTCAGTAATCATAATAAATAAACTCCTAAATAAACGATATTATCATAGCAAAAAACACATAAAAAAACAAGCAATACACAAAAAAAATGCAAAAGTCAAAACTCTTGCATCTTTTTCATATAATATTAACCAAACAAAAATTCTCCACTACCGGAATTTACATAAAAATTTTGAGTTACACTGTCATAAATTCCAATTTCACCATCACTAACCCTTTGAGTCGGAATAAGATTTCTAACCAAATTTCCATTATGATCATAAATCTTGGCTCCATAAAATATTGCACAAGTTCCTTCGTAATTATGTTCAAAGGCGTATTGGTTGCTAAATAACAAAACATTCAGAGAAGAAATTGTGGTGCTTTGATTTGAAGAAACAACTCTTTGTCCATTTACTTCCAAATACGCATTTCCAATGACAGTGCTAAATTTGACATCATAAACAACATTAAGCTGTCCAGAACCACCTTTAGGACAAACATCACCATATCCCAATTCCCATGTTCCACTTTGATGCAAATATCCACCATTTCTTCCATAAGGTTCATAAGGATTATGAGAACCAACAACATAACCATAAGATTGAAAACTTGCGGTGTATTCCACAATAATACCGTTTGAATCTGCAAAACCAGTGTCAATCCATTGTGTTCCTGTGGACTGAATGAAATTTAAAGTCCTAAACTCCCCCCCCACAGTCATTGTCATTGCAAAACGGACTCCATTTTGCCTGTTAAGCCAATTAGATTTCTCCGTTCCGGCACTTGTAATAATCTGTCCATTGTCCAAACTGGAGCCCAGATTTCTTGTCCAATAGTTCACTGTATTATTAGAGTTCTTTCCAAGCAAGAAACACACCAAATCACTCGCTTTGGCTCTCTTATCAACCAAATATGACATTTCCTCTATTGATGCCACTCTCATACCTTCACTGTATGCTTTTGCCGTCAACACTTTCTCTTGTTGTCCTGCATATCCAAACATGTCCATATCTACATATGTTCCTACTGCATTATTGAATGAACTTTTAAATGTTTCATATGCTTGACTGATGTTTTGGGAAAGTTCACTCGCCTCATTGTTGGACAGCACCTCAACTTGAAAATTTTTTATTATTACTGTATTCCCGTAGTCATTATCAAACCTGATGTTGTATATCCCTGTTGTTGGTGCAGTAAACTCTTTCCATGTCCCATCTCCAAATCTTCTTGAATTTGTTTCATTGTAACTTCCATTAACGGCATAGAACACTTGAACTTTGTTCGCTCCAACAACCGCTCCAGATGTGTTTGTCACATCCATATACATTCGATATTTCACACCTTTTGTCAAACTTATTGTTTGATTTATTGTTGCATATGGATCACTAGAACTTTTGTTTGTTAATGTGTATGATTGTTCACTGGCTTTATATGATATTGTTAAATTGTTCCCTGTCACACTGTAATCACTTGAATAACTGGACACCAAATTCCCTGATTTCATATATGTCCAGCCTTCTTTAACTGCGCTTAAATCATCAACAACCGCTCCAATCGTCAAAACTTTGTCACTCACTGCAGCAAAATTTGTCATAACTCCGTTATTTGCCACAACATCAGTCTCAGAAATTGAAAATCTCTCTCCATATCTATATCTTGTCCATTTTGATATATCTTTCTCTATTTTCACCGATTTGTCTGAAATTCTCAAATTCCCAAATTGGAATGAATAACTTGTTCCATCATTCACATATCCAAAATTTAATATGACATACAATTGTGTATTATTGCCAGAATTAAATGAAATCGTTGCAGTTCCTTTTGAATTTGGCTTCATTTGATATTTATCAATCATGATTGATGCACAATCAGAATCTATTGGAGAACTTGTCAAAACCATCAAAGCAAGCCCAAGATATCCTGAAAGTGGTGTGAAACCTGGAGTTGAATAGTTCAATTCAATGGTATATTCTGTGTTTGCCCTGACATTGATTGTCTGTCCAATAGTTTCCCAACCACCATCTCCTCTTATATCTAAATCAATTGCAAAATCTGCCACTCTCCATCTGATTGGCTCAACCTTAAACCATCTGTTATTCACTTGAACAAATTTTGTTCCTGCTGGTGCGTCTGCAATCTGAGTGTTTACGCTATATACTGGTATCTTTTGATCATTATTTATCGGATTTGGCATTGTTCCAACATTTGATAAACTCCAATTAGGTAGCAAATTGTCATAACATATATATACCCTTATTTGATAATTATCAAATGTTACCGTTGTTTCTGTGTTTAGCCATATCCAAAACTTAAAACCATCTGCTTCATTCTGTGATGCCGAATTAATCGTCAAATTTGAAGAACCATGAGAATCAACGCCTGCATCATTATTATTCCTTGTTGATGGTCCATTATCACTATTTCTCACTATAGTGTCAATAACAAATGACGTTCCTGTATTGTTTTGAATTGATACATTTCCACCTATATATTCTCTCCAAATTGTGTATACTTGCCCAGATATAAATGAAATTCCACGAGTTCGCAATATCGTCCCTGTTCCACTTGTCATGGTTCCATCTAATGTCAAAATATTTGAAGTTTTGTTATATGTTATTCTTGCTCCTCCATATACTCCATCTCCACTATATTCATCCCATTCGACTGCTGCATAACTTTGTGGATACTCGCCATCTTCAATATAGTAATATCCCTCATCTTCATCATAGAAAAGATATGTCATTTGAATGGTTATCAGTGCTCCTGTTCCGTTCGCTTCATTTCCAAAATTACATGTGTATGTGTAACTTCCATCTCCATTGTCAGTCAATGTCCCTTTGTTACATGTCACACTTTTAAGATTATATCCTTCAGCTGGTTTTATGTCTGAAATGACAATCGTCCCACCATGTCTCAGTTTCTTTGATGTTCCATCAACAACATTTTCATTGTTTACATCATTTGCCGTCACTCCATCCGAATATCTCAAATCCATCGTTCCGCTTGCACTATCTTCCACACCACTTGGACTTAATATATTGATATTTATCGGAAACTCTTTCCATGCCATTTGAATGACTATAGTGTCGTCCCAAGACCCACTTGGTGTCCCCGTCATTGTCGCAGTGTATGTATATGTCCCGTTGCTTGAACTCAAAGTTCCACTTGTGTAAGTGACACTTGAAACATAGTATCCTGTCACTGGATTGATGTTTGATATCGTTATCGTTCCTTGATAATCTACTTGTTGGTCTTCTAGTTGGTCAGTCATTCCTGTGAATGAATTTCCTGAATAACTATATCTGATGTCCATCGTTCCACTTTTGTTGTCTTGTTCACCAGAAGGACTCAAAATGTTGATATCCACCTTGTATACATTCTTTGTCCAATGTGCATAAAGTGTGTGATTCCCTGCTGTTGTCACAGTTGTCGACGATGTCACTTGGCTTCCACCACTTGAAGAAGTCCACCAACCAGCAAAAGAATAACCTCCCCTTGATGCGGTTGGCAGATCGCCATAAGTCGAATTATATGTCACACTCTTGCTTGACAACGAACTGCTCCCACCATTTCCATTGAATGAAACTGTGTAACTATTCGCTTTCCCCCATGCATAGAATGTGTTTGATGTCCCAACTGTGAAAGTGTATGATGTGCTTGTGCTTACCGCAGTCCCTGAACTGCTGTTTGTTTTTGTCCATCTGTTGAATGAATACCCTGGTTGTGTTGTTACTTCAATTGTGTATGACGAATCATAATTTGCCGTCACTTCTTTATATCTTCCTATGCTGTTTGAATACCATGATGTTGCTGGTTGTGTTATATCTGATATTCCAGTCATTGCGTATATCCTAATTGAATATGCGTTTAAAATAAATAATGCACCAACATATTCTGGATATCTATTAGATGTAGATCCATAGACTGTTTTCGTATAAGTTGTTGAAGTTGAAACTCGGTTCCAATTCTCTTCTCCACCATCTGCACCATCAGGATTGTAGCTTCCTATATACCATCCATAAAATGAATAACCAGTAGAGATATTGGTCACTCTGAAAGTCACAGAAATTTTACTTCCTGCTGCTGTCCTTAATTCGTAAGAATTCCCAGAAAAAGATTGATTACTTACAGTTATTCCATTATAAGTGAACGTTACTGTCCCCGCGTTTTTGTCATTCGCGTAGAAATATTGTGTCCCTCCACCTGTGGAGCTATAATATGTATCTGGCGTCTGATCAGTTGTTGTTTCAGCACCATAAAAATCAAAATAATAAAGTTCCGTTGCTATGAAAAGAGCTCCAACATATTCTGGATAATTATAAGATGTAGATCCATAGAATGTTTTCGTATAAGTTGTTGAAGTTGAAACTCGGTTCCAATTCTCTTCTCCACCATCTGCACCATCAGGATTGTAATTTCCTGTGTACCATCCAAAAAACTTGAAGCCTGCATTTGTGCTTGTAACTCTGAAAGTCACAGAAATTGAACTACTAGTTGTTCTCGTAACTCTATAATAATTTCCGGAAAAAGATTGATTGCTGATTGTTGTTCCACTGTATGTCATTGTGACTGTGCCAGGTGTTTTGTCATTCGCGTAGAAATATTGTGTCCCTCCACCTGTGGAACTATAATATGTATCCGGCGTCTGATCAGTTGTTGTTTCAGCACCATAAAAATCAAAATAATAATACGTTGCATCATTATCCATATCGTCTGAGGATTCATCATCAAAATTTATTCCTTCGCCTTCATCGACGTCTTCTGTTTCTTCGTTTTCATTTTGCGGAGGCGCAAAATCCCCCCCCCGCCATTCTCAGTTTGAGAAGTTGAACAACCCGATAATAAAAACGCACCACTTGTCGTGAGCGAGATTCCCAAAATCACAAATAAAAAAGCAAAAAGCAATTTCTTCATGTATTTATTATATCAAAAAATATGCTTTTTGCCAAATATTTTATTAATTTTTATCTTGTCTTTTTGTTTCTTCTTCAAATTGATTAATTATTCCGACAATGTGATTATGTCTTTGCCTTCTTCTCAATTTTTGAGTAAACTTTGGAAATTTCTCTTTTGCGTCATACTTATCAATTGTGCTTGACATGGAATCCACAATAAGTTTCCCTGTTTTTCGATTGTCAACTTGTTTTGCAACAATGTCAGTTGTCTTTGAGTTTTGAACGGCATATATGCATTGTTTCACACCCTTTCGTTTTTCTCTTTTCAAATAGATGTAGGTCACGAGAAAAATGATAAGAAAAACAACAGCGAAACCGACATAGAACAAATTAAATCCCGAAACAATAATGAAAAGCAACAAAAGGCAAGCAACAAAAAGCAAAGAAAACCAAGCATAACGAATGTCATTTTTGGCTTCCTGCACAATGTTTTTGCCCTCATAAAACATCAAATGATATTTTCCTTCAACATTTTCAATATTGTTGATATTAAGTCTTGCCATTGCCCCCTCAATTAATCATTTTATATGATATCATAAAAATTTTATGCTGTCAAACAATAGTTAAAAGTTTTTAACTATCTCTATTTCCTCAAAATATCTCCATTTTTTAATGGTAATGCACATGGGATTTTGACTTTTTCTTGAACGACTTTTGCTGACTCAATTTCTTCGCCAGCAGAGTTAACAATTTTTCCAACCATAATTTTTTTGTTGAAAGTTTCTTTGTCTGGACTTAAAACTTCAAGTTCGTCACCCACAGAAAATTTGTTTCTCATTTCCACTTCAACCCAGCCATCTTTTGCATCAGCACTGACAACAGCAACAAAATCACTTTCTTGCACTGGCATAGAATCTTCCAAATATTGTTTCTCTTGGTCACCAAAATAGAATCCAGTTGTGTATCTTCTGTGGCTTGCTTTCATAAGTTCTCTGCAAAGCTCTTCAGTTGGTTTTTTAGGCAACATATCAAGAGCCCTGCGATAAGCATTGACAACAGTTGCAACATAATAAGCAGACTTCATTCTTCCTTCGATTTTGATGCTGTCAACACCAATTTCTTTAAGTTCTCCAAGGAAAGGAAGCATATTCAAATCTTTTGAGTTGAAGATATAAGACCCTTTCTCATCTTCCTGAACTTCCAGTTCGTCTTCTCTGTTAACTTCTCTAACCATATATTTCCAACGGCAAGCCTGCACACATTCTCCGCGGTTGGAATCTCTGCCAGTCAAATAGTTTGAAAGCAGACATCTTCCAGAATATGCCATACACATAGCCCCATGAACAAAAACTTCAATTTCCACTTTTGGAGAGACATTCTTGCGAATTTGTTTGATTTCTTCAAGTGAAAGTTCTCTTGCCAAAATCAATCTTTTTGCTCCAAGTTCGGCCATCAAATTTGCAGAATAAGAATTGATGATGTTTGCTTGTGTGCTGACATGAACACTGAGCATTGGTGCATGCACACGAACAAATTGCAACATTCCAATGTCCGCAACAATAACCGCGTCCACCTTTGCATTTTCCAAAAATTTCAAATACTCTTTCAACCCATCAAAATCTTTGTCACGAGCAATGATATTCAAAGTTATGTAAACTTTTTTTCCTCTTTCATGGGCAATTTCAACAGCCTTTTCAATTTCTTCATTTGTGAAATTTCCAGCAAAAGCACGAAGACCATAACGCCCTCCTGCCAAATATACTGCATCTGCTCCAAAATGTAAAGCAGTCAAAAATTTTTCAAAATTACCTGCAGGTGCCAAAAGTTCCATATCAATTCTCCTTCATATAATCTTTATCTAGCATAAGTTTATCACTTTTTTTCTTTAAAATCAATTTTCTTAATCTCTGAACTTTTTTTATTTTAATCCAGTTGAAAACTCCAAAAATATTCAAACAAAGAAACATACAATATTGCACAATTGTTGTCACATATCCAATTTCTCCATTTTGCAAAACAACATAAAGCCACAAGCAAATGCAAATGATATTATTCAAAATGTAAAACACAAAATTATATTCACTTCGTCTGACAACCAAATAACCTGCCATAAGACAAGAGAAAACAGAAAAAGTGCTGACAAGCAAGTTTGCAGTGTTGAAAAAATCAAGCAAGAAATAAATTCCAATCGAAACAACGACAACAGAAAGAATTGAAACAACCCATTCAACCCAACCAAGACTTTTATTAACTTTCACAATTTTGTCTTTGCTATTCAAATTTCTTGCCCAAGAGATTATGCTTGCGATATAGATTGGAATAGTGATGCAACAACAGAGCAACACTTCACCATAGAAAGCATTGAAATAACTGATAACAACATAAAGCACGCTTTGAATGATACCCAAAGCATTTCCAATCATTTTCCCTTTGGCAAGAAAGAAGACCGTCAAAATACCAAACAAAGAATTGAAAATGACAAGAGCGCTCGCCTTAAAGACACAACCCAAGACAATTATTGTGCAAATAAAGAGTGACATATACAGCCACTCAAACCATTTAACTTGACCAAAAAACCTTTTCAATCCTTCCATAAAGCACTCCACTCTGTCAAATGCTTACTGTTGGCTTTGCTGTCAGGGTCAAATCAGCAAATCCTATTCCTGCAAGAATGTAATAATAAGCAATTGCTCCAATCATTGCCGCATTATCAGTGCAATACTTTAAAGCCGGCAAGAAAAGTGAAACTCCATTTTCTGCACATTTTTCCTGCAATTTTTCTCTCAATCTGCTGTTTGCACCGACTCCACCTGCAACCACCAATTTGGTTTGTTTCAATGTGTGGCAAGCGTTCATCGTTTTGTCGCACAATTCATCAGTGACAAGTTCTTGAAAAGAACAAGCAACATCTTCCTTTGAAAACTCTTCGTTTTTTTGTTCTTTGTTATGCACAAAATTGACAACTGCAGTTTTAAGTCCACTAAAAGAAAAATTGTAAGTATCTTTAAGTGGAGTTTTATAATTGAATTTAACTACATCGTGACCAAGTTTTGCAAGTTTATCAATCGCAGGTCCTCCTGGATAAGGAAGTCCAAGAACTCTTGCAACTTTGTCAAAACACTCTCCAACAGAGTCATCAACTGTTGAACCAACAAGATTAAATTTGCAATAATCTCGAACATCGACAATTGCAGTGTGTCCACCACTGACCATAAGGCAAAGAAATGGAGGAGTCAAATCAAGGTGAGAAATATAATTCGCACCAATGTGTCCATGAACATGACTGACCGCAATGAGTGGAACCTTGAGAGCATAGGCCAAAGTTTTTGCAAAATTAACACCCACAAGAAGTGCACCCATAAGCCCTGCACCATAAGTCACGGCAACAGCATCAACATCACTTAAAGACTTCCCAGAAACTTGCAACGCTTCGTCAAGAACAGCAGTGATGTTTTTGATGTGATTTCTTGAAGCCACTTCAGGAACAACACCACCAAAAAGTTTATGGATGTCAATTTGTGAAGAGACAATGTTTGCAAGCACCTCTCTACCATTTTTAACAAGCGCTATCGAAGTTTCGTCACAAGAAGATTCCACAGAAAGAATCAAAACATCTTTCTGAGTCTTAAGTTTTTCAAATTTTTCTTTTGAAATTTCTGTGTAATTCATCAATCTTTCACATTTGTCCTTTTAAGATATTCATTAATAAACTCTTGAATATCACCATTCATAACTGCTTGCACATCACTAGTCTCAAAATTTGTTCGGTGGTCTTTAACCATTGTGTAAGGACAAAAGACATAAGAGCGAATTTGACTGCCCCACTCAATTTTTTTGACATCTCCACGAATGGAAGCCAACTTTTCCATTTCTTCAAGTTCTTGCTTTTCAACAAGTTTTGAATAGAGCATTTTCATAGCAGTTTCTCTGTTTTGAATTTGAGAACGCTCAGTTTGACAAGCAACAATAATTCCCGAAGGAATGTGTGTGATTCTGATGGCAGACTCTGTTTTGTTGACATGTTGTCCACCAGCACCAGAACTTCTGAATGTGTCAATTTTCAAGTCTTCAGGTCGAATGACAATGTCTGGAGCATCTTCAATTTCAGGCATAACTTCCACAGAAGCAAAACTGGTATGGCGTCTTGCATTGGCATCAAAAGGAGAAATTCTAACAAGTCTATGAACGCCCTTTTCTGCTTTCAAATAGCCATAAGCATATTCCCCAGAAACCAAAAAAGAGATTGATTTAATTCCCGCTTCATCTCCGTCAAGAACATCAAGCACTTTGATTTTGAAACCGTTTTTTTCAGCATACATGTTGTACATACGAAAAAGCATATCCGTCCAATCTTGAGCTTCTGTTCCACCTGCACCTGCATGCAAAGTCATGATGGCATTATAGTTGTCATATTTCCCAGAGAGCAAGGTTTCAAGTTTGGCATTTTCCATGTCTTTTTCAAGATTGGCAAGCGTTTGATTAAGTTCGTCAAAAATTGCTTGGTCATCACATTCTTGCAAAAGTTCAATGCTTGCCTGACAATTGTCAATGGCATCTTGCAATTTTTTCACTTTGTCCAACTTATATTCACAAAGTTTGATTTCTCTTCCAACTTTTGACACTTTTTTAGGATCATTAAAAAACCCTTCAGAGAGTTGTTCTTTTTTCAACTCCTCAAGTTTAGTTTCACACCCAGACGGGTCAAAGACACTCCTTGATAAACTTAAATTCTTCTTTAAAATTTTCTAATTTTTCTTTTTGAACATCAACAATCATAATAACTCCTTAAACTTGTGTATGATAACACATTTAAAAAATAATGTAAAGTTAAAATGCTACACTGTCAATCTTCTGTTTTAATGATTTCTTCTGCAATATGGACTTTTTTGAATTCTTCGTCCTGTTTGATTAATGCTTTTTCCAACCAAATCAAACTTACACCATACATAACATACATCAAACAAACAAAACCTAACGCAATTTCCAAAAACAATGTGCTGTTGTCACTGATAAGACTGTCAAACAATCCCGAAAGAAGAAGAAACAAAGACGAAAGCACACGACCTGCACCCAAGAAAAATTCAGCAAACGCATTGCTTTCCAAAATGTGAGAATGGAGAGACAACACTCTGACAACTCCCGACCTTCTCGAATCGGAAATTGACATCAAAATGACATTCAAAATTGAGTAAACAGCATAGAAAATTATGATTGTCGTTTTGTTGGTTGCACAAAGAATAGCGATGATTGTCCCAGTGACTGCAACAATTGTCGGAATAATAAAACCCTTTGCTCTCTTTTTTCTGTAATAACGCAGATATATGAACATTGTCACAAGTGAACATGCAGTAAAAATAGACTGAAAAGTCCCCAAAGAAGCATTGGAATCAAAAGATTTTATAACCAAAATGGTGATCAAAGTCGTAAAACAATCATATGAAGCTCCCCTAAAAAAGTTGGTGACATAAACAAGCCAAAGCGGTTTTGTTTCTTCTTTGTTTTCCTTCATATATTTTCCAAACTCTCTCAAATTGAAAGAAAGTTTGTAAGTTTTCTTTGGTTTAATCAAACAAGAAAACAAAATCAAAAGAGCACAAACAGCAAGCATAATGAGTGCTGCAATAGTGAAGTCCATATCAACCAAATATCCCAAAGAAATTGGAAAAATTATGTAAGTCATTTGAAACATAATTCGCTTAACAGCAAAGAAACGAACCTGATGTTTGCTGGAAATTGTTTCCGCCGTCAAATTGTTGTAACCACTTGAATAAAAGCCAAATCCAATGCCATAAAAAACAGCAATTAAAGGCACAAATTCACTTAACATGTTATACTTGCTCATCAAATAAACCATGAAAACAACACCAGTCAAAACAACAGCGCCAATGCTGACAAAAATGCTCTTATTGATTTTTTTCAAAGCAAAACCAGACACCGCATAAGAAGCCGCCAAAATAAGATAAAAAACCACATAAAAAAGACCAATATTAATGATGTTTTCAGAGGCAGTTGCATCTGGATTGTTAAGGATTCTAGAAATGAAAAACAAGTCAATAAAAATACATATAACTGCTTGCAAGCAGTCACATGCTATGATTGAAATTGCACTCAAATCAAATATCTTGCTCTTGGACTTCATTCTTTCCTCAATATTTTGTGAAAAATAATAAAAATATATTAACAATTTGATTATAACAAAGTTTAAAAATAAAGCAAAAGAAAAGCAAAAAAAAACGGAAATTTTTCACAAATATTATTGATTTTAGACACATTTTGATATATTATATTAATAATGGAGAAGATATGGATGAGAATTTAATAAAAAGAATAAATCTTTTGACAGATGTCGAACTCTCAAATTACTCGTCGAAAGACAAGGTGCTGTATTACAAAGACCTTCTCAAGAGATTGGACAAGCTCCTGAACGACAAAAACATAGATCTAGATGACTTTGAACAACTTCTTGAAGTCAAAAAAAAGATAATGTCGAAAATTAACACCGAAAAGAGAAAAATGGAGTAAAAAATGTCAAAAGTTAATGGTTATATTAAAAACGGGAAAACAAAACTTCAAAGATATAGTTTTAAATACTACTACCAACCTTATAGCAAAAAAGAATCAAAGCACCAACTGATTTATGTATCACTTGACACCAACATCATAATTGACATGGTGCATGTTCTCAGCGGAACAGCCCATAACAAAAAATCTCCACAATATTACGCCTCTTTGAAACAGTTGTTAGAAAGAAGTGTTTTGTCAAAAAATCATACACGAAACAAAAAAGGTGATATCGTTTTTTGTGTCACCCCAACAGTTTTGAAAGAACTTTCAAATGAAAATGGCGAAATTTATAATTGTATGAAAAACTTTATCAACAACCGCACTGTTGTCTTACAAATTGACGAATCTTATCAAAAGTTTTTCAGAAAAAAGATTGGAAAAATGGCTGAAGAATATTACAACGCAGGATTTTTCAGAGGTAAAAATGATGAATTGACAAATGATGCTTTCGTAACCGCCGAATCTTTGTATTTCAATCTAACACTCATCTCAAGGGATAGTGATATCAGCATAAATCGACATGATAGAAACCCACAAAGAAAAATTGAAAAAATCAAATCAATAAATCGCAGGATGCTCTCAAGTGATTTCAACGGCAATCAAGCAGAACCAAGAAGAGTAAACAACTTCTTCAATGAGGTTGAAAAATGCAAAAGACAAGAAAGACTGATGCCTGTATTAGAAAATGATAATTGTTTACATATTGGAGTACAACAAATAATTCATGACATCAACCATAATCAACCAATAAGAGAAATCTATGGGATAGAAAAACTTCCAAATAAAAACTAAGCTTAATTGTTTTGTTTGTTTAACCTATTTTCAAATCAACAAAAAACCGCTTAATTCAAGCGGTTTTTATTTTTATGTTTTAAATATTTTAATTTTCTTCGCTTTCAGAAATGCCTTGTTCTGCCTCAAGTTTTGCAATTTCTTCTTTGTAAGAAGCAATATCTTTCTTGAGTTCGTCATTTCTATCTTTCAAAACATTATACATCTTTTCAAGAAGAGGATATCTTTCTTCATTCTTCTTCATAACTTCTTCACAATGTTGAACAGAAAGTTTAAGTCCATCCAAAAGGTCAAGGTCTTCAGCCAATTTTTGAGCTTTTTCTTGATCAATTTCAGAATAGTTGTTCACACCATAAAGCAAAACTTTCTGCTTTGCAACAAGTGCTTCTTTTCTTCTAAGTTTCTTCTCATCTTTTTCATGAGCAACCCACACTTTACGAAGTGGGATATATTCTTTTTTGCATTGTTTAAACTCTTTTTCTGTTGACTTCAAACGATCTTCAGCCTGTGCCAACTTTTGTTTCAATTCGTCCAAAGACAAAACTGGAGTTGCTGCTGCAACGGTTGCAACTTGTGCAGGTTCTTGATTTTGTTCTGCCAAAGCTTTCTTTGCTTCTTCAAGTTCTTTAACCATTGTTTCATATCTTTCTTTTTCTGCAGCCAAAGATTTTCTTTCTTCATCAAGATCATCTGCTTCTTCTTCAGCAACTGGAACTTCTTCAACTTCCTCAGCTTTTTCGTCATCAACTTTTTCTTCTTCCACAACTGGCTCAGCAACAGGTTCTTCGACAACTGCAGTTTCAGAATTGTCTTCTTCCATTTCAGCTTGCATTCTTCTGATGAGTTCTTGTCTTCTTGCTTCCAAATATGCTCTTCTCTTTGCAGTTTCGTCTTCTTCAGAAGCTTGACTTTCAACTTCAGTTTTTTCTTCCTCAGCTTTTTCCGCATCAACATCTTCAACCTTGCTAGAATCAATCAAAACCACGTCTTCTTTAACAGGTTCTTCTTCCTTAACAGGTTCAGCATCAAGTTTGTAGTCTGTAACAAACACATTTTCTTTCTTGTCTGCTTTCTTGTCATCATCAAAATGCAATTCATCAGAAGAAGAATCGGTCTTTTTAGATTTGTTAACAAGTGCAGTTACTGCTTCCCATAAGAAATAAACGATAAGGGCACCAGCAATAACAACACCCAAAATAATGACAATGTTCAAAATTAAAGAGTCAATACTGATTTGTCCTACATTTAAAAGAGAGTTTAACATAGCAATTACCTTCCTTTTTTGATAAATTTTGGTTTTTCCAAAATCCACACTTTTGTGGTTTGAAAGTCAAATCAAACAATCAGACTTAAATTTTTGGTGGAGACGGAGGGAATTGAACCCTCGTCCGAAAACAAAACAAAATATTTTTCTACATGTTTAGTTTATGATTAAAATTCATTTTTAATTAACCCATAAACAGGTTTTAAAAACTATCCCTTAAAATTTTTCACACTTGCAAGGGCAACTGGGTGTAAAATTTTTGCCTAAGATGATACCCTACACTTCAATTGGCAAAATCAAAGGAGAGCAGATTGAATAATTCAATCAAGTCGTCATTTCTCACTTAAGCAGCACAAGGCATTGCATTGTAAGAAACAACATTGTCATTTTCTTCTGCGTTTATTTCGCTTGCTCATGTTTAAGGTGTATGGGCAACCACCACATGCTTTGTATATTTTGTTTAAATCCCCGTCGAAACCAAAATCGTCCCCTCACTCAAACGGAATATCTTTCAATGTCCCGCTTGACAGATTTTTCTTTGAGAGTTTGTCTTTTGTCGTAAAGTTTTTTACCTTTCGCAAGTCCGATTTCCACTTTAACTTTTCCAGCATTATTGAAGTAAATTTTTGTAGGAACAATGGAGAAGCCTTTTTCTTTGACCATACGTTCAAACTTTTGAATTTCGCTTTTGTTTAAAAGCAATTTTCGTGTTCGTCTTTCGTCTGGTTTGAAAGAAGTGGTTTTTTCGTAAGGTTTAATGTAAGCATTTTTGAGAAACATTTCGCCATTTTTGATTGTCACAAAACTGTCTGTCAAACTTGCCACACCAGCTCTCACAGATTTAACTTCACAACCTTCAAGAACAATTCCAGCCTCAACTAAGTCTGAAACGAAGAAGTTATAAAACGCTTTTTTATTGTTTGAAATAACCTTCATTTCCGCTCCTATTATATCACTAAATTAAATATATTTCAATACCCTTTTTGAAAAAAAGAGCATATTTTTGACATTTTTTCAAAAATTTTGACAAAATTTAGTGCATTTTTTAAATTTTTTAATTTTCCGCAATCTTAAAATCTATGTTTCTAGATTGCAAATTGACATTCGTCAAAACAACTTTAACTTTGTCACCAATTGAAAAGACATGTGAAGCCCCCTTAAGCTTGAGTTGCTTTTCAAAGAAAAGATAACCATCATCTGGCAAGTCTTCAATCTTAATCAAACCTTCAACAGTGTTTTCAAGAGCAACAAACATACCAAAGTTTGTGACTGAAGAAATTGTCGCTTCAAATTCTTGACCAACTTTGTCTTTCATGAGATATGCTTTCCAAAGGTCGTCAACATCTCTTTCGGCATAGTCAGCGTTTCTTTCGCATTGAGAAGATTGTTCAGCCGCTTCAAAAGTGAATTCATCAAGCTCTTCTTTTCGAATTGCATCAATATTTCCCTTTTTGTGCAACCACTCTTTGATGATTCTGTGAATTGTAAGGTCTGGATAACGACGAATTGGTGAAGTGAAATGGCAATAATCAACAAGTGCCAAACCAAAGTGCCCAAGATTCTTGTTGGCATATTTTGCCTTTTGCATTGAACGAAGCACGATTTTGTTGACAACATCTTTAGTGTTCAAATTTTCTACACTGTCCAGAATTTTTTGGAAATATGCAGGAGTAATATTGTCAGGCACCTGTGGATACGGAACAGCAATCCCCTTCAAAAAGTCACACACACCATCAACTTTTTCTTTTGTTGGTGCTTCATGCACACGATAAACAAAAGGAATTCCAAGTTTATTGAAATGATGAGCAACTGTTTCATTTGCCAAAACCATAAAGTCTTCAATCAATCTGTGTGCTGCATTTCTTTCTCTACGAGTCAAATCAACTGCCATTCCTTTATCATCAAAAACAAATTGAACTTCAGGAATTTCCAAGTCAAGAGCACCACGCTTTTGTGTATTCTCTTCCAAAATGTCACAAAGTTCTCTCATCAAAAGGAAATCTTTTTGGAGATTTTTTGTTTTGTCGTTAAGTTTTCCGTCTGTAATTGCAGCATAAACTTCATCATAGGTCAGTCTTGCAACACTTTTAATCACAGATTCACAAATTTTATAGTCAGTCACCTTGCCATTGAAATCAACTTTCATAATGCAAGAAAGCGTCAATCTTTCAACACCCTCGTTAAGCGAACAAATCCCATTTGAGAGAGATTTTGGAAGCATTGGAAGCACTGAAGTTGGGAAATAAACACTCGTCCCACGTTTGTATGCTTCTTCGTCAAAGACATTCCCCTGTTTAACATATTCACCAACATCGGCAATATGCACCCCAAGTTCATAGAAATTATCAAATTTTTTGATGCTCACAGCATCATCAAGGTCTTTTGCATCAGCCCCGTCAATTGTGAAAATAGTTTCCTTTGTCAAGTCAAGACGCCCCTTCTTTTGAGCAGCAGAAACAGACTTAGGCAAAGCTCTTTCAGCTTCAACAACTTGACCAGGAAAAGTCTCAAAAAGGTTGTGTTCTCTTATGATTGAAAGTTCCAATGCTTTAACATCATCTTCAAATCCAAGAATTTCATGAACAGCACATTTGATTTTTCCCTTGTCAGTTCTGATAATTTTTCCCAAAACTTTCATATTTTTTTGAAGTTTGAGTCCTGTTTTAACAATTGGAAGGTCAAAAGGAATTTTGTTGTTATCTGGGTCAAGGAAATAATTCCCACCAACAATGTTGATTGCCCCCACAATGTTTTCAAGTTCTTTGTAAATTTTCACAACTTCGCCATCAACACCGTTGTCAGATTGCGCCATGATTTTGACGATGACCATTTCTCCGTCAAGAGCATTCATGGTTTTGTTTGCAGGAATGAAAATGTCATCAGAAAAACCATCAACTTTCACAAAACCAAAACCCTTCGCTGTGCCAAAAAATTCTCCCTTGACATAACCATATGAAGGAATAGTGATAAATTTGTTTCTTCTTATTTCAAAAATCTCACCATTATCTACGAGAGAATAAAAAATCTTCTTCACCTGCTCAACATCAGTGTCAAGTGCAGAAGATAGAAATAAAAATAGTTTGTCTTGACTTGAAAAAACCAAACTATTTTTGTCTATTAATGATAAAATTTCTTTTTTTTTACTCATTTCTTCAATCCTTTAATTTCCAGAGTAAATCAAAAGACTAACAAAATACAAAATCACACAAACAACAGCAACAATTGAAGTGATGATTGTGATAAGTTTCAATTTTGCATCTCTTGAACCACCCTTGTTTTTTGAATAGTAACTTTCCTGTTGCCCAGTAATCACATCAGTGTTGTTAGATTCATTGTTTTGGAACAGTGTTGTGATAATCAAAATGATTGCACAAGCAACAACCAAACAAAAAAGAACAATTCTGATGATTGGAAAAGAATTAGAAACCCAAGGTGCAACAAGTTCTGTGTCAGCAAGCAACATACTATTATTCATAACAAAAAATCTCCTTTAAACATTAAGCCTTAAAATTACGCAAATCGTGCAAAACAAATCACTGCCAAAATAGCAAACAATATGATTGACAAAATCAAAGTCCCCCATTTTGGTTTTTTCCCTTTGTCGAAGCTACCCTTAAAAAACGATAACAATGCCATAAGTCCCAAAACACCAAGCACACAAACAACGATGATGTAAGTCGTCTGTGACCATTGGTTTGTTACCCACATTGAGAAATCGTCCCAAAGACTACAAAGCATAGAAAACATAATTCGCTCCTTAACGAGTTAATCTTAACATATTTCAAACAAGATTACAACTCTTTTTAATTTAAAAGATTAAAAATTTTGTAAAAAACAATGATTTAGCAACAAAACTTTTATAAAAATTCTACATTTTGCTACAATTATAACAAATTGTGGAATTTATTTTGCCAAATTCAATTCATTTGTAATATAATAAAGTTGAAAATAATCTAAAAGAGGTAAACAATGAATAAAACAAAAATTGTATGTTCAATTGGTCCAACAAGCAGCGACATCAAAACACTTGAAAGAATGATTGATGCAGGCATGAATGTTGCCAGGTTCAACATGAGTCACGGCACACATGAATCACACAAAGCATTGATTGACGCCGTAAAACAAGCAAGAACAAACAAAAATAAACCTGTTGCAATAATGATTGACACCAAAGGACCTGAAATAAGAGTAAAACAGTTTGAAAATGGAAAAATAATTTTAAAAGATAATGACACCTTCACTTTGACAACAAATGAAGTGACAGGAAATCAAGATTGTGTCAGCATAACTTATAAAAATTTGCCAAAAATTCTCAAAAAAGGCACAAAAATTTTGTTAAATGATGGAAATATTGAGCTCAAAGTGGACAAATTGTCTGCACATGACATCACATGCACAGTTGTTCATGGTGGTGAACTTTCAAACAACAAGAGCATAAACATTCCTGGCGTAAAAACTGATATGCCATATCTAAGCGAACAGGACAAAAGCGATCTTTTGTTTGCAAAAGAAATGAATGCTGACTACATTGCAATTTCATTTGTAAACCGTGCAGACGATGTTATGCAAGTCAAAACATATCTAAGAGAAATCAATTTCAAAGATGTAAAGATCATCTCAAAAATTGAAAGTGAAGAAGGCGTAAACAACTACGATAAAATCTTAAAAGTTTCTGATGGGATCATGGTTGCCCGTGGTGATCTTGGCGTTGAAATTGATTTCGTAAGAATACCAATTTTGCAAAAACAATTCATCGCAAAATGCAATTTCTATGGAAAAATTGTCATCACCGCCACCCAAATGTTGGAAAGCATGATAACACACTCTCGCCCAACTCGTGCAGAAATTTCCGATGTCGCAAACGCAATTTTGGACGGAACAACTGCAATCATGCTCTCCGGTGAAACAGCTTCTGGACAGTTCCCAGTTGAAGCAGTTGAAACAATGAAAAGAATAGCCATCGAAACTGAAAATTACACCGAAGGTTGTAGATCAAACATAATTACTCATGACGATTCTGAAAGTTTAGGCTACGCTGTCTATGCACTTTCACAAACTGAAAACATAAAAGGAATTGTTGTTGTAACAAAATCAGGTGCAACCGCAGAAAATATCAGCAGATTCAGACCAGACACTCCAATCATTGCTTGCACCCCAAACGAAAAAGTATACAACAAAATGAGTCTATTATATGGCGTTTTACCTTTGCTTGACAAAACATATACAAGTATGGATGAAATTAATTCAAGTTCACTCAAAAAAGCACTTGAAACAAAACTAGTAAAGAAAAACGAAAAAGTTGTTCTTGTAAGCGGACTTGTTGCCGGAAAAAGCGGTTCAAATCTGATGGTTATAAAAAAACTCTAACATCAAAAATCTGTATGATGAATTGTGTTGATGATTGTTCAAATCACATCAATCATCAACACATCATACAAAATACAGAAAAAGTGTTGACTTTAACCGCAAAAATGTGATATTTTTTATATGCAAATAATTTGTCATTACCTCTACAAACTTCTGCACAAAAAATTCAAATCATCACAATACGCTGGTGTGGCTCAGCGGTAGATCACCACCTTGGTAAGATAAAAAATGGCAATTTTAATCAAAATTACAACTGAATATTTACTCCATTTTGGAGCTGTGCTGATGTAGCTCAGCCGGTAGAGCACTGCCTTGGTAATTTTAAAATAGCCAAAATTTGCACCTCAAAAAACAACAAAATTTAACTCAAAAACTGAATATGCTAATGTAGCACAGTCGGTAGTGCACCGCCTTGGTAAG
>CAMMFF010000005.1:0-96694 GCA_946496065.1 uncultured Clostridia bacterium
TTGTTCTGTTTGGCTATCACTAGAATATCTTGCATATATAACAGCTTTGTTCATACTATTTCTCCTTTCATTTATTTTCCAAAATTTCAATAATTTTTTTTGCTAAATCTATATTATTTAAAATGACAATACACAATTTTTCTCTAACTCTTGTAATCCCTTGATATAAAAGTTTTTCAAATAAATAATCTGGACAAGGATGTTCTAATGCGGTTAGTTCATCGTTTCTATAATAAAATTCCGAGTCTAAAAACATAATAACATTGTCATATTCTTGACCAATAACCTCATGCGTATTTGCATTACCTTTAAAATTATCAATTAAATGCCTTTTGAATCGAGATTCTGTAAACGAAATAAATTCATATCCTATTGACTGATAATATCTTAATATATCTTTTGCTTCTTGTATTGATGAAACATTAATTATTTCAATGTTTTTATACTGTATATTTGGATTGCGTTTAGATAAATCAAATAAATTTTTAATAAAAGAAGCCATTTCTTTATTTGTTCGTATTTTATTAGTTAAAGAATATTTAACAATATCTTTTACAAGATCTAGGTTTCCATCTATATTAGCTCTTTTTTCGCTTTTTTGCATAACCTGTTTAGGATCGATGCTAAATAATAATTTAACACTATTTGCATTAGTCTCACTCAATATTAAGTCAAGTTGTGATTTATACATTCTATGACTTTCATCAATTAAAATATATTTAAAAATAGAAATATCTGTATGTTTTAAATCCTTAATGCTTATTACTGATAAATTATTAATTCTTCTATTGATTTCAATATGACCTTGACACAATTTCCCACAGTGGATAATACACACATTTCCTTCGTTAGTTAATTCTTTTGCAATATCATAAATTAATAGAGTTTTACCAGTACCTGGATTTCCAGTCAACTTCACAACATTACTATGTTCAACATCTTTTAAAAACAAATTACAAATCTCTAACTTGATTTCTTGTTGTCTATCTGTTAAAAAATATTCTCCAGCGATAAATTTATCAGGAGTATTTAATGGAGAAATTAAAAACATAGACGGTTTAAATAAATCTTCTATATTTCTATAATCTATTTCAAAAGATGAAAATGATTCTAATATTCCTATAAACTCATCAACTGATATTTCTTCCAATAGAGAATCCTTTAAAACATAAAATATTTTTTCATCTGCGATATAAACAATACTTATGATATTTTGTGTTAGATGTCCGCAATAATATCTATTTCTTGCCAACTGATTAATTATTTGTTTATCATCAATTCTACTTCCTTTAAGTTCAATATTTAAAACGCCACGTTTAGTGATTTTTAATATGTCAAATTCTTTGCTTATTTGAGCGATTGAAAAGCAAAAATAAAAATCACTAAACAATGAGACATCTCCACACTGACTCATAACAAAATCACAAAAATTTTTCAAACTATTTTTATCTTGTTCTTTTATGGTTACTTCACAATTTCTTGCATAAACAGAATTAAAGTATCTATTAAAACTTTCTATATCTAAAATACAATTTTTTGATAATGCCAATAAATTAACTCTTTCCATATAACTCCTAAAAAATCTTATCTAATCTTTCTACTGATAAATTAAAATACGTCTTATCTAATTCTATACCAATAAACTTTCTATTTAAATTTAAGCAAGCAACTCCGGTTGTTCCACTTCCCATAAATGGATCAATTACAACATCATCTTTATTTGTGTGAATTTTTATAATATCTTGCATTAGTTGTAAACTTTTTTGTGTAGGGTGATTTGTTCTTTCATTTCCAGATACTGTGCTCGTTTCAAACAAGCTACGCATATATGGTTTGTTTTTATCTTTATTAAATATCCACTTTGCACCCTTTTTTACTCCCCATATTGCAAATTCCATATCTTGAACATACCTTCTTTCAATATTTCGAGGCATTGGATTTGACTTTCTCCAAACTAAAATATCTTTAACTTCTAAATTACTTTCCTCCATCGTTTTGATAATAAAGCTCATATATCTATAGGAACAAAATATAATAATAGATCCATTTTTATCTAATATTTTTTCATACTTAGGAATCCAAGAAAACAGATCAAAATTCTTATCCCATTCACCAAAATCTACACCCTGTCTAGGGCATTTTAAAGTATTAAAGTTATTCTCATGAGAGATATTATAAGGTGGATCAGTTATTATATGGTTTACTTTGACATTATTTTTTATTAATTCATCTATTATGGTATAAGCATTTCCTAAATATAATTTATAATTTTTGCCTTCAACAATATCATTTTGTAATTCATCAGCTATTTGTTGACCAATAGCCTTTGCTAAAAGTGGTGGAACTGCATTACCAATTTGTTTGCATACTGCAACCTTAGGTCCATAAAAATAAAAATCATCATTAAAACTTTGAATTCTAGCAGCTTCTCTTGGTGTAATTGCTCTATTTAAAAACGGGTGTGAATTTTTACCGTTTGATGGAGTATCAAATCTGGTATCAATTGTTGGACTAATATTATCCCATTCGAGCCTTGACCATGTAGTAGAAAATTTTTGTTTTCCTAATAGGTCTTTTGGCAAATATTCCTTACCACATTCTGCAGGTATCATTTTTAATTTTTCAATTGCAAGTTTAGAATGTGAACTTGCTTTATGATATTGTAAACATTTACCACGTAATTGTCTTTGATAATCACTTTGTGCCGGATTTATATATTCAGATATTACTTGCCCTTGTCCGCTTTCTAAATATGCTAAATCTGAAATAGCATCTCTAACGGTAACAGATTTATCTTGTGGATTTGGGAAATTAATGAATTTTGTTTTTGAAGCAATAAAGATAGCTCTTTCTCTATTTTGTGGGACACCATAGTTTTTCGCATTAACAACACCGTAGTTAACAATATATCCCAAATTTTTAATTTCTTTTAAAATCTCATCTCTGAAATAATGACTAGAAGAATTTAATATATTTTTTACATTTTCTATTATAAAAACTTCGGGTTGTAACTCTTTAACAATATTCAAATATTCTTTAAATAAAAAATTCCTACTATCATCAAGTCCTAAATTTTTGCCTTTTAAGCTGAATCCTTGACAAGGGGGGCCACCAACTATCATATTAACTTTTCTTTTTCTGCAACTATCTATCACTTGATTTTTTGTATCTTGGTCTAAAATATCTCCACAAATAGAAATGGCATTAGGGAAATTTTTAGAAAATGTTTCAATGGCATATTTATCAAAATCAAGACCAACTTCAGTTGAAAAATTTTTTACTTGTTCTAAGCCTGCCGAAAACCCACCAGCACCACAAAACAAATCTAAAACTCTAAATTTCATTGCTTTCTCCTTTGTGAGGGACTGTTTTTCATTACCTCACAAAACATTATACAACAAAAAATTTGAAAATACAACTAAATTTGGTATAATCATTATAGAATGTTTTTCTTTTTTGGGAGAGATAAGAATATGAAAGTAAGTGAGTTTTTAAAAGAAGAAGTATCCCCTTTGCTTTTGGGCGCTTTTTATAGTAGATATATTTTTTCTAACGATAACACAAAAATTTATACAGAAGTAAGTTATAAAATATCTAAATTTGTGGATGATTATAATTTTTTAATTAAATCAAAAAATTTATTATTTGAAAAATTAAATAAAATATCTCAACCTTTTTCTTTTTGGAAAGATTATACAAATACAAATAGTAAGAGACCGCAAATGGTTTTAAGATTTACACTTGAAAATGATCTAGGCCTTACAAAAGATAATTTTTACAATAGATTGAATGTAAAAATATTGAGTCAAGATTTTATTTATGACAATACTCTTAATGAGAGCAAGAAAATGTTTATTAGGGGTTTTGCAGAGTCTCGTGGGAGTATTGATACAACTCGTCCATTACTCTCATTAGACTATTTCTACAACTCTTTAAATGAAGTCAAAAGAGCAAGAATTCTTTATGACTATTTTAATGTTCCATTTAGTGTTTTAAACTTTAATCCAAGAGAATTACAAAACGATTATGTTACAGGTCGCAGAAAAAGAAATACACAATTAAGATTTAATTTATATTGGTATGTTAAAAACATTGGATTGCTTAATGATTATAAGATAGCAATAGTCAAAAAAGTTTATGATAACATTGAATATAACAAAGAAGAAAATGGAGTCAAATATTTTAATAGTCCAGAAATTGCTAATAGTAGAAAAGACACCTTCGATTTTATGTTAAGATATTACGCAAACAATATTTTCAATAAAAATCTCTCTGATTTTGAAGTAGAAAATTTAAGAAATGAGTTAAACTTTAATACTTCTTCAGATATAACTTCATTTAAAAGAGATTTAAGTTTGATAGAATTAATTAGAATAAATACTCCAGATGAATGTGCTAGCTGCAAAACTACAAAAACATACACACATAAGAATACTGGAAGACAATATTTCGAATATCATCATGTTATTTCTATTGGGAAAAATCATGAACTAGACGATGAAAATAATATAGTAAAACTATGTCCTACTTGTCATAGAATTGTAAAGAAAGGTTCCGCCCCAGAGGCTGAACAAAAAACAGTTATTAGAAACATTTTACATAATAGACCTAATGTTTTAGAATTTGCTCAACATATTTACGATTTAGAAGATTTTGAAGAAATTGTAGATAAAATTTGGAGAAGTTTGAAATAATTTATTAGAAGCAGGATAAGGAAATAGACTCAAAATCGTTTTTTAGGTGTGAAGAAGCCTTATATAATAAGTCTTTCTGATGATTCACCCCTAAAAAGCCAAAGTTTCACTTTTGAGTCATTTCCCCTTATTAGACCAAGTGGGATACCCACTTGTCTTTTTTTGTCAAAAATATAGCAATATTATAAGAAAAATGTTATAATAAATATGGACTTTAAATAGTCCATGTGTTTTTCGGTGTTATTCGCTTTTTAGTAAGTAATTATGAGAAAAACGAATAACAATCAATGTTTTATTGATTGTAAAGATATAGATGAAAACACTGCTGTTTTTGATTTTAATTCAAACGAACTAAAATTAGGTAAAGTCAATTTAAACTCAAAGCAGATAGAAAAAATATCTTTTCTTCTTGCTCATGATTTAAAAAACTTTGCCGAAACAAATGGCGACTTTTCAAACCTATCAGCAAATGCAGTTTATACCCATTTGAAAAACAATCAATAAAACAAAAGAGGAGAAGTTAGAAAAACTTCTTCTCTTTTTTTCTTATAAGCCTTTTATTCTTAAAAATAATATGGTATAATGCTCATACAATACAAAGGAGAAAACATGTACAATTATAAGAATTCAAAATCAAACATTATTAATATTTTAAAATCTACCACAAAAATAGAAGAAAGTGACAATATCCCTAAAGCAGATGAAAATTTTACATATGATAACGGGATATATGCTTGGACAGGTGCTATCTTTATAGATATTGTAAATTCATCAAATTTATTAGATAAAAAAGATGAAAAACTTGCAAGGTTGATGAGGGCATTTACCTCTGAAATTATTACTATTTTTCAAGATTTTGATAAATATAGACAAATTGGAATTCGTGGAGATTGTGTTTATGCCATATATTCAATACCCCAGCAATCGGATACTGTTGAAATGTTTAGAATAGCTTATAAATTAAATACTTTTATGAAGATGTTTAACCAAATAATAAAATCTTATGGTTATTCTGAAATAAAAGCAGGTATTGGTATTGGTTGTGATAAAGATTTGATAATTAAAGCTGGAAGAACTGGTACAGGAATAAACGATAAGATTTACATTGGTAATGCTATAATAGATGCTTGTAACTTTGCTTCTGAGGGGAATAGAAATGGTATTGAGCCAATAGTAATGAGTACATGTGTTTATTCAAACATTATAGAAATATTAAAAAAAGAAAATCCGAACTATACAACATGGATAAAAGCAAAAAAATTAAATACTTGGTATGATAGCCATTCAATAAAATATTACCACTGTAATATAATTCAGAAAGATTTTGATACATGGATTAACAACGGAATGAGGGATTAAATGAAACAAATTAAAGAAAATTTTTACGGACAAGAAGAAGCATTTAATTTGTTAAACAGAATAGATGCTTGGATTAGAAATTGTGATACAAAATTTTCAATATTACTAGCATTGCTTGGAATTTTTTTCGGATTAACAATTAATGTTTTTTCAACATTTACGGAACTAATAAACATCATCAATGCTTGGGACGAAACAATCAAGATGGACAAAATTGTCTGTGCAACATGTTGCGTTTTGGTTTTGGTTTATATTGTCTTAATAATTTTATGTACAATTTTTTCAATTATAGGAATTAATGCTAAATTAAAAAATGCAACGAAAAATCCATTATTTTTTGGAAATATTGCAAAATATAAAAACCTAAGAGAATTCGAAAAAAATGTAAAGAACTTAACAAAAGAAGAATATATTTCTCTTCTTAATGAGCAAATTTATACTAACTCAAAAATATGCACAAAGAAATATCTATATTATAAAAAAGCTTTATTTTGTCTATTCCCTGCTATAATTATAGCAATCATTAGTTTAGTTTTATTATCTGTTTAAGTTAATAAAAATCTTAATCCATCCAGCACTTATGTAGATTTTGGTGTTAGGATTGGATAGCAAACTTTCCGCCAAAATTATTCTTGTTTGTTATTTTTAAAAGTAGGAGCCTTTATGAATATAAGAGTTTTGCATATGGTTGAAGGGGCAAAACAAGCGACAGGTTGTGTTGTGATAATTGATGTTTTTAGAGCATTTTCTGTTGAAGCTTATTTGATGAACAATGGGGCAGGGAAAATAATCCCTGTTGGAGACAAACAAATTGCGTATGATTTGAAAAAGAAAACAACAATTTCATTTTAATTGGGGAAAGGCATGGGGCGATTTTGCCAGGATTTGACTATGGCAATTCCCCTTCGCAAATTGAGAATGTAGATTTTTCAAATAGGATTGTTGTGCATACAACAAGTGCTGGGACTCGGGGAATAGCAAATGCAAAAAATGCAGATGTTATTATTACTGGAAGTTTGGTAAACGCCAAGGCAATAGCAAGATTTATCAAGCAAAACAATTTTGAAGAAGTATCCTTGGTTTGTATGGGTTTGGAGGCAATCCAGCAAACGGAAGAAGACAATCTTTGTGCAAGATACATTAAAGACTTATTGGAAGAAAATGATGTTTCTTATATAAACGATGAAATTGAAAAGTTAAAATTCTCTAGTGGTTCAAAATTTTTTGATAAATTGCAACAATCTGTTTTTCCAGAAAGAGATTTTTATTTATGCACAAAGGTTGATAGATTTAACTTTGTCCTTAAAGTTAATAGAGATGAGAACAAAGAATTTATTGAAAAAATTGATTTATAATTTTTGATATTGGATAATTTTTATAAAATCATTGTATTGCGACATTTCAATTGAAAAAATGAAGAAGATTGTTGTTAAATGGTTAAAGAAATACAAAATAGTTTATGACAAATTGGTCTTCAATATAGGGGCAAAACTAGACGCACTTAGGGATAATAAAATTGATATCATGATCGAAGAAAACCCGAGAGTAATAAAAGATTGTCAGAGAATTTAAAGTTTTTTGCTTTGATGAAAGATATAACCAAGATTTGAGAGATGAAAATCTTACTAGGGTTTACAGTTGGTATGACATATATGACAAATTGAAAAATAGAGAGGAAATATGAGTTTGATTATCAATATCTATTACACAGGGAAAAATGGAAGTGCAAAAAAGTTTGCCGAGGAGATGGTCTCAAATGGACTTGTGAACAGAATCAGAAAAGAAGTTGGAAATGAAAAATATGAATACTTTTTTCCGCTTGATGATCCAGAAACAGTGCTCCTGATAGACAAATGGAAAGATGAAAGTTGTTTGGATTTGCATCATAAATCAGAAATGATGAAAGACATTGCAAAATTGCGTGAAAAATATGGTCTTCATATGAAAGTTGAAAGATTTACAGAATACAATGAAAAATAAAAATGTAAAATTGCTCAGATTAAAAAAATACAAGAAATTATTTTTCTTGTATTTTTTCTAAGATATCTCTTGCGGAAATAAGTCCAGTTGCTGCAGCGACAACAATATTTCCAGCTTTTCCTGCTCCATCTCCAATGAAATACAAATTTTTGTCTTTAACTTTGAATTTGTTGTCAGTTTCGATTTCGTTTGAGAAAAATTTGATTTCTGGTCCATATAATAATGTTTCATCATTGTTTACACCAGGAATGATTTTGTCCAATTCTTCCAAACCTTCAAGTATGTTTGTTATGATTCTGTATGGAAGTACCAATGCCAAATCTCCAGCCACACAATCTTTGAGCGTTGGTTCGATGAAGCCCTTGTTGATTCTGTGCCATTCACTTCGTCTTCCACTTTTTAGATCTCTCAAAGTTTGGATGATAGGCTTGTTGTCTCCAAGCACGTTTGCAATTCTTGCAATGGATTCACCATATTGTCTTGTGTTTGTGACAGGCTGAGTCAGAGTTACTTTGGAAATGAAAGCAAAGTTTGAGTTGTTTGATTTTGTGTGTTTAAGAGCGTGCCCATTGACACATATATAGCCATAATAGTTTTCTTTTGCAACAAATCCGCCAGGGTTGGTGCAGAAAGTCCTGATTTCGTCACCATATGTCTTTGTCTTGATGAAAATGGTTGGGTCATAGATCACATCGGTTATTTTTTGCAAAACCTCTTTTCTCACTTCAACTCTGACACCAATTTCAATGCTTTGAGAATTGTAAGGAATGTTGTGTTTGTCCAAAAGTCCTTGAAGCCAACCTGCACCAGTTCTGCCAGGAGCAACGACTACGAATTTTGATTTGAGTGTTTCGTCTTTGTTGTCTTTAATGTAAGAGATGATATTCATATTCTTTTCGTCTTGGTCTATGTCAACCACTCTGCCAGATTCAACTATGTCAACTCCGTTTTCTTCAAGATAATTGGTGAAGTTTTCAATGTGTTTAGGCAGCATGTCAGAACCAAGATGTTTTTGTTTGATAAGAAGAAGTCTGGCGCCCTTTAAGGTGACTTCTCTTTTGATTTCTTCACTTTTTTCGGTGTTTTTTGGATATACTTCTGCGTCCATTCCAAATTTGTTGAAAATTTCTTCAGCGTCATCAATAATCTTGTATGCTTCGCTTTCTGACATATATTTAAACAAGTCACTTTTTCCAAGTTTTGGAATGAAGTTGAGTTTGCCATCACTGAAAGTTCCGGCTCCACCAAAGCCTGATAAAATTTGACAAGGATTGCAGTTTGCACATTTGTGTCCTTCTTTCATTGGGCAAGTTCTATGTTCCGCTTTTTTGCCTTGGTCGATTAAACAAATTTTGATATTTTTATTTTTTGAAATAAGTTCGTATGCAGTAAACAGTCCTGCAGGGCCGGCGCCAACAATTACTACATCATAGTTTTTCATATTTCCTCCATCAACTTTTTTATTATATCACAAATAGTGTTGTTTTTAAAAATAATATTTAACATTTATATTTAAGATTTAAAAATAAAAAAAATAAAAAAATAAAAAATTTATGACTTTTTTCTTAAAAAAAAGATGTTTTTCATCAATTTTTTGTTCTTTTTTTGCAATAAAAATAAATTATAATCAATTTGGAAAAGGAGTTGTTATGCCATTTATAGTTACAGAACCACAAAAAATTGAAGGAACGCAATTGGGTTTTGCGGTTTATCCTTATCAGTTTAATTTTCAAGATTTCGTGGGAAAAGACAGAAAATTTAATCAAAAATTGTTGATTTTTAAAATGAAAAATTCTCCATACATCGAAATTGATAAAGTGTTGTATGAAGAAAAATTTTTGGATAGTGAAGTTTCAAGACATCATGTTAATAACACGTTAAAGAAATTCATTTCTGAAAACAGAGAGTATATTGTGGACGGTTCACGAGCCGAAAAATTTTTTGAAAGAAACATCTATGGCAGGGAAGAGAAAACGAGAATTTACTGAGATATGAAATTGTTTTTACAACGTTTAAAAATGCCGTAAAAGTGGGAGTTTGTTTGCAAAGTTTACCTTTTTTGTGATATTCTTTATAAAGAAACATAAAATGGACGCAAAAGGTAAGAAAATTTTTCATTCAAGACCACTTTTTTATGGTTTTTTGGCTTTGTTGTTGGCGATTTCAACATCAAGGTATATTTTTGTTGGTAATTTGAAATATATCATCTTCATATTGTTGATTTTTGCGTGTTTTTTCGCTTACTGTGTTTGGGCAAAGAGATGGATTTCTTTCATTGTCATATCATCAATTTTTCTATTTGGACTTGGTTGGTTTTTTGTTGGACAAGTCACTTTTGAAGGAAAAATTTATGAAGGAGAGAGCCAGGTTATTGGAAGAATTTCAGATGATGTCAGTTATTCTGTTTATGGCAACAGTGCAAATGTCGTTTTGAAAGATGTTTATATCAATGGAAATAAAGAGTCCAATATTAATTTGACAATTTATATTGACAGTTACGATGATTTTGAAGTGGGAGACATCATTGTTTTTAATGCCGAGGTTGAAAAAGTTTCTCTTTTTACGCTAAATAATTTCAACAGTTTTTATTATAGAGATGGCACGCCTTACACAAGTTCCGTTTCGTCAGATGATTTTGTAATTCAGGGGAACAAACTGCATTTTGATGAAAGTTTTCGTTTGAAAATGAAATCTTTGCTCTATGAAAACATGGGAGAAACCAATGGGGCTGTTGCATTTGCTGTCTTGTTTGGAGATAAAACAGAGGTTGACGACGACATATATCAATCATACAAAACTTCAGGCATCATACATTTGCTTACGGTATCTGGTTTGCATGTCGGATTTCTCATCACACTTTTAGGTTTTATATTGAAAAAATGTCGAGTTAAGGGAATTTATAATTTCTTGATCTGTGCAATATGTTTGACTTTTTATGCTTACATCTGCGGTTTTGCGCCATCTTTCATGCGAGCAGGAATTATGGGGTTGGTGCTTTTGGCTACCAAACTTTCTGGAAAGTGTTATGACAATCTGAACACTCTTGGACTCTCGGGCATTATCATCTTGTTGTATTCGCCTTTGTCAGCGCTTGACATTGGTTTTCTGATGAGTTTCTTTTGTGTTTTGGGAATTTTTGTGATAACACCATGGCTTTCAAAAGTTCTAAAAAAAGTGTTTCCAAAATTTGTCGCAGAATCTTTTGCTGTGTCAATTGGTGCTCAAATTGGGATTTTGCCTTTTATGGCTTTGATATATTCTGACTTAAATTTGTTAACATTTTTCATTAATTTGATTGTCATTCCAATTTTTTCAGTAATTTATCCTGTTTTGTTTGTCAGTCTGTTTGTTACTGCCTTGTTGCCGTTCATGGGATTTTTGTTGAAGGCCTGTGGCTGGGGATTGGGACTTATTTATAACATCGCAGATTTTTTTGGAAACACATCACTTTTTGTTCAACTTGAACCTTTTGACATTTTTCTGGTTGCAGGAGCGTTTTTATTGTTTTTTCTCATCAGCAAATATTTCATGGCAAGCAGAAAGGCAAAAACAATTTGTTGTTCCACAATTTTTGTTTTCTGCGGAATTTTAGGTGGAATCTATCTTATCCCAACAAGTGTGCAAGCTTCAGTTACATATGGTTACAATTATTCTTCTTCAACTGTTGTGCTTACAAATGACAGCGGAGAAAGTGTCATTGTTGATGCTGGCTACAGCAATTATACCAAAAATCTTCTGAGTGCAAATAACATCAAAAAAGTGTCCACCGCTTTTGTTTTGCAAAAATCTTCAGCATATATAGACACTATGCGAGAAATTGGTGTTGAAAATTTGATAAGGTGTGACAATGGGCAGGGTTATCCTGAAGATGTTTTGGTCAACTTTGATGAAACAGGTTATATTGGTGGATTTACTTTTGAATATAAATCCTTTGAAGAAAGGCTTATTGGGCTTGAGATTTCTTTTGACGAAACAAAAGTTTTTATATTGAGAGATTTGAAACAGAGTGAAGAGGCTTTAACTTCTGTTTCAAGTGAAAATTATGATATCGTTATTTTGGGGAAGCATGATGACTATGCTAAATTTTTTGAGCGGTCTTATGTGCTTACATATTACAAAAATTCGCTTGCGCAAACAAGTTTTGTGTCAAATGGAAATATAACTTGTTTGATTGATGGCAAAAATTACAAATGGAGGTGTGTAGATTGAAAACTTTAAAAACGAGATTGCAGAAAAAAATTGAACCATGTTATTTAATCCAAGGGGAAGACATTCTTTTATATGACAAAGCATTGGAATTAATCAAAAAAGCAACAAACATTCAGCTTGAAGAATTTAATTTTTTGTCGTTTGATGATGAATCTTTCAATGGTGATGTTGTTATTGATTCTTGTGAAACTTTGCCTATGGGAAGTGACAAAAAATTGATTTTGCTTAAAAATATCACAAAAATTCCAGAAAATTTCAAGAAAAAATTGAGAGATTATCTCAAAAAACCTGTTGAAAGCACTTGTTTGGTGATTTTTGATTTTTACAACAAATTTGATTTTATAATAAGTGAAAAAGTTAGTGCAAAAAGATTGGATGACAGAAGTTTGAGTGAAATTATATCTTCGGAATTAAAAAATCATGGGAAAACCATAACTTCTGATGCTTGTCAACAACTTATTGAATCGTGTTGCAATTATTATTCTTTGATTAAAAATGAATTGGACAAACTTATTGCTTGCGATGAAATGGAAATTACGACAAAGGTTGTTGACAATTTGGTTTGTAAGGAAACAGAATTTACTGTTTTTGAGCTTACTGATGCGTTATCAAAACGAAACAGCGACAAGGCGGTTTCCCTTCTTAGTCTCATGGAAAAGGACACAAAAACATTTTCATTGGTGTTAAATCATTTCAGAAGATTGTTTTTTGTTGCAATATCAGGTCTGAGTGATAAAGAATTGTCGGAAATTTTGAATGTTAAAGAATTTGCAATTGTGAAAGCAAGAGAATTATCAAAGAATTTCACAAAACTTCAATTGAAAAACATTTATGAAATGTTGAATGATGTAGATTTTTATATAAAAAATGGACAAATGCAGATAGAAAATGCACTTTATTATTTGATTTTTGGCATTTTATATTGTTAAAATAATGAAAAGTTGAGGATTATTATGGATTTAGATGAAATCAAACAAGAGTTTTTAGAGATATTTTATGACAATATTGAAAGAGATGGTGCTGAGGAATTGTTGAATTATTTGGAAAAATCTGATTTTTTCACTGCTCCGGCATCTGGCAGGCGTCATTCAAATTTTGAGGGCGGTTTGTGTTTGCATAGCATCAACGTTTATAAAAGATACATAAAGTTGTTGCAAAGTGAGTACGGAGAGAAGTGGACAGAAGTCATTTCTCCAGAAAGTGTGGCAATTATTGGGCTTTTGCATGATATTTGCAAAGTTAATACATACATTATTGACATGAGAAATGTCAAAGTTGACGGTCAGTGGAAGCAAAAACCGTATTATAAATATTATGATCCACTGCCATACGGACATGGTGAGAAGTCAGTTTATATGATTTCTGGCTTTATGAAATTGACAAGAGAAGAGGCAATGGCAATAAATTGGCACATGGGAGCATTTGATCCACGTGCAGTCAACAATCCAAGCATTTTGGTTGATGTGTTTTACAGATATCCTACTGTTTATCTGTTTCATTTGGCTGATTATATGGCAACTTATCTTGACGAAAAGCCTGTTGATGATTAAATATGATAAAAATTAGCAAATATAGTTGGAACAGTCTGAATATAATAAAATGAAAAAATATTAAAAAATGATATTTTTTCTTTTATTTATTGTAAAAAATTTGTCAAAAATGCGATTTTTTCTTAAAAGGGTATTGACAGTAAATAGGTTTTGCCTTATAATTATAGCAAGATAAACGGAGGTGTTTATATGGATATTGATATCAAAACAAAAGGAAGACAAGTTAATCAAACTGATTTTCAATCTATGTGGGATGGTTCTTCTGATTTGGTTGTTGACCCTTCAACTGGTTTGCCTCTTGGAAGAGTTGAAGTGCCAAAAACTGCAAATCAAGTAAGTAGATTTGTGTTTGTTAAAGATACAGATTCTGGTGCTATCTGCTGTTATATTCAACCTAGATTAAAGGTTGAGAATGTTGCTGGAGCAAGAGTCGTAACTCCAACTTCAAATGGGCACTTTGTCAGAGGTGTAGAAGTTAAAGTGATCAGTGGAAAGGATGTTATCAAAATCAGTGAAACTGATTCAAAAATGACAGACTACACTGTTCCTGTTGCTCCTGGAGTGACAGATAATTTGGTTACTGGCTTGACAAATATGTGTGACGTTTCCAAGAATCCAAACTTGGGCGATGTTTATTCTCACATCAAGAGTCACTTTTCTCTCGGTTTGATTGCAGGAGGTGGAGTTGGTGGAGCATTGGCAGGAGTGACACTTCCTGACACTGTTAAGAAAATTCAGTTGGCTCCAGAATCAAGGCTTGCACATCCTATTAAAACAATCACTAAGACTAGAAGAGTTGACACCCCTGATGCATATTTGGTTGTTGCACCACATCCAAATGCTACTAAGGCAGAACGTGGTGGAAAGGCTTTGTACTATATGCCTAGTTTGAAAAAATCAAGTGGCGACAACATTGATATCAAATCATCCTCAGAAATTTTGGCAAATGGTGGATTGGTTGTTCACAGAATCAGATATGACAGAAATGGTGAAATGAAAATTGATTATTACAAGGACGCCAACAGTCGTGCTCATTTCAGCATTAAGGCCACCGATCCACAAATTGGTGATCCAACATATGGTATCGAAGCATGGACAGGCAACTTTGGTGTTGGTGATGATGGGTTTGATAATCCAAAAGCAGTGGAATTGAAGCATGTTGTTAAAGACGGATTCATGGATACTTATCATCAAAGAAGAGTGTTGAAAACTGTCGTTGCAGGAATTATCGCTTTGGGAATTGTGGTTACAGCAATAGTTGCTCCTGTTAAGGCTTCAATAGACAGAGCTAATTCTGATGAAATTCGTTTGGAACAAGAATATAATGATGCATATGAAAGTGTCCCAAATGAATCTGCTGCAGCTGAAGCTGACGGCGCTCAAAAAATGAAAGATTTGATTGCTCAAAATAAAGTTGATTCCCCTGATCAAGCAACACTATTGAATTACAATGTGATTGGAAATACTGTTTCAGTTTCTGTTGGTGGAATTTATAATGTTGTAAAAACTCCTATTAATCCTTATATACAATCTGTTCTTGTTGAATTTGAAGGTGAGCAAATTGGTGGAGATAAATATGATTATACTCTTGCCACACTTACAGGAGCATTTAAAGAACTTGGAAGACAGGTTGCTCAAGAAGCAAGTGACAATGGTGTGATTGTTGCGACCAGAGAAAATTCTGATTCTAATGCTGTTATCAATTATATTTATGGAGTTGTTGATCCACTTTCTCCAACAGCTGCACTTTCTGACGAAAGCAAAATGACAGAATTTGTTAGAACTCTCTATGCTGATGCTTATGATTATAGTGGAGACTTAACTTTGGATCAAGTTGTTAGCACAATTGTTAAAAGTTATACCGAAGGATTTAAGGAAAAGGCGACTCAACTTGCACTTGAAAATCCTGGAATTATCATTGATGATTCAGAAAGACCAGTTGTAGATTATGAAAATGCCGAATTGAAGAGTGCTGTTGCAACAACAATTGCAAAACTTACTGAAACTGGAAAGAAATATAGTGCAGAAGACATTAACATTGCCTATAGTTCTCACGGAGAAAAAGTTTTGTTTGCTAACACTACAGATGGAACTTATCTTTTCAAAATTGATTTGACAAATGGTGGAACAAATTCAAGTGAGATTACTTCAACTGAAGATATGATTTCAAGAATTAATAGTGCAGATAATTGTGAAGAAAGTGTTAAAATTGATGTTCTTCTTAAGAGATTGAAACTTGATAAAGCAATTGAAAACTTAAAGACAACCTATGCAAATGAAAATGGTGTTTCTGATCCTCAAATCTACATCACGGGACATTCAGTTCTTACTCAATCAGATGCAAATCCAAATCAGTTTGAAATTTCTCCAAAAATGGTGATTGTAAGCAACAATGCTGGAAGAATTGAAGAAAAACCTGCTTACACTGTCAAGGTTGATGCAGGAAAAGATGCTTCAATCAATCAAATGGTTGCAGTTGCTGTGTTTGGTGATGCGGTTGCTGACAAATATCCAATTTACATCAGAGTTGAAAACACTGAAGAAAAAAATGTGGTTTATGAAGATAACGATTTGGATGTTAACGATGAAGCGAATGCTCAGTTAGAAAATGTTCCAGTAAATTCTCAAAGTTCTTCTCTTAAAAACACAGGCGAAAAAGAAATTGAATTATAATTTGAAAGAACGCTTAAATTGAGCGTTCTTTTTTTATGTCAAAATTTTAATTTTGATTAAGGTAAATTTGTTGACAAACCAAAATTTGTTGAATATAATAATAACAGTTGAATGTTTATTCAATTGTTTTGGAGTATTTAAAAATGGGAAAGAAAGAAATGATGTGTGATTGCGATGTCATTCATGTTGATCTTGTGAAAAAAGCAAAGAAAGATATGGTAAGTGAAGATATTTTGCTGAATATTGCAGATTTTTATAAGGCACTATCAGACAGTACAAGAATCAAAATCATCAATTTGCTCGATGGACACGAACTATGTGTTTGTGATATTTCTGTGATTTTGAATATGACAAAGTCTGCAGTTTCTCACCAACTCAAAAACTTGAAAGAAATGCATTTGATAAAGTGTCACAGAGAGGGCAAAGAAATTTTATATAGCCTTGCTGACAATCATGTTAAAGAAGTTTTTGAAATCAGCATGGAACACGTTTTGGAGAAGTTTGATGAAGAAAATTGTTAAGATAGAAGGTCTGGATTGTCCGAATTGTGCAAGAGCATTAGAAAAAGAATTGAACAAAATAGACGGTGTGGAAAATGTCGAGATAGATTTTTTGAAGTCAGACTTGTCATTTGAAAGTAAAGATGTTGATAATGCACTTTGCAGAATTGTTAAAACTACTAAGGCGATTGAACCGGATGCTAAAATTATTTATGACAAACAGACTAAGAAAAATCAGAAAAATGGAAAATTAGTCTTGGATATTTGCTTGCTTTTTGTCGGAATTGCCTTGGGTTTGTGTGTGCTTTTTATTGATATGCCTGTTTGGTTGTTTTGGACATTGTTCGTGGCCAGTGCGTTACTCATGGGCTATAAAACCTACATCAAAGCAATTAAATTGCTTTTCAAAGGGACTGTCAATGAAAATCTTTTAATCACAATTTCCGTTGTTGGTGCATCGGCCATTGGCGAATATATGGAAGGCTTGATGGTTATCGCACTTTATTCCATAGGCAAGATTTTGGAAGGAATTGCTGTCGACAGGTCAAAAAAATCCATAGAAAAACTTACGCAAATGCAACCGGAGTACGCTGTTGTGCTTGACGGAGATGTTGAGAAAAGAGTTAAACCTTCAGAAGTTTTGGAAAATTCAATCATTGTCGTTAGACCTGGAGAAAAAGTGCCAATTGATGGAAACATTATTGAGGGCAGTGCATCTTTGGACATGCAAAGTTTGACTGGTGAAAGTGTTCCTGTTTTTGTCGATGAAGGGAAAGAAATTTTATCCGGATCAATTGTTTTGGATGGGATGCTTAAAATTCGAACAACAAGAAAGTATGATGAAAGTACTGTTAAAAAAATATTGGATTTGATTGAGCACGCTCAAGACAAAAAGTCAAAGACAGAAACCGTAATTTCCAAGGTTGCTCGATGGTACACTTTAGGTGTGATTGTTTTAGCAATAACTGTTTGGGGAATTGTTTGGGCAGTTACAAGAAATTTTGATACTGCACTCTATAGGGGTTTGATTTTCTTAGTCATTTCTTGCCCTTGTGCATTTGCCATTTCTGTGCCACTATCTTATTTTTCGGGCATCGGAAATGCTTCAAAGCATGGAATCTTGATTAAGGGGTCAAACTATCTTGATGCTTGTGCAAAGATTAACGTTGTTGCTTTTGATAAAACCGGCACATTGACCACAGGAAATTTTGTCATTCAAAAAGTTGTCAGTTACGATAGTTCAAAAAGCGAAGAAGACATTCTCTATTTGGCAAGTTTGGGAGAACAGTATTCGTTGCACCCACTTGCAAAAGCCATTGTTTTTGCCAATAAGAGAAAATTGCAAAAAGTTTCAAATCTTAAAGAGAAAGCGGGCGAAGGAGTTTATTTCAAGTTTCACAAAATGGACTATTTTGTCGGAAGAAAAAGTCAGGATTTAAAAAGCACAATCGTTGAAATTTTTGAAAATAACAGCAAAATTGGAGAGATTGAACTCGATGATGATATCAAGGAAAGTTCCTATGTTGCTTGCCAAGAGTTAAAATCACTTGGGGTGAGAACTGTTATGTTGTCTGGAGATAACGAACTCAGTGCTGTTCGTGTGGCAAAAGAAATTGGAATCGATGAGGTTCATCACAATCTTCTTCCGCAAGAAAAGTTTGAATGGATTGAAGACGCAAAAAAGAATAAGAAGAATTTTGTTGGTTATGTTGGAGATGGAATAAATGATGCTCCGTCATTGATGCTTTCAGATGTTGGAATAAGCATGGGAATCAATGGAAGTGGTGCCAGCAAAGAAGTTTCTGACATAGTTTTGGTTGATGACGACCCTTCAAAAGTTTCTTCAGCGATCAAAATTTCAAAGTATACGCGAAAAATCGTTTGGGAAAACATAATTCTCTCTGCTGTTGTCAAAATAACATTCTTGCTTTTGGGAACTTTTGGGGTGACAGGCATGCTTTTTGCTGTTTTTGCAGATGTGGGAGTTACCGTGCTTGCAATTTTGAACAGTATGAGAGCATTGAAATATAAACCAAACAAAAAAGTGAAAAAATATAAAGAAAAAAATAAAACATGTTGATGCATGTTTTATTTTATATTTTCTATCCATTTTGAAATGACATGCTGTGGTGTCAAAAGATTTTTGCCTTCAAATTCCAAATTTAGCCCTTCTTTGATTATGCAATCTCTACATGTTTTTTCAAAATCTTTAAATGTGTGACCAAGCCAACCTGCATTAGTTGCAAATGGATAGATGGTTTTGTTTTTAAGGTTGTTTTCGTTTAAAAATGTTTTCATTGCAGGAGCAAAAGTATACCACCAAACAGGACTTCCCAATATTATCGTGTCATATTTTTCCAAATCAAAAGAAATAGGTTTGATTTTTGGCATATAACCTTGTTCAATTTCTTTCTTTGCTTGGTCAACAACGGCATCATAACTTCCAGTGTAGGCGTTTTCAGTTTCAATTTTTGCAATATCCGCATTTAATTTTTTTGCAATTAGTTCTGCGATTTTTTTAGTGTTCCCGCTGTAAGAATAATAGATAACAATTGTTTTCATACATCCACCTTCCATAATTTGTTAAAAATATTTTTGCAACAATTATTCAATTAATGTTGGTATTTTTTAGGAGTAATTAAAGTTGGATCAAAATAACTTGGTCTACAAATGATTTATTATTGATTTAACTTCGTCCAACAACTTGGCAATTAGAGAGCCATCAATGGCAGCATGATTAACTTGAAGAGAAACATTAACCCAGCGCTCACCTTTTTCGTTTATTTTCATTTTGTCAAAGCTAACATGTGGGACAAAAGAGTTTCGTTGAACATCTTGCGGATGTGTCATATGCGTAAACTCAAACCAAGGAGCACAAGAAATGTAAGCAATAACTTGACTTCTTCTTGCGTCAAGAGGTAGTGGTTCGGTGAATGTGGTTTGGTTTTGTAATTTCTTTTTTGTTTCAATGCAAAATTTTTCAATGTCTGAATAATATCTACCGGTTATTATTTTGAAAATTTCTTCACCTTGTTTCATTGCGCAAATGTTGACAAATTCACCATCTTCAATCACAATTTTGCCCTTGATTGAGCGAATCATGAATTCTTCAAATTTTAAAAATGCAGAACAAAAGACGTGACACATACAAAAATAGAAAGATAGACCTTTTGACTTTGCGAATTCATAAACCTTAGACACTTCTAAAGGTGTGCAGAGTGAAATTTGTGGGATATCAAATTGATAGTATAATTTAAAAATATCCTTTCGGTTCCATGATTCTATATCTAATTCCCTCATAAAACTTCCTTTTGATATAATATACTACAAAAGCAAAATTTTTCAAACTATTTTACCAAAACAAAAGACGTAATCAATTTGATTTCTCTTTGCCTCTTATTAATCTCATCTGGTGCGGAGTGAAGGTATAAGCACGAACCTTGGGTATTAGATAAAGCAGAATATATCTGCTTTTCGGTTTCTATGTTTTCTTCAACTGTGAATTTCGGTTTATCTGGAGAGTTTGTATAGTTAAACAGAATTACTACTTTATCGTTGTAGAGATATACTGCTCGAACAAAGGTGTTTACAAGTAGTTTGCGTATTTTGATGTCTTTTGTATCTTCAAACACTTGCTTTCGTAAAAACTGCTCTATTTCTCCTTTTGTTAAAAGCGAGTTATCTCTATACTTTTCTTTTGTAATTTCTATATCAATTTCTGCAAGTTCATTTTCAAGTTGTTGTAAGCGAGATTTTGTTAAGTCCGTGATTATTCCTTGCTCAATGGCTTTCAAAATGTTTTGGCTTGCCTTGTAAGTTTCTTTTCTTTTTTGTTCTAATAGTTTTAAATTGGCATTATCTTGCGAGTGCTTTTGATGATAGTTAAAAATCGCATTTGTTAAGAATTGTATGTTTTGCTCACTGTTTAATAGTTGGGTGATTGTGTTTATCACCAAATCTTCAAGCTCTTGTTTTTTAATTGCTTTCATAGTGCAAGGATATCTTTTCTTTCTTCGTGAAACACAAACATAGTAGTAGTGAATATCTTTTGTATGACTTGTTCCACTTTCACCATACATTTTGTGTTTGCATTCTCCACAAATTAGTTTGCCAGAGAGAATATAATCAAAAATCTCTTTCTTTCTGCTTGGAGCGAATTTGTTTTCTTCGTTTATTGCATTGACTTTATTCCAAAGATTATCATCAATAATTCGTGGAAAGATTTTGTCATACTTTATGCCATGATGTTCAACAACTCCTGTATATCTTGAATTGTGGAGTATCCATAAAACATATTTCTCATCAAACTTTTTGCCATTATTTCGGTGATAGCCTAATTCATTCAAAGTTTCAGCAATCACTCTCGCTCTGTAATCACTTGCATACATTTGAAAAACTTTTAAGATTATTTCTTTTTCATATTCGTTTATCACATATTTTTTGTTTACAATGTCATATCCAAAAACTTTCTTTCCGCCTGTTGCATTGCCTTTGAGCCAACTTTCACGAAGTCCACGATTTACCTTTTGCGTAAGTTCTTCGCTGAAATATTGATTGAAGCCTTCAAGTAGTGTTTCCATAAGCGTCCCTTCTGGAGTGTTCGGTATATTTTCCATACAAGATACTAAACTCACATCATTGTCTTTAAGTGTTTTCTTGTGAATAACACTTTCATATTTGTTCCTACTAAATCTATCAAGTTTGTAAACAAGCACGATTGAGAATTGGTGGTTTGAACTATCTTTCAACATTTTTTGAAAAGCAACTCGGTTATCGTTTGTTCCTGTCATTGCTCTGTCAATGTAGGTGTCAACAATGACGATACCATTTTTCTCGGCATAGTCCTTGCAAACGTGAATCTGCCCTTCAATACTTTGCTCAGATTGACTATCCGAACTGTAACGGGCATATATTACTGCTGTTTTCATTTATTTTTTCTCCTTTTATTTTATAGATTTCATCTTTCGACAGGGGCGAAACAAACGGAAACGAATTATAGTTTTTGACTTTAAAATCTTTAAACTGTTGTCAAAGGTTGTGAAACAATGCATTTTACCTTTGACAAGAGTGAGTTTTCGTTTAAACTTCGCACCCGAAAGACTAATCACTTGTATCAAGACAAGCACACGCCAGGGTTGCATTGCCTTTTTTTGTTTTGAATGATTAAACTTAAAATTTCAATGAAAAAATCATTTGAGAGAAACGATAAGTCCAAATCATTCACATTTTCGACTTTTAATTTTTGCATTTTCTTAACTCCTTTTTTCTAAAATTTGGAATTAAAAAGACATAGAAAAAAGTTTTTTTTACGCCCATAAATGCAACCACTGGCTCTTAATTTTTGGCTCAGAGCATACCAATAAAACTAACTTCACGGCTTGCCATTTTGCGTTGTCTAATTTAATTTCAATAAGAGAATAGCACAAATGTGGTTGTATTGTAAGGAACAAAACTGGTAGTAAACTAGTACTTTTCACATACTTTTTGCAAACAAAGTTGTAGTTTTTGGTAAAAAGTCGCACAATTTTTACTATTCTTCTCTATATATAGCCACGAAAATATGTGAAAGTTAAGGCAATATTCAAAAAATATTCCACTTTTTATCGTGGAATACTTGTTTTTACATACAAAGCAAGGAGTATCTATCTTTAAATCTTCTTCTTTGTCTGTAAACTCTGTCAACGCTTATATTTAAAAATTCTGCTATGAGTTTTGGTGCAACTCCGTTGTAATAGTATTCAAAGATTTGATATTCAAGTTTGTTTTGTATAATTTTTGATAAGACTTCTTTGACTTTTGTGTAGTCTGGCTTATCTTCAATGGTTGGCTTATCCACTGCAAGTTCTAAACATTCTTCTTCGTCTACTGTGTTGTTTGAAAACTTTAATTCTTTTCGTAGATATACTTGCAAAACTCTAAGGCAAGCATTTTTGAGATTGTCTATCTTTCCAGATTTTGATTTGGAATCTTTGCAAAGTTCACCGAGCTTGTGTCCAATAAATTTGCAAAGAAACAAACTTGCTTCTTGCACTAAATCGTAAGCATCTGAATATGAGTCTAACTTCTTGGGATGGCAAATATCTTGTCTTAATAGACATTGCAATCTTTCAACTTTTGGTGTTGCACTGTATGCATATTTCTTAATGCTTTTTAATGCACTAAGTGCAAAACATTGAGATAACTTTTCAATGTTTTCTAGAGTGATAACTATGTTATCATCTAAAATTCCTTTTTTTTCTTTCATTTCTTTCATATATAACTCCTTTTATTTGCCTTTTGGCACAAACAAAAAGAGCATAGTTTGACTGAAAATTTAAAAACATTCAAAATTTCATTTACAACAAGTCAAGGAAGAAGAAATATATATTTTGTGCAAAGAAAAAAGACTAAGGCAAAACCTTAATCTTAAAAGAAAACTAAAATATATATTTCCCTTGAATTGTTGTGAGAACTATGCCACAACCACTAGCCAAAAGGCAAAGAAAAGGAGCGGATACAAAAAACGGCATCGTAAAAAAATGAGAAGGCGTTTGGCAAAGAGGGTTTACCCTTGCCAGCCTCTCATTTTAGATGCCGTTTTGTTTGCGGAAGTATGTTTTGAATTTTTTTGATTACATATCAAATTCTAGTTGTGTCAAAGTTTTATTTTTACTGTTTTAGTCCAAAATTGACAAATTTAGTTTTTCTGGCGTGTGCTTGTCTGGCGGAGCTTTAGCGACGCCACTTGTTCAAGACAAGCACACGCCAGAATCCCATTTAAAGTGCTGAAGCATCTTTAAATTTTATTTGAACTTCTGTTGTTAGATATGCTGTTTCGTTAGTGTTAATTAAAGTTGCAGTAACTTTACCCACATCATAAGGAGAAAAAGAACTCATACCAAATTCAGGATTTCTGTATGGATCATTTTGTATATTAGCATAAAATGTGTATAGAATTTTACCACCTCTATCATAAAAGTGAATTCTTATCATATTATAATTATTTCCACTTATATAGTCATTATAAACTTTTTTTAAATAAAAATCTGTCCAACCATTTTGATTTTTTTTGTATTGTAATAAAGTTGTAGAATCTATGCCTTGAATTTTATAAGTTTTAAATAAAACAGGATCTGAACTTAAAGCATTATCATTGCTATAGTTTATAACAGGGACATCTATTTCTCCTATTTGGTATATCGGTTCATTAAAACAAAAACTATCTGAAATTATATTCCCATAAACATCTTTTTTAGTAAAAAGTATTTGTTCGTTTTCTACACGAATATTCGTAGGTTCATAGTTTTTTAAAACTGTAGTCGAACAAACCTCACTATCTAAATAAATTTTATTATAACTACATGCTTGTATATATAAAGTATTTATTCCAGATATGCACATATCTTTTGTAATTTTTAATTCATATATGTTTTCTACATCATAAACATATTCATTATCATTTATTTCAATCTTTATAAAATCTGTATTAGGATTTACTTCTAAAAGTAATGTACCATACTCACCATTATAATTAGATTTAAAATTTTGTAATATTTTAGGGGTGTCTAATTTCGTTAAATTTATATAAAATGGAGAACTATATTCAGAATCTTCATAATTTTTATTATTTGTTCTAGCTTTTACTTTAATATTATAATTATATACATGTTCTTCTACGATTAAAGTTGCACTATTAATAAAACTTTCATATTCCTTATCATTAATACTAACAATATATGATGAAGCATTATAAACAGGATCCCATTGTATTAAATTATCTTCCCAACAAAGATTAGTAGGTGTAGAGAGTTTAATTACATTATCTGGCTGTTGCTCCGCAATATCCCCACAACCACAAAAAAACAATGGCATAAATATAAACATAAAAATTAAAGATATGTATTTTTTCATAATTTCTCCATCAAACTTTTGTTAATTTTTTCAATTTTTCTTTAAAGTCATATAATTTTTTTAATCTATCAGGGCGTTCTTTATTAATCAATTTATCAAATACAAAAATTGCAAAATTTAGTATATTGATTGCTTTATCATATTCTTTATTTTTTCTATATAATATGTAAAGTCGTTCATACACATAATTTCCTTCAAAAGCAAAATAGGCCGATTTTCCATAGGCATTAATTGCTTCGCTTATGTTGTTATTTTTTTCAAATTGTGTCCCTAGGTTAGAAAAATATAAAGCTTGTTTAGTATCCAACACATAATCTTTTCCTTCAATATATTCTTTAGTTTGTATATTGTTATCAACTAATTGACTTGTTTTAATTTTTTCATTTTCTTTTATCTTGTTTTGTTCTATCAAATCATAAAAAACATTTTCTGAAAGAATTTTGATATCATATCCTTGCAATACAAGACTCTCTGCCTTCCTTAATTTCGAACTTTTATTCCCTTTTATATTGGCGGAATATTCAAAATTGCCAACTATTAAATAATCAGTACTAAGTGTAACATTATCTGCACAATGTCCGCCAAAATCAACAACATATTTCATAGCCTGTCTTCTAGGAAATTTAAGTGTACCAGTAAATACACAAGTTTTATTATAAAACGGATTGCTTTCTTCAAAAGTTGTATAATTAGTTGTAATATCCTTTGCCTTAAGTTTTGTTTTATTTTGTCTTAAAATTTGAGATATATCAATATTATTTTTTGTAATATAATCTTTAATTTTTCTGTAGCAGTTATTTGTAATTTCGCAATCAATTAGTGCCCTGTGCATTTTGTTAAATTTAACATTTAAGTGATTCGCAATAGTAGATAAGCGATGGTCTAGTAATTCCTTAAACAATATGCGACTTAATCGCATAGTGTCAATATAATCGTTTCTGAATAAGTAATTTTCAAACCTAACAAAATTATCATATAAGAAATTAATATCAAAATTAATGTTGTGCCCAATTATAATTTTATCAGATATAAAATCTTTAACGAAAGGAAGTATTTTATCTATAGTAGGACAATCTTTGACTTTTTCGTTAGTTATGCCAGTTAATTGTGATATAAAATCTGAAATTGGAGAAAAAGGCTTTACCAAAGAAGAAAATGTGTCAATAATTTTATTATTATTTACTTTTATTATACCAATCTCAATTATATCATCAATCTGTGGATCTAATCCTGTTGTTTCTATATCTATAACACAATAAGTATTTACACAATTCAAAAGAGATTTGCCTTTAAATTTTCTCATAATATAATCCCACCTTTATTAAATACAATTATAACATAAATTTAAAGATTTTATATAAAATTTATTAATTTTTATTTTAACCCAATTGTCAACCCAAACCAATCTTTATTAAAAAACAAAACGAACTTTGAGTTGCTTTCAAGGTTCGTTTTATTCTTGTCTGGTGCAGAAGATGGGAGTTGAACCCACAAGATGTTGCCATCACAGGTACCTGAAACCTGCGCGTCTGCCATTCCGCCACTTCTGCAAGTATGTTCTTATTATAATTTTTATATCGATGCTTGTCAAGAATAAAAACTTTTATTCTGTTTCAAAAATAATTTAAAAATCGTTTTTCTTGTCAAAGATTTAATGTTATAATGCACTCATAAGGAGTGGGATATGGAAGAAAATGACCTTGGGCTTATTGTTTTGAAAAGCTTTGCTGACAGGGGCAAAGAAGTTAATGACTATATTTCATCATTTAGAGAAGAGAATGGAAAGAATTATTTGATTAGTTTTGACAATCCTCGTTTTAGCAACGGAGAGGCAAAAGTCAAAATTAATGAAACTGTAAGAAACAAAGATATATATATTTTGGCTGACATCGGAAATTATTCTTGCACTTACAATCTCTATGGAAATGTCAACCATATGTCACCAGATGAACATTTTCAAGATGTCATCAGGACAATCTCAGCAATAAGTGGAAAAGCGAAAAGCATCACTGTTTTCTTGCCATTGATGTATGCTTCTCGTCAACACAGAAGAAAGGGAAGAGAATCTCTTGATTGTGCTATGGCATTGAAATATTTGGAAAATTTGGGTGCACACAATGTTTTGACTTTTGATGTGCATGATCCAAACATTCAGAACGTTATGCCGACTCGAAGTTTTGATAACATTTCTCCAATCTATTGTGTTTTGAAAGAATTTATACGAAACGAATATAAAGAAATAGGAAAAGACAAAATGATTGTAATAAGTCCTGATGCTGGTGCAATTGAAAGAGCGACGATGTATGCCAGTGTTTTGGGGCTTGACTTAGGGCTTTTCTACAAGAGAAGGGACTATTCAATTGTTGTTAATGGAAAAAATCCAATCTTGCAACATGATTACATTGGAAATGATGTTAAAGGCAAAAATATATTGATTGTTGATGATATGATCGCATCTGGCGAAAGTGTGATTGACATAATTAAACAACTCAAGGCCAGAGGGTGTGCAAAAGTTTATGTTGTGACAACCTTTGCATTCTTCACAGAGGGTATTGCCAAATTTAATAAACTTTACGAAGAAGGAAATCTGACAAAAGTATACAGCACAAATGCGTCATATTTAAGTGATGATGTGAAAAATGCACCATGGTTTTGTGAGGTCTCTTTAACAAAATTTATTGCCAAGATCATCATGACATTGAACGAAGGAAAAAGCATTAGTGAATACATTTCATCAACGGAGAAAATTAAGAAATTATATAAAAAATACTCAAATAAATTAAAAAAGAATGATTGATTTCGTTCTTTTTTTCTTTCATTCTTTTTCTATTTATCTCACGATAATGGTAATTATGCCAATTATTTTGCCTTGATAAATGATTTCAATGGTGCCATTTTCATTTGCTACAAGTTTCCAACTGTTGAAGCCGGTGATTAATTTTGATAGGGTTATGTTTTGATTGGTTTCAAAAGTGCAATCACTCCAATTTTCGAATTCGTCTGATGATAATCTGAAATAACAATCCTTTCCTTTTGATAAAGTTATTGTCGTTTCTTCAATTTCGCAACCTGCTTGATTGAAAATCTCAAAATTGATTAAGTCTTTTTCTTCATCAGTTGGCGGTGTTGGTTCTTCAGGAGTTGTTGGAGTTTCTGGTTCTTCTGTTTCATCTGGAGATTCTGGAGTGTCAATTGAGGATTGGTCATTATTTCCATCATCGATATCTGGAAGATTTGATTCTTTATCTATGACGGTTATTTTACATTCACAGGTGGCAATGTTTTCGTTATATTTTGCAAACAAATCTATTGTCGTTGTTCCTTCTTTCAATCCTTTGAGTTTGAAACCATTTGAGGAAATAATATTGTCATTTTCAATATCAAATGTTACTACGGCATACGGATTTGAGACATTGAATTTGAGATTGCTCTCTTCGTTTACATGGATAGTCATGTCATTTGAGCTTATGGAAAGAGTTTCTTCTTTTTGTTTTGGAAGGAAAATAACAAGGCCGATGATTGTGAAAATGATTGCAACAACGCATGGGCAAACGATTTTTAATAAGACATCTTTTGTTTTCATTTCCATAATATACCAAATTTTACAGTGCTTTTGTCAAGTGTGACGTCACTTTTTTATATTTTTTTGATATTTTTGTCGAAATTATATTTTTTAAATGCCTCAAAACAATCAAAAAAGTTGAGCTGTTTATGGTATAATTGAAACATGGAAAATAAAATAGTTGATATTTATGACATTTCTTACGAAGGTTCAGGAGTTGGAAAACTTGATGGGCAGGTTGTTTTTGTGCCAAAAACCTTGAAAGGTGAAAAGGTTGAAGTTTCAATTGTTAAGAAAAACAAATCTTTTTTGCTTTCGAAGTTGTGCAAAGTGCTTAGCCCAAGCAAGGAGAGAATTAATCCTAAGTGTCCATATTTTGAAAAATGTGGTGGCTGTGATTTTCAACATTGCAACTATCAAGTTGAACAAAATTTGAAAACCGAAATTTTAAGAAAAGAGATGGCAAAAGTTTGCTATACTGGAGAAATTTCTTATCAACCGAGTGAAAGTAGATTCTCTTATCGAAATAAAATCAAGTTGGAATTTTTCAATGGCAAACTTGGTTATTTCAAAAGAAAATCTCATTCATTTTTTGATGTTGAGTGTTGTCCTATTGCAACGGAACTGATTAACAAAACCATACCTGTAGTGAAAAGGTTTATTGCTTCAAATGATTGCTTTGGGCTTAAGAGTGTTTACTTCAAACAACTGCACTGGCATCTTGCAATTTGTTTTTTGTTTGACAAAAAAATGATAAAAAATGCACAAAAAATGATAAAAAACTTGAAAAATGTCGAAATTTTTGGTGATTTTTCAATTTATTTTGCATTTGGAGAGATTTTGGAAAGTGATTTGACAAAGATTTTTTGCGTGAAACAAGGAAACGAACTTAAGCAAGTCTATGATGAGATTGTCTTTGAATTTGATGTTTCTTCTTTCAATCAGGTCAATGATGAAATGGCAAAGAAATTGTATGATTATGTTTCGTGCAACGTTGATGGGAAAAGGGTCGTTAATGCTTATTCAGGACAAGGACTTTTGACATACATTTTGTCCAGAAACGCAAAATTTGTGTATGGAATTGAATATCAAAAATCAGCACACATGAGTGCAGAAAAGATGAAAGAACAACTGCAAGAATACAAAATTGAAAATGTTTGTGGAAGAGTTGAAGATGAGATTCCAAAAATTTTTAGAAGGGACAAAATTGATTTTGTTGTGCTTGATCCATCAAGAGAAGGGTGTGAACGCTCTGTTTTGAGTGAGATTAATCAAAGTGGTGTTGAAAAAATTGTGTATGTTTCTTGCAACTTTTCAACTTTGGTTAGAGATTTGAAAATTTTGAAAGATTTTTATGATATTGTGAGTGTCAAAATTTTTGATATGTTTCCTTGCACTGCGAATATGGAAACAGTCGTTATTTTGGGAAGAAAAGCATGATTTTTTGTTGATCTTTTTGATTGGTTTTAAACTAAAAAAGTGCCACATATAATATTTAAAAAAATTTAACTATTTTATTGACATAAATTTTTGACTATGTTATCATATAAATTGAAATCATATATAGTGAAATTTTAACTGAAATTGAAGGTAAAAAATATATGATAATAGATTGAATTTGAGGTTGTCTGTGACACTTTTTAATAAGAAGATTATGGGTTATATTTTGATTTTTGCCATCGCAGTGATGACAGGCCTTGCTGTCGGCAAAATTTATGTTGATAACTTGGAAGCACCTTCAACAGTAAGTGCGGAAGAATCTTCGCTGAGAGAAGCTGAAGCAACAATCAAAGAATGGGTTGATAGAGCAGAAAAAAGAGAAGAAAGTGGTGAGTCTATTGATTCTTTCACGGTTGTTCAGCTTTACAATATTGCCGAATATAAACTCACTCATTCTGAAGATTATTATTCTGGAAAGTTTTTCAAACTTATGACCGGAGTTGTTAATGCTCCTATGGGGATTAAACAGCAAATGAGAAGTGAGAAAATTTATGACAATGGAACTTTCCTTTATAACAAATTGAGTCCTTCCACTTCAAGTTTGGCACCTGCAATTTGTTCAAGAGTTGTTTATGACAAAAATTCTGGAGTGATCAAAATCAATCCAAAAGGAACATTTGATGAAGGTGCAGATGTTATCACAGGCATTTTTGACAAAAACAATTATGATGAATATACATTGGAAGAGTATAAATCAATTTTCAACACTGAGCCTTCCACCGTTATGCCTTACATCATTTCAACGATAACTTGTGGACAAAACAAAGTTGGTCCTGTGACAAAAAATGCAGATGGGACATATTCTTTCAGCATTGCAATCGACGGTGATTATCTTGCTTTGGCTGCTCTTTATTATTCTTATGAAATTAAGTTTTCAAGTGGTATGGCAGACCCTCCAAAGTGGATTTCTTTGAATATGAATGTAACTATTGATGAGAATTTCAATTTCGTTGGCATTGATTATACTGAAGTTTACAAAATGAATGTTTCTGGAATCGGCATGATGACAGTTACTGATGAGTTTTCTGATCAGTTCTTCTTTGGAGAAGATGCTCCAGAAATTGGTGATGAGATCAAGGAGGTGTTATGATGGAAGAACCTATCAGAAAACACCATGATCTATTTCCTCGTATGTTTAAGGTGTTCACACTTTATTTCGTGATTACACTTTCTGTTTTCTTTGGCTACGTGCAAATCTTTGGTGATGTTAAGCCAAATGTTATCACCATTCCAACTGATGACGCAGACGCAGAAAATGACACGTTGTTTGGGCAGTTTGTTGAAAAAATTGCAGAATTTGAAAATATTGATACGGACTTTGATTTGACGTTGGAAAACCCTGATTTCAGTTTGTCTGCTCAAGGAAATGTTGTCTTTGACATGGGCATGGGGAACATGTCTCTTGATGTTGATTTGATTTATAATCAACAAAATTTTGACGTGCAAGTTTCTTATGTTTCACCAAATGTTTATTTATCTATTGATGACAGCACTTACAAATTTGATGCTTCAGGTGACTTTGACTTGAGTTCTTTGCTTGATTTTGTGATGAACAATATTGAAATTGACCCAAGTTTTATTGAAAGCATTGAAAAGTTTTTGGGTTTTGATTTGACTGATTTTGATCCAAACACATTGCTCACCAAACTTAAAATTGAGGAAAGTCAAAACGAAGAAAATGGAGACATTACATTCGTTATTGGGCTGGGCAATATCAGTGCAAGAATGGTTTGTGACACAGAGTTCAACATCAAATCAATCAAGTTGAAGGACATTTTGGTTGCCGGTAACACAGTGAAATTTGGTGCAAACGTCAACAGAATGAACAAAGATGATGTTGTGGTTGAATACACAGAAACTGGTGACGAAATTGATATGTCCGGCATCACTCTTTACACCAATTACGCTCAAAATATGTTTGTTAATGATTTTGTGGTGTCAAATGTTGCAATCAGTGTTGATGACAAGACTTATTATGCAAATGTATATCTTGATAATTCAAATTCTACAAAAGTGAAAGTTGAAACTTCTTTGGAAGGAATTGATGTTTCATTGGTTTACTCCGATAATGTCATTTATGCTGATGTTGCAAGCTTGAAGTTGAGTTTTAATGTTGAAGATTATTCTGTTTGGGAAAGCACTATCAATGAGATTTTTGAAAAATATACATCAAAAACTGTTTCTCAAATTGTTTCTGATTTGATTTCTCAGTATATTGGAATCAATGGAGAAAACATTGATGTTCAACAAGTTATGTTGCAAATTTTGGGTGGCGTGTTTGATAATGCTGAAAGCATTTCTGATTATCTGCCTTCATCAACTGAAATGACAGAAAATGCCTTTTCAATGACTTGGAACAATGGACTTATAATCAATTTAAACAGCAATGACAATCAACTTACTGGTTTGAATGTGACATTTGACAAAGTTGACATAGATGCAAACTTTGAGATTGTAGAAAATGGATTTGAAATTGCTGGAGATTATTATGACTTGTCAAATTTGCTTCCACTTTCAGATGTTGTAGATGACATTTTGGGAGCGGAACAGTTTGGTGGTCAAGCAAAAATCACAATAGATGGCTTCGTTATTGATGTAAATTATGTAGTTGATTTTTCAAATGGAATATTGGCAAAGATTTCAACACAGATTTTTGGTGAAAACATTTCAATTTACATCAACAACAACCAAATTTTCTTTGAAGTTGGAGAGATCGTTGTTGAAGGCAATATTGATGATTTGGAGAATTATATTGCAAGAATTGACAGCATCTTTGGATTCAACCTGGCAGAACAGATTGGAAATTCAAATGTTGAGATTGACATTGAAAGATTGATTAAAAGACTATCTGAAATTTTGAATGAGTTGAAATTGGTTGAATCAGAGGGAGTGATTGCATTGATTGAATATTTGTCAAATAAGGCTTATATTTCAATTGATGGAAATAATGTTGTTCTAACTTTTGAAAATCAAACAATTTCTGCTGAAGCTTATGTTGGTGCGACCAATGAAACAATCATTCTTCCTTCTGCAACTGACAACACTGATGATGTTTTGAACAAGATAGAAAATGTTAAGAATTACATTGAAACAAAACAATATGCTTTTGAGTTTGTTGTTTCTTATGAAGAATTATATCTTTCTGGCGCCATTCAAATAGATTTGAAAAACAACACTTTTGCGATTTATGATGTTGTAATTGGTGGGAACAAATTATCAATCAAGTATGCGGACAACACTGCGTATGTTGATTATGCTGATTTAAAATTCAAGTTGCAAACTGAGAATTTGATGCAAATTTTTGACATCATAAATTCAATTTTGAAAGCGAATGGAATGAACGAAAGCGTTGACATTTCATCTGCTTTGACTGAAATTTTTGGAGAAGATGTAAGCGAATTATCGTTGCAAGAATTTTTGGCATTGATTGAGATTGATGTTGCAGGAAGTCTTGACGAACTTAAGCTTGATCTGAAAATTAATTCTGAAAATGTTGTTCATGCAACTGGAAACATTAGTTTTGTTGATGATATGATTGACAGCATAGACCTGCTTGTTAATGGCAAAATCAACATGACCCTTAATGTTGTTCCTTTTGAAACTTATGAAATTTCGGATGCGGAATATTACAATTTGACAAGTGCAAACAAAGGAACTGTCACATTGTCATATCAAAAAGATGACGAAAAGGTTGATGTTGTTGCAAATGTCGAAATTGATTTGACGGATAAGATTTATGTTAAACTTTCAACAAAAGTTTTGAATGAAAAGTTTGAACTTACAATTTACAATAATATGCTTTATGCTCAAATTGGAAAGTTGTGTTTTGCTACAAACTTTGAAAACGCAAAAGAACTTTATGACTATATTGTTGATTTATTTGCCGTAACCATTCCTGAAATTGACATTGAGAATGTTTTAAAAGATGTTGGCTTGAATTCTGTAAACATTTTTGACATTGCTGGCTTGAATATTTTTGGCGACAACGAAAAGTTGCAGGTTGAATATGTCATCAATGACAATTTGAAAGTTGCATTGAATTTGCTTGATGAGCAAACAATCGAAGAAATTTCTGTTCCTGAACAATATGAAGACTTGAAAGTGCTTTTGCCAAAAATAAAGTCTTTGATTGATTATGTTCAGAGAGGAGTTTTTGAATTTGATTTCAGTCTTGCATACAACACTTTGACCTTTGACGGAACATTTAAATATTTTGATGGCAATTTTGAAATTTCAAACATGATTGCATTTGGAGAAAATATCTTTGTCAGATTGCAAGATGGAACATTGTATTTTGCGTTTGGCAACATGAAACTTAAATTTGATTTGACAAATGCGTCAACATCAAATGTTGACATTTTTGAAGCAATAAACAAAATTACCTCTGACTCATTTGGTGTTGTTATTGATTTCGGTGTCTTTGAAGAGTTGCTCAACATTATTAATACTTACACTTTGGAAGATTATTTAAACAAGATTGACTTGGATATTTCTGGAAATTCTGACTTGATCAATGTTGTCATTTCAAACAAGAAAGAATATTCAGTTTCTAAAATTTTGAGCGCAGAAATTGGATTTGCCACAAATGATGTTAAAAACATTAATTTAAGCATCTATGACGTCATCAAAGCACAACTTTCTTTGAGAAAAACTGATGTTTCAACAATTTCTGAATTTGATGATGAAGACTATCAAGACTATTCCGAAAACTTTGTAGATGGTGTTTTGGATAGTTTGAGAGTTGAAGATGGCGTTTATGCATTTAACAGTGACATTGCAATAAGATATAGCAACAACCAATTCTATGGCGAACTGGTGGCAATGCTTGTTGAAAGTGAAAATGGCGTTGTTGGGAATTATATGCCAGCGGTTTCTCTTTACACCACATCACTTGGTCTTAACAGTTATATCTATTTGATTGGAAAAGATATCTATGTTGACATCAATGGTTTGCAGGTGACAGCTGATTTGAGTGAAACAACAATTAATGAAATCATTGATTTTGTTGAACAAAACTTTGGATTGTCATTGACTGGAAATGCTGAAATTTTGGAAACAACAACAGAAGCGTTTAAAGTTATTTTACCTGCTCTTGACAGCATCTATGGCTCTTGGATTTCTGGAGATATTGGTGGTGGACTTCAGATTGATATAAACAGCGATTTGTGGTATGCAGAAAATGCAAGATTTTATGATATCGTTGTTCAAGCTTTTGTTCAAAACCTTGAAAATATAATTGTGCCAACAAAACTTGTTTTGGGTGCAAACATCGAAGATGAAAACACTGAAGTTTATGATGATTACAGTGAATATTGGTTGAAAGATGGAGATGTTGTTATTGAAGATGTTGCAACAAGAGATTTGAATTTTGCTGTTTATTTGAACAACATTTCAGTTGGCAGATTTGTTAATGATCTTGGAGCAACTTTCATTGGCGGAGAGAATGGGTTCAAAGAAATTGTTGGAGTTAGGTCAAATTATGGTTCAAGCTTGCTTACAGATTTCAATTCATACAAAACTTTGTTAAATTTTGTTGAAACAGTTTATGACTACGCAATGACATATCAATATGGTGTTGATGTGACAGGAACAATTGTTTCTGACAGTTCAACAATTGAGATAACAAGGGGAGATGTTTATTTTGAAGTTGGAGATTTGCCAGAAGGACAGACAACTCAATTTGAATTTATTGAAGGCAAATCAATCAATCTTCAAGGTGGGTTCACAATCATAAACAATGGATCATCATTCTCAATTGATTTGATGTATGAAAGTTTGAAATCAAATGATATCTATTTGACATATTCTTTGACAGACACAAACAAATTCCGTGCAAAAATCAATGATTCAAGTTTTGAAGATATTCTCAGAGTCATTCAAAAAGTTTTAGGCTCACAAGGTGATGATTTGCAAGACAGTATCACGCAAATTGATCAGATTTTAAGTTCAATTACAAACTTAACTCAAGTCTTCAAAGAAATTAATTTGAAATCCGACGAACAGACAGGACAAACAATTCTTCAAATTAAGTTGGACATTGAAGGAAACGGAGACTGCGGAATTGTCAAAGTTGTTCTTGGCGAAGATGCTGATGGAACGAGCAAATTGAAGAAGATATCAATTTCTGATTTGACGATTGCTGGAAACACAATCAATCTTGAAATTAATGTAAATAATTCTCGTGATGAAGCTTTTGATTATCTGGCAGAAAATCCAGCTGATAAACATATTGATTTTTCTGGCGCAAACGAACTTATTAATGCTTTGGTTAATACTTCTGAGTTGAATTATTATGAAATTGATGGAAGTTTGAATATCAACGGAAATTTGGTTGGAATCAACATCAATTGGAATGTTCCAATCAATGTCAAAATCAAACTTGATGAAGAAAGAAAACCTGAAGTTATGGCAGTTATTGGAGAGATTCCTGCCGTAATTGGAATCAATAATGACGTGCCTTATGAATTTGGTGACACAGAAAGTGGCTCAGGAAGAATGCTCTATATCTATTATAAAGATGGATATGTTTACTTCTACAGAACAGAATATGTGGACATAATGTTTGGTGCTTCAAAGCGTCAATATGAAAAGAAACTTAAGGTTTCAATTGAAGAAGTTTTGAGTGATCCATTGAAATATGTTCAATACGGAATTGGCTTTACTGACATGATTATTGAAGCAATTCAAGCTTCATTGGATTTGGCAAAAGGACACACTCCAGATCTTGGAAATGTCGTAAAATCATTCACTGCAAATGATTCTCAGAATTTCAGTGTTGTGCTTAACATGGCAGAAATTACGAATGACCCTAAACTTGACACAATGTCAATTGGCTTGAGTGTTGTCAATAATGAGGCGACTGGCAACAAGAATTACATTGGAAAGGCAACATTCAATATGTTTATGCCACTTGCAGATATCTTTGAAATGACCCTCGAAAGCAACGATTTGGTGCTTAAGGACATCGGAAAAGAACTTGATTTTTCTGCACTTTACGAATTTGTTGATTCTTACACATACAATGAAGGGGCACAATGGCAAGCTTCAAATGGTGAGTGGGAATTAGCGAGTGAAACTCTGTACAAAATTTCATTCAAAGAAAATGGTGGTGCCGAATTTGAAGATATTGTTCAAGCTGCAGGAACACAGATAACTTTGCCAACTTACAGCGAAAACTTGATTGTTAATGATATTGAAAACAACACCAAGTATGTTTACGAATTTGCGGGTTGGTACACCACAGAAACGTTTGATGAAAACACAAGGTTTTCTGCAGATACAATGCCTCGAACAAACACCGTCCTTTACGCAAAGTGGAATTTGATAGATACAATTGTGACACATTATTACACATTGTCGTTCAATGTGAATGGTGGAAATGAAACTTACGGTGATGTGAGTGTTGCAGAAAATACAGTGTTTGATTTGAGCAGTTATGTTCCAACAAAAAACACTGAATACGTCGATAAAGGTTACAACTGGGTTGGTTCAAACGCAGGAAAATGGACGTATGAAGTCACACGCTACACTTTCGCAGGTTGGTACACTGACAGCAATTATTCTCAGAAATTTGACGGAACGATGCCAAGTGAAAACCTTACACTTTATGCAAAGTGGGAAGCAACGACGACAACTGAATATTATTACAATTGGGAAAGACCATAATAAAAAGAAGTTTCTTTCACGTAACTTCTTTTTATTTTATTATTCTTCTGTATCATTCATTGTGGTTGAATTTTTGACAAGGAAGATAATTTTGTTGTCTTTTTATTTTTAATGCAAAAACAATGGCGAGCAAGAATAAGGTTAAAAGAGAGAAGAGAAAGAAAAAAGAGCATTTAGCTCTTTAAATCTTGAATATCGAATGGATGTGACAGTTCTTGCTTATATCTTTCAATGATTTCATCGTCAAGACGAGCAAAAAGTGGTTTAGGCAAGTTTACTTTGTGAGACTTTGAAATGTTGATTTTGCTTGCTTCTTCCCACATATCTTGTGCATCTGGACGGCCTTCAAAGTTCAGTTGTTCTGTCCAAATTTCAGCTGTTTTGTTAGGGATTATTGGGCTGGCAACAATTGCAAGAGCTTTTGCCATATTAAGGCAGAGATAAAGCACTTTCTTTGCACCATCGATGTCTCCATTTTTAATCAATGACCATGGTGCGGTTTTTTCAAGATAGGTGTTTCCAATGCTTGCAAACCTCATAATTTCCTTATATGCCATTCTGAATTCTGTTTTTGAGAACAGTTCTCCAATTTGGTCAGGGAGAGTCTTGATTGCTTCAATCATTTCATTGTCGTTTTCATCAAGTGAGTTCTTGATATTATCATAATCAATCTCAAGAGCGCCACCAAAATTTTTGTTGATCATGTTCAATGTTCTGTTGAAGAAATTTCCATATTTCCCAACAAGTTCAGCATTTGTGTTGAGTTTGAAACCTTCATATGTGAAATCGCTATCTTTGTTTTCTGGGAAGATAGAAACAAGGTAAGCACGCAAAGCATCAATATCAATATCACTGTTCATTAAATTGTTGCAGAAAATTCCGATTTTCTTAGATTTTGAGAATTTTTGACCTTCAAAGTTGAGGAAGTTGAAACCAACAACATTTTCTGCCAAGTTATATTTCTTGCAAGCAAGCTCCATGCTTGGGAAGAAAATTGCATGGAAGTCGATGTTATCTTTGCCAATAAAGTTGTAGATTTTGCAATCTTTGTTTTGCCATCTGTCTTTGACCATTTCATCTCCACCAAGTTCCTTTGTGATTGAGATGTAGCCAATTGGTGCGTCAAACCAAACATAGAACACTTTGTCTTGATAATCTTTCAATGGCACTTGAATACCCCAAGGAATATCTCTTGTGATGCAACGAGGTTTCAATCCTTCTTTAAACCATTTGTTTGTCATGCTGTAAACATGTGGGCGCCATACATCTTTTTTGCTTTCCACCCATTTTTGAAGTTCAGGTTGAATTTTGTCTAATGAAACATAGATATGTTTTGTTGATTTTTTAACAGCATCTTTTCCACAAAAACTGCATTTTGGAGACTTCAAGTCGTCAAGTTCGTAGGTTTTTCCACATTGGTCGCATTGGTCGCCATAAGCCTTTTCATATCCACAATATGGACAGGTTCCATAAACAAATCTGTCGGCCAAAGCAATTTTGTCATGTTCACAATAGAGCATTGTGCTTTCTTTTTCAACTGTGTAGCCGTTTTTATAGATTTCGTTGAAGAAATCTACTGTTGTTTCTTTGTGTGTTTCTGTGTTTGTTCCACTGAATTTATCAAAACTAATGCAGAGTGTTTCTGCAATTTCTTTGATTTTGGTATTCATTGTGTGAATAAATTCTTCAGGTTTCATTCCAATTTCTTTGGCAGAGATGAAACTTGCAGTTCCATAATCGTCAGTTCCGCTGACATAAATGACATCATTTCCTTTTGTTCTGTTGTAACGAGCAAACACATCTCCAGGGAGCCAGCAGCCAACAACATGACCCAAATGTGGAAGCCCATTGACATAGAGCAGTGCAGATGTGACTAATATTTTTTCCTTTTTACTTTCCATTTTTACACTTCCTTTTGCATATTTTTTTAGATTGAGAGTTAAACTTATGTTATTATTCTGCATCGGACATGCACATTCGGTCAGTTTTGATCTTTTCGATGACTTTTTCAAGAGTTAATTTTTCTTGTTCTGAATTTTGCATGTTTTTTAATGTGTATTCTTTTGTCTTAACTTCATCTTCGCCAACAATCAAGACATACTTTATTTGTCTTTTGTTTGCTTCTTTCATTTTTGATTTGAAAGATTTGTTTTCATAAAGACAATCTGCTTTAATTCCACCTTCTCTGAGTTTTGAAGTCAAAGAAAGTCCTTCTTCCAAAGTGTCATCAAAAGTGATGATTGCACATTCGATTTCATTGATCTCATCCAAATTGAAATAATTTTCTTTGGTCAATATATCAAAAAGGCGGGTGACACCAACACTCATTCCAACACCTGGCATTTTTTTATCTGAAAAATAACTGCACAAATTTTCAAATCTTCCGCCACCACCAATGGCTCCAAGATTTTTGTTCATTTTCAAAAATCCTTCAAAAACTGTGCCAGTGTAATAGTTATGTCCTCTGATCACGGAAAGGTTATATATGACTGAACTAACTCCAAATGCTTTCAGATGTTTGTCAGTTTCAACAAGTTCTCTCATTCCTTCATCAAAAAGAGGATTGTCGCAAATATTTGTCAAATTTTGAGTTACTTCCTCAATATTTCCATTTGTTTTTGTCAATCTTATGATTTTTTCGCTTTCAACGTCAGACAAACCAATTTCTTTGAGTTGTGCCATTGCTTCTTCAAAAGGAATTTTTGCAAGTTTGTCCAAAACAATCAAAATGTCTGTTGTTCTGTCTTCCTTGTTGATTGATTGAATGTATCCAGCGATAATTTTTCTGTTTGAAACTTCAATTTCCACATCGAGATTCAACGCCTTGAAACATTTTTCAAAAAGTGCAATACATTCGGCATCAGCAACAAGAGATAATGTTTCATTTCCGATTATATCGGCATCACATTGATAAAATTCTCTGAAACGACCCTTTTGAGGTCTTTCTCCTCTGTAAACTTTTCCAATTTGATATCTTTTGAAAGGAAATGACAAATCTTCTTTGTGCATTGCAACAAAGCGGGCGAGTGGAACTGTCAAGTCATATCTCATGCACATATCGGTAGAACCTTTTGAAAAACGATAGACTTCTTTGTCTGTTTCGCCACCACTTTTGGCAAGCAGTGTTTCGCTATATTCCAAAATAGGAGTGTCAAGTGGAACAAAACAATTTTGTTTGAAAACATTTTCAATCTTGTCCAAAAGCTCAGAAAAAACCATCTGCTGTCTTGGCATAAGTTCCCAAAAACCTTGAAGTTTTCTCGGTGTAATAAGCTTTGAATTGTTCATTTTTTCTCCTTAATTGTCATCATTTTTTATATGTCATTTTAATACAAAATTCTTCGTTTTGTCAATTGAAATATAGGCATATAATACTAAAAGTTGTGCACATTTATTTTCCACTTATCCACAAATTTATAAATATTCACACCAATTTATGTTTATACAGGTGGGTAAATTGGGGTCAAAATTGAAGAAAACCACACGAGTTATCCACATTTCCACATTTTTGTGGACAAATCTTTTCAAAAATCACACATATTGGCGAGAAAACGGAATATAAATGTGCAAAAAATCGAGTTTGTTTAAAAATGCAAGTTTCGTCAATTTTGTATAAATTTTTAATATCAAAATTCTTTGTTTCAAAAATAAGAATATTATTCAAAATCTATGCATATTAATTCATTCATTATTTTGAAGTTTTCTTCATCAAAAATGGACTTGGTGTTTTGTCACTTAAGAAATAAAGTTTGTGCAATGCTCTGGTTGAAGAGACATACAAGAGATTTCTGTCAAGTTCGTTGTGATAGTTTTGACTGTTTGCAAATGGAACGATGACGCAGTCAAATTCAATTCCTTTTGCTTTTGCTGGAGTGGTTATGATTTTCTTTGAAGAAATTTTCATATTGTCCATCACTTTGAATTTTTTGATTTGTGTGCTTTCTTTTTGAAGTGCTTTGATTTCTTCCCTAGATTTGCATATGATTGCAACACTTTGTTTTTTAAGTTCTGATTTTTTTTCTCTTTCAGTCAAAATTTTTTCAATTGCCTTGGCACAATTTTTTGTTCTCAAACACTCAACTTCTTCTCCGTTTCTATTCACGTTGTTTGCAATGTGTTTTCCAAGAATTTTTTGTGAAAACAGAGAAATTTGCAATGTGCTTCTGTATGACTTATTTAAAAATGTTATTTTTGACTTGGTTTGTTTTGTCAAATATGTCAAGTATGTTGGAGTCAGAGTTCTGTCAATGCTTTGATAGATGTCACCAAGATAAAGTTTTGAGCATTTCCAAATTTTGTCAAACAAATAGAAATGACAAGGTGTGTAGTCCTGCATCTCGTCAACGATGACATATTTTGCATCAAAGTTGTTTTTCAGTGAAAATAGATTTTCTTTGATTAAAAGCACAGGAGCAATGTCGTAAGCTCCGATGTTTTCCACTTCATCAAGTTCCAAACTTCTCAAGAAAAGATTGTAAATTCTCAATAAGTCCGTTGTGATGAAATTGTTATACAAAATCTTCTTTGCTCTTTTGAACAAGTCATTATGTTTTGATGCAGGAATTTTGAATCTGTCAGTGATATTTTCTGCCAAAACATCAATTCTTTTGTGAATAGGCAAGTTTTTAAGTTTGTTGAAATAGATATCTTGATTTTCTGTCTTATTTATGACAACCTCTCCAAAAGAAAGTGTTTTTGGAATAAAAAGATTGCAAATATCGTTGTTAAGGAAATTTTTCAAATCGTCCAAGAATTCAAAGCTTGACTTTATTGCGATGTTTTCAAAGTCCTTTTGGTTTTGTTTGCTTATAACTCTTTCAAGCATATCTTCCCTTGACTCAAATTCCATTCCCAAAAGTCGCTTTGCCATGTTTGAAAAAGTTGTTGTGAAAGTTTTTTCTTCTCCCAATGCTGGAAGAACATCGTCAATATAGTCTGCAAACAATTCAGAAGGGGACAGTATCAAAATATCTTCACTCTTGAGTTGATTGCGATATTTGTAAAGCAAATAAGAAACTCTGTGCATTGCAATTGAGGTCTTTCCAGAACCGGCAACACCTTGCACAATTGTGTTCTTGAAGTCATCGGCACGAATAAGGACATTTTGTTCTTTTTGAATGGTTGAAACAATGTCATGCATTTTTGATGTGGCATTTTTTGAAAGTTGCTCCATCAAGATATCGTCGTCGATGACCATGTTGCTGTCAATGTAATAAACCAAATTGCCCTTGTCAATCTTATATTGACGTTTTAAGGACAAATTGCCGGATATTTCTCCATCAGGACAAGAATAGGAAGTTTTTCCGGTTTTGTCGTCATAGTAAAGAGAGCAGACATCAGCTCTCCAGTCATAGACCAAATTTTCATTTTGAGAGTTTTGAATGAGACCTAAGCCAATGTAATATTTATTTGGTTCTTGTTCATTATCCGCTTGGAAATCAAATCTTCCAAAGTATGGATTTTTTCTTTGTTTTTGAAGTCTTGAGATTTCTTTTTCAAGAGCAACATTTTGTTGCTCTAAGTTTTCAATTTGAATGTTTAGACCAGCAAGTTCATCGTCTTCTTTTTTTATGTCATAAAAATTTTCGGCGAAAAACTTTTTGAGATATTGAATGTCATTCAGGTTTTGTTTATATTTTTTTGAGTCCTTATCTTTGATCTTTTCAATTTCTTTCAAAGTGTTGTCAAGATAAGTTTTCTCTTGTTCTGTTACTTTTTTGTCCATGGGAACTCCTTATTCAAAAGGTAGTTTATTTTTGTTGTTCAATGACAGCAATCTAAATGTTTTCGTCGTCACTAGTGTTTTCTTCAGATGTTGAAACTTCCGCATTAGTTTCATTTGCATCAGATTCTTCTTCAATTGCGGGTGCAGGTGTCTCTGCTTCAGCAGGTTCCTCTTCTTTTGATGCAAGAGCAACGCTGGTGATTTTTGCGTCGTTCTTAAGTTTCATGATGCGAACGCCTTGACTCACTCTTGAAAAATGGCTTACATCTTCTGCTGGTGTTCTGATGATAACTCCACTGTCTGCAATAATCAAAAGGTCGCAATCTTCTTCAATTTGTTTCATTGCAACGAGTTTTCCAGTCTTTCCGTTGAATATACCAGCTTTAACACCACTTCCACCACGTTGTTGAAGTCTGAATTCGTCAACACTTGTAAATTTGCCATAACCATTTTCTGAGATTGTTATGATGTTTGCGTTTTCATGAACTATTGCCATGTCAACAACAAAGTCTCCCTCTGCAAGTTTCATGCTGCGAACACCTTGGCTGTCTCTTCCAACGGCACGAACATCGGTCTCGTTGAAACGAATGCACTTTCCATCATGGGAGGCAATCAAGATGTCATCACGACCTGTAGTTATGTCAACACCAACAAGTTCATCTCCTTCCACAAGTTTGATGGCAATTTTTCCAACTTTTCTGATGTTTTCATATTCACTGAGAGTGGTCTTTTTGATGAGACCGTTCTTTGTTGCCATAATCAAATTGCCTTTGACATCTTTTTGCATTGGAATGATTGCATTGATTTTTTCTCCAAGAGAAAGTTGCAAAAGGTTGATGATTGCACGGCCCTTTGCTTGTCTTTGAGCTTCTGGAATTTCATAGGCTTTTGCGCTGTAAACCTTTCCCAAATTCGAGAAGAACAAAAGGTCTGCATGAGAAGAGCATACGAACATTTTTTCCACAAAATCTTCATCTTTTGTCTTGTGTGCGGTGATTCCAACTCCACCTCTGTGTTGAGATTTGTATTCATCAACAGACATACGCTTGATGTAACCCATATGAGTCATGGAGACGATGACATCTTCTTCTGCAATAAGGTCTTCAATGTCAATTCCACCCAAATCCATGCTAATTTCGGTCTTTCTAGCGTCACCAAATTCTTGTTTGACATTTTCAAGGTCATCTCTGACAATCTGCAGAACTCTTGCAGGTTTGTCCAAGATGTCCTTCAAATCAGTGATTGTTGCCTCCAAAGTTGCAAGTTCTTCATTAAGTTTTTCAACTTCCAAACTTGTAAGTTTTGAAAGTTTCATTTCAAGAATGGCGTTTGCTTGAATTTCGTCAAGTTCAAACAAAGTTGTCAAGTTTGTTATTGCCTCTTGTCTGTCTTGTGATTGTTTGATTGTTTTTATGACTTCATCAATGTTTGCAAGGGCTATAACCAAACCTTTGACAATATGCTCTCTTTCTTCAGCTTTCTTAAGGTCAAATCTTGTTTTTCTTACGACAACTTCTTTCTGATGTTCAAGGTAATAATAAAGCATTTCCTTAAGGTTCAAAACCTTTGGAACTCCATTCACCAAAGCAAGCATAATGATTCCACTGCTTTGTTGAAGCATTGTGTGTTTATAGAGCAAGTTTAAAACAACTTGTGCGTTTGCATCTTTTTTTATGTCAACAACGACTCTAAGTCCATCTCTGTCACTTTCATCTCTTAGGTCGCTGATACCTTCAATTTTTTTGTTTTTAACCATATCAGCCATTTGAGTTATGAAACGTGCTTTGTTGACTTGATATGGAAGTTCTGTGATGACGATTCTTTGTCTGCCAGAAGATGTTTCTTCAATTTCTGCACGACCTCTGACCAAAATTCCGCCACGACCAGTTTTGTATGCGTGTTTAACGGCGGTTCTTCCCATGATTATTCCGCCTGTTGGATAGTCAGGTGCAGGGATAATCTTGATAAGTTCATCAATGTCGATGTCTGAGTTGTCAATCAATGCTTGAAGACCATTGATGACTTCTGTCAAGTTGTGAGGTGGAATGTTTGTTGCCATTCCGACAGCAATGCCGTCTGCACCATTAACAAGAAGGTTTGGAAATCTTGCTGGCAAAACGGAAGGTTGCATCAAAGTGTCGTCAAAGTTTGGATAGAAGTCAACCGTTTCTTTGTCGATGTCTTTAAGCATCAAAGAAGCAATTTTTGAAAGTCTTGCTTCTGTGTAACGCTGTGCAGCAGGTGGGTCACCATCGACTGAACCAAAGTTTCCATGTCCATCAACAAGAGGATATCTGATTGAAAAGTCCTGAGCAAGTCTGACAAGGGCATCATAAATTGAAATGTCTCCGTGTGGGTGATATTTACCCATAACTTCACCGACAATTCTGGCACTTTTCTTGTGAGGTTTGTCATAGAAGTTGTTTAATTCACCCATACTGAACAAAATTCTTCTATGAACCGGCTTCAAACCATCTCTAACATCAGGAATGGCTCTTGAAACATTGACAGCCATTGCATAGGAAATGAAAGACTTTTTCAACTCTCCGACAACTTCAATTGGTTGAATTTTTTCATTTTCAAACATTTCCCTCAGGTCTTTTTTCTTGTTTTCTTCTTCTTTCTTATTCATTTCTTTCCTCAACTTGCAAATTTAAATTATGTGCTTTCACTCTTTCTTTTCCGCGAGCAAATTTAAAATCTTCAACTTTTGTGACTTCATCTAAGCAGTCAAACATATATATCAATTCTTCAATACAAATCTTGACATCGGCGATTTCTTCAATCATGTTCTTCATCAATTTTTTCTCTTCTTCTTTGGAGCAAGCATTGATTTTGCGTTTATATTTGCAGATGGCTTTTGTAAGTTCGCTCATCTCTTCAATGGCAAAATTCAATTGTGCTTCTTTTCCAAATGCGTCCAAAAAATCTTTGTAATAGTGCTCTTCTCTCATCGCTGACTCCTAAACGTCAAGATCTGTCACAAGGGTGGCATTTTCTTCAATGAATTGACGTCTAAGTTCTGGATCTTCTCCCATCAATTGACTGAACAATTTATCTGCCTCGATTGCGTCTTCCATTGTTATTTTCAAAAGTATTCTGTGTTCTGGGTTCATGGTTGTTTCCCACAGTTGTTCTGGGTTCATTTCACCAAGACCTTTATATCTTTGAAGGGTTGTGCCTTTTCTGCCGTTTTCATCAAACCATTTGTTCAGTTCTTCGTCAGAATAGAAATAAAATTCTTCTTTTCCTCTTGCAACCTTGTAAAGAGGTGGCTGTGCGGCATAGACATGTCCATTTTCAATCAAAGGACGCATAAATCTGAAGAAGAATGTCAAAAGCAAAATTCTGATATGTGAACCATCGACATCGGCATCGGACATACAAATGATTTTGTTGTATCTGAGTTTGCTTTCATCAAAATCATTTCCTGTTCCTGCACCAAACGCAGTTATCATTGCACGAATTTCTGCATTTTCCAAAATTCTGTTAAGTCTTGCCTTCTCAACATTCAAAATCTTACCACGAAGTGGCAAAATTGCTTGAAATCTTCTGTCTCTGCCTTGTTTTGCAGAACCACCAGCGGAATCTCCTTCGACGATGTAAATTTCGCAAAGACTACTGTCTTTTTCAGAGCAGTCGGCAAGCTTTCCTGGGAGGGTGGTGTTTTCAAGAACACTCTTTCTTCTTGTTGATTCTCTTGCCAATCTCGCAGCATCTCTTGCACGCTGAGCGGTTATGCTTTTCATGATGAGTTCTCTTGCTTCAGCAGGGTGTTCTTCCAAATAGTCCCCAAATGCTTCTTGCATTGCCTTATACACGATTGTTCTCATTTCGCTGTTGCCAAGTTTGGTCTTTGTCTGTCCTTCAAATTGTGGTTCTCTGAGTTTGACAGAGATCACTGCGGTGATACCTTCTCTGCAATCTTCACCAGACAACTTTTCGTTTTCTTTGATTATTTTGTTCTTAACAGCGTAGTCATTAATGACCTTTGTAAGGGCATTTTTGAAACCATCAAGGTGAGTCCCACCTTCTTCGGTGTTGATGTTGTTTGCATATGTGTTGATGATTTCGTTGTATGAGTCATTATACTGGAAACAAACTTCGATTTCATTGACCACTTCGCCTTTTTCGTTATGATTGAATTTATTGAAATAAACGGGGTAAGAAAGCAAGGTTTGCTTGTTGGCATTGAGATAGTTTACAAACTCAACAATTCCGCCTTTAAACTCAAATTTGTCGTTTCTTTCTTGTCCTTCTCTTTTGTCCTGCAAAGTGATGACAAGTCCTTTGTTCAAAAATGCGATTTCACGAAAGCGGTTTTTGAGATTGTCATAGTTGAATTCGACAGTTTCAAAAATTTCTTCATCTGGCCAGAAAGTTACAGTCGTTCCGGTTTTGTCAGTGCTTCCAATGACTTTTAAAGGAGCAAGGGCACGCCCACGAGCAAATTCGATGAAGTGGTGTTTTCCGTTTTGATAAACATCAACTGTCAATTTTTTTGAAAGAGCATTAACGCAGGACACACCGACGCCGTGAAGACCACCAGAGATTTTGTAGCCTTCTCCACCAAATTTTCCGCCGGCATGAAGTTTTGTCAAAACAACTTCAACAGCGCTCTTTCCTTCTTTTGGAATTATTCCTGTTGGAATACCACGACCATTATCAGCAACGGAGCAAGAGCCGTCTTCATTGATTGTGACATCGATTTGGGTGCAGTAGCCAGCCAAAGCCTCATCAATAGAGTTGTCCACAACCTCTTGAACAAGGTGGTGAAGTCCGTGGCTGTCTGTTGAGCCAATATACATTCCAGGACGTTTACGAACAGGTTCAAGTCCTTCCAAGACTTGAATTTCGCTGGCGTCATATTTCACACTTTTGGAAAGTCTTTCCTTTTCTTCCTTTTCAAAATCTTCAACATTTTCATTTTTAACATCTTGATTTGTATCCATATCAGCAATATTCCCTTTATATATAATATATATACTATATTATATCATATATAGGGAGAAAAAACAATTTGTTTGGTGCATATTTTTGCTAAAATTTTGACAAAATTTGGACTGAAAAAAGAAAAATAAGGTTTGATATTGACAAAGCAAAAAAAGCGTGTTATAACATCTATATTCGAGGTAAAAATGAAGGCAATAAAGATAAAAAAATTTTTAAAACAAGATGAACAAGAAAGATTGGCATTCAATCGCAGATTTGCTCGTGTAACACATGATTTAGGTGAAGAAGGTGTCGAACCTTGGATTCTTTATAGGGACAAAACCACGGTTTTTGTAAATGGAAGGGCAAAGAAAAAACATAAATTTTCAAGTTTTTATTGCTTTGAAGAAAGAGATTATTCTGAATTAAACAAATTGCTAAACAGAATTAATCAAAAGATAGAAATGGTAAGAAAAACCGTGAAAAGAGGCGAAAAAATTGACAAAGTTGAAGATATTATGCGAGGAGTTATCTATGAAGTGAACAAAAATCAAGATAGCGAATGTTACAAAGCCAATCAACTTTATAAAAAGAGTGTCAAAAAATATGTAAAAAAAATTTTTGAATATTATCAATCGCATCCATTTGATTCAAGTGAATGCTCTCGTATGTGGCTTCAGGCATATAGAGAAATGGTTGAGCAATCACAATTTCAAGAATTTGATGATGTAATAAAAAAGAATTATTTGACATTTGATACAGCATTTCAATTTATTTTTGATTATGGATATTTCAGAAAGTATGACAAAACATCAGCGGAAGATTATTTAAATTTCATAATGGATACGTATGCCTTGGCTTCAAATAATGAATATCCAACCTATAGAGATTGCACTGCACGCATAAGAAATGGAAGTTGGATTCCTGTAAATCAAGAAATTATAAGAGAGGGTATGGAGATTTTGACTGATTGGTTTACAAATGATGTAAAAAGCAATAATCTTTATCCAATTGAAAGAGCATGCATTATGCATTGTGAACTTGTTAGGATGCAGGCATTCCCTGACGGAAATCATAGAATTGCGAGATTGATAGCAAATGAAACTTTGATTGAATCTGATTTCCCATCAATTTCAATTGATTTTGACAAAAGAAAGGAATATAACGCCGCAACAAATAAGGCGATTGAAACTCATGAAATTGATGATTTGATTGAAATATACTATCAACAAGCATATCAAAATGCTTTAAAGATAGATAGGTGTTTGGACAGTTTGATTCAAAAAGAAGATGAGAAGAATGAAAGTAGAGAGACAAAACAGCCAGTATCATTAGAAAAACAACCATAATTATGGTTGTTTTTTGTTAAATTTGCAATAAACTATTGACATTTGGAATATAAATAATATATAATAACAAAGTCTAATGACGCGAGGTAGAGCAGCTCGGAAGCTCGCCGGGCTCATAACCCGGAGGTCACAGGTTCAAATCCTGTCCTCGCAACCAATTTAAAAAATCGTTATATTTTCAAAATTGAATTTATAACGATTTTTTGTTTTTAGGAGATTTTATGGTTGTTAAAATTTGTGCGAACAAAAGCATTGAAGATGCCCAAATGTGTTTAGATGCAGGTGCAGATGTCATTGGATTGCTGGTTGGACAAAAACATAACAGTGTAGATTTCATAGACAAGTTCAAGGCAAAAGAGATTGCTGATTTTGTAGGTGGCAGGTGTGATGTTTCAATGGTGACACACCTAACCAATGCGGATGAAATTATTTCTTTGTCAAAGTTCATTGGAAACAATATCATTCAACTTCATTCTGATATTCCAGAAAAAGAAGTTGAAAAAATTGTTAAAGCATTGCCAGATGTTAAGTTGGTCAGACTTATTCATGTTTCCAAATCTGGAGAAGTTCTCACTGATATCTCAAAAATTAAATATGCTGATTATTTTCTGCTTGACAGTTTCAATCTGAAAACTGACCAAGTTGGTGGCACTGGATTGGTGCATGATTGGAATGCGAGCAGAGAGATTATCAAGTCTTTGAATAATCCATGTTTTCTTGCAGGTGGGTTGAATCCAGATAATGTCTGTGAAGCAATAAAAGAAACAGAACCATATGGAGTTGATGTCAACAGTGGCTGTAAGGCAATAGATGCAAATGGAGAGGGTAAAAGGGATGCTTTCAAAGTGAAGCAGTTTGTTGAGAACGCAAAGAAATGTTGCAAAAATAAAACATATCAAAAATGATATGTTTTTTTGTTTGTTAATTTAAATAATCAAAGTGCTTATTAAACAAAAGAATGCCACAAAGAATGCCATGTTGTCGAAATTGCTCTTTACGAAAGCAGAAAGCCCAACATAAACACAATAAATCAGTGCTCCAACTGAGAAAAGAATGTTTGTCAAGTTGAAAGAGAACAAAAGCACTGTGGCAATTTGCCCGATAATTATTCCTATTGCAAGAAACATGAAGAAATAACTTAAAACATCATATGGATTGATTGTTTTTTTGATTATTAAAAGCAAGAACAATAGTGCACAGGCAAGGGCAACGCCGATTAAAAATCCATAAAATGTTTCCATGCCAATGTAAACACCAGCAAGCCCCAAACAAATCGAGGTCATCACCATTGCAACTGATTTCAAAAGAAGACCATTGCTGTTTAAAAAGTGGTGTTTTGATTCTTTTTTTCTTTTTTTCTTTTTTTCTTTTTTCTTCTTGTTTTCAGCATCAGAGAAGTTTTCTTCAGAAACATTTTCTTCCGAAATATTTTCAGTTACATTTTTTTCAATCTCTGTGATTTCTTCAATGTTTGTTTCTGTATTTTCTTCTGTTTTGATTGCTTTGGTCTTTAGATATTCTGACAAGTCAAACAAAGAGATGAATTGTGGAATGATTGCCAAAATAAGAAAGATTGTGTAGCCCGAAAAGTTGTTTTTGTAGTTCCCGGCAACCAAGCCCAAACAAACAAGCGCAATCAAAGACAATGTTTGCAACAAGAAATACAATGTCTTGTTCTTTTTAGAAAAACAGACACTGACAGCCAAGATTGCTGCTGCAACAAACATACAAATTAGGGCGCCCATTAACATATTTTTATTATAAACAAAATTTTGTAAATTGTCCAACAAATATATGATTTTCCATTTTTCTTAGGCTTATTTCACCATAGAAAAACAAAAAAATCACAGATTTTTCTGTGATTTTATTTTTTGAATGTCAAAATAACTCCAAAATTTGGTGTCCCACAGGTTGAAACAAGTGAAAAACCTTGTTTTTCCATTTCATTGCATTTTTCTTCAATCAGTTTGGCTCTTTTTGAAATGCTTGAAGTTTTTTTGATAATTTCTGTTTTATACATTTTCCCTCTCCAAATTAGTTTTGTTTTGGCATCTTGAAGCCATCTTTCAAGGATATTGTATAATTGAAAATCATGTTTTCTGGGGTGGAGTCTTTGTCAACGCAATAATAACCCTTTCTCATGAATTGGAATTTGTCTTCTGGTTTTGCATTTTTCAAGAAATTTTCTGCCAATGCAGTTCTTTCTGTGAGAGAATTTGGCTCCAGAAGTTCGTCAATTGAAACACCATCTGCAAGTGCTTTTGCAGGGCTTTTATATTCACTCTTAACAAGATTTTTGAATTCTCTGACTGTAATTTTGAAGCAGTTGTCAGCAGAAACAAAGTGGATTGTGCCTTTGCATTTGATTCCAGAGTTGTCTTGTCCACTCTTAGTGCCAGGGATATATTCGCATTCCAAATGGTCAATTTCGTCATTTTCATCAAAGATAACTTTGTTACACTTGATGATGTAAGCACCTTTAAGACGAACAATTCCGCCTTCAACAAGACGATTATATTTTGGTGGTGGATTCAAACTGAAATCTTCTTTTTCAATGTAGATTTCTTTGCTGAAACGAGCCTTATGTTTTCCTGCATTTTCATCGTTTGGATTGTTGTCAATTTCAATTTCTTCACTGCCCTCATAGTTTGTTATGACAACTTTCAATGGGTCAAGAACAGCCATTGCACGGGTGGCAATTTTGTTTAAATCTTCACGAACATAATATTCCAATGCTGAGAATGGAACAGTCACTTCAATTGTGCTTCCCCAGCCAACTGACTTGACAAAATCTTTGACAGCTTTTGCAGTGTATCCTCTTCTTCTTATTCCAACAAGGGTAGGGAATCTTGGGTCGTCCCAACCGCTGACAGCACCGCTGTTCACAAGTTGTTTCAGATATCTTTTCCCTGTCAAAACATTTTCAATGACAAGACGACTGAATTCCCTTTGCTTTGGAGCATATTTCTTGCCCCAACCATGTTCAACAAACCATTCATAGACAACTCTATGGTCTTGGAAACCTTTGTCACACAAACTATAGGTTGTTCCTTCAAGACAGTCTTCCATTGGGTGAACAAAGTCATATTGTGGCCAAATGCACCACTTGTCACCAACGCGATAGTGATGTTGTCTTGCAATTTTGTACATAACTGGGTCACGCATATTGATGTTAGGGTGTGCCATATCAATTTTTGCACGCAAAGTTTTGCTTCCGTCTGGATATTTTCCATCACGCATTTCTCTGAACAATTTCAAGTTTTCTTCTGGTGTTCTGTTGCGGTATGGACTTTCTTTTCCAGGTTCTGTCAGTGTTCCTCTTGTTGCAGAAATTTCTTCAGCAGAAAGGTCACAAACATACGCATTACCATTCATAATCATTTTTTCGGCAATTTTGTAGATGTCATCAAAATATGCTTCACTTGCATAAACAAGTGCTTCAGGTTTGAAACCAAGCCATTCAAGGTCAGCCATGTAACTGTCAGCAAATTCTCCATCTTCTTTTGTTGGGTTGGAGTCGTCCATACGCAAATATGTCTTTCCGCCAAACTTTTGTGCAGTTTCAAAGTTGATTGTCCAGGCTTTAACATGCCCAATATACCAATAACCACTTGGCTCTGGTGGACAACGTGTTACAACTTCTTTTGTTCTTCCTGCTTTAATGTCAGCAATTATTTCCTCTTCCAATTCATTTTCTGGGATAATTTTGTCAATGTCAATATCTTTTAAACTCATTTATTTCTCCTAATAGTCATATTTTAAGCGGTTTTTTGCCCAAAAGTCAAGTGAATAGTAAGGAGTAGGTCATTTTTTGAATAGATAAAAATAAAAACCGCTATAAGCGGTTATAAATGGTTCAATTTTTCTCTCAATTTTGTTTTTATTCGTGTCAAACTGTTGTCAATGCTTTTGCTATTGATTCCCAAAACATTGGAAATTTCTTTGTAGGAATAACCTTTCAGATAAAGTTGCAAGACCTTGTATTCCATTTCTGACAAACAGGATTTGATTGTTTGTTTTAGATTTTGATAATTTTCTTTGTCTATGACTTTTTCCGCCGGGGTCGTGTCAGATACAAGTTCTATCGGCAAAAAATCAATGTTTTCTGATGATTTTCCATCTTGAAAACTTTGAAAAGAAATTGCCGACGACAAAAGTTTGTTTTTGTTTGTGTTTGCTCTTTTGATTGCAGTTTGAATTTGATGTTTGATGCAAATTATGGCAAAAGTCTTGAAAGTTGTTTCTTTGTGTCCGCTGTAGCCTTTTATCGCTTTGTAAAGACCAATCATGCCTTCTTGCACCAAATCTTCCAAATCTCCGCCGACAATGAAATATCCACGACTGATTTTAGTGACCAAATCTTTATATCTTGCAAAGATTTCATTCTCAGCCTTATCATCTCCATTTTTGATCCTTTCCAACAATTCTTCGTCTGTCAGTTTTTTTATATCTGTCAAAGTTCTTCCTTTTAATTTTCTCTTTGTCTCAAAACTTCATAAACAACAAGTGCGGTTGCCACACTTGCGTTTAAGGAATTGACACTCCCTTTCAGCGGAAGGGTGACAATTCCGTCGCAATATTTTCTTATTGATTGTTTGACTCCGTTGCCTTCACTTCCAATGACAACTCCAATAGGTCCTGTTAAGTTTTGTTTGTAGATGTTTTTTCCACCAGTTTCTGAAACATAAATCCAAAGGCCGGCATCTTTAAGTTTGTCAATGGCTTCCTTAAGATTTGTAACTCGGCAAATTCTCATGTTTGAAATCGCACCAGCACTTGTTCTGACAACTGTCTCATTAACTTGACAGGCTCTAACTTTTGGAATGATGATTCCGTCAACCCCGGCACACTCACAAGTTCTTATGATTGCACCAAGGTTGTGTGGGTCTTCAATTCCGTCAAGCAAAACAACAAAAGCATCATGTCCTTGAGTTTTTGCATGATTCAATATGTCTTCAATGCTGCAATACTCAAAATCTACAGTTTCTGCTATGTATCCCTGATGATGACCTGTTCCACTTATGCTGTCCATTGCTTTTTTAGGCATAAATTCCACACGCAGTTTTCCTTTTTTTGCAAGAGAAATGACATCATCTTTTCTTGTCATATAATTTTTATCGACAATGATTTTGTTGATTGTGACATCATTTTTAATTGCTTCAATGACTTGGTTTTTACCTTCAATTTTCATCTTTTACCTCATTTTCTTGAACTGACAGCATCAAAATTTCCTTTAGTCTGTCCTTTTTGTTGTTCAGATACAAATATCCAACAAGTGATTCAAAAGCGGTGGCTTTTTTGTAAGTCTCTTCATCAAAATTCTTTGCAGAGTGCTTGCTTTTGCAATTTCTCGCTTTTCTCACAATGTCTTTTTCATCATCAGAAAGAATAGGTTGCAATTTTTCAAGAGTTTCTTGTTGCTTTTTTGCATTGCAGAATTTTTTTGCAAGATTGTGATAGTTGTTTATTTTGTTGAGATTTCCCTTCAAAACTTCCTCTCTGACAAAAGCAGTGTGCACTGCATCTCCCATAAAAGCCAAAGCAAGAGGGGACAATTGGTCAATTTTACTCATAATTTTCCCTTAAACTGGTTTGATTAGTTGTTAAAACGGAATAAGATCACATCGCCATCTTGAACAACATAATCTTTTCCTTCCATTCTGACTTTTCCTTTTTCTTTTGCTTTTAAAAAACTGCCTGCTTCAACAAGGTCGTCATAACTTACAACTTCTGCTTTGATGAATCCTTTTTCGAAGTCTGTGTGAATTTTTCCAGCGGCGGCAGGAGCTTTTGTTCCCTTAACAATTGTCCAAGCACGAACTTCTTTTTCACCAGCAGTCAAATAACTTTGAAGTCCAAGCAAATCATAACTTGCCACAACAAGTTTTTCAAGACCGCTTTCTTTGATTCCTAGTTCTTCTTTGAACAAATCTCTTTCATCTTTGTCAAGTCCAACGATTTCTTCTTCAATTTTTGCAGAGAGAACGACAACTTTTGCACCTTCTTCCTTTGCAATTTCTTTGACTTGTTTGACATAATCGCAATCAGGTTTTCCAATGTCGTTCTCGCTGATATTGGCAACATAGATGACTGGTTTTGCTGTCAAAAGAGAAAAATTTTTCAGAAGTTTTTTCTCTTCATCTGAATATTCCAAAATTCTTGCTTGTTTTCCAACTTCCAATGCTTCTTTGATTTTTGTCAACATATCAACTGTCAAAATCAAAGATTTGTCGCCAGTGGTTTTGACAAGTTTTGCATTCTTTTCCAAGATTTTGTTGACTTGTTCGAGATCAGAAAGTGCAAGTTCCATTTCAATTGTCTCAATGTCACGTTTTGGGTCAATGCTTCCATTCACATGAATGATTTTGTCGTTGTCAAAACATCTCACAACATGAACGATTGCGTCAACTTCACGAATGTGACTCAAGAATTTGTTTCCAAGACCTTCTCCGTGACTTGCTCCGGCAACAAGTCCTGCAATATCAACAAACTCAATGCTTGCAGGAGTGATTTTTTGTGTGTGATACATTTCTCCCAAAACCTGCAATCTTTTGTCTGGAACGTCAACAATTCCAATGTTTGGTTCGATAGTGCAAAAAGGATAGTTGGCACTTTCAGCGCCAGCTTCTGTGATTGCATTAAAAAGTGAACTTTTGCCAACATTTGGCAAACCTACAACACCAATTTTCATAAATTCTCCATAATAATTTGGAGAGATGGGTCATTCCACCTCTCCTTGATAATTTCAATTTTCAGTTTATCCGCCAGCTTCACGACCTCGACCAGCTCCGCCAGCTTCACGACCTCTTCCCCTTTCAGATCTTCTCCTTCTTTCTTCTTCAGACAATTCTTCTCCCTCTGTTTCGTGTTCTTCTTCTGATGGAAGTTCTCCAAGAGAATAATCTTCCATAATGGCATCACTTCCAGTGGCGTGCTTTCTTCTTTCGTTAGCCTCATCGACATTTCTATCAAATTCATCTTTTCTTCTTTGAAGATCTTGTTCTTCATTTTCTAATCGACGGATTTCTTCGTCCCTTGCAGATCTTTGTTCATCAACTTCTCTACTTCTTCCGTCTAAGATTCCTTGTGCTTCTTCCTTCTCTCTTGTTAAAGTCTCAATTCTTGAACCATATTCTGCAATTTCTCTTTCATATCCTTCAACAGTCTTTCCTTTCTTTTTCTTCATTTTAGCACGAAGTTTTTTAAGTTTTTCAAGTTCCTCAGGGGAAAGAGATCCTTCATCTCTAGCTTCAAGAGCATCTAATTCAGCCTTATCTCTTTCGAATTCTTCTTTTTCTTCAGTCAATTCGGACATTTTTGTTGTTGCTGCATTAAGCTCTTTTTCTTTGTTTTCGTTAGTTTTTTGCAAAGCAGAAAGATCGGCATCTTCGGCTTTTTGAATTTGTTCGTCTCTTTTTCTTCTTGATTCAATCACTTCTTTTGAAAGAGCAATTTGTTTTTCCAGTTTTGCTGATTGAATATTCAATTCTTGATTTGAAACATCAATCTGAAGTCGCTCAACTTCAACACGAGCCGAGTTGATTTCTTTGTCTATTTTTTCTAGTTTTTTACGACGTTGAGATTCAGATAAGGTTGGATCAGTTTCAATTCTACGACGTTGCTCATTTAAGTAATTCAATTTATTTCTTTGCTTAACCAAATCACCTTTCGTTTTTGTGAGTCCCTGTTGCAACTCTTTTTCTTTGTCTTTGCCAGGTTTGTATGTGTGTTGTTTTTTATATCTTCTTTCTTTGTTTGCTTTATGAACACTGACAATCCATGGGCGAACCTCGTTGACAATTGCTGCACCTGCAAAAACTATTGATCCGATTGCAAGCCAAGGTACCAATATTGACATTAAAGTGCATAGAGCAAATAATCCTATCAACATGTTTCTGACACCATTCTTTTTTGGAGGTTTGATTGGGTCAAGTTTTTCTTTCCAATCAATAGGCTTGATAGGTTCTTCCGGTTCAGGATCTTCAGGAGGAGGTGGATTTCCTCCTCCGCCACCTCCTCTATCAATTATAGTTGTTGTTCTTTCTCTATCAACAACAGGTGGGTCCATAAGAGTTGGTGATCTAGAAATCAAATGCTCTTCTTCTCTTTCTCTAGGTTTTCTCGTAAGAATAGCTATGTCACCATAAGATAACACAGTTGCCTTCCTTTCTTTTGGTCTTGGATAAATGAGATAATTTTCATCACCAACTTTTCGCTCTGCGCCATCAAATAAAGGTTTAGTTTTTTCTTCTTCCTCTATTCTTTCGTTAAATTCTTTCTCTAAGATATCGGTTTTTAGAGATCTCAAGATTTCTGAATTTTCATCATAGTTTATATCAATATTAATACGAACTACATCTTTTCCATCTTTTAGTCCCAGATATAAAGATGGATTTTCAATTGAATCTAAAGTTGAAGATGCGCTTTCTTCAAGATGAGCAATATCGATTTCATAAAATTTAGGAATTTTTGCAGATTTTACGCTTTCACCTGTGATATGAAGATAAGCATATGATTTCCCTTCTCTGTCAATTCTTATGTTCAGATATTCAGGAGATGTTGAGCCATCTTCATTTTTTACTTTGATTGGGACAGAATATAATTTTTCTTCTGGAGAAGAAGAACCTTCAGGCAAAGTTACACTGACAATTTTGTCAGGTTCAGTGGATTTGTTTCTTTCAAGTTGAATTCTTGAAATCAAAAGAGCCTCATAACTTACTCCAAATCTATCGTATGAACAAGTTTTTTCAATATCGCTCTTTTCTGTTTCTGGCTTTAGAACTGTTGATAAGAAATCGGTTGTAACTCCAATATTGAATGGATTTTCTTCGTTTTTGACCATTCCAAAATGTTTGTTTTTGTCAACAATTTGACAACCGAGAGCAGAAAATAGAACTGCAAATTCAGATCCTGCACCTCTAATTTGCACATCACTGATATTCAAATCTTGTGACAATTTGAGTTTGTCAACTTCATAAACAACATAATCCCCATCAGCAGAACCATCTGGAATTTCCACTTCTGGATTTTTAGCACGAAAATCATCAATAAATTCTTTTGAAACTTTAAATTGGATGGTCGGAATTTCTCTTCCTTCTTCTGTTTTTGTTCCCTTTGTGAAAATAGCCACGGGAGCAGATTTATCTTCCGATGTAACCATCAAAAGAGCATCTTTGAGGATTGTTGCACCAGAGCTGGTATAAGATGTTGAATCAAATAATGTTATTTTTTGAGCACTGCTTAATCCTAATTTTTTAGCTTCAATTTCTTGACTGAAACCGGTTATTGATTCCTCTCCAATTGTTAATGTTTGAGATTCTAATGCCTGCCCAGTCCTTTTTGCTCTTACAAGTTTGTCTTCTTCAGACAATTCTCCTGTTAGAGGCATTTCTGGATTTAAACTTTCATCAAATGCCGGGTTACTAACTCTTGGACAATCATAAACTTCTATTTCGGTATGTCTTATGTTCGTGTGTGCAAGAAGAGCATTCAAATCAGTTAATAACTGTTCATTTCTTTCCTTTGGAATTGGAAAGTTAACACTACGCTTTCTGCCATTTACTTCAAGTTCTAAAGAAAGAATTTCCTTATCTTCAACTGTAACAAAAGAAGCAGAAAAAATTTGACAGGTTGTGCTTTTGTTCCTATCTGTTTCGTCAAATCCCTTAATGTTTAAATAAAGATTTTCACCTTGTTGAATTAAAACCAAATGACTGTCTTTATTGTCTGCAGTCTTGTAAGGAAGAAAAATATATGAAATGTCTCCTGCTTTGTAAATTAAGTTTCCAGGAATTCTTCTTGGACCAATGGTTTCCGTTCTTGTTTCTGTCCTAGGCTCTCTTCTTCGCTCTCCGCTTCCACCGCTTCCACCAGCGGAATCATCGCGAACAAGTTCCGGAAGATCTTTTGTTATTGTTGTGAATTCTGGAATTTTGTCGTCTTTAATTTCTTTAGTGTCTTCAAGAGTATAGTTTGCAATTTTTTGAAAATTTCTGAAGAAGATTTCATTGTTGCTTACTGTTATTGGAAGAATAACTACAGAATTTTCATGGTTTTGTTCAATTCCAAATGCAAGATGTTGTTCTCCATCAACATCTCTCAAACCTTGAGTTAAAATTTTGCAGCGAGTTGTTTCTTTAGGGTCTTCTTTGAAACCAGCAACGTTAACAAACAAACCATCATCGGCAACAATAATTTCCAGATAGTCTAGTTCAGTTCCATTGTTTTTTGTGTATGGAACATAAAGATAGAAGTCCTCAGTTTTTTCATCCAAATGAGAAAGAACTGTTTTCAAGTCTTTATCAGGAACTCTACTTCTTCTTGACGAACGAGAAGGGGGAGTTGGTCTTCGAGTGTGGTCCTCAGAATGTTCTTCCAATATTGGAGGAGTGTCACTTTCAAAAGTTGTGATAAGGGAAGTTATAACTGGGTTGCTGGCAAACCTTTCATCGGCTCTCCAAATTTCCAAATCATGCAAGAATGAATCTCGCCAACCAAGTTCATAAATCTTACGAGCCGTTTCCGTTGGAATAGGGGAATTCTCTTCAACAAGTTTGGTTATAAGTGCTGATTGCAACCAACCTGTTAAGTTTGTTCTCTCGTCTCTGAAGTCATGTCTGCAGTTGTCGAGAAGTAATGCTTTTGATGGTGTCAAATGCGTTATAACTTCGTTGAGTGTGCTTAAATCAAGAGTTCCAAAAGTGTCTGCAAATCTTTGTGCAGTTTCATTGTACCTTGCATAAATCTCAGGATTTGCGGTTTCAAGTGTATCATAATCCAAGTCAGCAAATGGCAATAGATCAAGAACGTTCAATCCGCCAACTCCATCTCTTGTTGCGTCAATTTGTTCTTGACCAAATGGAGTGTCTAAGAATCGCCCTTCTGAATTGTGATGCCAGCCCATTCTGACGTCCCATTCACGACAATCATCGTTGCATGCTGACAAAATTCTTGTATCAAGTTCTGACAGGGGCACATTTGGAACTTGAGAATTTGCTCTTATTCTCTCAGGATTTGTTGAACGAGTCAGTGAAGGAACTTTCAAAACTTGTGTTGTGTAATATGTGCAAAGTTCTGCAGGTGTCATTCCATACTTTGAAGCCATCGCTTTGACAAGTTCGTGATCCAAAAGATGCTTTGACCCTAAAATTGAATATGCAACAGGCTGAATATTGTTCTCTGTGCAAAATCTCACTCTTTCTTCTTCATTATGTCCAATCAAAAGAGGCATTTGCATAACTTGTGGCATTTGCAAATGTTCTAATTCACAAATTTCTTTCAACCTGTTCAGTGCCTGAATCGAAAAGTTTGAAACCCCGATGGTTTTGATTTTTCCTGCTTGATAATATTCATTCAAAACCTGCCATTGAAGAAGGACGCTGTTCATATATTCGCTTTCGTGGCCCTCTTCCATTTCATTCCATGGTGCTGGAGAATGAATGTAGTAACAATCAATATAATCATGCTCACCAGTCAAACCAAGAGCGGCAAAACTTTTCTCTACTTCTGTTCTTATGCGTGCCTTTTCTCTCTCCGCATCCGCTTCAGTCATAGATCCGAGCTCAGCATCTGATTTTGCGGTGCCAGGATTAAGTTTGGAAGAAATAAAAATCTTATCTCTTGCAAGGCCTCCAGCCAAAGCACGTTGAATGGCTCTTCCAACATATTCTTCATTTCCATATCCCTGTGCAGTGTCAATGGCAACATATCCAGCAGAAAGGGCATCAGAAACTGCTTTTTCTGTATTTGTTTCATCAAGCATCCAAGTTCCTTGACCAATCATTGGGATTTTTATAGTTTCAGTTGAGTCACCTCTTGTAACAGTGATTTCCTTGAAACTTTCAGTCAGGTTCAACTTATCGTCTGCCATGTAATCCTCCTAAAAACATTTTTATAAGTTTATCATAATGTGTGTATTTTGTCAATTATTGTAGGAAAAATAGCGGGGCAAAAATTAATTGATTCGAAAATGTTTGTTATTGCTAAATTAGGGAGCAAAAAACTTGTTTTTTTTTATTATTTTTGCTATTATTGATATAATTATTGCAAGATAAGGAGATTTTAATGGGACTTTTTGGGAATGAAAACAAATCACAAGTTAGAAAACTTAGAAAAATAGCAGATAAAGTTGTTGCATTGGAAGATAAATACAGAAGTTACACTGATGAGCAACTTAAAAATTGCACCGAAGATTTCAAAAAGCGTTATCAGAATGGCGAGAGTTTGATGGATTTGCTTCCAGAGGCTTATGCGGTTGTTCGTGAAGCTTCTGACAGAGTTTTGAAAATGCGTCATTTCTATGTTCAAATTCTCGGTGGAATTGCACTGCACCAAGGTCGTATTGCAGAAATGGCAACAGGTGAAGGAAAAACTTTGGTGGCAACACTGCCAGCATATCTTAATGCTTTGACTGGTCTTGGTGTACATGTTGTCACTGTCAATGAATATTTGGCAAAGCGTGATGCTGAGTGGATGGGAAAAGTTTACAAATTTTTGGGACTTACTGTTGGTGTTGTTGTTTCTGGTATGGACGAAAAGGCAAAGAGAGAAGCATACAACAGCGACATTACTTATTGCACCAACAACGAAATTGGTTTCGACTATTTGCGTGACAACATGGCAATTATGAAAGAACAACGTGTTCAGCGTGGACATAATTTTGCCATTGTCGATGAAGTTGACTCCATTTTGATTGATGAAGCAAGAACTCCTCTTATCATTTCTGGTAGGGGAATGAAATCAAGTGATAACTATGTCAAGGCACAAAAATTTGCAAAGACTTTGAAGCCTGAAGATTATGAAAAGGACGAAAAAACCAAGGCTTTGAATTTGACAGAGAGCGGTGTGGCAAAAGCAGAAAGATTTTATGGCACAGAAAACTTGTCTGATATTGACAACTTGGAATTGAACCACTATATCAACAATGCTTTGAAAGCAAATTTTGTTATGTTCAGAGATGAGAACTACATTGTTAAAGATGGAGAAGTCATCATCGTTGATGAATTTACTGGTCGTTTGATGCCGGGAAGAAGATATAATGATGGCTTGCATCAAGCAATTGAAGCCAAGGAAGGCGTGGAAATCAAAGACGAAAACAAAACCTTGGCGACAATTACTTTCCAAAACTACTTCAGAATTTACAACAAACTTTCTGGTATGACAGGAACTGCCAAGACAGAGGAAGGTGAATTTAGAGCAATCTACAAACTTGATGTTGTCACAATTCCAACAAACAAGCCAAACATCAGAATTGACGAACCAGACATTGTGTTTACAACTGAAAACGGAAAAATCAAGGCTATTGTGGAAGAGATTAAAAGACGTCATGAACTTGGACAACCAATTTTGGTCGGCACAATCACAATTGAAAAAAGTGAGTTGCTTTCCAAGGCACTTAAAGAGGCAAAAATCAAACATACAGTTTTGAATGCCAAGAATCACGAACAAGAAAGTCAAATTGTCGCACAAGCTGGTCGAAAGGGTGCTGTGACAATTGCAACAAACATGGCTGGTCGTGGAACGGATATTTTGCTTGGTGGTAACCCAGAATTTATGGCAAAGAAACAGATGAAAGATGAAAATTTTTCTGATGAACAAATCTCTTATGCCACAGCTTTCAACACGGTTGATGATGCCGAAATGAATAAGGCGAGAACAAGATATAACGAACTTTACAACGAATTCAAAAAGACAACAGATGTCGAAAAAGAAGAAGTTAAAGCTGCAGGTGGTTTGCATATTATCGGAACAGAACGTCATGAGTCAAGACGTATTGATAACCAGTTACGTGGTCGTGCTTCTCGTCAAGGAGACCCAGGTTCAAGTGTGTTCTTCTTGTCACTTGAAGATGACTTGATTAGAAGATTTGGTGGCGACAGACTCAAGAAGATTGCGATGTTCTTCAAATTGGAAGAAGATACACCAATTCAACTTAAAATCCTTTCAAGGCAAATTGAGGGAGCGCAAAAGAAAATTGAAATTCAAAACTTTGGCATGAGAAAAACAGTTTTGCAATTTGACGATGTTATGAATGCTCAAAGAGAAGTCATCTACAAAGAAAGAAACAAGGTTTTGGACGGACTTGATGTCCATGAGCAAATTATGGGAATGTTCCCAGGAGTTATTTCAAAATTTTGTGACAAGTGTGTTGATGATGACAAACCATATTTTGAATGGGATTTTGCCAAAATCAATCAAGAACTTGAAAGAGGACTTTTGGAAAAAGACAAAAATGTCATAACAGAAGAATTTTGTGAAGGCTTTGATCGTGAAGATTTGGAAGATGCAGTTTTGAAACTTGTTGAGAAGAGATACAACGAAAGAATGGTTGAAGCAGGTAAGGTTGGAATTGATTTCGAGAAGATTGAAAGATTTGTTTTGCTTAAGGTTGTTGATTCAAATTGGATGAACCACATTGATGACATGCAAACCATGAAAAATGAAATTTTTGCTCGTGGTTTTGGAAATCAAGACCCTATTCTTGCTTACAAGAAAGAGGGGTATGAAATGTTTGATAATATGATTGAAAAAATTAGAGAAACAACATGTATTGTTCTTCTCAATACAAACATTGAAATCAGACGACCAGAACCAAAACCTCAGCCAAAAATGACAGAGGCGAGAGTGTATGATCCACAAGCACAATCACGACCACAAGAGATCAAAAAACAAGTCACTGTGAAAAACACGGAAAAGAAAGTTGGAAGAAATGATCCTTGTCCATGTGGAAGCGGAAAGAAATATAAAAATTGTTGTGGAAAAAATGTGTGATGAAATTGTGAATTAAAAAGATTGATTTTTCAATCTTTTTTTCATTTTAATATTGACAAAGGTAAAAAAATTTCTATAATTTTTGTTATAATTTCAAGTTTTTAAGGAGAGATTGATGGAAAAGAAAAAATGTGACAAAACAATCAAATTCGCGATTAAGTGGTGGACAGACATTCTTTCGGGCAAAGAAAGTGCAAGGTCTTTTTATGAAGAAATGAAAAATGATTTGGAAGACATTAAAGAAAATCACGAGTCGGCATATAATTTTCTGAAACAGGCCATAGAACAACTTGATGAAGAAATGGAAAAAGATCGGTCAAACGCATATCTCAATTCAGAACAAATCAGAAGATTGGAAGAACAACTTAGTTTTCGCATAAAAAATTGTTTAGAAAAAGATGGATATGCATATCTTTACACAGATGAAGATGCCAGAGCAAATGGCGTGCTTGGTCTTGCAACTTATTATGCAGGCATCAGAAATGAAGGAAATCTTGGGGAAGAACCAAGCCCATTCCCTGATGGTGTGGAGATGTGGATTGAGCCTGGCAAAGTGGAAATCAGATATGATGAAAATGGAATGTTTAACCCAGTATATCAAGAAGTATCTCAAGAAGTTGAAAAACCAAAACTCTCACAAGAAACCATTGAATTGATTCAACGCAAGATTGATGAAGGCAGGGGCGGAAAATAAAACATGCTTTGGCATGTTTTTTTAATATTCTTTACGACCAATGAGATAGTCTAATGAAACATCAAACAAATCTGCAAGTTTAATAAAATTTTCTAAAGATGGCAAAGAAAGACCTAATTCATATGCTTGATAGGATTGATATTTAATACCTATTTTCTCAGCGACATATTGTTGTGTCCAATTGTTATGAATTCTTAATTTTTTTATGATATTTGGGAAATTATAAAGTTCATTCATAGAATTATGATATAATTATTTTTGTTAAATAATATTTTATACAGTTATTGTCTGTATTTGTTTAAATCTCATTTAAACCGGTTAGTTCGTCAAGAGATATATCAAAAATTTTACATATTTTTACAGCATTTATAAGGGTAGGTATAGTTTTTCCATATTCATATGCTTGATAAGATTGATAACTTATTTCAAGTTTTTCTGCCATATATTTTTGTGTGTAACCATATTGCAATCGAAGATTTTTAATTCTATTTGACAATGCATATAAATTTTTCATTTTATTTCTCCAATTTATTGACATAATACAGAAATAAACTGTAAAATAGTAAAAATGCAGTTTAAAACTGTATTTAAGGAGATAAAATGGATATAGTGGTTATAGGATTTGGTGAGTTAAAGCATGTAAGAGAAATTAGAAATTATATGTATAGAATGTTGAAAGGAGGTGTTGATGATTTGCATTTTGAAAATTTTTATTTTGGAAACAATAACCAATTTTGTATATTGTGCAATGATGTGTTAAATTCTTTAAAAAATGAAAATAAAGAAAGGCAAATCAGAATTTTAAATACAGAACCTAAAAATTCGGTGATGTATGTTATTTACTATGATGAAAAAAATTGTAAGGCAATTGAGAATGCTAAAAAATATGAATATATTAATGACAATCATATTAATGGTAAATACATTGTTTCGTTTGTTGAAGAGAAATTTTATTTAAGTTAATTCTCTTGACAAATATTGATTTATGTGTTATAAATTAAGAGCAGTAAAAATACTGTCCTTGCTTTTAAGTCGTGTGAACTTGAAAGCCATTAGTCCAAAAGGAGGTAAGAAGATGAATAAGTATGAACTTATGTTTATCATTGCCAGCGATGTCAGTGAAGAAAAGAGAGAAGAACTTATTGCAAAGCAAAAAGCATATGTTGAATCTCACAAAGGCACTGTTGAAGGCGTTGATAAGATTGGAATGAAAAAGTTTGCTTATCCTATCAACTTCAAAAATGAAGGTTTCTATGTGATTATGAACATCTCAATGAATCCAGAAGAAGTTGATGCAATGAACAAACTTATGACCATCACTGATGGCATTGTTCGTCAAATGTTTGTAAGAAAATAGGAGAAAATTTATGAATAAAGTTATTTTGGTTGGAAATTTGACCAGAGACCCAGAACTTCAAACAACAAACAGTGGAAGATCTGTTTGCAGATTTGGACTTGCTGTTCAAAGAAGATTTGCAAATGCTGAAGGCGAAAGAGATGCAGATTTTTTCAATATCACAGTTTGGGGTGCTCCAGGCGAAAATTGCCATAGATATTTGAAGAAAGGTTCTAAGTGCGGAATTGTTGGAAGAATTCAAATTTCAACTTATGATGCTGCTGATGGTTCAAAAAGAAACTCTACTGACATCATTGCAGAAGAGGTTGAATTTGTTGGTTCAAGAAATGGAGGAGACAGTTCAGACAATTCTTACTCTGCTCCAAGTGAAAGCAAGCCAGCAAGCAAAAAGGAAACTGCCGAACTTGAAGAAATTGATGACGACAGTTTGCCATTCTAAGTCACGAATAGTGACATATTAAAAAGTCGAAAAAATTTAGGGGCATGATGCCCAAGGAGAAAAAATGAGCGAAGTTGTAAAAACCGAAGAAAAGGTTGTTAAAAAATATCGTAAACCTGCAAAAAAGAAAGTTTGTGCTTTCTGCGTTGCTGGTGAAAAAACAATTGACTACAAAGATGTAGCAAAAGTCAGAAAATATATCACAGAGAAGGGTAAAATTTTGCCAAGACGTCAAACAGGCGTTTGCTCTTACCACCAAAGAGAACTTGCAAATGCAATTAAGAGAGCAAGAAACATGGCACTTCTTCCTTATGTTGGTGATTAAAAGGAGAAAGGTTTATGAAAAAAGATTTACATCCAGATTATCATGAAGTAACTGTTGTTTGTGCATGTGGAAACACTTTCAAAACAGGTTCTTGTGTTAAGGGTGATACACTCAAGATTGATATCTGCAACAAATGCCATCCTTTCTACACAGGAAAGAAGAAGGTTGTTGACTCAAGCGGAACAGTTGAAAACTTCAAGAAAAAATATAATTTGCAATAAAAAAAGAACAATCAAATTTGATTGTTCTTTTTTTGTTGATTTTTTTAAACTTTTTCTTTTTGTGTTTCGAATTGATTTTCAAAATCTATAAAGCCTTTTTCAAAAACTTTTGCACCATTATGGAGTTTTTCATCTTTTTTGTCATAAAAAATATCCATGATGTCAATAATTGTTTGATTTGAAACTGCTCTGAAAGATATGAGTGCTTCAGGTGTATCAAAACGGACTACTTCTTTGTTGAGAAAAGCAAAGTAATGTTGACTGATTAAAGAAACGACATGGTCTGATTTCAAAAATTCTTCAGGAACAGATTTGAGAGCAGAGTAAACTTTTTCAGGAACTTCAAAATGTCCTTCCACAAAATATTTGATTGCATTCTTTCGTCTGGTTTCAAGAGATTCTTTTGTGTCTTGAAAAACATCAAGATTTTCACTCCTATAAATTTCTTGGGTGAAATCTGATGCTTTTGCTGCAATGTATTTTTCAATTGGTTCAGCAATTTGTTGACAGGCAGTTTGAAGAATTGTCATTTCTGTCAAGTTTTTTGTGTGCATATATGAATGAATTTTATTTTTTGGAATTGTGAATTTGACGCAATAATCCTTAAAAACATTCATAAATGGGCCAACTTCAATCATCAGATTCCCATTTTCGTCCAATCCCATATCTGTCAAATAGAAATTGCAGTCTTTAAATGCTCCTTTTATGATTTTTCCAGATTTGTTAATCAAACCATCTTCTTGCATTTTTAATTCAAATTGAGTAGGTTTTAATCCTGGCATAATAAATCTCCTTTTTCAATAAAATTATTTTAACATAAAACCGTTTAAATGTCAATATGTTTCAAAAAACATAGAATTTGCATAAAAAAACACATTTTTGTTAAAAATCATGGCATGGATAAGATCTTTTTTCCGACTTCAAATGGTGTGGTTGTTCATGCTGATGACAAAAAAGTGATTTCCGCCATAAATTGTGACGGACAGAAAAAGTTGAAAAGTTTCAAAGAAAAAAACAAAATAATATTTTGGCATTTTCCTTTTATGAGGGGGTTCCAATTCTTTTTTTGTGGAATTTTTGGATTTTTTCAAGCACTTTTGCTTTCTTATGATTTATGTAACGCAAACAAAAAAGTTAAGACAAAAGAAATTAACAAATTCTACACACAAAAATTGATTATTGTTGGTTTGGTTGCACTTTTGGCCATCATTTTTTCAGCAATAGTGTTGGGCTTGCTACCAGGAAAACTTGGATATTTGATTGTGGACTATAAAGGTAGCGAACTGTTGAGAAATATTGTTATTTTTGTTTTTAAATTGATTTTATTCTTTCTTTTTGTTTTGGCACTGCGTGTTTTTCCCGTTGTTGTGGAATGTTTTAGATTTAATAAAGCTGGAGAAATTGTTTTAAGAGATTTTGAAAAAGACAAAGAAAAATCTCAAAAAAAAGATAAAAATATTAAAAAAATCAAAAATTTGAATTCTTTTATTGTGAAAAATTCGAATTTAACACCAAATTTTTTGAATTACTTGATTTTTGTTTTTGTTTTGGATTTTCTTGTGGTAACATTATGGGGAGCAGATTATGGTTTTTGGTTTAACATTGCTTTGAATGTTGCAGTGTTTCTTGTTTGTGTGAGTTTGGCTTATGAAATTTTGTGGCTACTGAATTTGCCAAAATGCAAAATAATTGGGAAATTGCAATATCTAACCGCTTTTTTAGTTTTCGACAAACCAACGACAACACACATTGAAACGGTTATGGTGGCTATGACAGAAATCAATTTGCTGACCAACCAAAAGGAAAGAGAGTTTATGGATGACGAAAACAAAAAGGCTTTTTCTGTTGTATATACTCAAGTTAAGAACAAACTTTATAATGCGGGAATTACTGACAAAAGCGATGCTGATTGGATTATTGCCACTGTGCTTGGCAAAAACAGAGCAGAAATCAAACTGCTTTCTTTTGTTACAGACAAGCAATATCAAGAAATCATGAAAGCAACAGAAAGACGAGCAAAGGGAGAAAGCATAGACAACATATTTGGTTATACAGAATTTTATGGTTTGCGTTTTGATGTAAACAAAAAAGTTCTGACGCCAAGAATGGAAACGGAAATTTTGGTTGAACAGGTTTTGAAAGCTGAAAAGAACTTTAAAAACGCTACCATTTTGGATTTGGGAACGGGTTCGGGTGCAATTGCTGTTTCCATTGCAAAAAACTCTGATGCTGATGTGACTGCTGTTGACATAAGCAAGTCTGCTCTTTTGACAGCGGAAGCAAATGCAAAGAAAAATGATGTTAAAATTGAATTTTTACATTCAAATTTGTTTGATAACTTGAAAAGAAAGCGTAAGTTTGATATAATTGTGTCAAATCCACCATATATCCCAACAAAAGAAATTGAAAAATTGGATAAAAATGTCAAAGAGTGCGATCCGGTTCTTGCTTTGGACGGAGGGGAAGATGGACTTGACTTTTATCGAAAGATTGCAGAACATGCACCATTGAGATTAAATCAAAATGGTTTGATTTTCTTTGAAGTTGGAAAAGGACAGGCGAAAGCCGTTCGAAAAATTTTGAGGGATAATGGATTCGAAGATATTAAAACAATAAAAGACTATAATAAGATTGAAAGGGTGATTTGTGGAAAACGAAAGTAAAGAATTATTGGTAAAGACAGAAAAATCAAAGGTTAGGTTTGATGAATTGACTGACCTTATTTCTCGTCCGGAAATTATTGCTGACAACAAAGAATGGAAAAAATTGGTCAAAGAAAGAAGTTCTTTGGAAGAATTGGCAAGTGCACACGAAGAATTGAAGAAGTGTGTTAATGACTTGGAAAACTGTGAGAATGATTTGAAAAATGAAAAAGATGCCGAGATGAAAGCTCTATTTGAAAGCGAAATTCAAAGGCTTAACGAACAGATTGACAAAATTGTTGAGAATATCAAAATTTTGTTGTTGCCTAAAGATGAAAATGACGACAGCAATGCCATTGTCGAAATTCGTTCCGCAGCGGGCGGAGAAGAATCCGCTCTTTTTTGCCTGGAACTTTGTCGTATGTATTCTCATTATGCAGAGAAAAAACACTGGAAAGTTGAATACATTGACATGTCAGAAACAGAAATAGGCGGAATCAAAGAAGCAACATTGATGATTAAGGGTAAGGGTGCCTATGCTCGTATGAAATATGAGAGCGGGGTGCACAGAGTTCAAAGAGTTCCAGAAACAGAAAGTCAAGGAAGAATTCACACATCAACTGCAACAGTTGCTGTTTTGCCAGAAGTTGAAGATATTGACATTGAGATTTCAGACAAAGATTTGAGAATTGATGTTTATCACTCTGGTGGTGCTGGTGGGCAAAATGTAAACAAAGTTGAGACTGCGATTCGTATTACATACCTTCCACTTAATATTGTGGTTACATGTCAAGACGAAAGAAGCCAACTTAAGAACAAAGAAAAAGCAATGAACATTTTGAAAGCAAAACTTTATGACTATTATGAAGAACAACGAAACAGTGAATATGATCAAAATAGAAAAAATCAAGTTGGTCGTGGAAACAGAAATGAGAGAATCAGAACTTATAACTATCCTCAGGGCAGAGTGACAGACCACAGAACAAACCTTTCTTCCTATGATTTGGAAGGTGTCCTTAATGGTGACCTTGATCAATTTATTGATGCAATGATCTTGAAAGTTCAAACTGAGTTGTTGAATGCAGAGACAAAATAATAAAAAAGAAAAAAAAAGAGAAAATGCCATTCTCTTTTTTTATATGGAAAATTCCAAACAAAAATTTTATAACAAAAAAGACACCACACTGTGATGTCTTTTTCTCTTAACGGAGGTGAGATTGTTCTAATTAAATTCGGAGGAGTAAATTAAGTGCAGCACCAGCATATTTATCATCAAAGATACCGAATGCATCAAGAATCATAGGTAAGAACAAGTTGAAGAAGAGAATCAATACAACAACTACTACGATTGACACGATGATGTTTATCAAACGTTTTTTGTTTTCATCTCTTTGTTCAGCGGATTCTGCTCTTGCCATTTTGACACCAACATAGATTGCATAGATTGCTCCTGCAGCACCAACCAACACCAACAATACCCAAAGCACTGTTTGAAGGGTGCTCAAAAGAGTTTCCAACCAACTCCATTCTTCACTAAGGTTTGCAATAATGTCTGTCCAACCTACACCTAACATTGAATTCAAAAAGTTCATAAATTTATCCTCCAATTATTTCTCTTTTATTGTTCTCAAAAGACTTGAATAATATTCTTATCTTTGATTACAAAAGAATAATATCATAAATAAAAAAAAATTCCAAACGTTTTGACAAAAAATTATAAAAATTTTTAAAAATATTTTTTTGGAATTTTTTTCTATTTATTTAACGGCGGAAAAAATTTTTTCATTCGGTAAAATTGAGGATTAAATTTATAATTAAAAATATTTTTTAAACCAAGTTATTAAAGCAACGGCAACCTTGATAATTTACATTATTATTGCTGTTTGAAAGCCCAAGCAAAAGCAGAAGCAAGATGTTTGTGTTGGTTGCAAGATTTGTGTCATTTGAAGAGCTTAACACCGAAAGCAGAAACACCCATAAAATATCTTGTGACATAATTCCCTCCTTTTCAACAAAATATTTCAAAATAAGCCCAAAAGAGTTTTTTTTCTTTTTGACTTTTTATCTTTTGTTTGGGAAAATATTATTGAAAGAAAAATCTTTCAGTGCAACCATTAAGAAGTTGTCTTAATGTTTGTTGCTTTGGTTTAATATATGTGAGCGAAAGGTTAAATGTTACCAAAAAGGAGAAAAAATGAATAAATTGTTGAGAATTACCGAAAGAAACAAATTTGAAATGCAGGATCTGCTTCCAAATGACAGTTGCACAAACAAGTTGGCATTATATTTTCAAAATTTTTCTGACCAGACAAGAATCAAAATCTTGTCTGCTCTTTCCATCAAAGAATTGTGTGTGAATGATTTGTCAAAACTTCTTGGAATCAATCAAACCACTATCTCTCATCAACTTAAGACTTTGAAGGACCAAGACATGGTGGAATATAAGAGAGAAGGGAAGATTTTGATTTATCGCATCAAATCTCCTATTGTCAATGAGATGATGATGTATGCTGTCAAAAGTTTGTCTTAGGGAAATGAGATTCTTCGACTGCACTGCGTTTCGCTCAGAATGACATTATAGAAAACGACTCGTTTTGCTTAGAATGACATTGTAGAAAACGATTGCGTTTTGCTTAAAATATAGAGAAGTTTTTTGACTGTGATCCGCTCAGAATGACTGTGCAGGGAATGATTGTACTATGTTTTGCTCAGAATGACGATGTAGAAAAGGCTATAGACTGGTGACAAAGTTAGATTTGTTTACAACTTTTTAAGTTGACAAAATTTTCAAAAGAAAGTATAATTTGGGGCATGAAGAAAAAATTGTTGCTACATTCTTGTTGTGGACCATGTTCGACGGTTGTTATTGAAAGGTTGAAAGATGACTTTGATGTGACCGTTTTCTATTTTAATCCAAACATTGAACCAAAAGAAGAATATGAAAAAAGAAAGGTTGAACAACAGAAAGTTTGTGAATTTTTCAATGTCCCTTTTATTGATTATGATTATGACAATGCTGGATGGCACAAATTTGTTGAAGGCCTTGAAAATGAAAGAGAAGGTGGGGATAGATGTGAAAAATGTTTTCTTTTCAGATTGAATTGCACTGCAAAATATGCCAAAGAAAATGGATTCGAAATTTTTGCGACCACACTTTCTGTGAGTCCACATAAAAATACATTGGTCATAAACAAGGTGGGGGAAAAATTTTCAAAAGAAATTGAGATTGAATTTTTGCCAGAAAATTTCAAAAAGAAAGATGGATATTTGAGAAGCATCAATCTTTCTAAGGAACTTGAACTTTACAGACAAAATTATTGTGGTTGCAGTTTTGCAAACTGGAATTTGAAAAAATAAATTTTGGAGATTGATTTTGGGAAAATATAACAAAGATTTCATTCAATATAGTGAAGAAAAAGTGAAAGATGAAACAAAACATCTTGCTTTGTATTTTACCACGCACATTTTTCTTTATATTATATTGATATTTTTTCTGATTTTCTTTGCTTGGTACACAGTTTTCATTACCACTCACAAATTTTATGAAGTCAGAGGCGTTTCAATGATGCCAACACTCAACAATCAAATCACAGAAGAACAACTTATTAATGACACCGAAAATGCACAAAACTTGGCTTACGATGCAGTGTATGTTGACAAAATTACAAATCCGGAAATTTTTGACATCATTGTTGTTGAACGACCAGGCTCTTCAAGTGTCATTAAGCGATTGATGGCGAAGGAAGGAGATTATATTACGATTGCAAAAGGAGAATCTCCAAATGGTGCAGAATGTTTTTATTTCTACAGAATCCCAAGTGGAGTTAATCCTGAGGATTACAGTGACGAACAAGCATTGGTAAAAGAAAACGGTGAAAATGGTTATCAAATTTACAACAGTGAAACGCTTTGGATTCATAAAGCTAAATCTCAAATTGTAACGGCTTCAATAGGTCCTTGGGAGTATGAATATAATTTCTATTCAACATTTCTTGCTCGTTATGAAATTGACAGTGATGGATATTATGTTTCTGAAAGTGGACTGGTCTATGTTCAAGTTCCAGAAAATATGGTCTTCTATATGGGCGACAACAGAGAATATTCGTCCGATTGTCGTGAAAATGGTTTCTGCAATGAGGACTATATTGTTGGCAGGGCGGAATTTATTGTATATGATTACAACTTTGCAAATCGTCTATGGGAAGTTATCAAATTCTACTTCAGAGAAATGGAGGATTTCTTTGCCAGATAATTTTCTTTGTTTTTATGCGTTTTTATTTGCTAAATCCCTTTATTTATGCTAGAATAACAATAGCATTGATATGCGAAATTATCATCAAAAGGAGATAGATTAAAGATGAACAAAGGTGAATTCATTAAAGCAGTTGCTGAAAAAGCAAATTGCACACAAAAAGACGCAGGTATTGTTTTTGATGCTGTTATCGACACAATCGTTTGCGTTCTTAAAAAAGGAGAGAAGATTCAAATTCCTGGTTTCGGTTCTTTTGAACTCGTTTCTAAGGCTGCAACTACAAAAATCAATCCTCTCACTAAAAAACCTGTTAAGGTTGCTGCATGCAAAATGCCTAAATTTAAATTCGGCAAGAGCTTTAAAGCAGTTTTCAATGACTAATGAACATCTTTAAAAAAAGTCAACATTTGTTTGTTGACTTTTTTTATTTTGTTGGATTTTTGGAGAGAAGGGCGAAAACAGCCAGACAGAGGTTTCTGTCTGGCTCAAAGCCTTGTGAAAAGGCTTTTGTTTGCACTGCAGTGCAAACTTTTTCGCCCCTTATTGTTCTCTTAGTTCTTTTTCCAAGTCTATAATGATATAACCTTGAGGCATTTTGCAAAGAGGACATTCCTTGAAACCTTCTTTTGCGATGCTGACATAACCGCAAGAAGAACATTTCCATTCAGTTGGATTGTTGCGTTTATACATCCTATTGCTTTTATAAAGAGAGGCAAGATAATCCAAAATTCTGTGATGAGTGGATTCAACATTTGCCACCATTTCAAAAGACTTGGCGATATCAAGAAAGCCTTCATCTTTTGCTATTCTTGCAAAACTTGGATAGATGTTGTCTGCTTCTGATAATTCAATCTTGCTTTCTTCCAAGAGACTGTTTCTCAGTTCTGGCTCTTCAAATGGGAAACCGGCTTCAATTGATATGTTTTTGACACTGCCATTGCTTTTTTCAATGATGTAGTCATAAAAGATTTTTGCATGAGCCATTTCGTTTTTAGCCAACGTTTTCATGGTATCAGACAAAAATTGTTGATTGTCTGCCAATGCTTTTTTGGACATGAATTGATATCGTGCACCTGCTTGACATTCTGCCGCAAAAGAACGAGCCAAGTTTGTTTTTGTTACGCTGTCATTAAATTCCATAAAAATTCTCCTTTTCACATAAAGGGAATATTGCCAAAATAAATAAACTTAAACATTCGCAATTTGTTTGCATTTTTTTTGTTTATTGTTTACAATATTATTAACAAAAGGAGTCAATATGTTTCTTGGTGATAAAGGTAGTCCAACTAAATATTCAACAGTGAGATTGAACTATGACATTATCATAGACAATGAAAAATTCACTTTGCAAAAAATGACAAGAAAACTTGGCTTTTATACCATTTTGTTTAAAGAAAAAATCAAAGATGTTGAAACAATTTATGACACCGACAAAAACCTTTTGACAGGTGCAGGACTTATTATAAGAAAAAAGGTGACACCAAAGAGAGCATATTTTTCTTTGGTTAGAGTGACATCAATGAGCAACATTCAAAATCGCGAGAAAAAATCGTTTTTGGGTGAGTGTGAACCAAAAGATCAACCAAGTGATTTTCCTGTTCAAATTGCTGATGCAATCAACAAGGTTTTCAACAATCTTTTCACAATCAATGTTGTTGACATTGTCAAACACAGCACGCCATATCTCAGGCTTGAAATTGGTGGAAATAGATACAGAATCATAAGCGGAACTGGATACGAAGCAGAAATTGCTTTTGAGAATCTGAAAGTTAAAGATGTAAGAACTGGGAGAAAGGGAAAAAAGAGAATTTTCTCTTTGAAGATGGAACTTGATCCAAATTATGAGAAGGAAAGACAACAAATCCTAGATGTCATTGACAAATATTGCAAGGAATTGGTTTATATCGACAGACATCGTTTCCAAATTGCAGAGGTTTTGGTTAAACCGCCAGTTGTAAAACAAGACAATGACAAGTCAAAGAAGGATAAAAAAGACAAAAAGAAGAAGAAAATTGAAGAAGAAGTTTAAAATTTCTTCTTTTTTTGTTATTTTTTGTTGAAAAATGTTTAATTTTTGATGTTTTTAACATATTTTTTTTATAAGTTTTTTAATTTTTTGTCCGCTCATATAAATATAGAGTGAGAAAGAAAGACAAGAAGAGTAATTTAACATTCAAAACAAAATTGTGTTATGGGATTGGAAATCTTGGTTATGGTTCCATGGGACAAACTGTCAGCAGTTTTATCATGTTTTTCGCGACAAGTGTTTTGGGGTTGCCGGGCTTTTTGGTTGGCATAACGATTGCAATCACATCTCTTTGGGACGGGCTTTCAGATCCGTTGATTGGCTATCTTTCTGACAGAACGAAAAGTAAGTTTTTTGGACGACGATTGGGGCATATGTTGTTTGCAAGTTTTGCCTTGGCAATCAACAACATTCTGCTTTGGTTTTGCCCACAATCAGACAGTCAGGCAGTTATGATTTTGTGGTTGTTGTCATTTTTGCTTTTGCAAGAAACATTTAACACTTTTTTTGCAACGCCATATTCAGCCCTTTGCATTGACATCGCTCCAGATTATAATGACCAAACAAAAATGCAGGGTTTTAAGACGGTTTTTTACATCATGGGACTTATTATGCCAAGCATTTTGATGTATATCTTCATGCCATCTGCAGGAATTGGCACACAAGGACAATTCAATCGTCAAGGCTACATCAACATTGCGTGTGTCAATTCCGCCTTGGCACTTATTTGCGGATTGATTACAGTTTTTGGAACAATGAAAAGAGTTCGTTCAATGCCCAACTATGCTCAAAGCATGGAAAGCGGAAATGGTGAAAAAGAAAACATTGAAGATAATGTTGTTGATGAAAATTCAAATAAAGAAACTAAGAAATCAAAAAAACATAAAAAAGGTCACAGCTTATCCACCATTTTGGCTGGTTATATTGAAACATTCAAGAAAAAAGATTTCAGAACGGTTATGCTGGGCTATTCCGTTTCTTTGATTGCGACTGTTTTCATCACGTCCGTTGGAATGCATTTGTTCACTTTCTGTTATCATTTTTCAAGCACACAAATTTCAATTTTGATGATATGTTTGTTTGGTGGAGCAATTGTTTCACAAGCACTTTGGGTGAATATAGTGAAGAAGTATGACAAAAAACAAACCCTCATTTTTGCCCTTTCTGTCATTTTGTTTGGCATTGCCATGACAAGCATAACCTTTTTATTTAGGCTGTATTGCTCAAGCGACTATATCTTTTGGTTTGTTTTGCCGTGTATGTTTATTTGTGGCATAGGCTCAGGGGCACTTTACTCTCTTCCACATTCAATGTATGCCGACGTTGTGACGATGGAACAATATAAAACGGGAGTGAATAATGCGGGAAGATACACAGGATATTACACTTTCACATACAATTTTTCAAATTCAATTGCATTGCTTTTCATTGGGCTGCTTTTAGATTTGGTCAAGTTTGATTCTTCGCAACCAGTGCAGGCCCTTTCTGTTCAGACGGGACTTGGGAAAATTGTGTTTTTTGGAAGTGCAATTTCTCTGACTTTGGCAATTATCATCTTTTCCAGATACAGCATAAAACGCTCAGATGTTTTGAAAGTTCAAATCAAAGCAAACGAAAACAAAGAAAAAGTGGAATAAAAATTATATATAGAATAAATTTTCATCATTTAAACACAATAAAAACATGAAAAAATGTAAAGTGTTGGTAGTTTTATTGTGCTTAATGATGATTTTTCCTTTCATAAGTTTTGGTTGTGGAAGCAAAGAGCTTGACTCGGCAAGCATTGTGAGAGATGACCTAAGAACTGGTGGAAGTCTCAGTTTTGTTTATGACAAGAGTCAAAGAGTGGTCTATGTTGGTGGAGAAGATGAGGTTGTTCAGTTTAGTGAAGCAGATGAATCAAAGGGACTTTCGGAGGGTTGCCGCATTGGACTTAAGGTGACTGCACCAGATGAGAACTTGGATTTGGAAACAGCAACTCTTGAAATGAATGGTGTGAACTATTCTTCTGGGAATTTTTTGGAAACGATAAATGGGCAAAAACAAAGGTTTTTCAATTTATATCCACTTGTTTCAAAAGAAGATGATGAAATCAAATTTTCTGTGATATGGCAAGATGGGACAAAACAACAAGATTACAAAATAATCATGGTGAGTGGCACAAAATATATGCAAAAAGATGGAAGCGTTGAATAAAAAAAGAAGATTAATCTTCTTTTTTATCTTTATAAAATATTTTTGGAGATGTTATTTCTTTGATTCCATCATCATTGAAAGTTATATATTTAACATTTCCTTTGCAATATTCATTCATAAGTTTTTCGCGATTTTTCAAACAATACTCCAATCCAGCAACATGAACTTTATATTTTTCTATCCAAAAATACAAATCTTTATCCAATCTGAACATCAAGTTGTGTTCTAATCCTTGTGAGTTTTCTTCGCTAATGTCAGATACAATGCAGATTGTTAAATGTTCCATGGTTGGTCTGAAAACTGCTCTAGTATATAAATTCAAATTTTCATAGTCAAATTTTAAATGTTCTGGCATTTGAATATTTTCATTATTTGGGGAATTGTTTTCAATAATACTTTCGTTGGATTGAAGTTCATTTTCAATGTCTAAATCTTCTCCAAATTGAGCCTTGTATAATTCATTCAAAATTTCATAGTCATATTTTTCATCATAATCTATGAAAGATTCATTAAATTTGAAGGTTAAAGAATTATAGAAGTCATAAGCATATTTTTTTGTTTCAGATTCAGGGACAAACCTGTTGTCATAGTTAAACAAATTTACAAAATATGGAATGCTTTTCTTTCTAATTATTGGAAGTAAAATCATTGGAATTATGCAAACCAGGACACTCGCAGCAATCCAAATTCCAAGGAAAACATAGAAGGCAACAGATGTGTCGTCTATTGATCCAAAGACTATGAGCGGAATTAGAAGCAAAAACCAAATTAACAATGCAACAAAAAACGAACCAAGAAATTTTTTATAGACAGGTGATTGCTCGGTTGCGTAAGAGTTGTAATGTTGAAATATGTCAACTTTTTTAAACTTCTTTTTACGTGACAGGTAATAATATAAAAATGAAATCCCTGCAAGAATTGCGACAAGAATGAAAGAGAAAATTATTCCAGTTATGTAGTTGTTACATAAAAATGTGAATCCGTCTTGTTTGTTCAAAATGGTTTCATTTGCTTCAATGCCGATAACAGTGAGATCAAAATAGTATAGTGTGGCATTTTGTCCTTCAATAGACTCGACAGTGCCAAAAGGAAGGTGGGTTGTGATGACACCAGTTATTGTGTATTGGTCCCCATTTTTCATTGTTATGACATAGTTGCTGTCATTTTTTTCATCAATTTGAACATCTGCAACAACTCCTGTCGCTGTTTTTACATCATTTAAATCATATTCAACGAGAGTGACTATCAACCATATACTCATAAAGAAAATTACAATGCTTGCGATCAGCAAGATGATGGAAAGTATCTTATTTCTTTTGTGATTGTTCTCTATAACAATATAATTTTTCATTTTGGTTTCCTTGTGTTATTTTTCATAGTATAACATATTATTATCACAAAATAAAAGCATATATTTAAAATAAAAAAAGTCCGAAAATCTCGGACATGATGACAAACAATCTATAAAAAATTCCCAGAGTGTTCGTGTTTTGATAATTTGGTGACCTTTTCGGTTAAGCATGAGAACTCGTTGTCTTTTACTTCATCAAAGTCAATTTTATCTTGTTTTTGAAAAAGGTTAAAGTAGATATGAATATGGTCATCAAAAACATAGATGGCATTTACAAATAAATCTATTAACTTTTGGTAATGGGCGTCAGTGGAGTCTGAAGAATTTTTTATAAAAATATTTAAATAATCTATAATATCTTTCTTTGTATGTTTAATGCTGTTTGCCAATTTTAACTTTGCCAGTTCATTTTTATAAACTTTTTGCTCATTTGTTAGGTCGTCAGCTTGTTTATTGAGTCTAATGATAATATTTTCATTTGTTGATTTTACAATTTGATTAGTAATTTTATCAAATTCTTTTTCTATCTCCGCAATCTTTTTCTCATATTGTTTTATTGCGTCCGAAGATAAACTTTGTTCATAAGCCTTTAAAACTTGATCTGCCAGATAATCAATGGTTTTAGGTTCTAAAATTCTTTTTAAGATAAAGTCTATAACTTTGGACTCTAAATCTTGTTTCTTTTCATTTTTCTTAGTGCAGTTGTGAAACTTATTTTTTTGTGAACAAGCATAATAGCAGTGTTTAGCCTGAGTTTTACTTGTTCCAGAAGTTCCCACCATAATATTCCCACAGATCCCACAATAGACTTTCCCTCTTAAAAGGTAATTTTCTTTGTTTCTTGAGTGACGTTTGTTAAAACGTAATCTTTCCTGGACTTTTTTAAAGACCTCAAGAGAAATAATAGGCGGATAATAATTGTCATTGTCTGCTAACTTACTTTTATAAATTCCAACATACTTTTCATTTGATAGCATATTCTGTAAGCTTTGCAAACTGAATTGAGAATTTGAATTTGTTTTAATATTCAGTTTGTTTAATTCTTTTTTTATCTCTTGTTTACTTTTTCCATTTGCATAATCACTAAAAACTTTTTTGACAACTTTGGCTTGTTCTTCATTGACTACAACTTTTTTGTTTATAACCGAATAACCAAAAAGAGTTCTGCCTCCAATAAAATTGCCTTTTAAAATACTTTCTCTCATACCACGTTTAACTTTTTCGCTTAAGTCTTTGATATACATTTCTGCAAACATTTCCAAAAGACCTTCCATCAGTGCACCTTCAGGTGTGTTGCTGATTGATTCAGTTGCAGAAATAACTTTGACACCGTTTTGCTGAAGTTTGTGTTTATAGATGGCGTTGTCATACTTGCTTCTTGAAAAACGGTCAAGTTTATATACTAGGACAAATTCAAACTCTTTCTTGATAGAATCTTCAATCATTTGTTGGAAGGCTGGGCGGTGGTCGTTCGTTCCTGTCATTGCTCTGTCAATATATTCATTAACAATGTTGTAATTGTTACGTTCAGCAAACTCATGACAAACTCTCAACTGACCTTCGATTGATTGTTCAGTTTGCTTTTCTGATGAATATCTTGCATAAATTACTATATTTGTCATGATTTTCCTTTTATAATTTTGAATTTATAGTGTTAATAATGTCTTTTTTTGTATATGTATCGCTCTCTATTTCTAATCTTTTTCGTTCGTTGAATCTAATTTTTTCATCGTGACGTACTCTATCATTATGCTTTGCAATTTTAACAATTTTTCTGTATGGTTCCAAAATTCCTACATAAACAAAAAACATTATAAGGATTAACCCAGCGAATACAGAGCCCAATATCATAAATAAAACCCAGTGTTTTACATCTAACATTGCAAGATAAAAAATTGAAGCTAAAATAATGGGAAGTATATATAGCCAACAATAAATTTTTCTTTTTTGTTTAAGAATTTCTTTTGCTTCTTTTGTTTCTTTTTCATCAATTAAAGTGATGTATTTAAATTGTTTCATTAAAATTTCCCCCTTAATTCAACAACTTTTCCTAAAATTCTAACAGGTAGTTCTTGAATGTCTTTATTTGAATAAAACATTGACCTGTATTCATCATTAAATGGCACTAAGGTGATGCCGTTATAATCTTTTTTTACTTGCTTTAAAGTAGCATCAAATCCGTTGACCATAACGACACAAACATCACCAGTTTCACAGTTGTCTTGCTTTCTGACAATGACCACGTCACCATTTTGAATGCGGGGAGCCATACTGTCACCTTTAACTTTCAAACCAAAAAACTCACCAGTTTTTGCCATTTCCTGTGGTATCTCTTCATAATCTATGATATCTTCGATTGCTTCAATTGGTATGCCAGCGGGGATAATTCCAAGAACAGGGATAGAGATTCCTTTTTCTTTTTTTATTTGTTCTTGACCTAACAAATAATCAACAGACACATTATATAATTTTGCTAGTTTAATTAAGTAGTCTGATGAAATTCTTTCAACATCGTTGTTTTCCATTCGATTATAACTTGAATGAACAGTATTAAGATATTGAGCAACTTTTTCTTGTGTTAATCCTTTTTCTTTTCTTAATGTGTATAAAATATTTTTCATAAATGTAACTCCTATGTAGATTTTAACATGTAAAATACCATTTTACAATAAAAATTATGTAAAAAAATGTCAATAATTGAGACAAATTACTTGCACATAATATATTATGTATGATACAATTGCATTGTAAATGATATAAGAGAGAGGTTTGAAATGTCATTAAAGGAATTGTTTCAAAGTCAGAATTTTACACAAAACGACATTGTGGCAGAATTAAAAAAGATGAATTGCTATAAATATCAACAACAAGTTAGTTGGTGGATTACAGGAAAATTTTTGCCTGATGCATATAGCATTTGGTGTTTAAGTAAAATTTTGGGTGTTTCTGCTGATGAAGTTTTAACAGCATCTCTTAAAAGTGCAGGAAGAATATGAAAATTGAAATCGGTGTAATTGTTGACAGAAAAACAGGTGAAGAAACTCCAATTTATAGAGATGCTCCAGAAGAAGTAGCAAAAGCGATGCAGGAAGTTTGGAATAAAAAATTGGTTGACTTCTTTTATGACTATGTAAAAGACCAAATTTCAAAGGGGAATGCTAATGGAAAAGTTTAATTTAATTTGGCTTTGGTTGAATGATTTAGACCACGAGTTTGAAGAATTTTGTAGAAACTTTGATTTAAATCCTTTTCACGAAATGACGTTTAAGATGTTCAGAAATCAAGTGGGAGGTTGATATGGGAAAACTGGTTAATTTCAAATCTGCATTTAAAAATTATGCTCAGAGTTCGTATGTAGTACTCTTGAAATACAGAGGTTCAAACGGATACATTGAAACTATCAGCAAAAGAGAAGCAATGAACCTTTGTTCTGATTTCAAGGTAAGTCATAGAGCGGAGTGCTACAAAGTCGATTGTATGACAAGTGAACCAATAAGGAAATTGTCATAGAGGAGGTAAGGATGGAGGCACGTCAACAAAGGTTCATGTACGATAAACGTCTAAGTTGGGGTGCAAGAGTGCTTCTTTCAGAGATAAGTAAGTACTATGGAACTCCGGTAGACTGTGAAGATTGTGATATATATTTTGCTACACTGTTCGACGTTTCTGACAGACAAATACGAACATGGAAAACAGAACTAAAAAACCTCGGTTACATTGAATCTAAGAAAAATGATTTAAATAAACGTGTTTTAGAATATAAGCCAGACTTATCTGCACATGACCTGGAGAGTGGAAACGTGAGTGTGATATACAAAACTGCAGATGGAAAATTATTAACCAATACCATGGAAGCATTTGTTTACTTTGATGATCTGATTGAAAAACAGCAGGCAAATCTTGGCAAAACAGCAAATGCATTAAGAATTGTTTATCATACACTTGCAAATTCACTTTTCGATGAGCGGTTCTACAACATTTCATTTTCAGGGTTTGTAATTACATATGAATTTCTACAATATCTAGTTGAACATTTGAGAATTGATGTGGTTTACAGCACAGCACAAAGAATCGTAAGAAATTATGCCAAGATACAAAATTTAAACTTGTATGTCTTAAGTTCCTTAACGAGGCTTTACAAATCTGAATTTGAACTGGCAAAGAGTAACCCAAATTATTTGAAAGATAGAGAAGAGTTCAGAAAAGAAGCAGAACTCTATTGGAAAACAAATAAGCAATTAAGTAAGGGGGAAATGAAATGATTATAAATGAAGAATTTAAAAAGAAAATTGAAACGGCAGAGAATAATAGAGGTTATGTTTATTATGATTTTTCGCCAGAAATGGTAGAGAGAGTAATTGCTACACCATTAAAAAATGTCACTAATGATGAGTTGAGAGGATTAATTCAAATGATATATCCTGATAAACTCATTTGCAGTGGGTTTATAGATAACGTGCTGATTTTTGATATTGTAGATGGCGTAAGAAAAGATCCTCCGCTTTTGTTTTACTTTGATATGTGCAGTCCATCTGATTGTAAAAAAATAAAGGGTGAAGTTCTTTACATTAAAATTTTGAATTACATTAGAGAGAAAAAACCGAATGCAAAATTTGACCAATCATGGTTAGACTTGGAGCAAAGAATTTTGATGGGAGAATTTAGCAAATGAAAAAGTGGATTAAATGGTTAATCATTATTGGAGCGATTTTGATTGGAACAATATTCTTTGGATCAATAGTCTTGTCACTTGCTGGCTACATGTTTGACTTTTTAGCAATGTTGATGGAATGGCTGGCAATAGCAAGCAGATGGTTGGCAAAAGTGTTGGACATCTTTGGATTTACAGGAATATTTATGGCAGATGCAGATAACTCAATTATGGCTTTTCAAGTAATTAAATCTCTGTGGAGGTAGTGAGATGGCTACAAAAAGTTTAGGTAAAGGAAAAACATTATTAATAGTGCTATGTGCTATTTTATTTCTAGCATGTGCTTTTATTGATGTTTGGTATGTATATGTGGTTTTGTACGGAGAGGTTAAGCAAGTTGTAAACACATATGAAGTTGGTTTACAAACTCTTGAAGATGGTTCTGATACAAAATATTTTATAGAGGTAGAGTATTATTCAAATGAGAACAAGAATGGATATGAATGCTTTGAAATAAAGTTTAATTATCTTTTAGATGAAGATAGGAATGCTTTTTATTCACAAGGTTTGCAATATGTTGCTAACTCTATAGATGATAAAATTAATTTAAATCTTGTTAATACTTCAATTGAGTCTGATCATCATTGGGGTGCACTTGGGAATTATTATGATAGAAATTTGTTTTATTCATATGTACCAGGAGACACAACAAGTTTTTATAATTATGCATCTGGAAATGATTATGATACAACAATTCTATCAACAAATCCTGTAGGTGATGGTTCATATTTTAGGATTCAACTAGATAAAGATTTATTTCTTATGAAATTTAAATCATCATATAGAGAAAATAGAAATCCTTCAGATTATAGTCAAGAGCTTGATATAGATGCAGATTATTATAGTCCAGCTATTTATTGTTGGTATAAAGATAGTGATTATTTGTTATATGATTATTCCTATTTTGCTCAATTATTGTATAACGCGATGGGTAGTATATCAAATGGCACACAGTCTGCTGCTGTTTTTGAATTTGGTAACATTTTTGATTACTATGCTTATGATGAGAATTTAGGTACATATGATAATCAACCAATTGAAGATACGACAAAAGTAATCACTGATATTAGTTCATACTATTCAATTTATGTAAGAAAACATGCTGATGGGATACAAAAGGCAAGCCAAAGTTTATTTAATTGTGTCCAAGGTAGTAGTACATTTAATATTTCGAACGATTATGCAGAAGATGACTATTTTATTGGGAGAACAATCATTGATTGTGATATCTATGATTTTGATTATATAAATATAGCGGAAGGCTATTGCTTATTATCTCTTAAGGATTCTTTTGTAGATTATTACAGCCAATATTCTGATGATATTTCACTTTCAATATGTATTGATTTAGATAAGTTGAGTGAGTTAAATATAAAGTTCTATGGCTTTGATACTAATTCAAATTTAAATAAATTTTCAATATATGAATGTTACACGCAACAAGTAATAGATGGCGAAGTTGTAAAAACGGAGGTGCAAAATGTTTGATATTCTTTTTAATCCAACATTTTGGTATGTTGCACTTGCTGTGGTTGCTATTGTTGTAATTATATGGGCTTGTATAAAATTCCCTCAAGGCAAAATATTTGTTGGAACTATTTTAGGAATTGCAATATTATGTTTTACATTTTATGCAGGTATTGAATTAAATTTTTATTACTCTGCAAGTGGTGGTATATACGGAGTAATAACTGGGATTTTTGATACTAATACTGTAGAAGTTGATGATGTAACTTTTAAAATTCAAAATTTGGAATTGACTCAAAATAGTGATGATTTATATACCGCACAAATAATGACAGATGATGTAATTTCACTTGAGAAAGGAAAAGTTTATGGTCTTTATGTCAATGATGTACCAACAAAAACATTAAATTTTTCCTCAAATTATATACAAGCACGATATTCGTATTCTTTTTATGATAATAAACAACAATTGTTGGAAAATGATTCGTTATTTATTAATTTTGCTTTCTATACTAACTCTACTTTTATTGAGATTTATACAGAAGGTGGAAGTCAAGCTGTTAAATATTGGAATTATTGGTTTAACAAAAATACATTTGTTATTACTATTGAAGAAACAGGTTATGTTCAAGATGGGAAGATTGTTTCATCAGAAATAACAAATGATAGTGAAAATGTTGTTGCTTATTTCATTGGAGATGAACTTTATGAATATCAAGTGGTAGCGACAGGGTCAAAACTTAATCCAATAGAAATTGAAATGCCTGAAGGTATTCAATTTAATGGTTGGAAAGTTAATGATGAGATAGTTGATACGTCAAGTTATATCGTCAATGAAAATACAAGTTTTCACGCTGACTATGTTGAGCTTGTTCATTTGGAACTGAGAGCTGGCACTTCACAAAGTTACACTGTGTTAGATAGTGGTTACTATGCACAAGGAACAACACTGTTAGATTGCTTAGGCTACACATTGCCAGACACAGCAATGGCAAATTTGGGAATAGAGATGTACGATGGCGATATGTCAATGGACTGGGAATTTGACAGCAAGGTTGAAGATATAGCAGGCGGGGTTCTTTACATATCAAGTTTGACAATACAAGCAAGTCCTAGTGGCTTCTATAGTTCACAAATCAACACTGAGACAAGACAATATCAAATAACAGATTTAGGGCTTAGTGAGAGCATTGATTTGAGTTATGTTACTGGTTGTTATGTGTCAGAGATTGAAATTAAAAACATAAACACTCAATCCAATATCTCATTAGTTCAGAAAGATTTTGGACAATATTCACCAACAAGTTATTTCTATAGTGGAGACAAGATTTGGACAACAAAAGATGGTGGGACAGAAGAGAAAGATTTTAATCTTACCTATCAGTTAGACTCCAATCTGAATTTGATAATAGAAGTATCAGAGAACCTGCTAGGTGATAGAGGAAGTGTCGTTGTGAATAGTTATAGATTTTCACTGGTTAACTTAATAATTGAGTTTTCACCAAATGTGTTCTATTTAGTTTAAAACAAAATTTTAATAAAGGAGAAAAATTATGGCAAAGAAAGGAAAAATTATTGGAGCATTAATAACAGCTGGAATTTTTGGTGTTGGAGGTCTTGCTGGAGGTATTGCCTTGGCAAACACTCAGATGGAGCAAAAAGTTGCTGATGCCAAAGAAGAAGGACGTCAAGAGGGATACGAAGAAGGTTTAACAGTTAATGTTGGCTACACAGAAGAAGACTTGGAAAATGCCAAAGACGAAGGCAGAGAAGAGGGTTATCAAAATGGTTTTGATGATGGTGTGAATTATGTGCCAGAAGAAAAGGTTGTTGATATTGCTTCTTTAAATTTAAAAGGAGAGTTATGTGTTTATAACTTAGAAGATGGTAATCAGTTAGTTTCGTCTTTAGATGAAGAGACCACTGGTGTATATTTAATTGATTTTGAAGGCAATAAAGCAATGAAGTTGTTTAATGAAGGCTACGGATGGGATACATTTTGTTCAGTGGGAAGTGGAGTAATAATCGGAGCTTCAGATGTTTCAAACACAGGGATATTGTTTTATAACAATGAACAACAAACCATAAATAAAGTCTATTCAAGCGATGGAAATTTTAAATACATTACTCCAGTAAAAGATGGTTGCTTAATAACAGACAAGGTTCAAGATGGATCAGGTAAGAAGAAGATTTTGTATTTTTCTAGCATTGAAAAAAAAGTTACTGTCGCATATACAGGAGGAGATCTTTGGAATACATTTTTAACATTAGATGACGGAGGTTGTATTATTACATCTACAAGTGGTAATACAGCAGCAACTGGTATTTTATATTTTAATTCAAATACTCACGAAATAACAAAAGTATATAATTCTGGTTATAGCTGGACTAAATTTACAAAATTAAGTAATGGGAATTATATAATTACATCAAATCCGTCTATTACTACATACAGTCTTGGAATTCTGTTGTTTGATTATCAAAACAAAAGTATTACGAAAATATATGATGAAGGTTATGATTGGGTTAATTGTATTGAACTTTCAAATGGTAATTGTTTAATAAGTAGTAATAGTAGCAAAAATCAAGGATTATTACTTTTTGATTGCAGTACTACAGAAGTTACTAAGATATATGATACTAAATATAAATTTACAAATATTTTTGAGTTAACTAATGGCAATTGCTTAATTAGTGATGGTAATTCTTTACAGGCTGGCGTTTGGCTTTATAACTCACAAGAAAAAACAATTACCCAAATTTATTCTAGCGGATATCAATGGAAAGATTTTAGACAATTAGATAATGGTGATATTTTAATAGGGAGTTCTAACTATGGGATATTGCTATATAGTTCTACAAATGGAGAGATTGAAAAGATTAATAATTCAAATATAACATTAGATAATTTTATGTCGTTGGACAATGGGAAATATTTAATAAGTTCAATTAAAGAGGACGGAAAAACAAAACTTGAAGGGCTGATTTTATATAATGCAATTGATAATAGCTTTACAGTTTTGTACAAAGGATATGACTATCAATTTGTTGACAATAAAGATGGAACTGTAACATGTGAAAATGAAAAATATGTACTCAGTTATAATGTTTCGGACGAAACGATAATATTAAAAGCTATTAAACAATAATTAAGGGGACAAGCAGTTCCCTTCATGGCGGTGTAACTCAAAAGGACGAGGGTTGTATTGTTTATACAAAGGAGCAGGTTCAAATCCTGTCACCGTTACACTCTCAGCAAACTGCTATCAGAGTATAAACTTGGCAGGACGGTCAGACTGGTGGGATAAAACAAGACCAAAAACCAACCCACCACCATTGTTGTTGTGATGTGGTCATGTAGTCTATATTTTTGCCAATGACTACTATATGGACAGGTTGATGGCAATAGATAACCTGGGAGTGAGAACAAAAACTGCACAACAACAAACCAAAGTGGACGAAAGAAAAGAGTAAGGGAAAAGTCCACTTAAAAAGTTGAGAAGAGAAATGATAAATTCGCAATTTTTTCTTACACAAAAATCGAATAAACTCCTTAGCTTCTCAACTTTGCATGGCTGGAAGTTCTGCATGAGGAACTGACGGTCAAATTAAACAAAAGGGGAAATAGGGGATATGGCTAAGAAGAAAGGTTTCAACTGGAAAGCTTTAGGCATTGGAATCTGCTGTGTTGCTGTGGGTGCAGGTTTGACTGTAGGAATTACAAAAGGTGTTGAGTATTTCCAAAACAAAGATAACACAGAACAGACAGAGGAAGAGAATAAGACTCCAGAAGAAACAACACCTGAAGAAGATGTAGAATCAACAGTCTTTTCACAATATGCCAACGCTGTTGAATCTGTTGTTGGCTGACAAGAATAAACTTTAACCTTAAACAAAAACAAAACCAAATTAAGAGGAAGAATATGAGCAAAAACAAACGAAAATCAAAAGAGATTATCGGAACTCGAATTAAAGAGTATAAACTGCCATTAAGTGACAGGATAGCATATTATCGTCCAGTATTAATTTGGTTTTTCTGGTTGACTCTGACTGCAATGATTGTCGGACCGACCATATATAAGAATTATGAAAATTTGTGGTATTATTTATCACTTATACCTTTAATATTTTTCTTTGTTATTGCAAATATTCATTTTGTCAGATTTATGTGGTTTGTAAATCGAATGAATGCAAAGATAGAATTTGCATTGAATAATCAATCATCTTTCAGCTTGTATTCAGGAGCACCAGGTACTGGCAAGTCAGCAGACGCAATGTATATTTCTCATGAAGTAGCAAAAGAAAATTGGAGAGAACTTCAATATCAAGTTTGGAAATTGTTTGCCAAAATGCGTGATAAAGATTTCAAACCAAATGCTGACCAAAAAGAGATTATAGACGCATATAACTTCTATGTTCAATCTGGTGGAGTTCCATGTTGGGGAACGAACATACCAGCATATTCAAAGAGATATAAAAAGTTTTCATATGACCTTCGTTCATCAGTTTTGAAGCAGGAAGAAAGAGCACCATATAAACTAGCAGGCGTTTATGATGAAATTGGAGCACAAATAACAATGGAAATGAAAGGTGATAGAGCAAAGAATGAGGGCGGAGCAACAGATGTGACAGACTTTTGTAAGTTTGCTCGACACTTTGGGGAGTTTACATTTTTTGGTTGTGAGCAAGACCAATCAAATGTGTATATAGATTTCCGCCGAGTAGTTGGAGAAATACGAACTTTTAATGGAAAAGAAGAGTTGTTAAAACCACGATTTTTGAAATGGATACATAGAAAATTTAAAGAACATTTTGTTAATAAAATGAGAGTTAGCGAGTCAATGTTGTTTTCACAGTTTATGGATAAACTTGAGAGCTATATAAGGAAATGTGGTTTTTTAAAGTTCAATTATAAAATACATTCAAATACAGAAACAGGTGCAGTTATTTCTTCAGTTGATTCAGGTGATAAAGATTGTGTATATATGCCGTGCTCAAACGAGGTTGTATATCGTTCTCGAGCATTTAGAGAGGCATATAAGCCGAAAGATAAACCAATTGAGTTGAAGCCTTGGGAGTCACTTTATATGTCAGATGAACGTGCACGTGCTTCTCTGAAAAGTGAAAATTTATCTAAAAAAAAAGATGAAGAAGAGAAGAAATCTAAGTCAGAGAAAGTCGATAATAAATCTGAAGAATTATCCGATGAGGTTATGCCATTTTAGATACAAAAACAGTCACAAAATTGTGCCTGTTTTGTGCTAAATGGCAAACTATAAATAGAAAAATTCTTCAGATTATAGACTTACTCTGATTTAGATAAATTTTCACGAAACAGAATGACAGAACGGAACCGACTTGGCAATATATATCAAAAACCGCTTAGCAAATTGATTATATAGAGACAAATTTTTATTTTAGTTTAAGACTCGAATAGAGAATTAATACTTAAATAAAAACAAATTGCGACCGTAGGTCGCTAGCGATTGTGCAAATGCAAATAAGGGGGCAAAAGTGAAGAAGAAAAATAATCAAAAAGAGAGATTCAATCAATACTTCATATTATTTCGATATGGTGAATGTCCAAGTGGAAAATTCCAATATTCAGTTATATATGAAAAGACAAAACAAAGAGCCTGGAGTGTTGCTTTGGAGAAATATGGCAATTTTGCTCCATATTCAATCTTGACACCTCGAATGTTTAATAAGTCTACTGTAAAAGCCTTGGGTGCTACACTGTTTGAAACAATCAGACCATCGGATGAAAAAGTCGAAGGATACGATAAATACATAATTGAAAGGAGAGTTGGGTAATGACACGAAAAGAACTAGAAAAAGCCATACAAAAGGGCGAGAGTGTGTGGAGCGTTGAGACTAATTATACTACGATTAAAAAATTTATTAAAGAGCATAAGTTTGATAAAGATATTATAGATATTTTAGAGCCATCTGCTTTTTACAAAACCAAAGCCGAAGCCGAACACTACTTGCACCACGCTAATATCACACGCACCGAGCAGTTGCCTTTTTTGACTTGGGAAGAGTTTTTGGAAAATAAAAACTTTGAGTTTTTTGATAAAAATGGAATTTTAACTTGGCTATATATCAATACAAGCAAAACATCAGAAAGTATACATCTTAATAATAGATTTGAAAAACTTAATGATTGGGATTTAACAGAAGAAAACTTTTACAAAGCCTATGACGAGTGCGTAAGGCTGTTTAGGGGGTAGTTATTAAAATAAAGAACTTAAATATTAGATACACCTGTTATGGTGAGAATTTTAAAGAAGGCATAGATATTGGTTATTGTGGTGATACAAAAACTCTTAAAGAATGGATAGACACTTTTTACAACGAACAAAAGAGACGAGAGATGTATAACTATTGCAATGATTACATAATTGAAATGATTTACTTTGCTTTTGGAAAAGCATTAAAAAAGGAGCAGATATGAAATTTGGTGTAAGAAAGAACTTAGAGTCTAATAAATACTATGTTTATTGTTTAGTTGATGGTGACGACTTTGACATTTGGAGTTTTAATGATTTTTCAACTGCTGTAAAAGTGAAAGAACTTATTGAGAAAGATAGTTTTGAAAGGAAAAAGCATATATAGACAAGCCACCTGGATGTTGTGCTAATTATAAAAAAAAGGAGTAGTTATGGATAACTTAAAATATCAAGATTATGTAGATTTGGGAATATATCCAGCTTTGGATGAAAATGGGACGATGCATTTTAGTAAGCCCAATATAGATTTTATAATCGATAAGTATCTCAAGCTTAAGAACCAATTTGAAGAATTAAAAAAACGTTCTGAAGCGGAGGAAGATATATTTTATTCCCAATTTTCAATGGCAAGGGCATCAGCAGATTATTACGAACATGAATGTAAAAGCTTAAGAGAGCAAATTAGAGATATAAAAGACTACAATGAGAGACGAGTAAGATTTGAAGAGATTAACAAAGGTTTGCGTAGAGAATGCCAAAGATACAAGAAAGAATGCCAGGATCTACAGCAGGAAAATGCTAGGTTACAACAACAACTTAAACAAGCAAAAGAGATTATAAATGATCCAAATACATTAATGGCACAACAATCTGAATTGATTGATAATTTAACTAGACAACTTGCTGAAAGAGACAAAGAGATTGAACTCTTAAAACATATTGGCAGACGCGAAACAACTACAGAAATGTTTAAAGAAAATTGCAAACTTATAATTGAAAAAAGGCAACTCGCAATTCAAGAACTTGAAAAAGTGAAAGAAAACTTAAAACAATTAGAAATAAACATTGATAATCAAGCAGGGTTTTCACAAGACTATAAATTAGAATTAAAACAAAAATCACTTTATAAAAATGTTTACAAAACAATCGACCAACAAATCAAAGAGCTAAAAGGAAAGAAAGATGGAAGAGGAAATAGTTGAAGCTCATAAATGCCTTTTGTGTGGATGTTGGACTTGTCACGTAGGAAGTTTGTGTGAAGAGTGTTACAAGAATGTAACCAAATATAACAAGCCAGATTCTAGTGATTTAAAATCACGATGTAAAGAAATAATCAATCGCTTAGAGGAAATGAAACAAAAACTTAAAACAGGGAGGTAAAATCATGAAGCTAAATAGAGATACAGGACAGGTTGAATTGACACCAATCTCAACCATTGTGTCAAAGCTTATGTCATATTATCAACTGGACAGGCTTCGTTTTGCTGAGAAGTTCAGAGTTGAACCATCACAAGTGACTCGATGGTTAAACAACGGACAACAGCCAAAAACAGAAGTGTATTTGAGACTACGTATGGAATATGACAAAATTAAAGACAAAGAATTGCCTTTGTTCCAAATGATAGGCTAATAGAGTTAATTTGTGTTAATGTCCAGGGTGAAATTCCCTGTTTAATATATGCAATCAGTTTAAATAACAAAATTGAAGTGGAAGAGCACCAAGTGCCATGCATTTTTTATTTTCTAAAAAGGAAGGTAAAAATGAGAAAAGATGTTTTTAATTTTTCAATCACAAACAATTTGGAAACAGTCGGAAAGTTTGATATGCCAAAAGTCCAGGCATTTTCACCAGGACAACTCAAATGTCAGTTTCTGCTTGCTACACCGTTTAATCATGCACTGACCGAAACACAGCCAGAAAGTAAGATCTGTCACTTTTACATAGACGATTATCAATTTGAACGTGTGTGGAGAGAACCAGGAGCATATGTGGAACTTCTCAAAAAATTTAACGCAGTTATTGGTGCAGACTTTTCAATGTATCTCAATATGCCAAAGCCACAGCAGATGTATAACTGCTGGAGGAACAAAGTGCTCATGGCTTATTGGCAAAAGCAAGGGGTCAATGTGATTCCAAATATTCAGTGGTCAGATGAGAAGTCGTTTGAGTATTGTTTTGATGGTATCGATCCTGGTGGAGTTGTCTCTGTGTGTTCTACAGGTTGTCATAACAAAGAATCGAAACAGTTATTTTTGGCAGGTTTTGACAGAATGAAACAAATTTTAAATCCAGAAAAAATCATATGCGTTGGAGTTCTGCCAAAGGAACTGCAGGCAGACGAAAAAATAATACAAATCAATTCATTTATGGAAGAAAGGAGAAAACAATGGGCGGAAGAGGAAGTAGGTTTAGACAAATAATAGCAGAATCTACTAGAAACAAAAATCTGAATTTAGGTGATTATTTTAAGGATAAAGAAACCACAAAACAAAATAAATTGACAAAGAGTTTAAAAAATTATAATATTATGGTGTGTGAGTCAACTGACACAATGAATGAACAACTGCTTAATTCAAACCTTCAACAAGTAGAGAAGCTTTCAAAAAAATATAGTGGTCTTTTAAGCAAAGAGCCAGAACATGAGTTACACATAAGAAACTATCCAATGAGTGATAATACCTTTGCATGTTATGCTAGAATAGATCCAGATTTAACACAATCACAAATTTGTTACAACAAAAAACTTGTCAAAGATGTTGAAGATATGAACACCAAAATAAAACATCAGATTCAAGTTGGTTTTAGTGCAAGTGCTGAAAATAAAACGGATTATGTTATTACACATGAATTTGGACATTATTTGGAGAGAAATATCATTGAAAAACGTTTTCAAAAAGATATTAGGCAATATGTAAGATTCAAAAATTTAGGCAGTAAAGAAGCAGAAAAAGTTATTAATGAAGAAGCAGATAGGATTTATGTTGAAATTGACAAAATAGCTAGAACAAAATATAATAATTATCAATTGGGAGTGAGTGACTATTCATTACAGGAAAATTCTAAGGAGTGGTTTGCAGAAGTTTTTGCAAGTGCACACACGAATAGTTCATATAAACCGCCTCTTGCAAAGGCAATGATTGACTTTTTAAAAAAGGAGTTGAAAAGTTATGATGTTTGATAAACCGGCATATTACACAACAAATAAAGAATGGTATTATATAGATCCAAGGAAATGCACGTCAAAGTTAACAGATAAGGCTACACCAAAAGCAATAAATAGTTATATTGAACACTTTAGTTTGCTTGAGGGGGCTCCATTAAGTTTGAATGATGAAGAGTTTGCAGAGTTAGAAAAAGAAATTAGGGAAAGAACTAAGCAAGACATAAAAGAATACAAAGAAAACAAGGATAGATATACATTTGAGATTGATGAAAGAGGAAATCAAATTTTAACAAAAATTGATGGCAAATCAATATTTTAATAAAAGACACCTCAATTGGTGTCTTTTATTATCACATTTGGAAGAAAACTTCCATTATTTTGGAAGAAAACTTCCAAACATTAACATTTAATAACATCTTTTAAATAATATATATATTTAGATAACTGATAAAGATAGATAAATTAAATATTAAAATTATAATGCACGCACACACGCACGCATATATATTATTATATAAATAAAATATTAAAAAAGGCACAATCAAAATGTGCCTTATTTTTTTACAATAGCTCCAAATATATTTTTGTAAAACACAAATTTTATAGTTAGAGTTCTCGTGATTATTTTATTGGTGACCCCGACGGGATTCGAACCCATGATACCGCCGTGAAAGGGCGGTGTCTTAACCGCTTGACCACGGGGCCAAATTTGCAATTCAATGCGTTGTAAGTATAATATAAATTATTTGTTTGTGTCAAGTGTTTTTTCAGAAAAATTTTAAATTTATTTTCACAAGTCATTTTGAATGAAATTAAATTGACTTTAAAAATGCGAAAGTGATAATCTAAACTAGAACTTAAGAGGACAAAATGGAAGAAAATAAAAAGAAAATCTCATTTGCTGACAAACTGAAAAAATCATGTGTGAAAGTGCTTAAATTTTGTGAAAATTTGATTTTTCCAGAGGAATATAAGTGCATATTTTGTGGACAGGACATACCTGATTTTCAGAACAAGCCATATTGTGATGAATGTGAAAAGGTTTTGTCTTTCAACAACAAAAACAAATGTCTTGTGTGTGATGAACCAATTGAGAACGAAGCAACCATTTGTGATGTTTGTCAAAAGAACAAAAGATATTTCAAAAAAGCATTTTGTCCTTTTGTTTATGAAGGTGTTGTTCGTAATGCTGTTTTGGGATATAAAGAAAACAACCAAAGATACAAAGCAAAGTCTTTTGCAAAGTTTATCGTCAGAGA
>CAMMFF010000006.1:0-78654 GCA_946496065.1 uncultured Clostridia bacterium
TAGATGGGGAGTTAGCGGTGCCCTGTAACCTGCAATCCGCTACAGCAGGATTGAACGCTTGCCTAGGTGCAATTTGGTTGAATATGTGCGTAGTTTTTTGATGGTGAAATTAAGGTCTTATGCAATTGACTCCTTCGAACCATGTCAGGTCCTGACGGAAGCATCATTAAGAAGATCGGTTGATGTGCCATGAGGAAACTTTGGTGGAGTTGAAAAACTGCGAGGCAGTCAGTCAAATTGTAACGAAGCATTCGCCTAGTATGAAAAAAGCAAGGTCAATGTCCTTGCTTTTTTGTTGTTATCTTATTGTTTATCTCTTGTTTTTACATTTGATAAATTCAAAATCTCTTCAATTCCATTAATTCTTTCAATTCCTCTTAGAACTGGAAAATTTTTGTTGTAATTGGTCGTTGAAAGAAAAGTTTTTCCATGTCCTCTTTGCTTGAAATATTCATCAACTTTGGCGACAATATTCAAATCATCATCAACAAAGAAATCAGCATTTTCTTCATCGCAAATTCTTTCTTTGTCAATTCTTCCGATATAAACCTTGTCATAAGGAAGATGATTGTTTTCCAGCCATTGCAAAGTGATTTGTTCTGGTTTTGTGTGCCAATCGGTTGCCCTTGCAGTTGCAATGACAATTTTGTGTCCCTGTTTATGCAATTTGTTCAGCACTTCCGTCACATTTGGTTTGGTTGGAAATTGCAACATCATTTCGTCACCAAATTCTTTATACCATTTGTTTGCAGTTTCAAAATCCCAATCAAATTTAGCCTCTGCAAATCTGACATCTTTTGCAATTTGTTTGTAAGGCAAATTATGAGATTGAATGAATTTCAAAATATACTTTTCACTGAACCCATCTGTGTCACAGAGTGTGTCATCCAAATCAAAAACAAAAATCATAAATACTTTCCTTTAAATTTTTATCTCACATAATATAATAAAAAAGTCAAACATAAATGTCAAGATATAAACAAAAAAGCAGGATCAAAATTTGATTCTGCTCTTTTTATTTAGTTTTCTGTTTTAGTTTGTTGTTTCATTGCCTTTTGTGGTTTTTTGACCGCTTCTTTCAAGTTTTCAACTTCTTTTTTTACGGCTTTTTCACCCTTGTTGACAAGTTTTTTTGCATCTTCACAATGTTTGTAGAGAAGTGCCCCTGTCACAAGTCCGGCACCAAAACCAACAACCATCCAAATTTCTTTCATTTGCTCCTCCTATATATAGGATTTGCAAAATGTCGAAAAATATACAACATTGCCGATTAATACTTAAAATTATCAAGCATACCGATTATCTTACTGTAATCAAGATGAGAGTTGTTTTTTGTTATGAGTTCATCTTGAAAAATTGTCTTGCTCCCGTCACAAATTGAAAGGAAAGATTGTGGACTTGCAAGACGAATGTAATTTGCAACATTGACAAAAGTTTTATAGACATCATTATTGTCAAACAAAATATTTGGGCAATTAAAAAGCAAACTTTCCACTAAGATTTGATTTGGAATTTTGTTGTAGTTCTTTGAATAGAGAATGTTTATAAGCTTAATCATGTCAACATAGATAAGCCCACATGTTTTTGTTTTGTAACTGATGTTAGAAAACCTGTTGCCAAAATCAACAACAAAATATTTGTTTTTTCGCTGATTATAGATTTTGTAGAGGTTTTTACGGGAATCATAACAGCAGACAATGATATTGATTCTGACATTAGTTCCAAAATCATCAATTCCAACAATTGAAAGATGAGAAGTGTACTCATAAATCACAGAGGTTTGGTTTAAATAATCCGCCATAACCTTGACAATGTCATGTTTGAAATCATTCAAATTATATTTGTCAACAGGATCCGTTGAAAGAGTGTTTTTTTGTTTTTTATATTTTTTCTTGCCCAGTCTCCAAGACGCTCTGAATTCTCTCCATAAATTTTTCCAAAAGTTGCTTTTTTTCTTGGAATTAAATTCAATTTGAGGATTTTCAACACCAAGGAAGTATGTGAATTCTGACAACTGCGAAACCGCTCCAGTGTAAAGTTCGTTGACAGGAAGAAGAACACATTTGTCAGTTTTGATAAAAGGCGATTTTAAAGATATGTCACTGATTGTGCAAGAAATCAAATCATAAATCTTGTCATTGACATTATCCAAAAATTCTGGATTATTGCTTTCATTAAGTTCCTCAATCAAATCTCTGTTTAATTGATTTTTCATAATTTATTCCTTTTATCTTCTTGTTCAAAATTTATAAAAATTTATCTCTCAATGATTTTATCAAGTTTCTTATCAAGCTCATCTGGTAAAACGACTCTATTGCACCAATCATTAGAATATGAGCGACTTCTAATATCTTCAACAGCATTACGCATCAACCTGTTTTCATAATCTCTTCTATCAAAACTGTCACTATCTTCATCTAAACAATAATCAACAAGCTGAGTTTCTTTTCTTTCACTTTGTGGTTTCATATTTTTTTCTCCAATTTTGTCAAATTATTTCTTTTGCATGATATAAACACAAAGGTCAACAAGTTTGTTTGAATAACCCCATTCATTGTCATACCAAGCAACAAGTTTGACAAATGTTGGACTGAGCATAATTCCGGCAGTAACATCAAAAATACATGTTCTTGGGTCGCCGATGAAATCACTTGAAACAACAGGTTCATCTGTCACACCAACAATGCCAGCCATTTCATTTTTGCTTGCTTTTTTAACTGCATCAACAATTTTTTCATAAGTTGTAGGTTTTTTAAGACGGCAAGTCAAGTCAACAACTGAAACATCAAGAGTTGGAACTCTGTAACTCATTCCAGTAAGTTTGCCCTTAAGGTCAGGAATAACTTCTCCAACAGCTTTTGCAGCACCAGTTGAAGATGGAATGATGTTGTAACTTGCTGCCCTTCCACCTCTCCAATCTTTTTTGCTTGGGCCATCAACTGTGAGTTGTGTTGCTGTTGTTGAGTGAACAGTGCTCATGAGTCCTTCTTCAATTCCAAATGCATCGTGAATGATTTTTGCAAGTGGAGCAAGGCAGTTTGTTGTGCATGATGCGTTTGAAACAACATTCATGTCTGGAGTGTAAGTTTCATTATTTACACCCATAACAAACATAGGCATATTCTTCCCTGGAGCAGAAACGACAACCTTCTTTGCACCTGCATCAAGATGTGCTTTTGCTGTTTCATATGCTGTGAATTTTCCAGTACATTCAACAACGACATCAACCGCATCTTCTTTCCAAGGAATGAGAGTAGGTTCTTTTTCAGCATAGAAAGAAATTTTTGATCTGCCAACACAAAGCTTTCCGTCCTTAACTTTCACAGGCACATCAAATTGTCCATGAATGGAATCATGTTCCAAAAGATATTTTGCATAGTCAACTGTGAGGAATGGGTCATTTATTGCCACAACCTCAACATCGTCTCTCTTTGATGCAATTCTAAGAGCAAGTCTTCCGATTCTTCCAAATCCATTGATTCCCAGTTTTACTTTTTTCATAATTTCACACTCTCCTTTTTTGTTTGGTTTTAAACCAATTTTTATATCTCTTCCGCACGACCATAACGCAGTTTCCCAACTGCCACAGTTCGTGTGAAGTTGATAATCGAAATAAACATCAAAACCAGTGCAATAATGAGCCAAGCAATAACCAAAATCACAATCAGCACTTTCAATGGTCCAAAAATACAAACACAAATTCCCCCAGCAAGACTTCCAAGGAAAAACAAAATTCCCAAAAGCAGATTAAAGATGTTTTTTGGTCTGCTGTAATCTCTTCTGACCGGCTTTTCCAAAGTTGTCACTTCTTCAAATTCCACGCCCACATATTTGTTGATACGAGATGCCATGGAAAGATTTGAACAAACACTCAAAAGGTCAAACATGGTCTCGCCATAACAAATTGCAGAGATGTCTTCAAAGTAACTAAATCCAAAGAACTTCATGACAACCTTGCTCATAAAGTTCTTGATTGCACTTGAAAACTTGTTTTTGTTGGCTTTTAATGTCACAATTTCCTTTGTTGACTTTGTTAAAGACAAAAATTCTTCATCTTTCAAAGGTCGTCTAACAATCAAAATTTTCCCTTTCTCCATATTGCATGAGTGGAGAGAATTGATGATTTCTTCTTTGTTAGATTTGGAGTTGTAAACATGCACTTCAACGTTCTTTGACTTAACATTAAACTTGGCAGCCAAATTTTCTCTTATTCCAACAAAAACTTTTGCATCTTTTGAATTAACTTTTTTTACAAATTCCTCAAATTTGTCGACATTCTCAACAATGGGAACAATAATATTTATCATTTGTCCTCCTTGATTTCTCCTGAGATTTTCTTCAATCTTCTGGCATGACGACCACCTTCAAAACTTGTTGTCAAAAAGACTTTAACGATGCTGATTGCCTTTCTTTTTTTTAAAAAGTTTCCAGGCAAACACAAAACATTTGCATCGTTATCTTTTCTTGCAAGTGATGCCATGGTTGTATTCAAACAAAGTGCAGCACGAATTTTTGGATTTCGGTTTGCGGCAATGCTCATGCCAATTCCTGAGCCACAAATAAAGATGCCGACATTATTCTTATTTTCCAAGATCTTTTCAATTCCAAGTTTGGCAAAATCAGGATAATCAACAGGTTCTTTGCTGTATGTTCCGACATCAATTGTGATGATGTTTTCTTGATTAAAAAAAGTCTTAAGTTCTTCTTTAAGCAAATAGCCTCTGTGGTCGCTTGCCATAATAATCATAGTGCACCTCTTAAATTTTCAATTTTTTCAAGCAGGACATTAATGTTGTTTTCAATTTGTTTTGCTGTTTGAAGATAAACTTCATTGCTTTGCCCATAAGGGTCATTCACTACCCCCGCCAAATCTTCAAAACTCAGACATTTCTTGGAGTGTATGAAGTCTTTGTGAGCATCTGTAACAGCTACATAAATGGTGTTTGGTTTGATTTTTGAAAGTTTGACACTCTTTCTTTTGCGTCCGTCATAGCCAAGCTTTTTCAAAGCAAAGACAGCACCATCTGTGATGTTTTCTCCTTTCGCATAGATGCCTGCCGAAGAGAATTTGACATCTTTGATTTTTCTGTCCTTACAAAGTTTTTTTGCAATTCTTTCAGCCATAACCGACCGACATGTGTTTCCTGTGCAAACAAAGCAAATATCAATCATAAGTTCACCTAGAGTGATTATAACCTAAAAAACAAAAAAAACAAAGCAAAATACTTTGTTTTTAAAAATTTCGATATTTTTTTAGTTTAATCGCATCAAATAGAAATCTTCTTTGGTTTATAAAGTTTGTCCAAATTATACTTTTCTCTGACCTTTTGCAGAAAGATATGAAGTGTCACATGCGGAAAGTCAAAAACAATCCACTCACCTTTGAAATATCCTTCAATTTTTTCCGTGTAGTCATATTTCTCAGCAAGAATGTCTGCAACCTTTTTGCTGTCAGCAATTTTGTTGGACGTAGAAAGAATTACAAACTTTTCTTCTTCAGAAGTTGAAAGATTGTAAACCGAAACATTTTTGATTTTGTTGTCTTGCAAAATGGATACAAGTTCCTTAATGTTTATCATATTTAAATTTTAACAGCACAAACATTTTTTGTCAAACAATTTTTTAATCTGTGCTTGATTAAAAAAGATAAAATTGTCAAAAATTTCTGCCATGAGAAAGATTAATCTTATATTTCAAGAAATTCTGAAGTTTACACTTATCTATCTTTTTTGCTTTGTTTGGATAAGATATTTCATAAAAAAATTGTGGCTGTCCGTTCTTCTCACATTCATACTGACAAGTCTAATCTATCTCATCATTTTCTGCGTGCAGAGAAATAAGCAAAACAAAACCGGTTTGAAAATGAAAGAAAAAGAAGATGCTGAAAATATGTTCTTGTCCTTAGCCTGCCAAACTGATCCAATGGAATTTTTCGTCAAACTTGCTTCAAAAAAGCACAAAAACATAACAAAACACAAGAAATACATTGTGATTAACCATGTCGAAGAAAAAGTGAAAACTCTGCTTTATGTTGATGTTTCTTTTGAAGGAATGTCAATCCCAAGATTTATGAATATCTACAACAGTGTCAAAAAAGAAAAAGCAACAAAAATTGTCATTTGTTGCAAGGAAATAACGGACAAAGGGCTCAGTGCATTTTGCCAAAATTTTAATGAAAAATTTTTGATTTTGGACATCTATGCCACCTATGAAAAACTTTACAAATTCTATGATTGTTTCCCTGAAATAACCCATCAATATAAAAAAGAAAAGAAACTTGCATTCAAAGACTTTGTCGCCTATTCGTTCAATAAAAAAAGGACAAAGGGCTATCTGTTCTCCGCCATCATCCTTATCTTAAGCAGTTTGTTTATCAGAATGACAATCTATTATTGTGTCGTTGCATCGATATTGGTGATTTTTGCTCTTATTTCACAATTCAATCCATATTTCAATGTCAAGACCGAAAGCGAAATTCTATAAAAACAATTGCATAGCATAAAATCACATAGTAAAAAAAATAAACAATGAATAAACAGTTGCATCTGTTTCATGTTGTCGATGTCAACACGACAAATTAAGGCAACTGAATGTGTTTGAAATCTTTTCGAGTTGATTTTTTGTATAAAATGAAAATATTGCCAATCACTTGCACCACTTCAGCACTCGTTTTTTGTGCAATTTCATTTGCCAAATCTTTAATTTCATAGTCACAATTTTTGAGCATTTTGATTTTGACAAGTTCTCTTGCTTCCAAAAGCAAGTTGACTCCATTAAGGACATTTTCAGAAATGCCATCTTTTCCAATCTGCATAACTGGGTCAAGTGCATTTCCAAGACCTCTCAAATACGCTCTTTGTTTTGTTGTTATCATATCAAATCCTTTTAATTTAATCACAATATATTGTGTATTATGTTGCATAACACAACAATCTAAAGTGTAATACGCAATTATTCAATGTATTCAAATGAAATATCCTTAATCACAACAGTGTCGCCCTCTTTCAGTCCTTTTTCCTTAAGCATATCAATGACACCCATTTCTTTGAGTTTGTTTTGGAAATAAGCAAAAGACATTTGATCAGAAATCACAACACCTCTTGCCAAGTTCTCAATTCTTCCCCCAGAAACTTCAAAACTGCCATCATCATGTCTGGTGATTTCAATAGAAGAAAAGTCCTTTTTGTCAAAGTCAAACTCTTCAATTGCAAGAGCCTGTTTCTTTGGAATTTTCTTCAGGTTTTCCAAAATCTTCTTTTTTAAGGTTTCAACACCCTCTCTAGTGTATGAAGAAATGCAAATATAATCAGAAACATTCAAAGTCTTTGTGAAATTGTCTATTTTTTGTTTTAGTTCTTCTTTATCAAGCAAATCACACTTAGAAAAGACCACAATTTGTTTTGTTTTGAGAAGTTCTTTGTTATATTTTCCAAGTTCATCATTGATGATTTTGTAATCTTCAACAGCACTTCTTCCTTCACTTTCTGATATGTCAATCAAGTGAACGATAAGTCTGACACGCTCAACGTGCTTCAAGAAATAATGTCCAAGACCAGTCCCTTCACTTGCTCCTTCAATAAGTCCAGGAATGTCTGCAACAACAAAGGTTTCTCCCAAGACTTCACATACGCCCAAATTTGGATATATTGTTGTGAAAGGATAGTTCGCAATCTTTGGATTTGCGTTTGAAATGACTGACAAAAGTGTAGATTTTCCAACATTTGGAAAGCCCACCAATCCAACATCAGCAATGGTTTTAAGTTCCAAAATCACTTCTTTTGGTGAAGTTGTTTCTCCAAGTTGAGAAAATGTTGGTGCTTGTTTGATTGAAGACTTATAGTAAGCATTTCCATGTCCACCAACACCACCTTTCAGAGCTACAAAGACAGCCCCATCTTCATTCAAATCAGCAATGATTTTGTCCGTTTTGGGATTGATTAAAACTGTTCCAGTTGGAACAAGAATGATTTCATCTTTTCCACTCTTTCCGGTCTGATTCTTTTGATGTCCATCTTCGCCATTTTCAGCGACAAATTTCTTTTTGAATCTAAAACTATACAACGTGTTCAAGTCATTAGTGGCCTTGAAAATCACATCTCCACCCTTTCCACCATCACCACCATCTGGACCACCATTGGCAGTTTGAGCGGTACGCAAAAAAGAGGTGGAACCTTTGCCACCGTTTCCTGCTTTTATTGAGATTTTAACTCTGTCAAGAAACATAAACTCTCCTATTTTTTTGTTTTTGCATCTTTCTTTGTTTTTAAGTCTTCCGGCGGAACGCCTATGCGTGAACTTGGACAATTTGCATTAAAGACACAGTTTTCACAATCTGGCTTCATTGCCTTGCATACATATCTTCCAAACAAAACCATTTGATAATGCAATTTTGACCATTCACTTTTTGGAAAAATCTTGCATAATTTTTCTTCGCATTTGTTTGGATCTTTGGTGTCTACAAGTCCCAAACGATTGGAAACTCTAAGCACATGAGTGTCCACTGCAAAATTATCTCCACCAAAAGCCACAGCCATAACAACATTTGCTGTTTTTCTTCCAACACCCGCAAGTATCAAAAGGTCGTCAAAATTGTCAGGAACCTTCCCGCCAAATCTGCTTATGATGTCTTGGCTTGCAGACTTGATTGATTTTGCTTTGTTGTGATAGAACCCACAAGAATGAATCTTCTCTTCCAATTCTTCTTGTGAAATATCCACAAAATCTTGTGGTTTGTTGTGAGTTTTGAAAAGTTCATTTGTCACCTGATTGACTCTCTTATCAGTGCATTGAGCAGACAAAATGACTGCAACCAAAAGTTCAAAAGGAGTTCTATGCTCAAGTTCGCATCTTGGATTTTCAATCATTTTATCAAGCCCGCTTACAACACTTTTGCTATCTATCATCGCACAACCTCTTTTGTTATTTCATCAATGGGAAAAGCACAACATCTCTGATGTTTGGACAATCGAAAATGAATTGCAAGAATCTGTCAATTCCAAAACCTAGACCTGAAATTGGTGGCATACCATGTTCCATTGCAAGCAAGAAATCTTCATCAACGTCCATAGTCTCCTCATCGCCAGCCTTCTTTTCTTCAAGTTGAAGTTCCAATGTTCTTCTTTGAGTGATTGGATCAACAAGCTCAGAATATGCCTTAACAAGTTCAGCTCCACCTGCTACCACTTGGAAAACATCAATAATTCTTTCATCTTTATCATTTCTTCTGGCAAGAGGAATGAGAGATGCTGGATAGTTGTAAAGAATTGTTGGATTGACAATGTCAGCACGAATTTTACGCTTATAAACATAATCAATAAGGGTTCTGACAGTCTTGCACTCTTCAAGTTCTGTATAACCAAAAAGTCCTCTGTCAACAACAATCTTTTTCAACTCGTCAACATTATCAATTGAAAGAAAATCACAACCCAAAAGTTCTCTCATTCTTGCAACATAATCAATTCTTGGCCATTGCCCACCAAAGTCAATCTCCTGCCCCTGATAGTTGATTTTTGTTGTTCCCAAACATTCTTGCATAAGACTCGTCAGCATTGTTTGGAAGAATTTGATGTTGTCTTCAAAGTTCCAATAAGAAGCATACCACTCAACCTGAGTGAATTCTTGAAGGTGAGATGGGTCCATTCCTTCGTTTCTGAAGTCTTTTCCAAGTTCAAAAACTCTGTCAATTCCTGCACCGATACATTGCTTCAAATGACACTCTGTTGCAATTCTCAAGTTACATTCAATGTCCAAAGCATTATGATGTGTGAAGAAAGGTTTTGCACTCGCACCAGAAACACTTGTCTGCAAGATTGGAGTTTCAACTTCAATGAAACCATTGTCTTCCAAATATCTTCTGATAAATGAAACAACCTTGCTTCTTGTTAAGAAAATCTTTCTGCTGTCTTCATTTGTGATAAGGTCAAGATAACGCTGACGATATTTAATCTCAGTGTCTGCAATTCCGTGGAATTTTTCTGGAAGCGGACGAAGTGTTTTTGAAAGCAAAACAACTTTTTCTGCCTTAACTGTGATTTCGCCAGTTTGTGTTTGATAGACTTCCCCTTCAACTCCAATAAAGTCACCAATATCAATCATCTTTTTGTAGAAATTATAGTCTTCTTCTGAAAACTCATTTCTTCCAACTGAGATTTGAATTTTGTCATAGATATCTCTGATTTGGCAGAAACCAAACTTTCCCATTATACGACGAAAAATGATACGGCCAGCAATTTTGACATGTTCGCCCAATTTTTCTCTTGCTTCTTTGATTGTGCAAGTTCTTTCAAACTTCTCTTTGTATGGAATTTCTCCCATTTTCTTGAGTTCTTCGATTTTTTGTCTTCTTATATCAATTTCGTTTGATAAGTTTTCTTCCATTTAATGCCTCCGCTTTTTGAATATTATGTTTAAATATAACATATAAAACAAAGTAAGTCAACAAATTGAGGGTTTTGTCATTCGTCAAAATTCGCGCATACACAAAGTGATGAAACATGTAAAAATCATTTGGAAAAGAAAATTTTGTATGCTAAAATAAGAAAAGTCCAAAATGGACCATTAAGGAGAAAATTATGATTAAAATCATCGTTGATAGTACGGCATATACTCCAAAAGAATATGCTGAAGCAAATGATATAACTGTTATTCCACTTAGAGTTTTATACAAAGACCAAGAGTTTGATGAAGGGTATCCTGGAACATATGATGCCTTTTTTGAAGATTTCACAAAGACAAAAGTTTTTCCAAAAACAAGCCAACCTTCTTTGGAAACTTTCATTGAAGAATATGAAAAAGCCATTGATAAGGGAGATGAAGTCATTGTTTTCACAATCAGCAGCACCCTTTCTGGCACTTATAGTGTTGCTTGCCTTGCAAAAGACCAATGCAAAGATCCAAGCAAAGTTTATGTGATTGATTCACAAGGAAACACCCAAACAGTTTTGGGATATGTAATGGAAGCGGTTAACATGAGAAATGCCGGTGCCACTTGTGAAGAAATCATCAAACGTATTGAAAGCCTTATTCCAAACAGTGCAGTTTCTTTCATTCCTGACACTTTGGAATATCTCGCAAAAGGTGGAAGAATTGGAAAAGTCACCGCCACAATAGGTTCAATTTTGAAAATTAAACCAATAATCACCTTTAAACAAGGGATATTATCCGACAAGAAAAGCATTGGTCTTCAAAAAGCAATGAAAGACCTTATTGCTTCTATCCCTGAAAAAATAAAAAGATTGTTCATTATTCATATTGCCAACACAAAATTTTTTGAAATGCTAAAGAAATTTGTTTATGAATATCTCGCAAAACGCCCAGACAAAAATAAAATTGAAGTTTATGAAGGTGAAGTGGGTCCAGTTAATGCTGCACACGTTGGCCCAGCAATCGGTCTTGCATGGATTGCTGAATCATAATCTGTCAGCTTTTCCGCTTTGTTTTTTTGAAGATTAATAAAAACAAGAGTTTCTCTTTTTAGACATTGTTTTGTTAATAAACAACCTTCAGAAAGTTGTCATCAATTTTAGGTTCTTGAAAAAAGAACTATTTTCCTAATGCAATCTATGTTATAATGTCAATAACAAAATAAAAATTGGAGGATTAAAATGATAAAGAAAACAGCAATAATCATTGGTGCTTCAAGTGATATCGGACTTGAAACTGCAAAACATATGGCTCAAGAAGGATTTAATTTGGCACTTACATACAACTCAAATCAAGTTGATTTTGAAAAAGAAATTGAAAACAAGAAAAACGTTGAAATCAAAAGTTATAAACTTGATTTATGTCAACCTGCACAAATTAAGAAGGTGTTTGAAGAAATGGAACATGACTTCAAATATTGGGATACTTTGGTTTTTTGTTCAGGAGTCGCCCAAAAAAGGCAACTGATTTTTGATGTGTCCGATGAAGAAATCGACAATCTGTTTGAAGTAAACATCAAATCTGCAATCAGATGCATAAGAGAATTCACAAAGCGCACAATAAACAAGAACCCTGCAGACATAGTTTTGATTGGTTCTTTCGTCAACAAAAACGGCTGTTCCTGTGAAAGTGTTTACACAGCAACAAAAAGTGGACTTTCCGGCTTGTGCAAATCATTGGCAAGCGAACTTGGAAATCTTGATGTGAGAATAAATGTTGTTGCACCTGGCTTCATCGACACAAAAATGAACAACAATCTTTCACAAGAAGAAAAAGATGAATTTTGTGAAATTACCCCTCTCAAAAGACTTGGAACAACAGATGACGTTGCAAACGCAGTTGCGTTTTTGTCAAGTGATAAAGCATCTTTCATCACCGGTCAAACCTTGTATATAGATGGTGGTTTAGTGCTTGAATAATTGCATAATACACAACATCTTGTGTGATATGCAATCTAATTTTGAAACTTTTGATAATTTTTGTTATTTTGAATTTTTTTTGCTTTTGTTGGGTTTTATTTGTATTTCGTGTCGAAATGTGATATAATAACAACGTATTTTGAAGATTTTTTAATTTTACGAAACGAGAAAGGAGCAATTTATGGCAAAACAAAATGCTTACGAATTTAACAATCTGACAAAGGCTCAACAAGATTGTTTATCACTTATTGAGTCTTTGGGAATTTATGAACTCAGAGCTCTTGCAAGAGTTTTTGGCGACAATTCCCCTACCACATTAAAGAGAAATGACCATATCTCTATTGTCATGAACAAAATCATTTCTGGAGAAGATTTGAAACCAATTCCTCTCAGACAAGGCCGACCATATAAAGAACTCAGCAACATTGAAGGCATTTTGGCAGAGCTTTCTCAAATCACGGGAAAGGACTATTCCTTGAAGTCTAACCAACAAAGAGGAACAAATCGTTTGCAAAAAGTTGTCACCTTCAGACAAATGGAAGATGATGTGATTAAAAAGAAACTCTTTCCAATCAAAGTTAAAGGGATACTTTGCGAAAGAAACGAAAAAGAATTTTTCTTCTACAACCAACATAATTCCGAGAAAAAAGGTTTTGTTTTGGTTAAAAAGAACATGGACACAAGACTTAAGCCTTATGACTATGTTGTCGGAACTGCAGTCATTATGAATGAGGAAAAAGATTACATACTTGACAGCATTGAATATCTCAACTTCCAAAATTATCAAAACTATCAAGACATCACAAACGAATATGAACAGACTGTTCCAACCCAAAAACTTGTTTTTGAGAATAACGAAATTGTTTTGGGAAGCAGATATATGTTGAAACAAGGCAAGTTCATTGATAACATTGACAAATTCAAAAATTTGCTTAAGAAACTCAATGAAAACAAGATAATCACTTTGGGAATCATTCCAAATGTGATGTTTGAAGACCAGGAAGCAATCAAAAGTTTGGGATTCAACAATATGTTCATTCTCAATTACAAAGATCGTCCACTCTCCGCATATGAAACAATGCTCATGGTCATTGAGCACATCAAACGTTTGCAACAACAAGGTTTGAGAGTTGCCTTGTTTGTGCAGGATATAACCACCTTGGCAAACGATATTGATTTCGCATTCAAAACAAACACAAAAGTTCTCATGGGACACACAGAAAATGCTGTTGACATAATTAAACAACTTATGCTTTTGGCCAAGGCCGGTGGAGAACACAAACACACAACAATTTTCACAACCCTAGACGAATCAGATATGTTTGACCAAATGTATGTTTCAGCTGTATACAAAGTTTCAAAAAAGATTGAGTTATAAGATTCATCGCACAAACAATTGTCATTGCAAATAGGCGTTTTTATGAATTCATAAGAACGCTTTGTTTTTTGTTTGACTTTATATGTCTAAATTTTTATACTTAATAATGATTTTAAGAGCAACCTCGCCCATTCAACTGGAGGTATAATGAGCAACATAATTCTTTCAATACCAAGTGGTTTTGACCTGTTTGGTTGGAGAGTGAATTTCTACGGAATCACCAGTGCCCTCTCTTATCTTTTAGGCATTGTCATCACTTGTCTAGTCGCAAAAAAGAGAGGTTTCAAAATTGAAGATATAGTGACGCTTGCTTGCTATGTCATTCCTTTTGCCATTATTGGTGCAAGACTTTACTATGTTTTGTTTAGATTGGAATATTACACAAACTTTTGGGATATCTTCAAAATTTGGGAAGGCGGACTTGGATTCTACGGCGGTTTAATTGGTGGAGCATTGGCAGTTCTGCTTTATTGCCTTATCCACAAGAAAAACTTCTTTGCCTTGATTGACATCATCGCCCCTGCCCTTATTTGCGCTCAAGCACTTGGACGTTGGGGAAACTTCTTCAATCAAGAAGCCTATGGTTACCCAATTGAAAATCCAAGTTGGCAATGGTTCCCATTTGGAGTTTACATTGACCACTGCACACAACCTGACTGCACCTGTGGTGGAAGTGGCTGGCACTTGGCAACATTTTTCTATGAAAGTTTGTGGAATTTTATTTCTTTTGCAATTTTAATGCTTTTACTCTACAAAGTCAAATTCAAAAGAAATGGAATGATTGCTTCATATTATCTCATTCTCTATGGCATCGGAAGAATGTTCATTGAAGGGTTAAGAACTGATAGTTTGTATTTAGGTTCAATCAGAATTTCACAATTGTTAAGCGTTATTTTCATAATTCTTGGACTTGCAATAATCTTATACAACACCATAACCAAAAAGAAAAGTGAAGACAGTTTTGACAAAATTATGGAAATAGTGAAGTCAGACTTTTAAATCAGATTTGCAAAACAATTGATTACAAGTTTAAAACATAAAATTATAAACATAATAATTCCATGAAAGGAAGAATGTTTGGAATTAAGAAAAGTCTGCTGTTGAAAATAACGGCGATTTTTCTTTTTTTATGCTTTGCTGTCGCAACCTTTTTCGCATTTTACTCCCTAAAAATTCCAGACCTTTGGTTCTATAACTTTTGCATCTCTCTTGGGCTGTTTCAAATTGTCAAAGGCTTTTTCTTTAAACTTGACAGTGTCCTTTATATAGGTTTTTTGCTTCTGTTTATTGGACTTGCCGGATATCTTTTTTTGTTTACAGAAACTTACAATTACTCCCCATTTTTCATCTCATTGGCATTCATTTTGGCATCTATTTTCACCTTCATTTTCACCGAACAAAACTTTCATCTCATATTTGCTTATTCGCTAATTTTCGTGACTATTCTTGCTCTTTTGCTGATAAAAAATTTTATAACATTGTCTATTTTTATTGCTTTTATATCTCTGTTTTTGGTATTATTAGTTGTAGAAATATTTTATGACAAAAAATGGAGAAAGTAGGTATGTTTTCACAGGAAACCGATGGCTATAAAAAATCAGAAGTAGACAGTTATATTCAAAGAATGAAAGCAAATTATGAAGCAAAACTCATGGAAGAAAAACTTAAAGCTTTGGATTCTGAGAAGAAAGTTTTGGATATGAAAAATGAACGCTTTGAAATTGAAAACAAAGAAAAAAACATCATGACTGCTCTTAATGCCATTGAAAAAGCAAAAAAATTCCAAGAAGAAGGCTCAAAAACATACTATAAACTGATTATGGACAAATTGGAATTGTTGCTCAAAGAACTGTCATTAAAGTTTCCAGAACTGAAAAGAAATCAGGACTTTATGAACTTGCTTTATGAATTTTCAAACATCATTCATGATTATAAAGACAAACTTGAGAAAGCTTCTGTCATCACTCAACCTATCTACTCAGAAAACGACAGCATGCGCCTGCTTCTTAACAAAATGCAGGACTATAAAAAAGGGCACGAACCTCCAAAAGAAGTCCATATTTCTACCATCAAAAAAGAACCAAAAACTTTGAAAGATTTGCCTGTAAGTGAAAGTGGTTTCGATTTTGAAGAGGCTTTAAATCCAACAGAAGACTTGGAAGAAATCATGAAAGCGTTTGATTTTTACAATCAAAACTAAAAACAAAGGAAGGGAAGAAAAAATGATTGAATACAAATTTGACACACAACTTTTGATTGAAGGAAAAAATTTGTCTGATGAAAAAATCAGACAATACATCACAGACAACATTGAAGGAGATTGTTTGCTTGTTGTTGGAGATGATGAACTTATCAAAATTCATTTTCACACAAACACACCATGGAAAGTTTTGGAATATTGTGACTCACTTGGTGACATTCAAGACATTGTTGTCGAAAACATGGAAAGACAAGCAAACGGCTTGCATGGTTAATGTCAAAAACAGTCTAAACCTGCTTGTATTTTTCAACCACAAAGCAGCTTATGCAACAAAAAAACACCTTCGATTTTGATGGTGTTTTTTAATTTCAATTCATTTTCAAAAAAAGATTGTTAAAAACATTCCTGAAATGACACCAATCGCGTATTGTAATGCAAGAATGCCAAAGTTTTCAAGCATATGCTTTTTGTTTCTTGTGAACAAAATGACAAGTCCTACCCCTGCACCTGCAGTAAGTCCTGCAACTAAGGCTGGAAAAGAAAGTGTTCCATAAATAAACAATTCAACAAGCAAAACAGAGGAAGCACAATTTGGAATCAAACCAATCAAACTTGCAATCAAAACTTGGAAATACATATTTGTTGTAAGCAAATTTTGAAGGACTGTTATATCATTGTATTTGATAATCATATTGATTATAAAAGTTGCAACAAAAATGTATATTATGATGTTGAAAGTGTGCATGAAGGCATCAAGAAAGATGTTGTTTGCACAACAACCATGTTCATGTCCACAATCTGACGCACATCTATTTGAATGAATATGTCCACATTCATGAATATGTCCATAAGAATGTTCGTGCTCGTGATGTTCTTCATGTGAGTGCTCATGATCTGCGTCAGCATCTATTGCAATTTCATGAGTCCCCATTTCAGTCACTGGAACACCAGCAACATTTGGCACAACCTCTTTCTTTTTAGATTTTCTGATTGCTCCAATCGTCAAATCAATCAAATAGCCCCAAAAAATTGCGAGTGCGATTTTTACACCAATGAGAAGCAACATTGAAAGAATTTGATCCACATTAGAAATCATGATTGGAATTGCTTCATCAGAGGTCGCAACAAACACTGCTACAAGAGTTCCCAAAGAAACCGTTCTTCCAGAATATAAATCTGCTATAACTGATGAAAATCCACACTGCGGAACACAACCCAGAAATGAAGCATATAGAACACTTGTCTTTTTATTTTTCGAAAGAAACCTGCTGAATTTGTGACTGTGGTCATGTGAAAGATAAGAAACGAGAAGATAAGCAAGAAAAAGAACTGGAACAACCTTAAGGCAGTCCAGGACAGCATCATATAGGCTATCAACAAAAATTTCCATTGCCACTTATCTCCCAAAAATTTTTGTTATTATAACACATGGTTTATTAAATTACAAAATAAATTATAATTTTTATTTATTTGATTATTTATCTTCACTATGGTATTATAAATAAGCAACTAATTATGAAACACCTTTCAGAAAAATGAATAAATTTTATATTAAAAAGCAATTTTTCATTACATAAAACATAAAGGAGCAAAGATGGATAAAGAATTGAAACTTATTAATGTCAATAAAAAATATAAGTTATCAAACAAGGAAACTTTTCAGGCACTCTATAACATTAATGTTGAATTTGACAAAGGAGAACTTGTCTCTATTGTCGGTGAAAGTGGAAGTGGAAAATCTACCCTTATGAATCTTATTGGCGGACTTGATTCAGACTATACTGGCTCCATCATTGCTGGTGGAGAAGATTTGAGTAAATTATCAGAAAAGGAACTCGACAAATATCGCAAAAACAAAGTCGGTTTTGTTTTTCAATCATTTAATTTGATTTCTCATTTGTCAATTTTGGATAATGTCACCCTTGCCCTCACACTTTCAAATGTTGGAGAAAAAGAGAAAGTTGCAAAAGCAACAGAAATTCTAAAAAGAGTAGGTCTTGAAAACCAACTGAAAAAGAAACCAACTCAACTTTCTGGAGGGCAAAAACAAAGAGTGGCAATTGCCAGAGCTTTGATTAATGACCCTGAAATCATAATTGCAGATGAGCCAACTGGCGCTTTGGACAGCGGAACTTCAATGCAAATTTTGGAAATCTTGAAAGAAATTGCAGACAGCGGAAAATTGGTTATCATGGTAACCCACTCCGAGAAAGTCGCTTCAATCTCTTCTCGTGTTGTTGAGATTTCCGATGGCAGAATTGTTGATGACAAAATTAACAAAAATTACAAGAGAAACAAAAACGCAGAATTCAAATTACAAGAAGAAACTCCTGAGACAACGACAGAAAGTGTATCTAAGAAAAACAAAAAATCAAAAAATTCAAAAGATAAACAAAACCTTTCTATGTGGTCCGCAATAAGACTTTCTTTTCATAATATGTGGGCAAGTCGTGTAAAAAATTTTTTAATGGCATTTGGAGTTGCAATTGGAATTGGAAGCTTGATTTTGATGATGAGTTTCAGTTCTGGAATCACAGACTATATCAACAACACCATGAAATCATATTCCGACCCTACAATTGTGACAATTTCAAAAAAAGGTAGCGGTGACATTTCAAGCATGATGATGCCAAATTTCTTTGATGATGGAGAAAAAGAAACCTTAATCGAAAATATCAATGCATACTTATCAGAAAACAATTATGACTTTCAAGTCACTGAAGATAATGTAACTGAAGGTTTCAGCATGATGACCGTTGCGACAGGTGCAAAAGTTTATTACAGTCCAAGTGGAGATTATTTTCAAAGCAAAGATGACCCTGAAGCAGACTATGTCTCACTTTCAATCATATATCTCTACTCCACACCACCATATTACAGTGACAGCAATGTGATTGAAGGTGAGATGGGAACTTCAACTGGTGGATTTATGTTTTCAAAAGGCATCAGCAGTTTGTTTGAGGACGGCTCAGCAGTTGGAAAAGAAGTTGAAATATCCTTCACCTTCAAAACATCTCAATCAGATCCTGGCACTGTCATAGAAAAACAAGACACAATTTGCGGAATTATGGACACATCAGTAATGTCAAATTTCCTTGTTATGTATGTTGATTATGACTATATCCGTTCCATTTTTGAAGAAAAAGGAGTCGGTGATTATTTCGCACCAACCTCCCTCTACATTCAAACCCCTTCTGAAACTGTGACAAACGCAATCAATGACTATCTCGCAACAACAGAAGGATACACAGGCTCTATCGAAGATCAACTTGCTGGAATGTTCAACAGTATGTCAAGCATAATTGGGACTTCACTTGTTGTGATCTCCTGCATTTCACTCTTTGTTTCTGCAATGATGATTTTGGTTGTTCTCTACATGAGCGTAACTGAAAGAACAAAAGAAATCGGAGTTCTCAAGTCAATCGGTGCAAGAAGAAAGGATATCAAACGAATTTTCACTTCGGAAAGTTTCTTGGTCGGCGTGCTAAGCGGAATTTTTGGAATCATCTTCAACTTGATATTAACTTTGGTTGTTTGGTTAGTTCTCACCTACACAATAGGTCTTGCCCCAATAAGTTACCGTTGGTGGTATTTTGCAATTGCACTCGGAGTTTCAATTGTAATCAGTATGTTGGCAGGACTTTATCCAGCAAGCAAAGCAGCAAAACTCGACCCTGTTGAAAGTTTACGAAGAGAATAATAAAATTCCAAACTTATAAAGGTATTTCTATGATAAACGTAAAAAAGTTTTTAAAAGACAATTCTGATTTAAAATACGCAGAGTTTAATAAAAAATTCATACGCACCCGCTATCCAATTATCGGAGTTCGACTTCCAAGACTGCAGAAATTTGCAAAGGAAATTGAACCCGAATATATTGAATTTGATGAAAACTTAACTCATGAAGAAATCATGTTGTACATCTATTGTGCTGGATGCTTCAAGACAGAAGATGAACAACTTGAATACCTTGAAAACATCTTGCCTTACATCGACAATTGGGCAACCTGTGATTGCACTGGAGCATTAAAAAAATTAAAAGGTGAAAAATCGTTTCAATTCTTTTCCAAACTCCTAAAGAGTGACAAAGAATTTGAAATTAGAGTTGGAATAATTGGTTTCATGAAGAACTTTCTTAAAACAGAAAAATTAATCGAAATCTTGGCACAAATTAGAGAAATAAAGTCAGATGCATATTATGTCAAAATGGGAATCTCCTGGTTTTATGCAGAATTGTGTGCCTTTAACAGTAAACTAGCCGTCGAAGAAATCAAAAACACGAGAGATAAATTCATAAGAAACAAATCCATCTCAAAAGCAAAAGAAAGTTACAGAGTCTCTGCCACAACCAAAGAAGAATTGGAAAAACTTAGAATGAAATAATAAAAATAAATAAAAGAAAAATCCATGAAGGTTAAAGCCTTTTAAAACTAGCAGAAAAAAATAAGAAAAGGAGTTCTACTTTTTATAGTAAAACTCTTTTTTAATTAGTTTCAAAAACTATAGATTAAGAAATATCTTTTTTATAAAAAAATAAAGATATAATTTTGCGAAAAGGTATGCAAAGTAGACAAAAATATGTTATTATAATAATGTATTTATTGACGACAAAATAATATTAAAAATTTGTGATATCAATAAGATAAAGGAGTTTGTGAAATGAAATTTGAAATGTGGTCATTTTGGCATTTTGTTTTAATGTTGGCACCAATTGTGGCGATTTTAATTCTGTATTTTTCTCTGAGAAAAACGAGTTATAAAACAAGATACATAGTGGGCATAGTGATAGGCTGTATTTCACTTGGAATTCTCATTATGAGAAACATTGACATCTTTGTAAATAGTGGTTTTGATCCAGAAATTATACCTTTGCAAGTTTGCCATTTTGGAAATATAATGGTCTTTATAGCACTTGTATTTCGAAGTAAGATTGCAACTTCAATTTCATGGACATTAAATTTGCTTGCTGCATATGCGTCACTTGTTTTTGCAGATAGTTTGGAAAATTATACAACAATAGCAAGTATTCGTGCACAAGCGTATATTTGGGGACACATTTTTATTGTTTTAGGTGCGTTGTATGCTGTTCTTTTGAAAATTGTTCGCATAGATTTCAAATCATATCTTAGTGGAATTGGGGTTCTTGTTTTGCTTTTAATTCCTGCCATCATTCTAAATTCTTATTTCAATGATGTTTTAGGTTATTCAATAAATTATTTCTATATATACAACTCAGATGGCGTTCCGTTTGAATTTTTGTATATTGGCGAACGAGCAAAATATGGTTGGTTTACCATAAATTGGATATATACAATATCAGTTGTTTTGATCTTCTTGGTTTTAATGTATCTGATTTATTTAATTCAAAAACTTTTGTATCTTAAAGATAAAGATTACAAAACTGAGAGTATCTATCATGAATGGAGACGAAAAAGAAAACTCGCAAAAGCAGATTAAAAAAGATAATGCGAATTTATGAACTTTTTTTCATATAACTACATAATTTTTAATTAACATTTATTTTATATAACAAAAAAGAGAGAAAGATCTCTCTTAATTGAACTATTTGTTTTCTGCAGATTTAACTTTTGCTGCTTTACCAGTGAGGTCTCTTACATAATAGAGTTTAGCTCTTCTTGGTTTACCTTTTCTTACCACTTCAATAGTAGCAATTTTTGGTGAATGAACTGGGAATGTCTTTTCAACACCAACACCATAAGAAATTTTTCTTACAGTGAAAGTTTCTCTGATTCCACCATTCTTTCTGGCAATAACAACACCTTCAAAAGCTTGCAATCTTTCCTTGTCGCCTTCTTTGATTTTGACAGTAACCTTAACAGTGTCACCGATGGCGAATTCAGGGATAGAATCTTTCATGCTTTCTCTTTCCAATTGGTCAATAATATTAGCCATGACTTATCTCCTTTTTTCAGATTTTCGACATGATGCTCATAAAGTAAAAACCCAGCGGAACACCCGAAGTCTTTTTGATTATAGCACAACCTAACACACAAAAACAAGTGTTTTTACAAATTTTTTTCAATTTTTTAATAATTAAGTAAATATAGTAAAAAACTAGTCAAAAGCATTTTTCATGTGATTAATGAAATCGTCACAAATTTCAATAACATCAAATCTGACATCATGATTATACATATTTTTCATCATCAAATAAATTTCTGCAACCCTTTTGATTTGATTTTGTTTGTGCAAAGTAACTGCTTCAATAGGTCTTCCAAAAGCAAAGGTTGAACGATTTTTAACTTCAACAAAGACAATAACGTTGTCCTTTTCTGCAATGATGTCAATTTCACCAATCCTGTTTTTATAATTCGTCTGAAGGATTTTATATTTTTCTTTCTTTAAAAATTGAACAGCCCTTATCTCGCCTTTGTTTCCCTCGATTTTGTTCTTCACCTTTGAAATATCTTTATTCTCTTTTTTCATAATTCCTCAATAAAATTAAAAAATGATTATTTTTATATAACCAATAATCATTTAAAATCAATCTATTGTCATTTTCCCTAAACGACCTTTTCTGAAATCATCAACAACACTTTTTGCAGTTCTTTCCATGTCAACTTCTCCACCATTTTTGACGTATTTCCTTACTTTCGCAACACCTTCAAGTGTTGTCTCTCCATTATATCTGTTTTTAATATTTTCAGGATATAGATTTGTCAAAAGAGAAAGAAGTTGTTCTGCAAGTTCAACAAAATCCAATATTTCATCTCTGACACTGCCAACATAAGCCAATTTTTTTGCAACTTCTTGGTCAGCAATATTTGGATATAAAGTCCCTGGAGTGTCATAGACTTCAATGCAATCACCAATAGGAAGCCAAAGACCGTGTTTTGTCACTCCCGCCTTATCACCAGTAATCGTTTTTGCCTTTTTGCACAAATTGTTGACAAGCGTGCTCTTCCCACAATTTGGAATGCCAACAACCATGGTTCTAATGCTTGGTTTGACACCTTTGCTTTTATATTTCTCAATTTTGTTCTTTGCAAGCCCCTTGATTTTGTTGATAATCAAATCAGATTTACCAGATGCTGTACTATTGAACAAAATATAATCGCTTGTCTGAGTTTTGAATTGTGGCAATAAGGATTTAATTTTATTTTCGTCTGCCATATCAATCTTGTTGAAAACATACAAGATCGGTTTGTTTTGTGTGAGTTGATTTAAAGATGGGTTTAATGAAGATAATGGAATGCGTGCATCAAGAATATAAGTCACAACATCAACTTTTTTGAGTTGTTCACTTATATCTTTAAGTGCCTTATTCATGTGTCCAGGAAACCAATTAATCTTCATAATTCTCCTATATTTTGTGTATTATGCATTGCATACTACAATACATATGGTATTATTCAACATCATCGAGCAAATCTTTTCTCAACTGTTTAGTTCGTTTGATACTTTGTTCTTTTCTCCATTTTTCAACTTCCTGATGATTGCCAGAAACCAGCACATCTGGAACCCTTAACCCCATAAATTCTTGAGGTCTTGTGTATTGAGGATACTCCAACAACCCATTTGAAAAACTTTCACTTTCCAAACTTTCCTTTGAAATGACACCACCAACAAATCTTGCAAGACTATCAATAATCACCATTGCAGGAAGTTCTCCACCAGTCAGAATGTAATCACCCATTGAAATTTGTTCTATGTCAAACAATTGAAAGATTCTTTCATCAACACCCTCATAGTGTCCACAAACAAAAATCAAATGCTGAAATGTTGACAACTCTTTTGCTTTGTTTGTGTTGAAAGTCTTTCCAATTGGTGAAGGGAAGATTATCTTTGCATCTTTTGTTAAAACAGAATTTATTGCATCAAACAAAGGCTGGACAGACATCAGCATCCCTGCCCCGCCACCAAAAGGATAATCATCACATTTTTTGTGCTTATCCTTGGAAAAATCTCTGATATTGACAATGTTTATTTCCAAAATTCCACTTTCCGTCGCTCTTGCCAAAATGCTGGTTTTGAGTGGAGAAAATGCTTCTGGAAACAATGTTAGAATATCAATTCTCATTCTTGACTTACCTTTGCTCCGTTATATTCGCTTCTTATAGCGTAGATTCTCTTTCCATCTTTTTTGAATATTGCTTTCTTGAAAGGAACTTCATACATATGGTCATTTTCTTTGATTATCAAAATGTCATCAAAGCCATAGTCGGTCACATCCATAATTTGACCAATAAGTTCGTTATTTTCGTCAAAAATCAATGTTCCGACCAAATCTTCAATCAAGAAATCGTCGACAGATATTTTGTCAAATTCTTCCCTTGTGATGTAAACTTTTTTATTACGATATTTTTCTGCTGTGTTTCTGTCTGGTATTTCTTCAAACAAAACATAAGCATATCCAAGTCTGTATGTTGCAGTCTTGAACGGCGTCTCTTGCTTTTCAATGTAAAGCGCATGTTTACCATTAAAAATCGCAGGAATATCAATCAAAGGAAGTATTTTAACTTCCCCCTTGATACCCTGCGGTTTAATGATTTTTCCAACACAAACAAATTGCATATCAGTCCTCAAACTTCACAAAAACTTTTTTGTGAGTTTTTGATGCAACAGATCTCATGATTGTTCTTATGCTTGTGGCAGTTTTTCCATTCTTACCTATGATTTTTCCAAGGTCAGAACTTGCAACTTTAACACGATATGTTATTGTCTTCTCATCTTCCTCTTTTTCAACAGAAACACTGTTTTCATCTTCAACTAATGTTTTAACGAGGAATGTCAATAATTCGTCCATAAAGTTCTCCTTAAATTACTGATTTTTCATCTTGTCGATGAACTTTTCATTTAAAACAAAAATATTGTTTCTGTTTATCAAATTATTTGTTTTCTTGTTGAATAGCACCGCTCTTAACCAAAATTGATTTAGCAGTTTCTGTTGGAAGAGCTCCATTTTTGAGCCATTTTTGAGCTTTTTCGTTGTCAATTTTGATTTCTGCTGGATTTGTCAAAGGATTGTATGTTCCAAGCAAATCGATGTATTTTCCATCTCTTGGGCTTTTGCTATCAGCAACAACAACACGATAGAAAGGTGCTTTCTTATCTCCCAATCTTGTCAATCTAATTTTAACAGCCATTTTTCTTCTCCTTATGTTAAATTTGCTTCAACAATTTGTAAAGCATTTTCGCCTTACATTATATCACACAAAATCAAACTTGTAAAGTGTTTTTGCCATAAAAATTTATTTTTAATAAAAAAGACACTTTAATATCAGTGTCTTTAAAACATTCGTCTAAAACCTTTTTTGTTCTTCAGTTGTTTCATCATTTCTTTTGATTGCTCAAATTGTTTCAAAAGAGTGTTGACTTGTTGGATTGTTGTTCCACTACCTTCTGCAATGCGTTTTCTTCTGCTTGCCTTGATGATTTCTGGATTGAGTCTTTCTTCTTTTGTCATACTTTGAATGATTGCTTTGTTGACTGCAAGTTGTTTTTCGTCAATGTTGACACCTTTCATTTTGGAAGCCATACCAGGAATCATACCAATCAAATCATTGATGTTTCCCATTTTTTTCAGACTTTCCATTTGTGTCAAATAGTCCTCAAATGTGAAAGAATTTTCTCTAAACTTCGCTTCTAATTTCTTTGCCTCTTCCTCTGTCACAGCTTCTTGAGCCTTTTCAATCAAAGAAAGAACATCTCCCATGCCCAATATTCTGCTGGCAATTCTGTCTGGATAAAAAGGTTCAAGGTCGCCTATCTTCTCCCCAACACCTGAGAACTTGATTGGTTTTCCAGTTATCGCCTTGATTGAAAGCGCAGCGCCACCACGAGTGTCTCCATCAAGTTTTGTAAGCACAACACCTGTGATGTCCAAATCATTGTTAAAGCTCTCTGCAATTGTCACGGCATCTTGTCCAGTCATGGCATCAACAACAAGCAAAATTTCAGTTGGCTTAACTTCTTTCTTGATGTCTTTGAGCTCTTGCATCAACTCTTGATTGATGTGAAGACGTCCAGCTGTGTCGATGATTACAACATCGTAACCTTGTTTTTTTGCGTGTTCAATTGATTGTTTTGCAGTCTTTACAGGGTTTTGAGTTCCCCTTTCAAAAACTTCAACATTTGCAGTTTTTCCAACAACTTGCAACTGGTTGATTGCAGCAGGTCTGTAGATGTCGCATGCAACAAGAAGTGGTTTCTTCCCACTCTTTTTCAAGTGATATGCAAGTTTTCCACACATGGTTGTCTTTCCAGCACCCTGCAAACCACACATCATGATGACAGTTGGTGGATTTGAAGCGATTTGCAATTTCTGATTGTCAGAAGAAATGAGTTTTGTAAGTTCGTCTTTGACAATTTTGATGACCATTTGACCTGGAGTCAAACTTTTCATGACATCTTCGCCAATCGCTTTTTCTGTGGTGTCAGCAACAAATTTTTTGGCAACCATATAGTTGACATCTGCTTCCAAAAGAGCAATTCTGACTTCACGCATTGCTTCCTTAATTTCAAGTTCGGTCAACTTTCCACGCTTGGTGAGTTTTGAAAAGATATGATTAAATTTTTCTGATAATGATGAAAATAGTGCCATTATAATTTCCTTAAAATATTATCGACTTTTTCTGAAATTTCTTTTTGAGAATTTTTGTCCGCAAGTGTTTTGATTTCCCGCAAATTCAAAACGAGATTTTGTTTTGTTCCATTCATATGCAAAGCATTTTCAAACTTGTCCAATTTTTCACAAGATTTGTCAATTGCATCAAGCACAGCCTGCCTTGTGACTTTTCGCTCTTCTGCAATTTCCACAAGCGTCATGTTATATTCAAAATATGATGTCATGATTTTTTGTCTATCTTCGCTTAAAAGAGAGCCATAAATTTCAAACAATCTCCCATATTTCACAAAATCTTGAAGTTGAATTTTTGACATTTTTGCTCCTTGCCGACTTAAAACTTTATGTCGCAATTATATCATAATGTTTGATTTATTGCAACTTATTTTCATTGAAACAAATTCGCAATGATAGTGTTACTGATGTGGTAAAAAATTTGATTAAGAAAAACTTTTTCTCCTTTTTGCGTCAAAATTCCTTTGTCGATATATTCAGCAAAATAAGAATTTTTTGTCAAATCATAACCCAATTTTTTCACTTCCAACAAATCAACTCCCAAATTGCATCGAAGCCCCAGCATGATGATTTCTTCAATTTGTTCCTGATTTGTCAAAATTTCTTCTTCAATTTTCCCGAGTTCATAATCTTTCAAACTTTCGGCATTTTTAAACCTTTTTCCGCCAACAAAAGAATGTGCTGAAAGTCCAAAGCCTAAGTATTCCCTTCTTGCCCAATAATTCAGGTTATGATGACTTTCATAACCTGAAAAAGCAAAGTTGCTTATTTCATATCTCTCCATGCCGTTGTCACACAAATAGTTTGACAGTTTGGTGAACGCTTGAATTGTTTGATCGTCGCCAAGTGGTTTATACTTTCTCTCTTTTATCATTTGAAAGATTTTTGTATTTTCATACACTTCCACCAGATAACATGAAATGTGCTTAATCCCCAGTGCAAGCAACTGTTTCGCATATCCACACAAATCTTTTCCGCTTTCATTTTCAAGTCCAACAATCAGATCAGCAGAAACATTGTCAAAATACTTTCTTGCCAATTTGATTTTTTCAAGTGCCATTTTTTTGTTATGTAACCTTCCAATTTTTTTTAAGGTTTTGTCATTAAGAGATTGAACACCAATGCTCAATCTGTTTATTCTCAATTTTTTCCATGTTTGAAGAAGTTGTTCTGTGATTGAATTTGGATTTGCTTCAATTGTGAATTCTGCGTCTTCATAAACATCAAAGTTTTCAAACACAGTGCCAACAATTTTCTTTATTTGCTCTTCATTTAGAACACTTGGCGTTCCGCCACCAATATAGATGGTTCGAACAACCCTGTCGCATTTTCTTCTTCTGATTTCATCACAAAGCAAATTGATGTATTTTTCTTTTATTTCATCACTTGCACAGAAAGAATTAAAAGCACAATAATTGCACTTTTGTTCACAAAAAGGTATATGAATATAAATTGAAATATCTTTATTTCTCATCATCTAATTTCAAAATGCTCATGAAAGCCTCAGAAGGAATTTCAACTGAGCCAATCTTTCTCATTCTCTTTTTGCCTTCCTTCTGCTTCTCTAGCAATTTTCTCTTTCTTGTAATGTCACCGCCATAGCACTTTGCAAGAACATCTTTTCTCATGGCAGAGATGGTTTCTCTGGCGATAATCTTGTTTCCAATGCAAGCTTGAATTGGAACTTCAAACAATTGTCTTGGAATGATTTTCTTCAATCTTTCAGCAAGTTCTCTTCCCCTTGTATATGCCTTATCTTTGTGAACAATAAGTGAAAGAGCATCACACTTTTCCCCATTAAGCATCAAATCAACCCTGACCAAATCTGCAGGTTCAAATCCTGCAAGTTCATAGTCAAAACTTGCATAACCTTTTGTTCTTGATTTAAGGCTATCAAAAAAGTCATAGATTATTTCGCCCAAAGGCAAAGTGTATTTAAGTTCCACTCTCTTCTTGTCCAGATATTGCATATCTTTATAAATTCCACGCTTGTCTTGACAAAGTTCCATAATTGTCCCAACAAATTCTGGTGGTGTGAAAATGTTGACTTTGACAATTGGTTCTTCAATTCTGTCAATTTCAACTGCTGGTGGAAGATTTGAAGGGTTTGAGATTTCAAGCATTTCTCCGTTTGTTTTGTAAACATGATAAGAAACACTTGGAGCGGTGGTAATAATGTCCAAATTGAATTCTCTTTCCAATCTTTCAGTGATGATTTCAAGATGCAAAAGCCCCAAGAAACCGCATCTGAAACCATAGCCCAAAGCAGACGAAACTTCAGGTGTGAAATGCAAACTTGCATCATTCAACTTCAATTTTTCAAGTCCGTCTTTAAGTTCATAATATTTTGCTCCATCAACCGGAAAAATTCCACAATAAACCACAGGTTGAACTTCTTTGTATCCAGCAAGCGGAGTATCAATAGGATTGTCAGCAAATGTGACAGTGTCGCCCACTTTGACATCAGCAATTGTTTTGATTGAAGCAGCAATATAACCAACATCTCCAGCAGAAAGGCTGTCAACTTGTTTTGTGTTTGGAACAAAAATTCCAACTTCAGTGACTTCAAACACTTTTCCTGTTTGCATCATCAAAATTTTATCACCCGCCTTGACAGTCCCATCAAAAATTCGAATGAGACAAATTGCACCCTTAAAGTTGTCATAGTGACTGTCAAATATCAATGCCTTAAGAGGCTTTGTTTCATCTCCAACTGGTGCAGGAATTTTTGTTATGATTGCTTTCAAAACTTGATCAATGTTTGTCCCTTCTTTTGCTGAAATGCACGGGCAATCTTCGGCATCAAAGCCAATGACATCTTCAATTTCAAGTTTGACTTCTTCAACTCTTGCTGAAGGCAAATCAATTTTGTTTATGACTGGCACTGTTTCAAGATTATTATCAAGTGCAAGATATGTGTTTGCCAATGTTTGTGCTTCCACACCTTGAGACGCATCAACCAAAAGTATTGCTCCCTCACAAGCAGCAAGAGAACGAGAAACTTCGTAGGTGAAATCGACATGACCTGGCGTGTCAATCAAATTCAAAGTATATTCCTTTCCCTCAAAGTCATAGATAAGTCTTGTCGGAGCAAGTTTGATTGTGATACCCTTTTCTCTTTCAAGGTCCATGCTGTCAAGAATCTGACTTTGCATATCTCTCTTTGAAACTGTCCCTGTCATTTCAATCAATCTGTCAGCCAGAGTACTTTTCCCATGATCTATGTGTGCAATAATGCAGAAATTTCTTATTAAGCTTAAATCTTTCAAGTAATTTTCTCCTGATAAGATTATACACTATCACGCAAAAAGTTTCCAAACAAAATTTCTCAACAATCAAAAAATCAAACAAAAATAAAAAACTTTACAACTTTATTTTGAGAATATAACAAAATTTGTTATCATATTTGAAAAGGAGTTTGTGAATGGGAAAATTATATTTCAAATATGGTGCAATGGGTTCTTCCAAAACTGCTTCTGCCTTGATGTGCAGATTCAATTATATGCAAAAGGGCATGAATGTTCTTTTGATGAAGCCTAAAATCGACACAAGATACAAAGAAAATGAAGTGGTTTCAAGAATAGGTTTGAGTGCTCCATGTTATGCCTTTTCATCTGATGAAAACCTTGAGAAATTTTTTGAAAAAGAAAATGAACTCAGCAAAATTGATGTTGTCATTGTTGACGAATGTCAATTCTGCACAAAAAAACAAATTGAGCAACTCAGAAATTTAACAACCAAAGTTCCTGTTTTATGTTACGGACTTATGACAAACTTCAAGGGCGAACTTTTTGAAGGAAGTAAACGTCTTGTCGAAATCTGTGACAGTTTGTCAGAAATTAAGAGCATTTGCGAATGTGGCAGAAAAGCAACAATGAATGCAAGATTTGTCCGTGGACTCATTTGCACAGAAGGAGATGAAATCAGCATTGGTGCGGATGAAAAATATAAGGGTATGTGCTACCCTTGCTTTGTTAAAGAACAGAGAAAAGCAAAAATCTATGACAAAATAATCAAGCATCTGAAAATATTGAAAAATAAAGAAGATGCAGGAAATTGGTCAACAGATTTGCCAATGGACAATGTAGTTTTGCAAAAACCTTATGTCGTTTATGATGAAGATGTAAAAGCATTCGTTGACGATTTCAAAGATTTTGAAATTAAAAACCCAGAAAAGATTTTGCTTGTTGGAGATGACATCAATGCACTCCGCAAAATCACAATGAAAGACAAAGATTTTGATTATATGATGGCTCTCATTTCATATGTCCTTAAACTTGAAAAAATCAAACCAGGACTTCTCAAGGCACTGATTGAAGACAACACCATGACAAAATGGCTGAAACAAATCAAAAGAAGTGTTGACCACGAGGACTTTGAATAAGTTTATAAACAATAAATCAAACAAAAAAGCATATCAAATTGATATGCTTTTAATTATTCTTTTTCAGAAACAACCTCTGGATTTTTAACATTTTTACTTTTTATAATTTTAGAAATAAAATAACCCAAGCCTAAACATCCCATCACAAACATTGGCAAGAATGCTGAAAGCGATTGTGATAAAAGAGATTCATAACATGATTGAATAAGACTGGTTATAGGATTAGTATAATAAAAACTTAGATCCTCTTTTTTAATGTAATCAAACAAAACAATGAGAAAAGCAAAAGCAATGATTACACAAACTATAACTATAGACATAGAAATAATATTCAAAATTTTGATAATTTTTTCTTGTTTTGAATTTTTATATTTTATGCACTGCAAAATCATAGACAAGCTAACTAAAACCAAACTCAACAACATTAAAGAAATCAAAACAATAAAGCAAGTTCTGAACTTGGATTCTAGTCCAGTTTGTGATAAAAATGGGTCCCCACCACCATTAACGTTATAATAATATGATTCGAATCTAAAGTTTAATAAGATTAAACCAACAAACCCAACGAAAGCAGATAACAATGCGACTGCAAAAATAATCGTCAAAATTTGCTTTACTAATCCTTTGCTGCTATTCATTATCTCTCCCCTAAATTGCTTTATTACTTGACTTTTTCCATGTATGAACCATCTCTTGTGTCAACTCTAATGATGTCACCTGTGTTGACAAAAAGTGGAACACGAATTACATAGCCTGTTGAAAGAGTTGCTGGTTTCAAAGAAGCCTTTGATGTGTCCCCTTGAATTCCTGGTTCTGTGTCCACAACTTCAAGTTCAACAAATGTTGGTGGATAAACTGCAAATGGAACGCCTTTATACATATACATTGTTGTTGGCATATTCTCAGTAACAAAATTCAAAGCATCTGCAACAGCATCTTTATTCAATGGCATTTGTTCATATGTTTCATTATCCATAAAATAATAAAGGTCGCCATCGTTGTAAAGATAAAGCATTTCTTTCTTTTCAATGACTGCATCTTGGAACTTGTCAGATGGATTGAAAGTTGTTTCCTGAACTTGTCCTGTCATAACATTTTTAATTTTCGCTCTAACAAAAGGAGAACCCTTTCCTGGCTTAACGTGCAAAAAGTCCACCACGTTGTAAACATTTCCGTCCATTTCAAAAGTTGTTCCTTTTCTAAAATCTCCTGCTGTAACCATAATCAATCTCCTATAAATAATTTATTAACAAATTTATTTTAACATACTTTATTTAATTTGACAACTAATTTGATTTAAATAATCCAAAAATACAAGTTTAAATTATTTGCTTTTGTCACCCATATCAATATATTTTTTATACTCTCCATTCAATGGACGAACAATATTTTCCAACTCTTCTTTCAATGTGTTTAAATCAACTTGGACCAATTCCTTTTGTTTATTGTTAAGTATTGATGTTGCCACACTATGACATAATGCACAAGCCAAGCACTTTGAAGCATAATCACCTGCCAAAGAAGCATTGGCGTGAGGTTTCCAATCATCACCTCTTTTTATCTCGAGCATTGAGTGGTCATATCTGTCTTTCTTATGTAAGTGAGTGGGAACTAAATAAAGACCATTTCCTTTTCTATAAACATAACATCTTTCTTTATTCTCAAAACTTTTGTATGTGTGAAAATTTCCATTTTCATCAGGCACAAGCATTTTCATTTCTTTTACGTCATCTGGAGAGATATCAACATTATTCATATCCTTTTTCAAATCATTCCATTCTTCTTGACCTATTGCCCACAAAAACATTCCGTCTGCATTGTCTTCCGGTGATGTTATATCCAAAGTCTTAAAAGGTAGATCCTTATTATCTGTGTAACTTGCATATGAAACAAGAAAAATTTGTTCCAATATTTTTTTCCTTTCAGGTTTTGAATATTTCAATTCTATCATTTTCTCTGTTACCAAGTCTCCAATAACTTTTGCAACAAAAGAGCCATAGCAGTGCGAAAAGATAGTTATATTTCTCAAGTTCTTTGCCGCTTCTGTTGTTTCTATTTTCTTCCCATCTGCAGAAATCAACGGCATGAAAAGTTTGTCAACAATATTCCTTAAAAATACTGATGTTTCTCTGACTGAATATTGATTGGAATATTTGATTGAAATGACATCAGCATCTTCATTAAAAGTTCCAAGCAAACTTTTAACAATTTTACAATAGCCATTTGCTTGACTGCTTCGAAATGTCCCCAAACCGCCCAAAATCAAAACAATAGGTTTTGTCATTTTGAAGTTTTCCAAGTCCACAATTTCCCAATTATGATTTTTTTCATTATTAACTCTTCTGCCTAATTCAATTACACTGCTATCCATCATATCTCCATAATTTAAGCTATTTATTATTTTTACACTTATTTAAATAAATATTTTTCATTATCACACTATCTTCAGCCATAGTTCCATTTGATTCACAAATAACATGACAATTTAAGTTATTATCAATCAAACAATCACAGAAAGGTTCAAATTCAGGCCCATAAACATTATCATCAAAAGTTAAATGCCTAATTTCGCCCTTTGGACCGTATTCAATTTTTGAAAAATGAACATGAGCGTTTCGCGTTCTGTCTTCTCCCAATTTCTCAAATGAATAATCAAAGATTCTTTGATAATCCACTTTCGCTTTCAATGTCCCTTGAGTCAAAGCATTGATGTGTCCAAAATCAAAAGTTGGCATAAGTTTTTCAGAAATCGTGCAAAGATCAATAATTTCTTTCCAAGTGCCAATTTGCATTGTTTTTCCCATAGTTTCTGGACAAATATACATACCCTGTCCGAGTTCTTTCTCAATTTCAGGCATAAATTCTTTAAATCTTTGCGTCATGAGCTTTACGGCATTATCTCTTGTTTCTTTTCCACAAGAAGCAGGATGGAAAACCATTCTTTTTGCACCAAATGCATGCATAAATTTTATGCCTGTTTTGATATATCCCAGTGATTTTTCGAACATAACAGGGTCTGGATTTGCAAAGTTGATAAAATATGGAGCATGGAGAGAAATCTCAATCCCATATTTTTTGAACTCTTCTCCAATCTGCTCTGCAAGTTCAGTTTTCATTCTGTAACCTTGTCCAAAACTATATTCAAACAAGTCAAGACCGTTTTCAAACTTTCCTTTCCCTTGCTCTGTCAACCACTTTGCAGTTTCCATGGTTGATTTATGTCCCTGTTCATAAAATGACAAACTGTTTCCAGCAGGTCCAAACAGAACTTTCCCCATATTGCCTCCTTAAAATCTTAATGTCAGTTTCAATTGTCCGTTCTGAATTTCGCCAATTCCAACAAATCCAATATCGTCATAAATTTTATATTTTCCGTTTTCTTTTTTGATTTTCAAAATTTGACCATTTAGAAGTTTTGAAGATTCTTCACTTGAAACAAAGAGATTTTCATAATCAAAGACTTCTTCACATGAAATCATGTCAAATTTGCCATTTTCAATGTCTTCCAAAGAATAAGCCTCTTTCAAATTAAACATTCCACATTTTGTGCGTAGTATGCATTGCATACTACCATAGGTTGACAGTTTTCCCGCCAAATCTCGACACAAACTTCTGATGTAGGTTCCACTTGAACATTCAACCAAAAACTTAAAAACATTCTCATCAACCTGCTCAAGAAGTTTAAAATCAAAAATTTCAACAGTTTTAGGTTTTAATTCAATGGTCTGTCCCTTTCGAGCTTCTTTATAAGCAACCTTTCCACCAACCTTTTTTGCTGAATATATTGGAGGCATTTGGTCATATCTTCCAATCATTTCTTTTATTGCTTTTTCAACATCTCTTCTTTCAATGTGACATTCTTTTTGTTTGATAATTTCCCCTGAAGTGTCAAGAGTATCAGTTTCAAATCCAAAAACAAACACAGTCTCGTATGTCTTGGTTTTGTTTAAAAAAAAGTCAAAAAGTTTTGTTGCATTATTGACAGTCACTGGCAAAAGCCCAGAACCCTCAAGGTCCAAAGTCCCCAAATGTCCACATTTTTTTGCTTTTAAAGAATGTTTGACAATGTTGACAACTTTGTTGGATGAAATTCCTGTTGGTTTATTTACAAGCACAATACCGCTTTTATCTCTCCCAACAAAATTATTTTCCATTCACAATCCCCTTTATCCATTTTGGCATCAGTTTTTTTAGTTCTTTCAAAGAAATTTCTGTTTCAAAAGCAGACGCACAAACATGTCCACCACCACCCATCCTAGTTGCAAAATTAACAGTGTTTAAGCCATTTGAACGTAAACTAAATTTGAAATAATTTTTTTTGTATTCAATTCCCAAAATAGAAAGTTCAACACCTTTAATTTTGACTAGATCATTGGTATAAACTTTGACATCTTCTTGGTCGGCACCAAGTCTTTGCAAATCTTTAAGTGTAAAAATTGAGCAGACCGCCTTTTTACCCTCATAATATGTCAAGTTGTCAAGCATATATTTGTATATTTCAAGTTGTTGCTGAGTCTTATATCTATACAGAAAGTCGTAAACATGTTGAATTTCTGCTTTTTTATCATAAAGCAAAATGGCTGTTTCAAACACATGTCTTGTCAAATTGTTATGTAAAAATCTATCTGTATCTCCCATTAGCCCAGTGTATAGATAAGTTGCAATTGTTGGTGTGATTTTCAAATCACATTCAACAGCAAAATCTGTCAATATCTCACAAGTTGCAGCATAATCATCCATAATTAGATAATTTTTTGTCGGTAGCACGTCGCCTTCAACAATCTTATGATGGTCGATAACAATGATATTTTTACATTTTTCAACCTCAAAGACAAATTCTGATGCAAGACGACCAATTAAATGCAAATCAAGAATGATAACCAAATCAAAGTCCTCACTTTTGAAATCTGTCCTAACTTCTTCAAGTGGGAAGATGTTATCAAGATAACCCTTTCTATTCTTAATTGCGAAAATTTCAGCTTCTATATTCAAATTTCGACAAAACTCTCTCATTGCAAACATTGCACCATATGCATCTGGGTCTGGATTTTTATGTGCAAATATTGCAATTTTTTTTGCTAGTTTGATTTTTGCTAAAATTCTATTCATTGTCATCTGAAATTTCCTCCTCTGCAGGAATATTTAATGTCTTCAAAATTTCTTCAACTCTAATTGAATTTAATGTACTCTTGTCAACAATAAAATTGATTTTTGGAACTTGTGGCATATCAACCATTTGTGCAAGTTCCCTTTTGATGTAACCTTCACTCTTTTGAAGAACTTTGACAACTTCCCCTGCTTCCTCAGGCTTGACAACACTGACTTTTGCTTTGCAATATTTAAAATCAGGTGTGACATTCACTTCTGTGATGCTGACAATCTTATCAAGTCGTGGATCATTCATTTTTGTTTGTATAATTTCAATCAAACATCTTTGAATTTCGCTATTAGCTCTTTCCATTCTATTACTCATAACAACTCTCCTTTATAATAAGAAAAGGGCATAAAAACCCTTAATCTCTTTTAACTTCTTGTTTGATATAGCATTCCAAAATGTCACCTTCTTGGAAGTCAATATTATCTTTAAGTTTAATACCACATTCAAAGCCTTTTGCAACTTCGCTCTTTTCATCTTTGACAATTTTCAAAGAATCAATGATACTTTCACCAATTATATCATTCTTACGTTTAATCTTAGCAATTCCATTTCTTTGAATTTTTCCATCAAGCACATAACTTCCTGCAACTTTTCCAGCAGAAGACAATTTGAAGATAACTCTAATTTCAGCACTGCCGACATATTTTTCTTCGTATTTGATTGCCATCATGCCTTTTGAAAGTCTTGTGATTTGATCAACAACTTCATAGATGATTTTTGACTCAATCACAGGCACTTTTAAGCTGTCTGCCATTTGAGAAATTTTGCTTGATGTTTTGATGTTGAAAGCCACAATGGTTGCACCAGTGGTTTGAGCAAGAATAACATCACTTTCTGTGATTGCACCTGCAGCACTATGCAAACAAACAACCTTCACTTCATCATTTCTGATTGCTTCAAGTGATGCCTTCAAAGCCTCAACAGAACCTTGAGTGTCTGCTTTGATGATGATATTGAGATTCTTAAGATTTCCTTCATGAATTCTTGACATAAAGTCATCAGCACTAACACCAGAGGTGTGTTTTGCTCTCTCTTGTTTGATCTTGTTGATTCTTTCGTTAATAACTTGTTTTGACAAACTTTCTTCAACTGCATAAACAGCATCGCCTGAGTTTGGAACTTCATTGAAGCCCATAACAGCCACAGGTGTTGAAGGTCCAGCCTTTTTAACTGCCTTACCATTCTCATCAAACATAGCCTTAACCTTTCCGAATGTGATTCCGGACATGATTGAATCTCCAATTTTCAATGTTCCATTTTGAACGAGAACTGTTGCAACAGCACCTCTGTTTTTGTCAAGTTCTGCTTCAATAACAGTTCCTGTTGCCATTTTGTTTGGATTGGCTTTCAAATCTTCCATTTCGGCAACAAGCAAAATCATTTTCTTGAGTTCATCAAGCCCCATTCCAGTCTTTGCAGAAATAGGAACACAAATTGCATCACCACCCCACTCTTCAGGCAAAACATCATGTTCAGCAAGTTGCTGTTTAACTCTTTCAGGGTTTGCTTCTGGTTTATCCATTTTGTTTATTGCAACAATCATTGGAACTTTTGCTGCTTTGATGTGATTGATTGCTTCAACAGTTTGAGGCATGATTCCATCATCAGCGGCAACCACAAGAATGGCAATATCAGTAACTTCTGCACCTCTTGCACGCATAGCAGTGAACGCAGCGTGTCCTGGTGTGTCAATGAAGGTGATTTTTTCTCCATTGAAAGAGATTTGGTAAGCACCGATTTTTTGTGTGATTCCACCCGCTTCTCCAAGCACAACATTTGTCTTTCTGAATGCATCCAAAAGTGAAGTCTTACCATGGTCAACGTGTCCCATAACTGTGACAACTGGAGGTCTTTTAACCAAATTTTTGTCATCATCTTCTTCTTTTGAAGCGTCCAAAAGTTTTTCTTCGTATGTCTTGTCAAGTTTAAGTTCCAGCGTCACACCAAGTTCACCAGCAACAAGTTCGCAAGTGTCAAAATCAATGGAACTGTTTATTGTTGCCATAATGCCGAGAAGCATAAGTTTCTTAACAATTTCTGCAACTGGTTTTCCAATTTTTTCACTTAATTCTTTGACTGTAACTTCTCTTGAGTTTAAAACTGCATGAGTAATTGTTGGAGCAACAACAGTGGCAACTTCTTTCTTCTTTTTGATAAGCTTTCTTGAGCCCATTGTTGTTTCTTCAAAACCTTCATCGTCCATAACCAAAATGTTGTTTTGTTTTGAAAGATTTGCTCTTTGTTTTGCGCTTATTCTCTTGCTTTCATCAACATTTCTTCTTTGTTTATTTTTGTTTCCAAAGTTACGCTCTGGTTGAGCCAAAACAGCACTGCTTTCTGTTGGCGTTGGAGCAAAAGATTTGAAATTATTTGCCCTAGTAGACACAAAAGAATTGTTTTTAGGACGATTTTGTCCACCCTGTCCCTGTGCGTTTCTGCCATAAGGAGCATTGCCATTTCTGTTAAAGTTGTTTCCTCCGAAATTTCCTTTTTGCTGAAATCTTCCTTGTTGGTTTCCAGCATTATTGAAATTGTTGCCATTTCTTTGGAAACGATTATTGTTGTTTTGTCCGTCAAACTTGCGGAAATTATTATTTTGATTATTGCCCTGTGAAAAAATCTTGTTTTCTTCTTTCTTTGTCTCTTTAGGCTTTAATTCTGCTTTTTGAACAGTTTCAACTTTTTCTTGTTCAGCTTTCAAAGCTTCCGCTTCTTTTGCCTTCTCAGCTTTTTCAAGTTCCGCCTTTCTTGCTTCTTCCTCTCTTTGCTTTGCTTGTTGCTGAGCCTGAAGTTTTGTTTTGCGTTCTTGAATGGATTTAGAAAAAGCGTCAATATCCACCTTTGCTTGTTTTATTGACAATAATAAATTCTGCAAAGAACCATCTCTTTGTATGTTGTTTATAGTTTTAAGTGCGTTTAATTGTTGTGATGCCAAATTGTTATTCTCCTTTTAACAAACATTCGATAATATTTTCGCTTATTGCTTTGTTTTTAATTCCCAAAACTTTGCAATTTTCAATTGAAACAAGTTTTCCTAAATCATCAATCTGAAAAAGTGGAACACCTTTCTTTTTTGAGAGATAATTCATTTCTCTAGAAAGTGAATTTCCTGCATTTTTGTCCATCAAAATCAAGTAAAGTTTTTTTGCATATCCAGACAAGTCATCTTGTCCTACAATGACATAACCCGCCTTTCTTGCTATGTTGATCAATCCACTAATTTTGTTCAATCTCTTCTCCAATCATTTGATAAACACTCTGAGGAACTTCGCATTTGAAAGCTTTGTTCAAAGATTTTTGTCTGTAAAGCTTTTCAAAACATTCTTTTGATTTGCAGATATATGCACCCCTGCCGTTGGCCTTTCCAGTTTTGTCAACAAAGATTTCTCCTTCTTTATTTTTGACAATTCGAAGAAGTGTTCGTTTGTCGCTTTGCCCACGACAAACAATGCACATTCTGATTTTTTCTTTTGGTTTATTTTGCATAAACAAACCCTCTCTTTATTCTTTATCGTTCAAATCTTGAATTTCGTCAAATTCGTTTTCAATCGGTTCAAGTTCTTCCAAATCGCTCATGTCAAAAGAACTGTCATCAGAAAGTTCTGTAAGTTCATAGTCAACATCTGTGTTGTCAACATCAGTCTTTGGCTTGATGTAACTTTCAGGTTTAACATCAATTTTCCAGCCAGTAAGTTTTGCAGCAAGTCTGACATTTTGTCCTTGTTTTCCAATTGCAAGTGACAACTTGTCATCTGGAACAATAACTTGTGACATATTCAAACTGTCATTGGTTTCAACAGAAAGAACTTTTGCTGGTGAAAGTGCTCTTGCAATATATTCAAGTGGATCATCAGAATATTCCACAAGGTCAATCTTTTCGCCATTAAGTTCGTTCACAATAGTGTTGATTCTGTTTCCTCTGTTTCCAACACAAGCACCAATAGCATCAACATTTGGTCTGTCGGAATAAACAGCAACCTTTGCTCTATTTCCTGGGTCACGAGCAATGTTCTTGATCTTAACTTCACCACTGGCAATTTCAGGAACTTCCAATTCAAACAATTTTCTAACAAATCCAATGTTGCTTCTTGAAACTTGAATTTGTGGTCCTTTGAAAGAGTCTTTAATTTTCTTTACATAAACCTTAACTCTGTCACCAACATTAAATTTGTCGCCAGGAATTTGGTCGTTTTTCATCATAACGCCTTCAGTGTTTGTTCCAGCAATTTGAACATAAACATTTTCATCATCAACTCTTTTAACAATTGTTGTCAAAAGTTCGTCTTCTTTCTCTGACAATTCACTTATGGCATTTTGTCTTTCCATTTCTCTGAGTTTCTGCATAACAACCTGTTTTGCAGTTTGAGCAGCAATTCTTCCAAAATCTTTTGTTGATTCTTCAACTGCAACAATGTCACCAACTTTGTATGACTTCTTTTGTTGTCTTGCTTCTTCCAAAGAAATTTCTTTGTCAGGATCTTCAACTTCTGCAACAACAGTTTTGTATGAGAAAATTCTGATAGTATTTCTTTCTGGATAAAGTTTAACCATTGCTGATTTTGCTTCGCCATACATCTTCTTATAAGCGGAAGTCAACGCCGTTTCCAAAGTTTGAATGAAAACTTCTTTGTCAATTTTCTTTTCTGCCTCAAGTTCATCAAGAGCCTTGAAAAAATCTTTATTTACCATTTTTTATGTTTCTCCTTAAAATTTAATAACAAGTTTGATTGATGCAATTTTATCTCGGTCTAAATTAATGCTTTCCTTATCAGTTTTGATAGTGACAGATTTTTCATCAAAACTTTCCAAAACTCCGGTAAACAATTTCTTCCCGTCCAGTTTTGCAAACAAAGTCACATCAACTTCATTTCCAATGTTTCTAGATAAATCTCTGTCAGTTTTGAGTGGTCTGTCAAGACCTGGTGAACTCACAACCAAAGTGTAAGGTTTGTCATCTGTTGGATTGATTTCGTCAAGAATTGGGTCGATTTTTTTGTTTACAATTTCACAATCATCAACAGTAACGCCACCGTCTTTGTCAATTGTGAAAATCAAAGACATTCCCCCATTTTCTTTTTCGTAACTCACTTCAACAAGTTCATAACCCATTTCTTCAATAACAGGTCTGAGTTTCTCTTCGCAAATTTGTTTAACTTTTGCCATTTAAACCTCCAAAATTGTCTACTTAACACAAAGAGTGAGCAAAAATTTGCCCACTCCTTGTCAAGATATAAATATTATAACCTAAAAAAACATAAAATGCAAGACAATTTTACATAAATTTAAGAATTTTTAAGTCGATTAAATCAAAAAAACGGAAAAACAAATCAAGTTTAAACTTCATTAAGTTTCAAAAGAACTTGTGCAGTTGCAAAAGCATCATTCCAAGCCCTGTGTGCTCCTTCCAATGTAAGTCCCAAAGCCTTAACAACTGTTCCAAGATTAAACCTTGAAATTTTAAGTCTTGAAACTCTTGCTTCATTCATTGTGTCGATGATTTCATTGTCAAAAACAAGTCCAACATTTTCGCCTTCTCTGCGAATGAATTTAATGTCAAAGCCAATTATGTTGTGTCCGCAAAGCACACAACCCTTTGAAAACTCATAGAAGTCTTTGATAACCAAATCAATCGGTGGAGCATCATCCAACATTTCGTCAGTTATCCCCGTCAAATTGATAACCTCATATGAAAGTTTTTTTGTCGGCTTGACGAAAGTAGAGAATTTCTCAATGATGTTTCCATTCTCAATCTTAACCGCACCAAGTTCAATGATTTGGTCAGTTGCTGGGTCAAGTCCTGTGGTTTCAATGTCAAAAACAACAATCGTTCTGCCAATAATCTTTTTGTTATATTTGTCCACATGTTCAAACATCGTATCTTGTTCCATTGCAGTAAGTTTTTCAATTTGAACAACTGGTCCTTCATGCTTATATTCTTCTTTTGTTATTTCTTCATTCCTTTGAACCTCAGTTGCCAGTGCAATCTTGTCAACATAAAGACAAAGTTTGTTCATTTGGTTGAATTTGACATCCCCATGAACCAAGACATACATATACTCTTCAAGTGCGTCCATGTCTTTTTCATTTTTCTTTGAGCAGAAATAGATGCAATCCATTCTTCCCTTACCGTCAGCAATTTGGAAATTGTAATACGCCTTTGGTTCGCCAGCATGTTTGCCAGTCTTTCTGATAAATTCTTTCCTTTCAATTTTTTTGATGTAGCCAGCAACAATCACAGAGTTTTTTGGTGAGGTGATAAATGAAAGATATTCCGGTTTTGGAGTGATTCCACTTCCAATCACATCTTTGATGATTTCAACATTATATCTCTGTGCCACTTTGTATCTTGTCTTCATTTCGACATTTTCAATGTCAACTTCGTCAATAAGATTTGGATTTTCAATCAGATTGATAACAAACTCAACCAAGAAATTATCCTTCAAGAATTTTGCAAGTTCGGAAGCTATCTTGTGTTCCCCAAAAAATTCAACCATTCTTGAACTCAATTCAATGTCAACGAGAACGTCAATTTCTGTGATTTTGATTGACACATTTTCATCATTGACATAAGTTGTGACAAGTTTATATTTGCTTTCAAAATAGTTCTGAATTGCCTTTCTAATCAACCTTTCTTCAAGAAAGACTCTCATAAACTTGACTTTGAGTTGCATCTTTTCAAAATTCAAATTTTGTTTAAGCCAATTTGTGATTTCCTTCTTGTCCGAATCTGTAAGTTCTTTTGCTGTTGAAGGATATAAAAAAGTTATCGTGCAAATTCCCTCACGCTTCTTCACAACAACATCTTTCAGTTGAAGGTTTTCATATTTATCGCCAAATTCAGCGTTAAACTCTTGTTGAAAATTCATAACATAATCATTCTAGAATATAAACAAATTTTTGTCAAGCACAAAAAACTTCCATGCATGAAAAAAGCCTGACAGAGTCAGACTTTAAAGAACAAAGTGTAGAATGTCGACAATTATGACAAATGCGAAAAGAATACATATGCCGACAAAGTGTATCATGTTTTCCACTTTGCGGTTGATTGGTTTTCCTCTTATCCATTCAATTAATGTGAACAGAACATGAGAACCATCAAGCGCTGGGAACGGCAGCAAGTTGAAGACAGCCAAGTTTGCCGCAATAAGCGGAATGAAAATCAAAAGATATGACAAACTTTGAGAAGCAAAAGTCGCAATCGTCGAGATTGTCGCAATTGTTCCGCCCATTTCAGTGATTGGAATTTGGAAAGTAATAAGCATCCACAAACTCTTCAAAACAACCCAAGCAAAACCAAATGCCATTTCAAAAGAACGACAAAATCCCGACCAAGCATCATACACATAAGCAACCGTGCAAGGCTCTTCATCTTCAGAAGACTCAAGTCCAATCAAGCAATTGATGTAATCATTACCTGCTGAATCCTGAGCCATAACAGGATAAACCACAATTGTCAAATCAACCCAATCACCATCACGAGTTACTGACATTGTGAAAGTATATTTTTCAGCGTCAAGACCATTTTCTTCATAATAATCTTGTGCCAAAGACTTCTGTTCATTGACAAGAGTGACAAAATTTTCTCCAAAAGCAAAGTCAATTTTTTTGCTATTAATTTTTCTTATGACATCACCCTCTTCATATGGATTGACATAAGTTGTTTGATCATACCTTGCAATCTGTGGAACGTCATAACCTATTGTGCACAGCAAAACCCAAGAAAAAATGATTGCAGTGATAAAGTTTGCAGTCACACCTGCAAGAAAAACCAGAATTCTTTTCCAAGGTTTTTGATTGTTGAATGCAGTTGGAGATTCAGACTCTTTCTCATCATCTTCTCCCTCAAAAGCACAGTATCCCCCAAGTGGGAAAATACGCAAAGAAAACTTTTCGCCAGTCTTTTTGCTTGTATGAGTAAAAATTGGAAAACCAAATCCAATAGAAAATTCTGTTATCTTGAACTTGAGAATTTTGCCAACCACATAGTGACCAAATTCATGGATAAGCACCATAAACAGCAAAATCACAATAGCAAGTATAATGTACCAAAAAATCATCTTAAAATCCTTAAATTAAAGTCGATGTAGGTCTTTTGTTTAGATAGCAAAAATCCAGAAAGCAATCAAGATATATGGTGCCATAAAGATGTAAGAGTCAATTCTGTCCAAGATTCCACCTTGTCCAGGCAAAATTTTTCCACTGTCCTTAACTCCCGCTCTTCTTTTGATTACAGACTCAAACAAATCTCCACATTGTGCAACAACAGAGCCAACAAGCACAATGATTAAATATGCCCATATTGGGAAGATTTCCATAAATGGAGCAAATGATTCAACGCAACCGAAAATAAGATAAACACAAGCGCCAAAAAGAACTGTCCACAAAACACCGCCCACTGCGCCAGAAACTGTCTTTCCTGGGCTTACTTTTGGACACAATTTCTTTCCACCAATGACAGAACCTGTGAGCATTGCAAAAGTGTCTGTAAACATTGGAATTGTTATTGCAGTAATCAAAACAAACAATGAAACATTTGAAGTGATGTCTTCAAGTCTAGACAAAGGCATGTCCATAAAGTGGTTTAGGAAAATGAAAAGCAAGAACAAAAATGCAGGATAAACAAAAGTGATGAGTGTGTTAAGAGCTTTCTTGAATGCAAATTTTCTAACTGACATATTTGTGATATTTCTTATGGACATTTCATTCAAAAGTGCCTTCTTTCTGCAAAGTCCAACCAAAAATGCAAGAAGTGACACAACAAGCATAAGACCAACATCAATCAAAAGTGTGTAAAGAACCCAGAAAAAGTTTTCTGTTGCACCCGCATAGAAAACACCAACCAAATTTGCTGCAAGCAAAAGCGATGGGAAAAATATCGCCAAAACTTGATAGTTATAAAGACCAGTTTTGCTCAACAGTTTTGACATCTCATAACTTGCTATGCAGGCTATAATTGCAAAAAAGGCATCAAAGAAATAATCGCTAACATAAATTTTTAACACAAACAAAAGCACTAAAACCAGCACAATTGCAATCGATGTATAAATTCGTTTTTTCATTACTTTCCTCCAAATCTTCTGTTTCTCTTTGAAAATTCTTCAAGTGCTTTATATAATTCTTTCTTACCAAAATCAGGCCAACAAGTTTTTGTGAAATAAAGTTCGCTGTATGCCATTTGAAACAGCATAAAATTTGAAACTCTCATTTCACCGCTTGTTCTGACAAGAAGATCAATGTCTGGAGAAGGTGCAGAATATAGATTTTCTTTCAAATTTTCAACAGTAATTTTCTTCTCGCCCTTTTCAATAAGACTGTTCACTGCATGAACAATGTCATCTCTGCCACCATAATTCATGGCAAGATTAACAACAAGTCCGGTGTTGTTTTTGGTTTTTTCCATAGCCTCAGTCAAGATATTTCTCAATTTTTCAGGAAACCTTGACAGCTCGCCCATTGCGACAAACTTGATGTTTTTATCTTCAAAATTGTCTTGATTTTTCTCAACAAGGTTGTATGCAACTTCAAAAATGTAATCAATTTCCTTTTTCTCTCTGTTCCAATTTTCAGTTGAAAAACCAAAAAAAGAAGCATATTTGATTTCTTTGATTTCAACAATTGAATTGATAATGTTTTTGAGTGCAACACCGCCCTGTTTATGTCCCATCATTTTGTTCAGTCCGCGTCTAACAGCCCAACGCCTGTTCCCGTCCATGATGAAAGCAATATGTGTCGGAATATTCTGAGACAATTTCTTTTTCTTAAACATAACCACCCTTAGAATTCAGTATTGTTCTTTTGCTTAAACTTTCATAACCTCTTCTTCTTTGTCTTCGGCAAGTTTGTCCGCCAAATCGGTATATTTGTCAATAAGTTTTTGAACTTCTTTTTCACTTGATGCATATTCGTCTTCTGAAAGTTCTCCGTCTTTCTTCATGCTTTTCAACATATCAAGAGCATCACGACGAACATTTCTCATGGCCACTTTGGTCTCTTCACAAATTTTCTTGACGTTCTTAACAATTTCTTTACGTCTTTCCTCAGTAAGCATAGGGAAAACAAGACGAATTGTCTTTCCATCATCAGTTGGAGTGATGCCAATATCTGACTGAGAAATTGCCTTTTCAACATTTTTAATTTGAGAAGCGTCCCAAACATTGATATTCAAAATTCTTGCTTCAGAAACAGTAACCGTTCCCATTTGAACAATTGGAGTTGGCACCCCATAATATTCTACCATAATCTTATCCAAAATATGTGGATTGGCTCTGCCCGCTCTAATAACAAGATATTCATTTTGTTGGTGTAAATATGCTTTTTCCAAATCTTCCTTGCAATTTGAAAAAATTTCATCAACCATTTCGTTCATAAATTCTCCTTTAATTTGTTTCCATTTTTTTGCAAAACGCAAACATTTGCACAACAAATAACAATTTTTCTGTTATAACTAGAATCCCAAACTTGCTTGCAAGAGTGAGTGCGACGTCGTTTCAATGCTTGTGTGAAGCGCGAACATCAGTGAGCATTGCGTAGCAAACAAAATGTGAAACATTTTCTTCCATTATAACTAGAAGCACGAACTTGCTCGCAAGAGTGAGTGCGACGTCGTTTCAATGCTTGTGTGAAATGCGAACTTCAGTGAGCATTGCGTAGCAAATAAAATGTGAAACATTTTCTTCACATAAGCATTATAACTTAAACAAAAAGATTTTGCAAATTATTTTATCTAATTACAAAAGAATATAAATATAAAAACAAAAAACGACTATAAAGCCGTTTTTATCTTTCAAAAGTAAACAAAGTTGTATTTTCACCAAAATCTAATTTGTTGACCTCTTCATCAAGCTTTCTTAATGGAGAAATCAAGTCGCCAACATTTTCAACAACTACACTATCCCCAAATAACTGTTGTTGTATGCTTGGTCTGGTATCAAAAGTTGTCCTGATTGTTTCATCATAAGGTTTGACAATTTCCGATCTAAACAAATCAGTGATAGCTTCTTTGTCGTCAAAGCAAGAACTCAAATAGTCCATTGTTTTTTCAAAAAGTTGGTCAACATTTGCATATTTCTTTCCAAGTTTAAATCTTTTTTGTTCATAAGTGTTTCTCAGAAGATTTAACATATCTTCAATTTTTTTGCTCGTTTCTTTTTCTGTACTTGTAACATTAAAATGACACACATCTCTTCCTGCAATCAAGAATCTCTTATCATGCAATTCTTGAATATCGTTAGCAAGCGACAAAACATATTCCTTTTTTTCTTTTTTTGAAATATAATCATCTTTCAAAATCTTTGGCAAATATCTAATCGTCTGTCCTGTTTTTCTAATGGCTTGTCTCAAAGATTTTTCTCCATTGCTTATTCTTGTTTCTCTTGCTTTTATCAAATCTTCAATTTCAAACTCAGCTTCAAATTTTCCATCAAAGAAAATTTCTATAAATTTATGCAAACATTCTTTGTCGGACATATCTTCAACATCAATATCATGCATAACAATGTTGTTTTTCAACTTGTCAACAATAGCCTTAATATTGAAGTCGATGTTGCTTGCAAACAAAGTTTTTCCAAACTCAAAAAATTTATCAAAATATTTTTCTTCTGGGGTCTCTGCATCCAATCTTTCAATTTCGCTTAAAAGAAGTGTAAAATGAGAAGATTCCATTCCAATCATATAAGGATTCGAAGCCAAATATTTCATGATATCCGCCTGAGATTTTTTGCTCTTTACTTCCAAGGTTTTAATGTTTTTTATGGCATTTCTTTCTATTTTGCTGTAAGGAATCTGATTCAAAATGGAAAGATTGATTGGTTCCTGAAAATAATTACTAAATTGTTCACTGTATGTTGGTGAAGTGAATTGGGCAACAACATTAATCAAATATTTTTCTTTCTTATACATATTTTGAGAATTAATAACAAGCAATGTTGAATTGTTTTTTAACCATTTTCTCAACATGATTGTTCTATATTCCAAAAATGTTAAATTTGGATTTTCTTTTGAAACTTCTTTATATGCACTATCTAATTTGCGAGCCATTTTTCTTTGAATATAGTCAAAAGCATCTTGAATTCTGTCCGTTGACGTAACAAACAAAGAAGGATTAATTTTCAAAATATCAACAATTTCTTGTCTTTTAAATACACGATAACCTGAATAATTATCATAGACTGTCAATTCTTGCATTTTATTGAAAATGTGTGGAAATTTGTATGCATACCCCTTTGCAATCAAAGATGAACACTTTTCAAAAATTTCTTTTGCTTCTTGAGTTGTCAAATCCAATGTTGTAACCAAACTGTCATAAATATTATCAAAATCACGAGTTGTATCGTAGTATTTTACAAAAGTTTCACTGTCTCTTTTCAAATTCCCATCTGTCAAAACTGTGTTATATAGAATTTTATATGTATTAATTCCTTTTGAAGAAGTTTGGTAGAAAAGCACATTGAGTCTGTCTCTCATATCCTCCAAACTCTCTTTATCAGAGAATTGTGAATAATCCAGTTTCGAGAAAAACACCTTTCCAACCTTTCTTTTCAATTTTTCATCTGCTTCATCAAGGAACTTGTCTAAATATGGATAAATTGTCTCCAACATGATAAACAACCTTCTCTTATCTTCTGTTTTCTTGAATTTATCATGTATCATCTTCTCTGTTTCAACTTCCGATAAAGCAAAATATTTTTTTACATCATCGAAGAATTTTTCTCTTTTTTCTTCTATAACCATCATATCCCCCTACGATTTCATTATAACTTGGAAGCACGGTTTTGTCAATATGTAAAATTTTTAAAATTCGACATAAATAATCAAATTCATAAAACAAACACAAGACATTCCTTCAAAGGTAAATAAAAAAGACGCCAATTTTTGACGCCTTTAAAATTATTTTCCTGCCATTTGTTTTGCAACTTCTTCAGCCAAGTTGTCATTTCTTTTTTCCATTCCTTCACCAAGTTCATAACGAACAAATCTACGGATAGAAATTTTTTCTCCAATCTTAAGAGTTGCCTCAGTCAAAAGGTCCTTGATTGTAAGGTCAGGATTTTTTACGAAATGTTGGTTCATAAGACAAACGTCTTCATAAAATTTCTTAACTCTTCCTTCAACCATTTTTTCAATGATTGCTTCAGGTTTCCCTTCGTTCTTTGCTTGCGCTCTCAAAATTTCTTTTTCTTTTTCAAGTTCGGTTGGATCAACATCAGCTTCTGCAACATACTTAGGATTTGCAGCTGCAATATGCATTGCAATGTCTTTAACCAATGTTTGGAAATCGTCACTCTTTGCAACGAAGTCTGTTTCACAGTTAACTTCAACCAAAACACCAATTCTTCCGCCCATGTGAATGTAAGAAGCAACCAAACCTTCAGAAGCAATTCTTCCTTGTTTTTTGTCAACAGCCTTAAGTCCTCTTTCTCTCAAAAGAACAATAGCTTTTTCAAAATCTCCATTTGCATCTGTAAGTGCTTTTTTGCATTCCATCATGCCAACGCCTGTTTGTGCTCTAAGACGAGCAACATCTTGTGCAGTAAAACTCATAATCATAATCTCCTTTCAAAAAATAAATTTTATTCAGAAACTGTTTCTTCTTTTTTTGCTTCTGTTTCAGTTTTTTCTGATTTTTCTTCTGTCTTTTCTTTCTTTACAGGAGCTTTTTTCTTTGGTTTTCTTGCAGGTTTCTTAACTTCTTCTCCTGCTTCTGCATCAGCAACACTTGGTTTTGCTTGTTCAAGCAAACTTTCAAGGTCAACTTCTTCTTCAGCATTTTCTTCGTCGTCTTTCTTCATTGAAACGCCTTCTCTTGCTTCAATGACAGCATCAGCGATTGCGCCAGCAATGAGTTTAACTGAACGAATTGCATCGTCGTTTCCTGGGATTACAACATCAACGCCTGATGGATCACAGTTTGTGTCAACCAAACTTACAACAGGAATGTTCAAGATGTTTGCTTCATGAACACAGATTTTTTCATTTGTTGGGTCAACAACAAACAAAACTCCAGGAAGTTCTCTCATATCCTTGATTCCGCCAAGGTTCTTTTCAAGTTTGTCTCTTTCTTGTTTAAGAAGAGTAACTTCTTTCTTTGGAAGAAGTTCAAATTCTCCAACTTTTTCCATTTGATTGAGTTTGTTGAGTCTCTCAATTCTGTTTCTGATTGTCTTGAAGTTTGTTAAAGTTCCTCCAAGCCAACGAGTGTTGATGTAGAACATTCCACATCTTTCGGCTTCTTCTTTGATTGCTTCTTGAGCTTGTTTCTTTGTTCCAACAAAAAGAACGCTTTTTCCGCTTGCAACAACATCACGAACAAAACTGTAAGCCTTGTCAACTTGTTCTGATGTTACTTCCAAATTGATGATATGAATGTCATTTCTAGCGGTAAAAATGTATTCTTTCATCTTTGGATTCCACTTTCTAGATTGGTGACCAAAATGAACACCAGCCTCCAAAAGTTGTTTCATTGAAATAACTGACATAAATTTTTCCCTCCTTGTTTTTTGTCTTCCCCAAAGTTTTAACTCTCAAAATCAACCCAAAAATGAAAACATTTTTTTGCAAGTGAACGAATTCAAAAAAAAATAAAAATTACGATTGTTCACAAGCGTTCAGGCAACGGATTTTGAAATGCCCTTTGAGTGTTAATTTGTCCAATGACTTTGGCAGTATAGCACAAAAAAAAATAAATTGCAAGCATTTTGACTTTATTTAGCAAAATATTTTTAAATCAAACAACAATTCTCCATTTTATTATGTATTACTTATGGTAACTTTTCCCACTTTCAATCATAAAACCACGGTAGATTTGTTCCAAAAGCATAATTCTGAACAAATTGTGAGGAAATGTCATTAAAGAAAAGGAAATTCTTTCATCACACCTGCTTCTGACACTCTGACTAACACCATAAGAACCGCCAATCACAAAACTGAGTGTGGATGTTTTCAAAGAAAGGTCCTTCAACTTCTTTGCAAACTTTTCACTGCCAATTTCAGTGCTGTTTATGTCACACAGAATGGAATAGCCTTTGAGTTTCTTCAAAATCTCTTCTCCTTCTTTTTCCAATATCATCTCAGGATTTGAAAGTTGATTCTGTTCTTTGACTTCAATGATGTTCAACTTGCAGAAAGCGGAAAGTCTTTTGCAATATTCTTCTTGATATTCTTTGGAAAATTTTTCTTTCATGTTTCCCACACAAACAATGTTAATCGTCATCATAACAACCCCCAAATGAATGTCATGATTGTGACAATGGCAGACAGAGCAATCGCACCATAGAGAAAGATTTTGCTTTTGACTGCTGTTTTGTCTTGTGACACTTGTTCTTTCGTTTCAATTTTATCGACTTCTTTGAAAATGTTTTTCATGTTCTTATCGACAAAATCCATAAAATCTTTCAAATCAATATAGATGACATGCTTATTCTCACAGTCAACCTCATTCAAATTTGTTGACTGTTGATTTTTTATGTTCTCAACATCATTGAAATATGTTTGGCGAATGAACATTGAAGTAAGTTGTTTTTGTTTTGCAACAAAATTGTAATTGAACGAATCCTTAATCAAAAATTTTGTTGCCTCAATCGCAAGCATCACAAGCAGGCAGAGAAAAAGGACAAACATAACCAAACCAAGCACAGAATTTTCGGTCAAGAATTCTGAGATGTATGAGAAAAGATTGCCAATCGCCCACCCCTTTGCTCTGGCAAATGAAAGAAAGACACTTATTGCGTTGTTCATGAAATGGACAATGATGCATGGATAGATTGAACTTGTGCACCAACAAATATAGCCCAAAAACAAGCCAATTATTGTTGCATAGAAAAACTGCTCAATGTTCAAATGCAAAAGACCAAACAACAACCCAGAAATGAGAATACTCTTTTTCATTCCAAGGTTTGAATTCCCTTTCAAAAGCATTCCACGATGCAAAGTTTCTTCACAGATTGCTGGCAAAATTGCTGTGCAAAGAAGGTTCAACAGAAAAACCCACCAAGTCGCCGGCAAAGAAGTGGTTGATGTTGATGGTTTATATCCAAAAAGTTGAATCAACGAATTGAAAAAACTTGACACATACACATTCAAAAAGAAGACAATGACACCTAGTGCAACGGCAACAAGGACGGATTTGAAGGATATATTTTTGTAACTGAAAAATTTGAAAGTTTCTTTTGTCTTTGCCTTGTTAAGCCATTTAAACAACAAAAATGGTAACAAAAAAAGCAAGCCAACTTGTGTTACGATGCTGATGATGTAAGAACCATAAACACCAATTTGAGAAGCAAAAACAGAACACAAAATTCTGATGACAATAAACCCTACAACGACAATAAAATAAATTAGATTAGTATAAAAATTTACCTTATAAATTTTCCTGTTCTCGACCATAGTTTCTCCAAAATTAATATACTCTCTAAACCTTATATTTATAACATTGAAATAACTTCAAAATTTTTCAATGACTGACAAAAGTCACACTAAATTTAAGACAATGACAATGACTGCAAAAACAATTCCACACAAAATTGTCACAGGAAGTTTTCCAACACTGAGTGCTGGTGTTTGAGTCACTTCTCCTGTTTTTCCCACTTCAATAACCTTGTGCTTTCTCAAATAATATTTGTCCAAAAGCCAGAAAACAACACAAGTAAGTCCAGCCAAGAAAATTGCAAGCAAAACAAACCACCAAGTTATGTTGAAAGACAAATCAATTGCATTGATGTTTACCAAAAAACTTATCGTGATTGTTGTGAAATTGTTAAAGAAGTGAATAATCATCGGATAGAGCAAATTGTTTGTTCTGTCCATAACAACAGCAAGCACACAGCCCAAAATGAATGGATAGATGAGTTGCACAATGTTTTGATGCATTAAAGCAAAGAGCAATGCACTCAAAAGCACACTCCCAACCTTTGAAAATCTTTCTTTGAGTCCCTGGAAGATCATGCCCCTGAAAATCAACTCTTCACAAATTGCAGGAACAACTGCCAAAATCAAAAGATTGAGAAAATACCAACCAACGTTGTCAAGTGGAAGAGAAACCGAACTTGTTTCAATACCCATGGCCGTAAACATCGCAACAAAACAGCCTTCAATCAACCAAATAAAACCGATGACACTGACTATTCCGGCAACGGCTGAAAGCAAACAAGTCCAAACATTTGTTTTCTTAAATGAAATGTTGCAAGCACTGTTTTTGATTCGATTTGTCTTGTTATAGCAGAAAAATAAACATATGAAAACTATTTCAGTCAGAAGCATGGACAAAATGAGGAACCAAAGTTGTCCATACATAACTTCACTCATATCTTGCCCTTCGAATGAAACCCCTGTCCCCACCATGATTGCATAACTTACATAGGTGAAGACAAAGGCAATTGCAAATGGCAAAAGAAGTGCATAAAGGAACACCTTCCCAGAGTCTTTGGTGGTGTAGAAATTTCTTTTTTCAAATTGTTTTCTAAGTTCTTTCGTGTTTTCCATATCACAAATGATAACACACTAAAAACAAAAAAACAAATAAATCTGCTAGACAAACCACAAATTTATTGATAAAATCAAATTATGGAAAATTACATGGAAACAGCAATCAAAGAAGCAAAGATTGCCTTGAAAAAAGAAGAAGTCCCAATTGGAGCAGTGATAGTCAAAGACGGAAAAATCATTGCAAAAGGACATAACCAAAGAGAAAAAAAGAAAAATTCTCTAATGCATGCAGAGATGATTGCCATTTCAAAGGCTTGCAAAAAGTTGCATGATTGGCGTCTTGAAAACTGCACAATGTATGTCACACTTGAGCCCTGCCCAATGTGTGCCGGTGCGATTACTAACTCTCGCATAGAAAAAGTTGTCTATGGTGCAAAAGACAAAACATCAGAAGATGGTTTGTTTGAAAAAATTTTGACCAGCAACCGCCTTAACCACAAAACTGAATTTTTGCAAGACACTGAAAACGAACAAGAATGTTCAAAACTGTTGACAGAATTTTTTAAAAATAGAAGAAACAAAAAATAGCTATAAATCTTGATTTTTAAATTTCAGTGTGATATATTTTAAGCAAAAAAAGGAGAAGGATATGGAAATCAAAGTTAACGTAATTGCATCAACAAAAATCGGCTATCAAGCACCAAAGGAAGAGCTTGACAGACTTGGCGGATTGACTGCGGGAATCTGCTATTTGCCTGACACAACAGAAAAACTCTTCAGCGAACCAAAAGAAAAGACCGAAAGAAGAATTGGGCTGACAAAAGGAAGTGGACATCACAGTCCTTATGACCATGGAGAATTCACTTTGGAATTGATTGGAATTCCAAAAATTATTGCCATGACGATAAACAATGAAAAGATGTACACAACAAGCGAAAAATCTGCACGTTACAAGGTTATGAAAGATGTTTCAGAAGATGAAAAAGTGCTTTACGACAAATGGTTAGAAATTTTCAAACAAGAAATTACGAAGAAATATCAGTCCACTTATCCAACCTTTTTCACAGACCAAAAAATAACAAAATTAGCTCAAGAAAATGCAAGATACTTAACTTCAGTTTTCACCCCAACAACAATGGCATACACGACTTCATACAGACAATTCAACATTTTGTATTCATTGATTAAAAAAGAAATCAAAAGAATTGAAAATGAAGAAACTCATCCTTTCTACAAAAAATATGCAGAAGAACTTCAAAACCTTGCAAATGCTTTTAAAACACTTCCATATCTCGACAAAGACCTTTTTGATGCCAAAGGCAGAAGTTTGTCTCTCATTGACCATAGAACTGACCGCCCAATCATCAAACAATATGGAGATGTTTACCAAGTCTCATACAAAGGCTCATTTGCTCAACTTGCTCAAGCACATAGACACAGAACTTTGTCATATAACTTCAGATTGCTCCCACAAGCAGAATATTTCATTCCACCAATCATAAAGGAAAACAAAACACTTGTTCTTTCTTGGTGTAAAGATTGCGAATCTCTTGCAGACAGTTTCCCACAAGGGCTCCTTGTTGAAATTGTTGAACAAGGAAATCTTGAAAACTTGATTCTCAAGGCAAAAGAAAGAAAATGTACATACGCCCAACTTGAAATCGACATACAAACAACTGACACAATTATGGAAGTTTATAACGAACTTGAAAAAACAGGACATCCTGGTGCAGAAGACCTGAAACCATATGCAAAAAAATCATCACGTTGCACATTTGGAGATTATGTTTGCACCTCACCTTGTGGTTTCAAAGAAGGTGTAACTGGCGAAAGAACAATCTAATCATACCTATTTTGATTGAATAAAAAAATAGACCATGTTTATAGCCTTTGAAACTAGCAAAAAATAGTGCGAAATTAATTTCAATTTTTGTATTAGTTTGAAAAATGCTTGACTAAGGAGAATTATGAAAGTTTCCACATTATTTTCAAATTTTCTTGATGATACGAAGAAAAAGAAAAGTGCATTAAATAGAAATTATTTTTACATCACCACAATATTTTTCATTGCTTTAAATTTGTGTATTTGGGCTTTGGCAGGGACAAAACTTCATTATGGTTGTCTACCCAAAAATGAATTGGATTGGGACAATTTTCTGGATTTTCAAGCACTGTTTTCTGCAATAATAAACAACATTTCTCATTGGAGTTGGGAACATGTTTTATTAAATATGTTGGTTTCTTTCCTTGTGGTAAGTCTTTATCTCGAAAGAAAATTTGGAAGTCTTAAGTATTTTTTGATTGTGACTGTATTGATTGTGGTCTCTGCAGCATTTGTCGCTGGAAACAACCAATCTCTAAACTATGCAGGGTTCTCTTGTGTTAATTTTGCATTGTATGCGTTTTTTATAGTCACATTTTTCTTTTCTTTGTCAAAGAGAGAAAGAAGCAAAGGCAATGTGATTTTTGGTGTTGTAATACTCATGGGCGTTTTGGTTTTTATGATTTGGGAAATTTGGGACGCAGTCGAGATATACGGAGCGACTGCTTCGGCCTCAGATCTCTTTTACAACAAAGGTCATTATTCTGGTTTTATTGCAGGACTTATTGTTGTGCTGGTTTTGCAAATCACAAAAGTTTTTACGATTAAGGAATATAGTTTGAACGAACAAACTTCACAAATCGAAGAAAACACAAAAAATTTGAAAATTTTGTATATAATTTTTGCGTGTTTGGCGAGTGCACTCATTCTTTCGACATTGATAATTTGTTTGGTTTCTTAAAATTACAAAATTATAATAAAAAACGGAAGATGGCTTTGAAACTAAAAAAAGATAGTGAGAATATAATTTCATCACTATTTTTTTGTATTAGTTTGAAAAATGATAGACCAAAACCTATGTTTTTTTGTTGCGATTTTCAGACTTATTTCAAAAGCGAAGTCCCCAGAAGCCCATGATTACAACAAGTCAAACAACTTTTGTTTGTATTCTTCTTCTGTGATCGCCCCACTGTCTCTGAGTTGTTTAAGTTCTTCAATTTTGCGTTTCTTTTCTTCGTATTCTTGCTCTTGTGCTTTGGTTTGTTGGTCTTCCATTTTTTGTTCTTGTCTGATTTCACTCCTTGTGTTCATTATGATGACATCCGGAATGAACATTGAAATGAAGAGCAACAACCATGAAAGCCAACCACCAAAGAAGATAATCAAAACAAAACCTGTCGCATAAAGTCCTTGAGAGGTTCTGAAATATTTTCCTTTTTTACGAACGGCATAAAGAAGAAAAATGCTTCCAGCAATTCCCACTGCAAAAGAAATCACAGTGTAATAGATGTTTGTTGAATAACTCAAAAGATAATAAAGTTCGACATAATCCTGCAAAAGACCGGGATTTGTCATCAAAATGATTGAAAGAATCAAACTGATTGTGACACCTATCAAGTTGATGATGGCAGAAGAAATAATCAAATTTCTTTTTGTTTTGTTCATATACATAATTTATGCCCTCTTTAATTAAATTTTATGTCCAATCATAATAATTTCATGTTGTCTAAAATAATAAATATGTTAGCATTATGTAAAAATATTGTCAAATTATTTTGAAAAAAAACATATTTGTTATAAAATGTTATTTAGGAGTTCAGAAAAATGAGGATAGAAAAAAGAACAATCGTAATCACTGGTGCATCAAGTGGAATTGGGCAAGGTTTGAAAGAAATCTTTGAAAAGAAAGGAGATGTCGTCATTGATGTTTCAATTAATGGCAAAGACTACCAATGTGATGTTGGTGACCATAAAAAACTCAAAAAAGTTTTTGATGACATATATCTCAATCACGGCGAAATCGATATGTTAATCACCTGTGCTGGCTATGGAATCAGTGGTGCAATTGAGCTTTTGAAAGAAGAAGATACAAAGAAACAGTTTGATGTCAACTTTTTTGGAACTGCAAATGCCTGCAAATATGCCATACCAATGATGAAAAAGAGAGGAAAAATCATAATCATTGCATCTGCAACCGCTCTTTTCCCTTTGCCTTTCAAAGCATATTATTGTGCAAGCAAATCAGCAGTTGACAGTTTTGCACAAAGTCTGAGAATGGAACTTTCTCAAACAAAAATTCAAGTCACATCAGTTTGTCCTGGTGACATAAGAACCAATTTCTCAAACAATCGTGTAAAAATTTATGAAACAAACGAAAGATACGGAAATTCCATTGAACTTTCAACAAAACCAACAGAAAAGACTGAAAAAAGACGAATGTCACCTGAATATGCCATCAAAAAGATATACAAAATTTGTGAAAAAAGTCATTTGAAACCTAGATATATAATTGGAAAACAATACAAATTTTTCAACATCTGCAAGCATCTTTTTTCAACAAATTTAATTGATAAATGTTTGATTAAAATATTTTATAAAAAAGATAATAAAAAGAAAAAATAATTATTTTTTATATTTTAATAAAAAATCAAAATAAATCAAAAATATTAATTATTAAAACATTTATTCCCCTTTAAAATACGAACAAAGGGGATTTTTTACTATATTTATTTTATTTTTTCAAATATTTATTAAATTAATTTATCAAATAAAAAAATTTAATTATTTATTTTTTGACAAATAAATTAAAAATTCAACATTTCCGTCTCCGCCTTTAATTGGAGAAGGAATCAAGCCATTTTTCACAAATCCAAATTTCTCAAAACAATCTGAAATGTTTTTTATGATTTTCTCATGCATTTTGGAGTCTTTGACAATGCCTTTGTGTTTTCTTGCGTATTCCAAACCACACTCAAATTGCGGTTTAATCAAAGCAATCACTTCAATCATATCAAAGTCATTTGCAAGTTTTGGAATAAGTTTTGTCAAACTCACAAAAGAAACATCAATGACAACCACCTGTGTATCAGAAATTTTTTCTTTTGGCAGTTGAAGATAGTTGGTCTTTTCAAGATTGACAACTTTTGCATCATTTTTTATTTTTTCATCAAGTTGTCCTTCCCCTGTGTCCACTGCATAGATTTTTTTTGCACCAGCCTGCAAACAAACATCAGAAAAACCACCCGTTGATGCCCCAATGTCCAACACGACCTTATCTTTCAAATCAATCGCAAAATTTTCAATTGCACTTTGAAGTTTAAACCCGCCACGAGAGACAAATTCAAAAGGAAGAGCAGAAATTTCACTTTCTTCTTCACATTCAAAAGACGGTTTCAAAACAATTTTTCCATTCACAGTCACCCTGCCCATTTCAACCGCCTGTTTGCTTTTCTCCCTTGAAGAGTAAAAACCCTTTTCAAACAAAATCACATCAATTCTTTTTTTCATAAAAACATTCTATCACAAAAAGAAACAATCGCAAAGAAATTTTCGTTTCAAAATCAAGAACATAGTTGCAATTTTGACATAGAATGATAATGGAGGCAAACACATGAAGTACTCAACAAAATATATGACAGGTTGCTGTCAAGATTTGCGTCCATTCAGTTGTGGTTGCTGTCCACAACAGCCACCACCTCCATCACCTTGCTGTTGTCATCCACCATGTCCCCCTCAATGTGGTCAAAGCAACTGCAATTGTGAAAACAATTTACTATATTTCATGGTTGGTTATCTCATAGCAAAAAACAATCAATAAACACAAAAGAGAAAATCATAAATAATCCAAGAGATAATCACAAAAAGAGAGCAAGATTTCCTTGTTCTCTTTTTGTATAAATTATTAAAATTTTGTATATTTATACATTAATATAAATTTTTATTCACAAAAAAAAAGAAGATGATTAAAGTTCATCTTCCCATTTTTGAATGTATTCTTCACAAGTGGAAAATGCCTGATCAAATGTTTCTGACTTTGTCAAATCACAATCGGCAATTTTCAACAATGAAATAGGGTCTGCACTGCAACCAGAAGACAAAAATTTGAGATATTTCTTTGCGAAGTTCTTCTCGCTTAAAAGGTCATGTGAGATTTTGATTGCACAAATAAGTCCAGTTGCATATTTATACACATAGAAACTTCTGAAGAAATGTGGTATTCTTGCCCATTCATATTTCATTTCTGAAATTTGTTTAACTTTGCTTCCATGATAGAAATTGTTCAATTCTTCATATTTTTCACACAACAATTCTGGTGAAAGAGGATTTTCTTTTTCATATTCTGCATGGGCAAACTCTTCAAATTCAGAAAACATTGTTTGTCTGAAGATTGAAGAACGCATTTGCTTGAGAAAATGGTCATAATAATAAATTCTCTCTTTCTTTGTTTTTGCACGACTTAAAAGCAATCTCAAAAGCAACATTTCATTGACATTGCTTGCAACCTCTGCAACAAAAATCACATAATTTGATGTCTGAATTGGTTGATGTTTTTCAGAATAATATGTGTGCATAGCATGACCCAATTCATGAGCCAAAGTGAACACACTTTCAAGATTTCCTTCAAAGTTTGTCAAAACGACAGGGTTGGCACCATAAGTTCCCGTTGAAAATGCTCCACTTGATTTGTTTTTGTTTGGGAAAACATCAATCCAACGCTCATTTTTTGCCCTGTCAATCAAAGAAACATACTCATCACCCAAAACAGCTACCGCCTCTTTGATTAACTCAATTGCCTCGTCATAGGTGTAAGTTTTGTCAATTTCTTCAACAACTGGTGCAAAAGTGTCATAGATTGCAAATTGATCAAGTTTCAACATCCTGCGTTTAACTTCAAAATATCTTTGCAAAAGTCCAACATTTTCTCTGACTTTTTCAACCAGCAACCTATAAACCTTCTCATCTGCTTCTTCGTTGTAAATTGATGCTGAAAGAGCAGATTTATATTTTCTTATTTTTGCAAAAATGCAGTCTTCTTTAACATCATTGATATAGTTATTTGCAAGGAAATTAATAAATTCCCCATGCTTCCCATTGATTTGTCTGAAAGCATTTTTTCTCAAAACTCTATCCTTACTTTCAGCATAAACAGAATATTTTGATTGGTTAAATTCATATTCTTTTCCCTTGCTATCTTTGATGTTGTCAAACTTCAAATCAACATCGGTGAATTTATCAAAATTGTTTGAAAATCCGCCCAAAAATTCTCCAAGTTGTGAAATCAAAAGTTCTTCTTTCTTGCTTAGTGTGTGCTTTTTCTCTCTCAAAACAGATTCAAAATATCTCACATAATTTTTAAATTTCTTATTTGCCTGCAAACCTTTCAATTTCTCATCTTTAAACTTGCTGATTTCCACATCAACAAAAGAAGTTGCGGTTGAAAATTTGGAGATAACAAGCCCCATTTTTTCGTTCATTTCGTTTGCAACCCTGTCTGAATTATCTTCGCTTAATTTCAAACTTGCATAAACAGCCAAAAGTGAAAGTTCTTTGTCTATCTTTGTTTCAAGTTCCAAACATTCAAACAACATATCATCGTCGGCAAGTTTGCCTTCAAATTTCTTAAAATCTCCAACCTTGCCAGCAATTTTGTCCAGTCTCTTATAGAAATCGTCAACATTTTTGCAATAGTTTGACAAATCCCATTTATATTTCTCTTCAATTTCACTTCTTGATTTCATGTCGTCCCCCCTATCTTACAAAATATTTTTCCATTCTAAAGTTCTTCCATGGCTGTTTTCCCATATCTGGGCAAGCCATGAAAACCATTCTTTCTTTTGTAGTTGGGTGATTGAAAGCAAGTTTCCCTGCCCAAAGACCTAATTTTGAAGTCACTCCCTTTTCTTTGCCATATTTAACATCTCCAACAAGTGGAAAACCGATGTTTGCAAGTTGCAATCTGATTTGGTGACTTCTTCCGGTCAAAATTTTGACTTCCAAAAGACTTTCCTTACCATTGTCCTCCAAAACATTATAGACAAGTTCTGCTTTTTTAGCCCCTTTTTCTGACATAGGAACAACTTTCACAATGTTTTCTTTTTCGTCTTTCTTCAAATAATTGACAAGCTTTTGTGTCTTAATCTTCACAACGCCTTTTGTGACTGCATAATAGACCTTTTCCACTTCATGAGTTGAAAATTGTTCTGAAAGTCTTTTTGCTGATTTGGAATTGCGTGCAAAGACCATGATTCCGCCTGTTGGACGATCAAGTCTATGCACAAGACCAATGAAAGCTTCTCCTTCTTTGTTATATTTTTCTTTGACATAGGCTTTGACCATTGAAAGCATATCTTCATCTTTGCTTTCGTCAGGCATAGTTGGAACATTTTGTGGTTTGATCACAACCACAATTTGATTATCTTCATATAAAACTGTCAGTTTTTCCATATCTTCACCCCACTTGCACCACAAGGCAAAATCAAATCTTCTTCAGTTGGCAGTCCAATTTCATCGGCTTCAACATTTTCATGACCAAAAACACATTTCAGAATGTTTGCAATCACAGTTGGTTGAAGTCCAGTTGTGTATGAATTGATAAGCACGAACAATGGTTTGTCAGAAAGGACTTTTTTTGTAAGTTCCACAAAGTCTGCCAAGTTATCTTCCAATTTCCACATCTCACCACTTGGCCCACGTCCATAACTTGGTGGATCCATTATGATTGCGTCATAAGTGTTTCCTCTGCGAATTTCTCTTTCAATAAATTTTCCGCAATCATCAACAATGAATCTGATGTTGGAAATTCCATTCAATTTTGCATTTTCTTTTGCTCTTTCGACCATACCTTTGCTGGCATCAATGTGTGTCACACTCGCTCCTGCTTTGGAACAAGCAACAGACGCACCACCGGTGTAAGCAAAAAGATTCAAAATTTTGACCGGCCTTTTTGCCTGCTGAATGAGATTCATCATCATTTCCCAGTTTACAGCCTGTTCTGGAAAAATTCCCGTATGTTTGAAACCCATAGGTTTGACAATAAATTTCAGATCTTTCCATTCAATTTTCCATTGCTCAGGAATTGTTTTGTTATAGTGCCAAAGTCCACCGCCGTCCTTACGCTGATAATAGGCATCAACATTCTTTTTCAAATCTCTTTTTGCGTGCCAAATCACTTGTGGGTCAGGTCGAAGAAGTGTAATTCCCGCCCAACTTTCAAGTTTTTCGCCATCGCCAGTCGCCAAAACCTTGTAATCTTTCCAACTATTTGCAACTCTCATTCTTTCTCCTAAACTAAACTATAAATCTTAAATTTTCTTTGCAAACTTAACAATGATGAAACTGTCTCCAACCTCGACATTCTTTTCAATGTCAGGTTTTTCAATCTTTTCAACTGCACGAATAATCAAAACTTCTTGTTTGATTTTGTCCATATAATTGTAAAGCATCGTTGCAAGACTTTCGTCAGCAGTTTCAAAATATGCATAAATTCTGTCATCGATAGAAAAATCTGCTTCTTTTCTGAGCACTTGAAGCCCTCTGACAAATTCGCGATACAAACCTTCCAAAATCAAGTTTTCGTCAAGAGTGATGTCAAGCACAACAGTGTTGCCATTTTCATGGGCAATCACAAAGTCGGTCTTAGGTTTTTTCTCCAAATTGAAAAGTTCACTGTCCAAATCTTTAAACTCTCCAACTGAAACTTTTCCATTTTTATAGTCCTGCATAACCTTCTTGTTTTCTTCATCAGAGAGTGACGCCAAAACGGTCTTCAATTTCTGAACTTCTCCTTTCAAAACTGCTCCTGCTTTTTTGAAGTTAACAGACAAATATTCATCATTAAACTTGCTGTCATCAACAACACATTCAAGTTCTTTGACATTCAATTCTTCTTTGATTATGTCTTCAAAATCAGAAAGCACCGAAACAGTCTTGTCCCCACCTGCAACATACATAATGCGAAGAGGTTGTTTAACTTTGATTTGATTTTCATTTCTAAGTCTTTGAGCAGTTGACATGATGTCTCTTGCAATGTTTGTTCTTTCCAAAATGTCGCCAAAATCTTCGTCATAAATCTTTGTTGGGAAACCACTGAGCATAATGCACTCAACTTCTTTCTTCTCAATTTCTCTGACCATATTTTGCCAAATATATTCTGTCACAAATGGAATGATTGGAGCCATCACCCTAATCATTGCATTGATTGCACTATACAAGCACCAATACGCAGTCAACTGGTCATCTTTGTTTTCGCTTTTCCAGAATCTCTTACGATTGCTTCTGATATAGAAATTGGAAATGTCATCAACCAATTTTTCAAAATCACGAACAACAACAAACTGCTTGTCGTCGGCATAATTTTTGTCGCTGTTCTCAACAAATTTATTTATGCTCTGAATGAGCCATTTATCTGACACCAGCAAATTCTCTGACTTTGGTTTGAATCCTTCAAGAGCAGGATTGTCAATGCAAGCATAGGTATTGAAAAATGTGTAAATGTTCCAGAAAGCCAAAATCTTTCTTCTTGCTTCGTCAGTCAAAGTGAAACCAAATCTCATGTCATTGCTTGGACTTGAAGAAGAATAAAGATATCTCACAACATCCGCTCCAACCTTGTCAGCAACAATATCTGCTTCCAAAGAATTTCCACCACTCTTATGGAACTCTCCGCCGTGTTCGTCTTTGACATATTGATATGTTACAAGTTTTTTGTATGGAGCCTTTCCAGTGAGCACAACACTCATGATGAGAAGTGAATAGAACCAAAGTTTGATTTGTTCAATCATTTCGCAAACATAATCACTTGGGAAGTTTGCTTCAAAAAACTTTTTGTCAGTGAAATATTTTTTTGTTGAAAATGGAGTAATTCCCGCATCAAGCCAAACGTCTCCAACATCTGGAACACGAGAAACTTCTTCTCCACAATCACACTTGATTTTGATGTCATCAATCCATGGTCTGTGAATGTTTGGAAGTTTATCCACAAGCTCAGGACTGGTCGCTCTCTTTTTCAGTTCTTCAAGTGAACCAATAACGTGTACTTTGCCACATTTTTCACAAACATAGAAAGGAAGAGGAAGTCCATAGAAACGACTTCTTGAAATGTTCCAATCTCCCATGTTTTGGAGCCAGTCAATCATTCTCTTTTTGGCATATTCAGGTTTAAATTCAACATCTTCAATTGCCTTGAGAGCCATTGGTCTGATTTCATCAATTTTGATAAACCAACCAGAAACCAATTTATACACCAAATCTGTCTTACATCTCCAGCAGAAAGGATATGAGTGTTTGTATTTGTGTGCATAGAGAAGTTTTCCATCTTCTTTCAAACGATTAACCACCAAATCAACAACATCAGTTGTCTTTTTGCCAGCAAGGAAACCTGTGTTTGAAAGCATAACTCCCTGCTCGTTGATTGGACAAATCTCAGGAAGTCCCAATGCTTGTCCCAAATCAAAGTCCTCTGCACCACAACCTGGAGCAATGTGAACAACACAACTTCCTTCCACATTGTCAACTTCGTCCCAAGCAACAATTTTATGTGCAAAATTTTCTTCTGAAAGTTCTGGGAAACAAGTTTCATATTCAAGACCGACAAGTTCCGAACCCTTAAACTCTTTCAAAATTTTGACATCTTCTTTCAAAATTTTCAAGCGGTCTTTTCCAAGAACAAGTTTTTCTCCGTGAAAATCAACTTCAACATAGTCAAACTCTGGATTGACAGCAAGAGCGACATTCGCAGCAAGAGTCCATGGAGTTGTTGTCCATGTAACCATTTTGAAATCTTTGTTTTTGACCGGAAGTCTAATGAAAACTGCAGTATGTTCCACTTCGTGATAAGAAGACGACATTTCGTGTTCTGACAAACTTGTTCCACAACGAGGACACCAAGCCATTGGTCTATTTTTCCTAATTATCCAACCATGCTTGTCACATTCTTTCAAGAAATGCCAAATTGAAGTGATGTTTTCGTCAGTGTTGGTGTAATAACTGTTATCCCAATCCATCCACTGTCCCATACGAATTGATTGGTTTGTGATTTCGTTACCAAAATATTTCACTCTTTCCATACACTTGTTTGTGAATTTATCAATTCCATATTGCACAATCTCAGGTTTTCCATTGAGTCCAAGTTCTTTTTCAACATTAACTTCCACCCAAAGGCCTTGTCCATCAAAGCCGTTTTGATATTGACAATCTTTGCCCTTGAGAGCATTGTAACGAATTGTCAAATCTTTGAGTGTTCTTCCCCAAAAATGGTGAATCCCAAGACGGTTGTTTGCAGTTGCAGGACCATCAAGAAACTTAAATCTGTCATGTCCAGCATTTTTCTTTACCAACTTATGGAAACTGTCGTTTTCCTTCCAAAACTTCAAAATTCCTTTTTCTAATTCCACAAAATTTGGAACTGTAACTTCTTTTTTCACGAGATTCCTCCTAGATTTATAATAAAAAGCCTTGAAAGTTACAAGAACCTCAAGGCATTTTTAAACCACTTGTAAACTTTCAGTGTGCCAACACACACCTGCTTAAACTCACGGGAAGCCAACCGTCTTCGCCTATCACCAATGAAGCGGAGGATTTTCTGTTCATTTTTAAACAAACAATTTCTCACACATCCACTCACATCACTGATGCTTCGGAAAGCAACTCGAAAAGTGATAATTTCAACAACTTCATATCGCCTTACACCAAACGGCAACTCTCTGAAAATCCATACATCAAAATCTTGTCTTTTCTCAAACGTCTTTAACTTGTTTTTAACTATTCAGTTTTAAATTCTCAAAATATTCAAGAATTATTGTCATTATACACAAACCAGAAATCAATGTCAAATATTGTATTAATAATTCTCCAATATCTTATTCATTTTCAAGGTATCAGCACCTGTCATAATGCCAAGTGGTTTCTCTTTTGCTCCACCATTTTTTGTGACCAGAATGGCCAAAAGTTTGGAATTTTGATGAAACAAAGAAAGAGCCTGTTCAATTGTTATATCTTGATTGGCAAACGCATAATAGTTGCTGTTTTCAATTTTTGAAAGCATATCTTCGATTTTAACTGCATCAAGAAAAGTATCGCACTTGCCACCTGCAAGCAAATATTGTCCCAAAGAATCCAAAATTTTTTGTCCATTTGCAATTCCAATAATTTCGTTATTTTCATTAAAAACAGGCAAATTGGAATAATGTGATTCAGCCATAATTTTGATAACTTCTCTCATTGATTTTGATGCATGAACTGACAAAACATCTCTCCTTGCAACTGTGTCAAGAGCACGAGGTGGGGTTGTTAAAAGTTTTGCAATTTTTTCAATTTTTTCAACGACATCTGTATGAGGTTCAGCAATGATAAAATCATCGTTTCCATGAACAATTGCGTTTCTCAGCCTTCCATAACTGATCAAATCATCTTCATATTTTCTTATTGTATAATTAAAGGCAACCGCTTTTCTCACAGCCTCAGAAAATCCCATACTGCGGTTCATGTTATAGCGTGTTTTGATGGTGTAATCAATGTCATTGAATGCTGCCAAAAACTTCATAGCATTAGACTTCTCGACAGTATCTTTGACATATGTGTCATTTTGATTCTCGTCCATAGTTTCCCCTTTTACATTAGAATATAACATAAAAAGACAGGAAAATAAAAACAAATTAAATCATTTAACAAAATAAATTACAAAATATTTAAAAAATTTTTCAATTTCAACGAATTTTGAATTAACAAAACAAAAATTATAATATTTCAAACTCAACTTGGAGTGAAATTCAAAGAAGAGTTTGATCCAAAGTATATCTCTGGAATCTCTCCAACAATGACACTTTCTGCCACCAAAACCTCTGTCACACTGTCGATAGTTGCAGTATAAGCTGGCAAAATCATGCTGACGCTTGCATAAAGTTTGATATACACAGTGTGGCTTGTTTGATTGATTCCTGCACTCTTCAAATCACTTTCAAAAACAGAAGTCATTGCACCAATAGGCACCAATTTCAAATTAATTTTCGGCCCCATCCCCGAAAAGAATGGTAAGCCCGTAAAAGTTCCAAGGGCAACATCAATCCCGTTTTTACCCATATTGTCAAGATATACCTGTGCAACTTGATAAAATTTTCTTGCAATAAGGTTAAGCCTTATAGTGTCCAAAGAAATCAATGTTATATTGCCATTATTGTCATATTCAATATTAACAATGTCATCATAAGAAACATTCTCTTCATTCAAAACATCATAGACAGCATCACTGACAGCAGAGGTTGAAAGAGAATAGACCATATGCCTTGTCGCCTCAACGACAACAGGATTGACAACACAATAGATGTAAACAAAAGCCAAAACAATAAAAAGCAAAAACACAGCGAGAAGAATCTGTGCTTTTCTTTTGCGTCTTTTTTTGTATTTATTGCGATAGTAATTCATGTTAGAATATATATATGTCAGTAAAAACAAAAATTTACATTTTTCGCAATTTAAAATACCTTTACTATATATTGTGTGTTATGCAATGCATATTACACAATTTTTGGCATTATGTAAAATAAATATGTTTAAGGCAATCTATTTTTTTGTATGAGATTTAAAGATCAATGCAAACAAAAATGCAAAACCAATTGCTGCCGCAATTCCGCCAGCAGTTGCCGTCAATCCACCAGTAAACACTCCCAAAAGACCTTGTGACTCAACCGCGCCAATCACACCTTTTGCAAGCGAGGCACCAAAACCTATGATTGGCACATTAATACCCGCTTTTGCAAAATCTGAAATATAGTCAAAGACCCCTACGGCCTCCAAAAAGACACCAATCAAAACAAATGTAACCAAAATTCTTGCAGATGTCATGTTTGTTGTGATGATCAACAGCTCACCCAACATACAAACAAAACCACCAATCAAAAACACTATAAGATAAGTCAAAAAAATGTCCATAATTTCTCCTTTTCTCTACATCTCAATAACAATCGCATGACAAACACCAGGAATTGTCTCTCCCTGCTGAGTCGATGTCGCACTCAAAAGTGCTCCAGTAGGCAAAAACAGAATTTTCTTATATTGTCCTTCTCTCATTTTTGCCATCAAATATGAATTAAAAACTGTTGCACAACAACCAGCACCAGAAGCACCACAAAGTGTTTTTTGTTCTCTCTTGAAATACATCTGACCACAATCACAATAGTTGACACCAAGAGTTATTCCTTCATCTTCCATCAAATCAATCAAAATTTCACTTCCAAGTTTCCCCAAATCTCCCGTCACAAGCAAATCATAATCATCTGGAGATGTCTTTGTGTTTTTAAAGTGTCTAAGCATCGTGTCCCGAACTGCTGGTGCCATTGCCGCGCCCATATTGTTGACATCATTAATTCCCCAATCAATAACCTTTCCAAATGTCACCATTGTCACCCTTGGACCTTCGCCTTTCAAAGACAAAATACAACTGCCTGCACCAGTAACTGTCCATTGTGATGTTGGAGGTCTTTGATTGCCAAGCTCCAAAGGAAAACGATATTGTCTTTCAGCGGTAGAAAAGTGAGAGCCAGTGCAACAGACCACATTGTCAAAATATCCACCATCAACCAAAACAGAGCCAACCGCAACACTCTCTGCCATAGTCGAACACGCACCATAAACGCCTAAAAATGGAAATTGAAATGCTCGTGCTGCGTATGAAGAACTAACAATTTGGTTAAGCAAATCGCCTGCAATCATGATGTCAATATCTTTGACAGACAATTTTGCTTTTTCAATGACACCAGTCACAGCACTTTCCAACATTTTTCTTTCTGCTTTTTCATATGTCTTTTCGCCAAAACAGTCGTCTTTCATGACATAGTCAAAGTATGGTCCAAAATTCCCATTTCCTTCCTTTGGACCAACAATCGTATAAGACCCAATTATCCTTGGTTGTTTCTTCAAAATTATTGTTTGAACAAGTTTCATAACACTCTCCAATTATAAGACTAAAATAAGGATATAATCCAATATATAAGCCCAACAACCATGCTTGAGACCACACCAAACACAATCACAGGCCCAGCAATGGTAAACATCTTGACACAAATTCCATAAACAATGCCTTCACTTTTAAATTCAATTGAAGGACTTGTGATGGAATTAGAAAAGCCGGTAATTGGAACAATTGAACCACCGCCTGCAAATTTACCTATTTGATCATAAACACCAATTCCTGTCAAAAATGAAGCAATAAAAATCAAAACAATAAGCGTATATGCCCATGCTGATTGCTCTGAAAGTGATGGAAAAATCAACAGCAATAAATCATTAACCCCTTGTCCAATAAGGCATATAACTCCACCAACCCAAAAAGAATTGAATAATGTTGGCCAAGGTCTGGTTTTTGGAATTTTTGCTGACACATATTTGTTATAAGCCTCATTTCTTTTTTTGTCTTCCATTTTACGACTCCTATTAATTACTGTTTATTGTTTCCCCAATTTTGAAAAATATAAGTTTGTATTCACTTCTGTTTCGCATAAATATTACTTAACGCCACGCTTTACTCAACCTCCAACGAATTAACACCCCAAAATCTCATTTTATATTGAAAATACAATTTCTTTTTTTAAATGCATAAAAACCAGCAAATTACGAAAACTAAAAGAGAAATTGGAGGTATTTATGAAAAAAATCTTTTTGGGGGTCATGGCCGTCACACTTAGCCTTGCTTTGACAGCCTGTGGAACTTCAGCAAACAGTGCAACAATAACAAATCTTGGCAATCAATTGGATGAAACAGCAAACACAGTCAGCAACATTCAAACCGTCAACCCAACAGACCTAAATTTGACAAAAAATATGCTTGAAACCATGTCAAACGCATCAAACAGCAAACTTTACAGCAATGCGTACAACACTCAACAAAATTTGATTAATGAAGAATACTATAAAACAGACATCTTAAAAAAGACCGCAAACATCAAAAATTCAATATCAAAAGACATTAAACTATCAAAAGCCCAAATAACAGCGGTTAAAGACCTGACATCAAGTCTTGCAAAATACACAAATTCAATCGCCTACACACAGGGAGAAATGACAAATGCAATCAAGTCAATTTCATCAATGAAGAAAAATATTGACAAAAATTCTGACAAAATAAATGCCAAATTAAATCGACTTGCTTGCAACTCAAATTCTCGCTCATCTTATTATGAAAACTTGCTAAACACACTTGAACAACTTGAAACTTGCCTTGATGTTGAAGATGACACAACCTCACAGAATATTCAAACCTTGGACAACAAAACTGACAATTCTGACAACGCATCAGACACAACAGACAACGAACAAGACGACACAAACAATAACATTGACACCTACCGCCCTGGCAATAAAAAATATAAAAAAAGAAAATATTGTCCAAATTGCCAACCTAACTATCCAAGCAATTTCAATGAAAATATAAACAATGCAAGAAATTACAACCAATTATATAATCCTAACACAGTAAATAATGGCACATACAACAACCCAACTGTTCCATATGGTAATGTTTATAACAGATTTAATAGATTTAATCCTTCACGCAACACAGATACTTATGGCCCAACCATGAAAAATATCGACACTTATGGATATAATGCTGCAAACAATGGTTACGGCTACGGAATGAATGGCTTATATAGAAATGGAGTGTATGGGTATGGAAATGGTATGTTTGGAAACAGATACAACTTTGGAACTGGTCTTGGTTATGGTTACAGATATGGCTTAGCCGGCTATAATGGCGGATTGAATGGTGCTTACCCAAACAAAATATATAATTCCAACAACTTCAACAGAATGACAATGCCAAACAACACCACATTTGTAAACTCTGAGCAAGGGCCAAGATTGGAAGACTATGAAGAAGTTAAGGAAGACAATTCTGTTGAAAAAATTGAAAATATTTCAAACAAACTAAACGAAACAAAAAGGACAATAACAGACAGTAATCGAATCATACAAGAACCAAAAGATAAAAATATTACTGAAGCTGACAACAACTCAAATCAAAACGTAGAAATCAAAAATGTTTCTGTTGGCGAAAATGACTTACAAGAAAATTTAGAAAAAATTGAAAAAATGGAAGAAAAAAATTCTGATGAAATCAAAGAAAATGAAAATTTGAAACCATTTAAACCTCAACCACACACCGAAAGCAAAAATGATTGCAGGTTGTCAAAAATGCCATCAAAAAATTCAAAAATCAGAATTGTAGATGTCAGTAAAACATATGATGCTGATGATGAGTTGAATAGAGAAATAAAAGCAAATTAAAGATTCCATAAAATAAAAAATTCGATTAAAAATCGAATTTTATTTTTTTCTTTTACGGAATATAGACTTAAAGCCTGAACTTGCAACATTGAGAATGTTCAAAATCACTATGCTTGTGGTTGACAACAAGATTGAATACACAATAAGTGATGCCAACATCTTTTTATCAACAATATTCGGATAATCATTTTGAACAACATCTAGATTTTTTATCCATTTGTCGCTGACACCCAAAACATATGCATAAGGCAGAACATCATAATAAAAATTTGGATTCTTCTCCACCATCATTTTGATTCTGTCAGCTTCTGCAGTGTCAATAAACTCTTTGAATCCTATAATCTTTCCAAGTTTTTCTTTCCCTTCTTTTGTGTAAATTCGTATATTCCTAGAAAGTAAAACAGAAAAAAACATAACAACACAAATTGCAAGCAAGAAAAATGCTTCAAAATAGAGTTTTAATATGATGAACAAAATCATACAACCAGCAGCAATTGCACCAATCAAAATCAAAAAACAAACAAAAGAAATCAATCTACCTTTAAATGCATTGTTTTTGTGTCTGTAATCATAATAATTCAAAACCCAATCAGAACATAAAATGAAAAGACCAGTTGTGATTGTCGCAAAAATACCTGAAACTGGATAAAACATTATTCCACAATACGAAACTGCAAAATAAAATATTGTTGCAAAGAAACAAATGAAAAATTGTCTGTAAGTGATTGTTTTTGAATCAAAATATTTTTCACCAACGCTTTTTTCAATTTGAGTAGACACATTTACAACCGTTTGGTCTGAACCCAGTTTTTTGGAAATTTCCTTAACAAAAACTTCTTTATCTGAACCAAAGATTTTATTAAAAAGGACTTTTTCATAATCTTTTGCATCTTCAGGCAAAGCATCTACCAATCGAATTAATTTTTGATTTTTCTTATCTTTTGAAATTTCAATAAATTTTTTGCCAGCCCAGTAAACCAGCATTGACGAAATGTCAGCACCATCAACCACCCCATCAATCAAAAACCCAACCTCAGCTGGAGTCATGTCGTCAGGGCTTGAAAATTCTACTGTTGTCACAATATCTTTCTTATCTCTATGTTTGAAATAATAAACTAAAAATGCAATAAGTACAGCAACAAGAATTATTGCAAAAATAATAAGCATAAAGTCTATTTCTGACAATGATAAAGAAATGCCTTTAATATCAAAGAGTACACCATTTATATAACCAAAAAACGCAATATTACACAGAACTAAAAGTGCGAAAAAAGACTTAAGCAAGGCATTTTTCATGTGTAACTCCCATTAAAATTGAACTTTTGGAGCTTTTCTTTCTTCCTTATCTTCAATTTCAAACAAAACTTTCTTTTCGAATTTGTAGTGTCTTGCAACCAAATTTGATGGAAACATTTCAATCTTGTTGTTCAAAATCTTAACACAACCATTATAATACTTTCTTGAGTTGGCAATTTCAACTTCAAGATTATTCAAATTGTTCTGCAAATCAACAAAGTTTTGATTTGCTTTCAAATCTGGATAATTTTCTGTGACTGCAAACAAACTTTTCAATGTTCCAGCCAACATGTTTTCGCTCTTTGCTCTTTCTTCTGGGTCGTTGGCAGACATACAAGAATATCTCGCCTGCATAACTCCCTCTAATGTTTTCTCTTCATGTTTTGCATAACCTTTGACTGTTTCAACAAGGTTTGGAATGAGATCATATCTCTTTTTCATGTAAACATCCATTGTTGAATAGCCTTCTTCTGCATTGTTTCTAAGTCTGATTAATGAGTTGTAAACTGCAATCACCCATGCAATAATAATTACTGCAAGAAGGACGATTGCACAACCAATTCCAATCAGAACCCAACCCCAAACTGGCATAATATACCTCCTTTAAATATAATTTATTATATCATATATGTATTCAAATCGCAAATATATTAAATAAAATCTTAGAAATACCAACAGATAAATGACAAAAATTGCAAAAAATCACCATATCAAAACTTTGATAAAGTGATTTCTTCATTTATTTTATTTCCCCAAAAATAAATTTCACTTCACTACCGAGCTTCTTACCATTTTTCATATAGTCATCATAAAAAGCTGATGCAACTTCAGGTGGCATAAGTGGAAGATTTGGAATGTCAGAAATTTCAATAAACTTTGGGATATAAATTCCATTATTTCTGTTTTCTTGAAACTCTTCACCTTGTCCTGAACCAAACTCCCCAGAAATCCACTCAGCAACATAAAAATGTTCAATGTTGTTTTTGTTTTCATAAGTGTAAACTTTTTTAATTGGTTTCACAACAATCCCAAATTCTTCGAAAACTTCTCTTTTTACACATTCTTCTTCAGATTCATTTGCTTCCATACCACCACCTGGAAATGTGTAGAAAACTCTGCCTTGTCTTTCTCTGTACATTGAGACAATTTTGTTTTCATGAATTATTATCGCCCTTGCACGAACTCTTTTTTCTTCCATATATATAAATCCCTATTTTAATCAACAAATAAATTGGTTGAAAACGTTTTCTTTATATTATTGAATTGTATAAACTCTCATCATTTAATTTTCTCTTTTCTAACATAATGAAGAACAACTCTGGCAATGATGAAAACAATGAAAATTCCAAGAATTATAAAGAAGTAGGTCAACACAACAGAATCATTTGTAAGTGCAGAACCGACTTTTTTGAAGGATACAACAATTTCATAGTCTTCATCTATATTATCAAGAGTGAATTTATTTCCTACAAGAGAAACCGTTTCTCCATTGACAGATACAAAGTCAATTTCATAGCCATCACTTGGCGTGATTATGAATGTCCTGCTGCTCCCATGTGCAACACTGTCAATATTTCCACCAGAACTCGACATACTTCCACCTTTACCAAGTGAAATTGCAACAGTGTAATAAGATTCTTCAAAGGTTATATCAACATACAAATCGGTTGTTATATTATCAATATGATAAATTCCGTCAGCATCAGCCACCAGCAAATCATCATTGGCGACAACTCGTTTGACTTTATAGCCTTCATTTTCTTCAATTCTGAATGAAATGCTGTCATTTCTATCCACAACTGTATTGCTTACCATAATATTTTCAATCATGACACTTCCACAATCATTTGTGTTAAACAAAACAGAGAGTTTGCTTTTCTCAGAAGTCTCAACTTCAATATTCAAATCTGTATTGACTGTCATTGTAATAGATTGATTTATGCTCTTTTCTTCGTCATTAATTACAATTTTTCTAAGATTATAACCATCATGAGCCACAATTTCAATTTCATATTCAAAACCAGTAAAGAACAAAGTTGAAGGCTCAACAACCTCTCCGTCAATCATGACATCAAAATTTCCTTTCTCAAAATTGACAGAGAATGTGTTTGATGTGTCGTTGACAACTTCAATATAAATCGTGTTTGTTTTCAAAGAATTGTCAAGTCCGTCAGTAAGTGTGATTGCCAATGTATATTCTCCAGCACTAAGATTGGACAATGTAATGTTCAAATTAGTTTGGTAAGAAGAAACACTTTCTTCACTGGAATTTAATTTGCTGTTTGAGCCACTGAAGGAAATGTTTGTTGACACATCTAAACCAACATAAGAAATCTGTAAATTCAAATCGTCATTTTCTTTTATTATTACTCTGTTTGAAAAATCTTTAACAATATTTAATCTTAAGTCTGTAAATTCAATGTTATTGTCTAATGCAAATGTTTCTGCTGCAGTTCCAGAATAACCATAAATATGAACCAAACTTAAATTCGTTTGATTTGAAAATGTGTTCAAATCAGAACCAACCAAAAGAGTTTGAATTCCTGATTTTGTCAAGGCATGAATGCCAATTGTTGTGCAATAAGGAATTTCAAGACTGGTAAGTGAAGAGCATGAAGCAAATGCATACTGACCAACACTTACAACATTTGAAACATCAAAAACAGAAAGATTTGAACAGTCTCTAAATGCATAACTTCCAATTTGAACATTTGAAGCACTTGAACAATGGATTTCCTTCAATGTCGTGCAACCATAAAATGCTGAATCATAGAAAATATAAACTGAACTTGGAAGATTCAACACTTCAATGCTTGAATTTTTAAATGCATGTTGATCAATACCAATCACTTTCCTTGAATTTATGGTTGTCGGAACATTTAATGTTGTCAATTCTCCACTGTATTTAGTAATCACGACCCCACTATAATACGTGTCATATTCATAACTACTCAGCAAATCAGTGTTGTCGAAATAATAAGTGAAGCTTGCCACATTACTTCTTTGAACTATCAATCCCGAAGAATTGTAAACATAAGCAATTGCAGTCACTTTTGTCGTTTTAGAAACTGATATTGGCGCAGTGTAAAGAGTGTCTGAAGAGTCCGCATAATCTGCACTTTCATCTGTTGTGTAATAAATCTTTACTGTGCCATCAGTTTCAGTCTGGTATGATAATGAAAGTTGGAAAGAAGCTGTTGGGAATTTTTCTTTTGAACTGAAAGCAACTTCACCTTCTGTCACAACACCAATATCAGCAATGTTAATAAGTCCCCAGCCATAGTCTTTATCCCAGCCTGTACTTCCCAAGTCTACCGCATTATTCTTTAATAAATCATAAAGTTCGTCAATCGTTAAGTTTGAATATTGTGGGTTGGAATATAAAAGTGCAACAGATGCAGTCACATGTGGTGCTGCCATAGAAGTTCCACTCATGGCAACGTATGAAGTTGATGAACTTATTCCAGCACTGGTAATACTGGTTCCAGGAGCGGCAAAATCAATATATTGACCATAATTACTGTAAGTATCATAACTCAAAGTGTAACCACTAGGGAAAGATTTTTTTCTGACCAAAGCAGCAACTGTGATCGCCTCTTCAACATTTGCAGGACAATAACCAGAAACATCAATTCTAATTCCAGTATCCTCATCACCATTTCCTGCCGAAACAATCGACGCAATACCTTTGTTATAAGCATTTTTAATGGCGGTTGTGAGTCTTGGATTGCTGGTGGTTGAACCTTCAACACCAACACTCATATTCATAGCTTTGATGTTCACACCCTCATTTTCTACCAAATCAATAACATAATTGATTCCGCTTATAATTCCAGAAACGTATCCCTTTCCTTCTACATTCAAAACTTTAATAGGAATGATTTTGACATTAGATAGTGTCGCTTCAGCAATTGTGCCACTGACATGTGTTCCGTGTCCATTTTTATCTTGATAAGCATAAGTTGTTCCATCATCAGTAATGTAGCTTTTGGCATATTCCGTCAAAAGTCTCCCTTGAAAGAGTTCGTGACTGGTGTAAATTCCACTGTCAAGAACCGCAACAACAACTTCTTCCAAGTTGTTTTCATCATACATTTCAAGCATTGTGCTTGTGTAATCACTGTATCCTATATACTCTGCACCCCAAGACTTGTAAGTGTATGTGGTGTTTGTATCAACACTGCCGTCTGCCGAAATGACACAATCATAAAAAACGTCTGTCACACAATCAAGATTTGAGTAATACTCAAATGCCAAGGCAGCACTTTCCGCATCATCATACTGAAAAATATGGCATTGAGCATATTCTGCCTCAGCGACAGCACCATAACTGCTGACATCATTGGATGAATAAACAATCAATCTGTTAATATCAGAATACTTTTCCAGTGAGATGCCATCTGCGCCTTCATCAACTGAGATATAGTTGTTTTTTGCAAGTGTATTGACAGAATAATATCCATCATTCACCTGATCAGAATCTTCAATCACTTCCAAATTATAACTTTCAACAGCTGTGGCTTTGATGTAAAGTTCGTCGTTTTCAATTTTATAGTCTTCTTCTTCCAAAGAATAAGTCTTAGTTTCACCCAAAGTATCGTACTTTTCAATCATCTGTGTGTAAGCAGAATCAAAAGCCTCAAAATCATCCTTTGCGTCTGAAGATGCAAAAGTGGAAAGAGAGGTTATAGGCAAAAAAAGAAAAGAAAACACACAAAAAGCAATGACTGAGAAAGTCAAAAAAACTATTCTGGTTTTCTTTTGTCTATTAAAATTTCTCATGGATATAGTATATCACTTAAAGCAAAAAAAATCAACAATATTAAAATATTTATAATTTATATATTATGCATATATCGTTATTAAAAATCTCCAAATTCGTTCTTATTTTTTGCATAAGAAATCATGCTTTCATCTTCAAATTGAAGGTTTGTCATGCAACCTACCATTCTCAAATTTTTCTTTGCCACCAAACAAGTCAAAAATTGAGTATTTTCATAATAATCCATTACTGTTCTTATTAAACACTTAAACACCCCATTATTTCTATATTCCGGCACAACATAAGCTTGAGAAAGATAAACCCCTTCACCTCTGTCAGCCCAATAAACTTTTGAAAACAAAACCATTCCAACAGGATTGTCATCATCTTTAGCAATCAAGCAAACTGCTTTATGATTTTCAAAGATGTCCTTGTCAATATTATCTTTCAATTTTGATGATTTAATATATGAAGCATCATCAATCTCCCTATTGGCAAAAAGAATAAAGTCCTTATCACATCTCTGAGCTTCCACAATTTTGATATTCATTTTTTCTCCTTTCAATAACATCTTATTAAAGAAAAAATGATTTTGATATTTAAATAAAAATTTTGTCAAATTTGTTGACATTAAAAGAAATATCATATATAATATGTCGTGTTAACTGACCAGTTTAATTTACAGCATCAACACAAAAATTTGCGGATGTGGCGGAATGGCAGACGCGCTTGTTTAAGGGGCAAGTGGGAAACCGTGGGAGTTCGACCCTCCCCATCCGCACCAAGAAGACTTCAATAAAATGAAGTCTTTTTTTATTGATTAATTAAATAAACAAGGTCGAACTCCCACATAGATAGGGCTCCCAAAAGTTTTTTTTACTTTTGGGATAAGGAACAAACAAACGAAAAAGCGATACTTTTTGACACTTTGTGGCAAAAATGAGCAAAAGTGCAGTTTGTGACGCCGACCCTCCCCATCCGCACCAAGAAGACTTCAATAAAATGAAGTCTTTTTTTATT
>CAMMFF010000007.1:0-72952 GCA_946496065.1 uncultured Clostridia bacterium
AAAGAAATTATGTGTATCAGAGTTCTTGGTGGTTCTTTTAGAAGAAGTGGTAACATCGGTGATGTTATTGTTGCTTCTGTTAAGAAAGCTATACCTGGTGGCAGCGTAAAGAAAGGCGATGTTGTTAAAGCAGTTATTGTTAGAACAACCAAAGGTTTGAACAGAGCTGACGGTTCTCATATCCGTTTCGATGACAACGCCGCTGTGATTATTGACAATCAAAAACAACCAAAGGGCACTCGTGTGTTTGGACCTATTGCAAGAGAACTTCGTGACAAAGGTTACATGAAAATCATTTCTCTCGCACCAGAAGTTATTTAAAAGGAGAGCGTCAAAATGAGCAATACAGTTAAGAAAGGCGATACCGTTTTGGTTATCACAGGAAAAGATAAAGGTAAAACCGGTAAAGTTTTAGATGTTTTCCCAAAAGATAACAAGGTTTTGGTTGACGGTGTCAACATTGTGACAAAACACAAGAAAGCAAGAAAACAGAATGAAAAGAGCGAAATTGTTAAGAAAACTGCTCCAATCAACATTTCAAATGTTATGGTTGTTTGTGGAACTTGTGGAAAAGCAACAAGAGTTGCTCACAAAGAAATCAATGGAAAGAAAGTTAGAGTTTGCAAAAAATGTTCAGCTTCTCTTGACAAAGAATTTGTGAAAGCAACAAAGAAAGAAGCAAAGAAGAACATTGCTTCTGCAAAAGCTGAAGAACCTGCAAAGGCAAAAAAAGAAACTTCAGCAAAGAAAACAACAGCAAAAGCAGAAAAGACTGTTGAAACAAAAACTACAAAAGAGGCAAAAACCTCAACAACTAAAAAGTCGACAAAAAAACCTTCTGCTAAAACAGAAGCATAAGGTGGTGAAAGATGAAAGAACAAAACCAAACAGCAAAACGCTATAAAGAAGAAATTGTTCCACAACTCATCAAAGAGTTTGGATACAACAACGTTAATGAAGTTCCAAAACTTGTTAAAATCGTTTTGAACATGGGACTTGGTGATGTTAAAGACAATTCAAAAAGTTTTAACACTGCCGTTGAAGAATTAACTTTGATTGCTGGTCAAAAGCCTGTTGCAACAAAAGCTAAGAAAGCGATTTCAAACTTTAAGGTTAGAGCAGGAATGAAGATTGGTGCAAAAGTTACTCTTCGTGGAAAGAGAATGTATGAATTCTTTGACAGACTTGTTGGAATTGCTCTTCCAAGAGTTAGAGACTTCAGAGGAATTTCTGATAAGTCCTTTGATGGAAGAGGAAACTATTCAATGGGCGTTAAAGAACAACTTATCTTCCCTGAAATTTCTTACGATAAAGTAGAAAAAATCAGAGGTCTTGATATATCTTTTATTACCACTGCAAAAACTGATGCAGAAGCAAAAGCACTTTTGAAGGCACTTGGTTTGCCTTTTGCTAGATAGGAGGAAAGTTCATGGCAAAGAAATCATTAATTGCAAAACAAAAAAGAACACCTAAATACAAATCAAGAGAATACACTCGTTGCTCTATCTGTGGCAGACCTCACGCAGTGCTTCGTAAGTATGGCATTTGCAGAATTTGTTTTAGAGAAATGGCTAACCGCGGGGAAATTCCTGGCGTGAAAAAGTCAAGTTGGTAAGGAGGGAATTATGTTCGTTACAGACCCAATTGCAGATATGTTGACTCGTCTTAGAAATGCTATCGGTGCAAAACACAAGACTGTTGAAATCCCTGCATCAAGAGAAAAATTAGAAATCATTAAAATACTTTTGGACGAAGGTTACATTTCAGAATACAAACTTGTTGACGCTGGTTCTTTCAAAAATATTCAAGTTACACTTAAATATGATGAAGAAGGACAAAGTGTTATCCAAGGTTTGAAGAGAATTTCAAAACCTGGTCTTCGTATCTATTCTGACAAAGAACATCTTCCAAAGGTTATAAGCGGGCTTGGAATTGCCATTATTTCAACAAACAAAGGAATTGTTACTGACAAAGTTGCAAGAAGTTTGAATGTTGGTGGCGAAGTTCTCGCTTATGTATGGTAAGGAGGTGCAATATGTCAAGAATAGGAAATAAACCAGTTAAACTTGAAAATGGTGCCACTTTTGCCAGAAATGGAGATGAAGTTGTAGTCACAGGACCAAAAGGAACTTTGACACAAACAATCGACAAGGGTATCAAAACAGAAGTTAAAGATAATGAAGTTCACTTCACATATGAAAATGAAGAACTCAACGCAAAGCAAGGACTTTATAGAGCACTTGTTCACAACATGGTTGTTGGTGTGACAAAAGGCTGGGACAAGAAACTTGTTATTGCCGGAGTTGGTTATAAAGCACAGGTTTCTGGAAACAAACTTGTTATGGGACTTGGCTATTCTCACCCAGTTGAAGTTGAAATTCCTTCTGATTTGAAAGTTACTTGCCCATCTGTTACTGAAATTGTTGTTTCAGGAATTGATAGACATAAAGTTGGACAATTTAGTGCTGTTATTAGAAGTAAAAGACCTTATGAACCTTATCATGGATATGGAGTTCACTATGATGGTGAACCACTTGTTAGAAAAGTTGGTAAAGCTTCTGGTAAGGGAAAGAAGTAGGAGGAGATTGAGAGATGATTACTGTTAAAGATAAAAATAAAGACAGACAAGTTCGTCATGAAAGAGTTAGAAAAACAGTTGTTGGAACATCTGAAAGACCAAGACTTAATGTTTACAGAAGTCTTAGCAATATCTATGCTCAAATCATCGACGATTCAAAAGGTAAAACTCTTGTTTCTGCTTCTACTCTTGACAAAGAAATTGCCGAAATGATCAAAGGTAAGACAAAAACTGAAGCAGCTAAGATCGTTGGTGAAGTTATTGGCAAAAGAGCAAAAGAAAAGAAAATCAAGGAAGTCGTTTTTGATAGAGGTGGATATCTCTACACTGGACGAGTTCAGGCAGTCGCTGATGGTGCAAGAGCATCAGGACTCAAATTTTAGGAGGAAATCATGGCAGAAGAAATTAAGAATAAAAAAGAAGATAGACCTCAAAAAAACAACCGTCGTGAAAGACCTGTTAAGAAAGAAGATGATGGAATGGACAAAAGGCTTGTTCATGTTCGTCGTGTAACTAAGGTTGTTAAAGGTGGTAGAACCATGCGTTTCTCCGCTCTTGTTGTTATTGGTGACGGCAAGGGTAACGTTGGAATGGGAATTGGCAAAGCTAATGAAGTTCCAAACGCTATTGACAAAGCAACTGTTGTTGCAAAGAAAAATATGAAGAAAGTTGCTATCGTTGAAGGAACAATTCCTCATGAAACAATTGGAAAATTCAGCACAACAAAGATTTTGATGCTTCCTGCTGAAGAAGGTCACGGAGTTATCGCCGGTGGTGCTGCGAGAGCAGTTTTGGAAGTTGCAGGCGTTAAGAACATCGTGACAAAGATTCACGGTTCAACAAACAGAATCAACGTTGTTAGAGCAACTATGAATGGGCTTCTTTCTCTTAAGACAAGAGAAGAAATTGCTGCACGTCGTGGCAAAAAGCCTGAGGAAATTTAATCGGAGGGCGTCATGAAAAAAGGAAAAACATTGAAAGTTACTTGGGTTAGAAGTGCAATTGGTTACAACAAAAACCAAATGAAAATCATGGAAGCCCTTGGTTTCAAAAAACTTAATCAAACTAGAATATTGCCAGACAACGAGAGCATTCGTGGAAGTTTGTTCCATGTAAGACATCTTGTTGAAGTGGTTGAAGAGTAAGGAGGGCAACATGAAATTAGAAAATCTTAAACCTGCCGAAGGCTCTACAACTAAAAAAGTTAGAGTTGGTCGTGGTATCGGCTCTGGAATTGGTAAAACTTCTGGAAAAGGTCACAAAGGACAATGGGCTAGAAGTGGTGGCGGAGTTAAGGCTGGATTTGAAGGAGGAAACATTCCTCTCATCAGAAAACTTCCTATTCGTGGTTTTAACAATGCAAACTACAAAAAAGTTTATTCAACTGTAAATGTTGGCGATTTGGAAATTTTTGAACCAAACACAGTTATCACAGAAGAACTTTTGTATGAATACAGAGTTGTTGGTAAAAGAGCTCCTTATGGACTCAAGGTTCTTGGGAATGGAGAGATAACAAAACCTCTCACAATCAAGGCTAAAAAGGCAACAAAATCTGCTATTGAAAAAATTGAAAAAGCAGGTGGAAAAATCGAAATAGAGGAGTGATTTATGTTTAAAACTCTCGTAAATGCTTTTAAAATCAAAGATTTGAGAAAGAAAATTCTCATCACATTAGGCTTGCTCATACTTTTCAGAGTGGGTTGTGCTTTGGTTTGCCCTGGTTTTGATTTGTCAGGAGCAATCAGTGACAGCAATTCAGATGGGGTTACTTTCTTCTCTTTAATGAACTTGCTTAGTGGTGATGCTTTGTCAAACGGTTCAATTTTGGCACTGGGTGTTTCGCCTTATATCACAGCTTCAATTGTCATTCAACTTTTGACTGTTGCAATTCCAAAACTTGAAAGTTTGTCAAGACAAGGCGAGGATGGAAGAAGAAAAATCACTTTCTACACTCGTGTTTGTGCATTGGTTTTGGCTCTTGCTCAGGCTATTGGAATTGTTATTTCGTTTAAAGATTATGTAAATATAGATGCGGAGACTGGGGCTGCTATTATGAATATTCCAACTTGGCTTGTTATGGCTGGAATTGTTTTGATTTTGACCGCTGGTGGAATGTTCACAGTTTGGCTTGGTGAAAAGATAACACAAATTGGTGTTGGAAACGGAATGAGTTTGCTCATCTTTGTTGGTATCATTTCATCTTCAGCATCAGGAATTTCAAGTGCCATCTCACAAGTTGGTGAAGACATTACAAATCTTTGGATGATCATCATCTACCTTGTTGCTTTGGTATTGATTTTCGGACTTATCGTTTTCATTGATTCGTCAGAAAGAAGAGTTGGTGTCAAATATGCAAAACAAATCAAGGGAAGAAAGATGTATGGTGGACAAGACACTTTCATTCCAATCAAATTGAATGCTTCAGGTGTTATGCCAATCATCTTTGCAACTTCACTTTTGACATTGCCTCAACTTATCATGAGCATTGTTCCATCTTGGGAAGGAGCGCTTAACTGGTATAACACATACCTTGGAACAAATTCTTGGGTATATATCGTTCTGCTTGCCATTCTCATATTTGCATTCGCATTCTTCTATGCTCAAATCACATTTGACACAGATGATATTTCAAGGCGTATGCAACAGCAGGGTGGTTTCATTCCGGGAATTAGACCTGGAAAAACAACATCTGATTATCTTAGAAAGATTTCTAAGAGAATCACATTGTTTGGTGCAGTGTTCTTAGCTTTCATTGCTTTGATTCCATCTTTGACATTCAAAGCAATTGATGATTACACATTGACAAGCCTTATCAATGCGTTCAGCACAACAGGACTTATGATTATCGTTTCTGTTGCATTGGAATTTGATAAGAGTCTTGAAGCACAAATGCTTATGAGAAACTATAAAGGTTTTCTCAACTAAGCAGTGAGCGTTTGGAAAAACTAAACTTAAATTTCAAACAAATTTGATGTAAAAGATTTTTAAAGCAATTGGTTATGCTAGACACTTATAACAATATGGAGGATTTTATGAATATCATATTGCTTGGTGCACCATTTTCTGGAAAAGGGACATTGGCTAGAAACATTGTTTCAGATTTCAATCTTGTGCAAATTTCTACTGGTGACCTTTTCCGTGAAAATATAAAAAATGGGACTGAAGTTGGAAAGTTGGCTAAAAGTTTTATGGACAAAGGTCAACTTGTTCCAGACAGTGTCACAATTTCAATGCTTAAAGAACGTATTTCCAAAGATGACTGCAAGAAAGGTTTCATTCTTGACGGTTTTCCAAGGACAATTGAACAAGCAAAAGCGCTTGAAGGCATTGCAAAAATTGATGCTGTTATCCAATTGGACGTTTCGTTTGATGAAATCAGACGCAGATGTCTTGGTAGAAGAACGTGCAGTAAATGTGGTGAGATTTACAACACTTCTACCTATGATAAACCTACTTGCAAGTTGTGCGGTTCACCACTGTTCCAAAGAGATGACGATAATTTGGAAACAGTCAACAATCGTCTGGAAGTTTATGAAAAAATGACAGCACCACTCATAAACTTCTACGCTGATAGGTTGTTTGTGATTGAAGGAAAAGAAACTCCTCAAGAAACATACGAACCTGTGAAAAACTTTTTGAAAGGGAGAATATAAGTTGATTCAAAAAACACCTGCAGAAATTGTGTTAATCAAAAAAGCATGTGAAATAACTCGTGACGCTCTTATATACGCCAAAAGCCTTATAAAGCCAGGAGTTTCTACTTTTGATATTGACAAATCTCTAGAAAAGTTTATAATAGATAGTGGTGGTTCGCCTGCCTGTCTTGGCTATGAAGGTTATCCGGCTGCAACATGCATTTCTGTCAATGAAATGGTTGTTCATGGCATTCCTAGCAAAGACATCATTTTGAAAGAAGGCGACATTGTCAGTGTCGACATTGTGGTTGCCTATAAAGGTTATCATGGAGACGCTGCAAGGACCTTTCCTGTCGGTGAGATTAGCGAAGAGAAAAAGAAACTGATAAGAGTCACCAAAGAATGTTTCTTCAAAGGTATTGAAAACATCAGAGTTGGTGACAGACTTGGAAAACTTTCTCATGCCATTCAAACTCATGCAGAGAGCAACGGATTCTCGGTTGTCCGTGAACTTTGTGGACATGGAATTGGTCGAAGAATGCATGAAGCACCATCTGTTCTTAACTTTGGAAAAGAAACAGATGGTCCAGTCATTGCAGAAAATGCCGTTCTTGCGATTGAACCAATGATTAATGCTGGTAAGAAAGAAATTGGCATGCTTAGTGATGGTTGGGGGATTGTTACTCGTGATGGCAAACCTTCAGCGCATTACGAAAATACCGTTCTTTTCACTCGAAGTGGACCTCAAGTTTTAACCTTGGAGAATGATGATGAGTTTGCAAGAAGGTGATGTTGTTGTCGCTACGGCAGGAAAAGAAAAAAATCAGATTTTCGTTGTTCTTGAAACTGATGGCAAATTTTGCTATATAGTTGACGGAAAACGCTTAAAATTGACTAAACCGAAGAAAAAAAGCCTGAAACATGTCCAGAAGGCTTCCAAAATTGGGTTTGATGCGCAGAAACTCAAATCTGGACAAGAAAATGTCAATGCGGAAATTAGAAAATTTTTAAAAGAAAGGAGCCTTATATGTCCAAAGAAGACGTAATTGAATTTGAGGGAGTGGTCACAGAAGTTTTGCCAAGTATGACTTTCAAAGTCACACTTTCAAATGGGCATGTTATCACAGCCTACATTTCTGGAAAACTCAGACAAAACTTCATCAGAATTATTGAAGGCGACAAAGTTAAAATTGAAATGAGTCCGTATGACCTCTCTAAAGGAAGAATAACTTGGAGAGAAAAGGGTTAAAAAGGAGCAAAAAATGAAAGTCAGAGCATCGGTTAAACCAATGTGTGATAAATGTAAAGTCATCAAAAGAGATGGAAAGGTTATGGTTATTTGCTCAAAGAGCAAAAAACATAAACAAACTCAAGGTTAATTTGAGTTCCTTTGAATATCTTTATCGATTGCTTTATATTTAACAAACAAAAATTAGACAAAGGGTAATGCCCTCAAAAGGAGAAAAATAATGGCAAGAATTGCTGGTGTTGACCTTCCAAGAGATAAGAGATTGGAATATGGTTTGACTTATATTTATGGAATTGGCGTTGAAACTTCAAGAAATATCTGCAAAGAAACAGGAATTTCTATGGACATTCGTGTTAAAGATTTGACTGAAGACCAAGTTGCTAAACTCCGTAACTATATCGAACACAATCTCATGGTTGAAGGTGAACTTAAATCTAAAGTTAGTATGAACATCAAGAAACTCAATGAAATTGGGTGCTATCGTGGTATTCGCCACAGAAAAGGACTTCCTGTTCGTGGACAGAGCACAAAGAATAACGCTAGAACAAGAAAAGGTCCTAAGAAAATTGTTAGCGGAAGCTCTAAGAAAGGTAAGTAAGAGGTGTGAACAATGGCTAATGTAAAATCATCAGGAAAGAAAAAAACTGTTAAGACCAGAAAAAGAGTAAGCAGAAACATCGAAAAAGGTCAAGTTCATATCACGACCTCTTTCAACAACAACATTATCGTTTTCACTGACATGGAAGGTAATGTTATTTCTTCATGCTCATCTGGAAGACTTGGACTTAAGGGTTCCAAAAAGAGCACTCCATTTGCTGCTCAAACCTGTGTTGAAACAGCAGGGAAAGTTGCTCTTGACAATGGAATGAAGTCTGTTGAAGTGTATGTTAAAGGACCAGGAAATGGTAGAGAAAGTGCAATCCGTTGTCTTTCAACTCTTGGTTTCAATGTGACACTTATTAAGGATGTTTCTCCAATCGCTCATAACGGTTGCAGACCTCCAAAAAGAAGAAGAGTTTAAAAGGAGAATAAAAAATGGCAAGAACTATTGAACCTGATTGCCGTCAATGTAGAAGAGAAGGACGTAAACTTTTCCTTAAAGGTGAAAGATGCACGACAAAGAAATGTGCAATGGAAAGAAGACCAGTTATCCCTGGACAACATGGAGCTTCAAGAAAAAGAGTTACTGAATACGGACTTCAACTTCGTGAAAAACAAAAAGTTAAGAGAATGTACGGTATATTGGAAAAACAATTCAGAAAATATTACGAAGATGCTGTTAAGATGAAGGGTGTTACAGGTGCAAATATGTTATCCCTTATCGAAAGAAGACTCGACAATGTTATTTACAGAATGGGCATTGGAGCATCAAGAGCAGAATGTCGTCAAATCGTTAACCACGGACAAATTTGTGTTAATGGAAAACGTGTTACGATTGCATCTTACAGAGTTAAAGTTGGCGATGTGATTACAATCAAAGAAAACAAACAAGACCTTGAAATGTTTAAAGACCTTAAAGGGATGAAGATTGTTATGCCAAAATGGTTGGAATTCAACACTGAAACTTTGACAGGAAAAGTGCTTGCTCTTCCAGAAAGAGAAGATATTGATACAGACATCAAGGAACAACTTATTGTCGAATCATATTCGAGATAATATTAGGGGGATTTTAATATGATGGAAATGGAAAAACCTAGAATCACTTGTGAAGAAACAGATGGTGGAAATTTTGCAAGATTTGTTGTTGAACCTCTTGAAAAAGGTTATGGAATCACTCTTGGAAACTGCATGAGAAGAACTCTTCTCTCATCACTCCCAGGCTCAGCTGTGATTGCTTTCAGAATTGCAGGTGTTGCACATGAATTTTCAACTGTTCGCGGAATCACAGAAGATGTTGTTGACATTGTTTTGAATTTGAAAGGTTTGGCAGTTAAATGTTCAAATCAGGACAGAAACTTTGTAACATATTTAAAAATCAGAAAAAACACACCGGGAGAAGTTACTGCAAAAGATTTTGAACCAAATGATCAAGTTGAGGTTCTCAATCCAGATCTTCACATTTGCACAATGGATGAAGGTGCAGTTTTGGATCTTGACGTTATGATTGGCAATGGCCGTGGATATGTTTCAAGTGAAGACAACAAAAACAAATATGACGACATTGACTTTATTGCAGTTGACAGCATTTTCTCACCTGTTAAGAAAGTTAATTTCAATGTTGACACAACCAGAGTTGGACAAAGCATTGACTATGACAAATTGACTCTTGAAGTTACAACAAATGGAACAACAACTGCAAGAGAAATCGTTTCACTTGCTGGAAAAATCATCAATGAACATGTTAATTTGTTTATCGAACTTTGCAGCGAAATGAGCGATATGTCAATTTTGGTTTCTAAAGAAGAAGATAAACAAGTGAAACTCATGGAACTTCCAATTGAAGAAATGGACCTCTCTGTTCGTTCTTACAACTGTTTGAAGAGAGCAGGTATCAACACTATTCAAGACCTTCTTAAAAAATCTAAGAGCGATATGTTTAAAGTTCGTAACCTTGGAGCAAAGTCTGTTGAAGAAGTTATCCAAAAACTTGAAAGTTATGGTTTCAGTCTTCGTAAAGATGAAGAATAATTTTGAGAATTATATTTTCATAGATTGATTAATGTTAATGTTTGTTACAAATTTTAGCAAACGATTGTTAACGTAAAACAAATAAAATTGGGCAAAGCCCTAAAAGGAGCGCTATTATGGCTAACGATAAATTAGGCAGACCATCAAAAGAAAGAAACGCAATGCTTCGTGGACAGGTTTCTTCTCTTCTTTGGAACGGCAAGATTGAAACAACTTTGGCAAAAGCTAAGTCAACTGCAAGATGTGCTGAAAAAATCATTACACTTGCAATCAATTCTTATGAAGACACAGTTAAAGTTGTTAAGGAAGTTAAGGGTGCTGACGGAAAGAAAACTAAGACAGAAGTTCTCAACGATGGACCAAAGAAACTTGCTGCAAGAAGAAAAATCATGAGTTATGTTTATGATTTGCAAGAACAAAGAAAACCTAAAGAATCTATCACTGCATATAAGGCACGTATTGAAGGAATTAATCATCCAATCATTGAAAAGATTTTCAATGTTTATGCACCAAAATATGCTGAAAGAGCGAAAGTTTCTGGTCAAGGTGGTGGCTACACACGAATCACAAAACTTGGACTTCGTCGTGGTGATGCATCAGAGATGGCTTTGGTGGAATTGGTATAATTTTAAATATAAAAATTCTTCCAATATTTATTGGAAGTTTTTTTATTAATAATCAAAAAATAAATTAAAATTAATTATTTTAATTTATTTTTGTTTATTGCATTTACATATTTATTATTTTTTAAATAATTTAAAAATTAAATAATAAAAATTCTAGATGTTGCTAAATTACGGCGTTGTGGCTTTTGGAATTTTAATTTAAAATTAAAAAAATAATTAATTTAATAATTAAATTTAATTTATATTTAAAAAATAGATTTTAATATTAAATTTTTGGAGAAAATTAGTGATAAATCATGGAAAAAATTAAAAAAATATTTAAATTTTTTACACCTTATGAATATTGTTGGTTTATTAGTATAACCATTTTGGCTTTTGTGTTTGCTTTTCTGTTTCCCGAAGAAGATATTGGTGGAGTAAACGGAAAAGTCATTATGGCATTATATCTTGTGGATATTTTCAGCAATATATTGTGCGAACTTTTGATTTCAAAACAAAGCAAATGGAACTTTATGGTTTCGCTTGTTGTTGAATTTACAGAGATTGCCATTTGCATTGTTTGTGCGTATCGTTTTGCAACAATGGCGGCAACAATATTTTTCTGGATACCTATCGACATCATCAGTTTCTTTATGTGGAACAGACACAAAGATGTTGAAGATGAAAAAATTACTGAAGTAAGAAGATTGAAAGGCTGGCAAGAAATTCTTGTGATTGTTGGCATTGTTGTTTGGACTGTTGTGATTGGCTTCCTTTTGACTTTGATTGATGTTGAAGAAGGAATATTGTCTGACAATCCCGTTATGGAAAAAGTTGTTTGTTACATTGATGCTTGTTGCAGTGCCGTTGGAATTGCGAATGGACTTTTCATTTTGTTCAGGTATCGGGAGCAATGGATTGCGTGGTATATTGCAACATTTTGCGAGGTCGCAATAAACATCATTTCAGGACAGTGGGTGCTTTTGGTTTTGAAGTTTGGATATTTGACAAACACAACTTACGGATACATTATGTGGACAAAGAGCATCAGACACAATGAAGAGGACTACACGCATAGAAAAATTATGAAAGTTTTAAAGACAGAACTTTAATGGTCTGTCTTTTTCATTTTTTTATGCTTATGCATATATACAAATATGTTTGAAGAATTTGAATGTTTGGAAAATGTGGAACTATCAAATTATTCCACGATGAGAACTGGTGGAAAGGCAAAATATCTTGTCTTTCCCAAAAATGTTAAAGAATTGCAAAAAATTTTGAAAATAATCAAAAAAAACAAGCAAAAATTCTGCATTTTTGGAAATGGCAGCAATATTCTTTTTAAAGATGAGGGTTTTGATGGCGTTTTGATTAATCTCAAACACCTTAACAAATTTGAAGTCTTGGGAGAAAGTGTTTATGTTGGTGCGGGCATAAATCTTTTTTATCTGAACCAAATTTTGCAAAAAAAAGGTTTGAGTGGTTTGGAATGGTCATATGGCATACCTGCAACATTGGGCGGACTTGTGGTGAACAATGGTGGCTGTTTAGGTCATGAGATTGCAGATTTTGTTGAAGAAGTTTTTGTTTTGAAGGGATTGAAAGTTTTGGTGCTAAACAGGTCAGAAATTGAATTTTCTTATAGAAATTCAAGTTTAAAACACAAATTTATCGTTCTGAGTGCAAAATTGAAATTAAAACACGAAAATCCTGAAGTTATAAAAGCAAAAATGATTGATTATCTTGAAACGAAAAGAAAAAGTCAGCCATGTGAATATCCGTCACTTGGAAGTGTTTTTAAAAGAGTGCATGGTGAGGGAATTTTGTATCCTGCCAAATTGATTGACAACTTGGGGTTGAAAGGTGTTAAAATAGGGGGAGCAGAAGTTTCCAAAAAACATGCAGGATTCATAATCAATGTTGGTGGAGCAACCAGCAGAGATATTGAAGATTTAATCGTGTTTTTGGAAAGTAAATTGGCAGAAATTGGAGTGTTTCCAGAGCGAGAAATTGAAATTTTGTGAAAAAAAGGAGAATTTTGGGTATGAATAAGTGGGACAAGCGTTTTATGGAACTTACCGAACAAATCGCAACATGGTCAAGTTGTTTGAGAAGACAAGTTGGTGCGGTTATTGTGAAAGATAAAAGAATTATGACAACGGGGTATAATGGTGCACCTGCTGGTGTTCAAACCTGTGTTGAAAAAGGAAAATGTTTGAGAGAGGAATTACATATCCCAAGTGGAACACATGCAGAAACTTGTTATGCAGCACATGCTGAGCAAAATGCGATTATTCAGGCTGCAAGAGAGGGAATAAGTCTGAAAGGTTGCAAACTTTATTGCACACATCAGCCTTGTGTTGTTTGCGCAAAAATGATTATTAATGCTGGAATTAAGGAAGTTATATATAAGGAAGGTTACCCTGATGCGTTTTCTGTTGAAATCTGCAATGAGGCCGGGGTGAAACTTACAAGATTTGATGAATTAGACAAAAAGGATTGATATGAAAGCAGTTATTCAAGTGGTTGACAATGCATCACTCTCTGTTGATGACAAAATTGTTTCAAAAATCGGAAAAGGAATGGTTGTTTATTTTTGTGTTGAAAAAGGTGATAATGAAGAAAAATTGCCTTTTTTTGCAAAAAAATTGGCAAATTTACGCATTTTTCCTGATGAAAATGGAAAAACAAACCTTTCTGTTAAAGATATTGGTGGAGAAGTTTTGCTTGTTTCACAATTCACTTTGGCTGGAGATTGTGAGCATGGTAATCGTCCTAGTTTTATTGCGGCTGAACTTCCAGAAAAAGCAGAAGAGTTTTATTTGAAATTGGCAAAGATGCTTGAAAAAGATTATCTTTTGCCCGTCAAATTGGGTGTTTTTGGTGCAGATATGACAATTTTGCAGGAAAACAAAGGACCATTTACGATAATTTTGGACAAATAACTTTCATAATGTTTTTGATAATTTTTATAAAACCTTATGGATAGTTGTAAAAAAATGGCAAAACTGATAAAATAACACTAAGGAGTTTTTTATGCTTTTATACGGAGATTATCACACACATTCAATCTATTCCAGAAATCACCATGGAAAGGGAACAGTTTTAGAAAATGCGTCCGTTGCTGCAGACAAGGGGCTTAAACAAATTGCCATCACAGACCACGGATTTAATCATGAATTTTTTGGAATCAGAAGAAAAAATATACCAAGTTTGCAGGAAGACATTTTGAATGCAAAAGAAATCACTGGTGTTGACATTCTGCTTGGAGTGGAAGCGAATCTCATTTCACTTGATGGCGATGTTGATGTCAGAGAAGAAGACTATGAATTTTTGGATATCTTTTTGATGGGATATCACAAAATGGTTCACACAAGCTCTATGAAAGACAAGTTTTTGCTTTGTTGGGCAAACAACATTGGCAAGATTTTTGGCGAGAGCAAAGAAAGAACAAATCGAAACACAACAGCACTTTTGAAAGCTCTTGATAAATATCCAATTGATGTCATCACTCATTTGAACTATGGTTTTCAAACAGATACAATCGCCATTGCAAAAATGGCAAAACAAAAAGGCATTTATGTTGAACTGAATGGAAAGAGAATCAATTTCACTGAAGATGAAATTCGCACCATGACTACTGAAGGAGTGAAGTTTATCGTCAACTCTGATGCTCATACTCCAGACAGAGTTGGGGAAGTTAATAATGGGTTGAATTTGATTTACAAATATGACATTCCACTTTCTCAAGTTGTCAACATTGATAAATTGCCAAAATTTCACAAGAAAAGAGGGAACTGATGAGTTTTTCTAGAGAGTCAAAAGAAGAGATTTTAAAGACAGAAATTGAGGACGATACCGCCGCTCTGTCTTTTTTGTCTGGACTTATTCACTCTTGTGGAGAAATTGAAAAAATTAACAACAAAATTTTTATTAAAATTGTTTCTGATGTTGAGAAATTGTTTGCCTACTGCCAAAAAATAATCAAGCGACTTTATGGCGATGACATTCAGCCAGAAGTTTCTGAAAACTATAACATTAACAAAAACACTTTCTATGAAATTTCCTTTGAAGTTGAAAAATTTAAGCAGTTGCTTCTTGATGTTGGGGTTATTGACTTTTCTGATGGTCTGACTTTCAATTTTGAGATTGACAAGAATTTGCTTCATGAAGATGAGACAAGAAGAGCGTTCATCAAAGGCGTATATATCGGTGCAAGCACTTCAAGCATCAAACTTTCTGCGGACACGACGCAAAGTTGTGGTTCGGGTTATCACATGGAGTTTGTTTCTCGAAGTCACAATTTTCTGTTGGAGTTTTCCAGCATTTTGGCGGAATATAACATCATTGGAAAGATTTTTGAGAGAAAAAATTCTTATGTGCTTTACATCAAAGACGTCAACACCATTCAAGATTTGTTGGCTCTTGTTGGTGCAAATGAGAGCGTGTTGAAACTCAGCAATGAAATTGTCACGAGAGAACTTAGAAACAAGGTCAACAGGCAAGTTAATTGCATAAACGCAAACATCAACAAGACGGTTGAGGCAAGTTTGAAGCAAGTTAATGCAATCAACACCATAATTGGCACGATTGGACTGGAAAGTTTGCCTGAAGATTTGCAAGAAGTCGCAGTTTTGAGACTGGCAAATCAAGAAGAAAGTTTGGACGAGTTGTTGAAATTGTCCACAATCAAACTCACTAGGTCTGGACTCAATCACAGATTTAGAAAACTTATTAAAATTGCTAACGCTTTGGAGGAATAATGGGAGATTTTGTTCATTTGCACGTTCATACTGAGTTCTCACTTTTGGACGGTATTGCCAGAATCAACAAATTGGTTGACATAACAAAAGAAAGAGGCTACAGTGCGGTTGCAATCACTGACCACGGAAATATGTATGGAACTTTGCAGTTTTTTGAAGAGTGTATTAAGGCTGGAATTAAGCCTATCATAGGCTGTGAGTTTTATATTTGTCATGATTTACATAAAAAACAGGGGAAAGATGACATTGGTCATATTATTTTGCTTGCCAAGAACAACAAAGGTTATCACAATCTTATGAAATTGAACGAAATCGCCTTCTGTGACGGATTTTACTATAAGCCTAGAATTGACTATGAGACTCTTGCCCAACACAGCGAAGGAGTCATTTGTCTTTCGGCTTGTCTTGCTGGACACATTCCTTCTCTTATTATGCAAAGAAGATTTGATGAAGCCGATGCGTTGGCTCTCAAACTTAAAGGAATGTTTGCTGAAGGAGATTTCTATCTTGAAATTCAAAATCACAACATTCCAGAGCAAAAGATTGTCAATCAATATTTGGCAGAGATGTCAAAAAAATTCAACATCAAAATGGTGGCAACAAATGACGTGCATTATCTTTACAAAGAAGATGCTGAAATGCAAGATGTTTTGATGTGTGTTCAGATGGGCAAATTCCTTGATGACACTGACAGATTGAAATTTTCAACTGACGAATTTTATTTGAAAACTTATGAAGAGATGATGGATGCAATGCAAGGCTTTGAAGAAGCGGTTGCAAACACTGTTGAAATTGCAGAGAAATGCGAAGTTGTCATTCAAACAAAATCTTTGGGAGAAATTCCTTCTGTTGATGCAAAATATAAGTTGCCAGCTTCAAAAAACTATATTCCGGTTTACACCACTTCCACTGGCGAAGAGCCTTATGAATTTTTGAGAAGAATTTCTTATGAGGGGTTGCATAAAAATTATAAGGAAGTCACTCAAGATTTGATTGACCGACTTGAAATGGAGCTTCAAATCATCAAAGAGCAGGGCTTTGTTGAATATTTCTTGATTGTGTGGGATTACATTCATTATGCCGAGAGTCAGGGGATTCCTGTTGGACCAGGAAGAGGAAGCGGGGCTGGAAGTTTGGTTGCATACTGCTCGGGAATCACTAAGATTGACCCAATCAGATATAGTTTGTTCTTTGAAAGATTCATCAACAAAGAGCGTGTTTCCATGCCAGACTTTGACGTGGACTTTTGTATGGACAGGCGTGGAGAAGTTATTGAATACGTCAAAAGAAGATATGGTGTTGACCATGTTGCCGGCATTGGAACCTTTGGATGTATGCAGGCAAAGAATGCCATTAGAGATGTTGGAAGAGTTTTGAGAACCCCAAACCCAGATGTGATGAAAATCACAAAACTTATTCCAAGCAAATTGCCCGATGGAATCAAAAAACCACCAGTTTTGAAATATTATTTTGGGACAACCGGAAAACCAGAAAATGACAAGTACATAATTCCAGAGTTGAGAGAACTCTATGACAACGACGAAAACATCAAAAGAATTGCCGACATGGCCATCAAACTTGAGGGTGTTCCAAGAAACACATCTCAGCATGCTTGTGGTGTTTTGATTGCGCCAGAACCTGTGGCAAACTTTGTGCCTGTTGCAAAAACTGACAACGAACGTGTGACTCAATACAGCATGATTGAGCTTGAACACCTTGGCCTTTTGAAAATGGACTTTTTGGGACTGAGAACATTGACAGACATCAAAAAGGCTTGTGATTATATCTATCAAAGCTATGGCAAAAAAATTGATTTTTATAGTATGTCATACGATGATCCAAAAGTTTTTGAAATGCTTGCTGAAGGAAAAACTGATGCTGTTTTCCAACTTGAAAGTGCCGGCTTTAAGAAGTTTATGAAAGAACTTAAACCAACCTGTTTGGAAGATATTATCGCGGGGGTTTCTCTTTATCGTCCAGGACCTATGGATTCCATTCCTAAGTTTGTTAGGAACAAGCAAAATCCTGATGAAGTTGTCTATGATGATCCTTGCCTTGAAGACATCTTGGACGTTACTTATGGCTGTATTGTCTATCAAGAACAAGTTATGAAGATTGTTCAGGTTATGGCTGGATACAGTTTGGGACAAGCCGACAACATTCGTCGTATCATGGGTAAAAAACAGGTTGATAAGATTGACAAAGAAAGGGAAAAATTTATCAATGGGTGGGAAGACCCTGAAGGGAAGAAGAGTATTCCAGGTGCTGTTAAACTTGGACATGATGCAAAAGTTGCTGACAAAATCTTCAATGAAATGAAGGAATTTGCGAAATACGCCTTCAACAAATCACACGCTGCTGCCTATGCTCATGTAACATATCAAACAGCATATTTGAAGTGCTATTATGAAACAGAATTCATCACTGCAATTTTGAATGACAGAATCACCAACGCCGACGACATAAAGAAATATGTTTCTTTTGCCAGAAGTGAAGGAATTGAGGTTTTGCCACCAGACATAAACAAAAGTTTGACATATTTCAATGTTGAAAATAAGGCAATCCGTTTTGGACTTGGAGGACTGAAACATGTCGGCACTGCTCTCACTGACAGCATAATCAAAGAAAGAGAAGAAAATGGACAGTTTAAGAGTTTTGATGACTTTATCAATCGTGCTGTTCAGGTCGGAGTAAACAAAAAGGCTATTGAATGTCTGATTTTGAGCGGGGCTTTTGATTGCTTTGGTCATGCCAGATCTCAATATATGGCAGTTTATGAAAAATTGGTTGAGAGAGCAATAAAGGACAAAAAGAGCAATCAACTTGGGCAAATGTCTTTCTTCGGTGAAGATAAACTTGTTGACACGACAGATTATCCAGACATCAAAGAATTTAACAAGAAAACATTGCTTAAATACGAGAGAGATATCATTGGTGTCTATATGTCAGGACACCCTTTGCAAGACTATGTGAAACGTTTTGACAATTACACTTTGACTTCAGATATGCTTTCTTCAAATTCTCAAGATGAAATCGGTGAGGACGATGAATATTCTGAAGAGCAAAACACAAATGAAAGCAATTTGCAAGATGGTCAACCTTTCGTGTGCGGTGGAATCATCACAGAAGTCAACAAAAAGCGTTCCAAGTCCGGTCGAGAAATTTGCTATATGAAATTGGAAGACTTGAAGGGGACTTTGGAAATCACATTTTTCAGCAATGCTTTTGCAAAATACAGAAGCATCATTGAAGAGGACAATTTGGTCACAATCAAAGGAAGAATCAATATTCGTGATGGAATGCCACCTTCTCCTGTTGGTGAAGTTGTCATTTTGTGGAAAGATGAAGAAGAAAATGCTACAAAAGCAAAACTAAAGCAAAGACTTTGTTTGCGCTTTGACACCAAGAATCCAGACATATATAGCAAAGTTAAAAATTCCATTTCGTCATATCCTGGAGAGACTCCAGTTGTTATCAAATGCAGTTCGTCAAACAAGGTGTTTAATTATCAACAACAAGTGAGAATAAACAACTATCTTCTCAACGAACTTCGTGGAATTATTGGAAATGAAAATATTGTGGTTCAATAGAGGTTAATATGAAAATTTTAGTTTTGGCTAGTGGTGGAGATGCACCAGGAATGAACAGATTTATGTGGGAGATATACAGAAAATTTAAGGACAATGTATATTTTGCTTTTGCTGGCTTCACAGGGCTTGTTAATGGTCAAATTTTTCCACTTTCTGAAGTTATTGACAGTTCAAAGAAAAACAGTGCGGGTGTTGTTACAAAGGCTTCTCGTTGCCCAGAGTTTAAGCAGGCAAAATATTTCAATATGGGACTGGAATATGCAAAAAAATTTGATGCTGTGATCATTTTGGGTGGCAATGGTTCAGAAAAAGGAGCCAAAAGATTGTTTGAAAATGGAGTTAACACAATTTTTGTTCCAGGAACAATCGACAATGATGTGGAAGATTGTCATTACAGCATTGGATTTTCAACTGCTGTCAAAGAAGCAGTTTATTCGGTTGAAAACACCATGCCAAGCATCGATGCCTTTTTGAATGCTTGTTTGTTTGAAGTTATGGGCAGAGAAGATGATTCAATTTGTAAAGAAGTTGCAAAACAAGTTGATGCTGATTATCAAGTTGTCGATGAAAAAACTCTTGACTATGAAAAAATGAAGAATGTCATTTTGAAGAAATACATTGCTTCCAGCAGTGCCAAGATCATAGTCAGAGAAAACATTGCAAACATCACAGAAATTGCATCAAAACTCAACGAAATGCTTGGAATGAACATTGTCAAAACTCAAATTGTCGGAAGAACACAAAGGGGAGGTTCTCCGACAAAGCAAGAACTTTCAATGGCCACCAAGTTTGCAAAAGAAACTATTCGTTGCATCAAAACCAAAGTTTTTGGAGTGAGAGTTTTGGCTGATGAGAATTTGAATATCATTGTGACAGAATTTAAATAAAAGAAGTCAGACGACTTCTTTTTTATTTTGTTTCTAGTCTAACAATATTTTGCAATAAGTCTGTTTAATTAAAGATGAGAAAGTTTGTGTTGTTGTGTCATAATTTTCACTGATCAGATTTGACAAACAATTATTTGTTGCAGTTAAGGTTGATTGCAAAGATTGAAGTGATGTGTTGTTTGACTGTTTGAAAAAGGTGTCAAAGTTGGCTTTGGTTGAAACATTTTCAGAATAGATGGTGTTGCATTCCAATTTTGCTTTGGTCTTGTCAAAAACATTTGTATCCAAACTTATTGCAACATCATACAGATTTTTGAAAGTTTCAATTTTTGATTTTAGGCAATTTGTCAAAATTGTTTTTTCATCTGCGGAAAAATTCCCTTCCACCATCGATTTTTCCAGAACTATTGTCAAAATTTCTGTTTTGACCCCACTTGTTTGAAGATTGTTTTTGACAAGTTCTGCATCATTGAAATTTTCATATATGCTGGCAATGAGATAGAATTTGTCATCTTTTTCATAGATGTAGCCAGCACCATTTTGTGTTTGCAATTCTTGCTTGCTGGAGGACAACTCTGCCTCTGTTGTTCCACTTGTCATTGAAATTGCATACACAGTTTGGTCATCGCAGGAGACAACAGAGGAGTATTGAAACAGGTTTGAAGTCACTATTGCTGTGGAAATCAAATAGCCACATGAAACGCAAGCGCATAGCCCTACAATCATTAAAAGAAGAGACAAAATGGAAAATTTTTTCATGCTCTATTATATTTTGAAAAATTTTCACATATACCTTTCAAATCAAAATGAATTAATCTCAAATTTATTTTTAATTTGTCGGAAACTTTGTTATAATAAACTTATGAAAAACATTTTCAAATTTTTTAATAAAAAACCTAAAATAGGCATCGCTTTCGGTGGTGGCGGAGCCAGAGGTTTTTCACATATTGGTGTCATCAAGGCGTTGAATGAGTTTGGTCTTGATTTTGATTATGTTGCCGGAACAAGTGTAGGAAGCATCATTGGTGCTGCTTACGCAAGTGGTATGACATGGAAAGAGATGTATGATGTTGCAAAAAAATTGAAAACAAAAGACATCAAAACAAACAAAATCTTTTTCATGCCTTCAAAGACGGACGGAATTGAAAATTTGATGAAAGAAACATTTGGAGATATAAACATTGAGGAATTGAAAAAACCATTTTCTGCAATCGCTGTTGATTTGAAAACCACAAAAGAAGTATGTATCAGCAATGGAAATTTGGCAAAAGCAGTTGCTGGAAGTTGTTGCGTTCCTGGAATTTTTCAACCAGTCGAATTTGGAGACAGATTGCTTTGCGATGGTGGACTTCAAAACACCATTCCTGCAAACATTCCAAGATATTTTGATTGTGATTATGTCATTGCGGTTGATTGCAATAGCACAAGGACCTATGGAACAGACAGTTCAAAAATGATTGATGTTTTGGGGTGTTCAATCAGAATCTTGATGAAAAGTAATGCTGTTAAGGGATATATGTGCTCTGATGTTATGATAGCATCAGATAACAGACGCTTCAAATCAACCAAACTTGATGGGCTTGACGAGATGGTGGAAGAAGGTTACAAAAATGCCATTGATATGATGTCTCAAATTATGCTTGTCTTCCAAGGAAAATTTCCAAAGAAAAAACTTAAAGATATTGATAAGGACGAAATAGATTTTATTTAACAATGGAAAAACTGCGTGAGAAAGTGAAAAGAATAAAAGAAAATGACATTATAAGGTCATTTTTTATCATTATTTATGCCATTGTTTGTCTACTCCTTTTCATAAATCAATACAACATTCAATATTTCGCAAATGGCTTTTCTGCGATTGATGACAAAAAATTACAAGTATATTATTTTGATGTCGGTCAGGCGACTGCAACGATGGTTGTTTTGCCAAATGATTTGACCATGGTGATTGACACAGGAAGTTCGGACAGTGAAAAAGATTTTATGGAATCAGTCAACCTTGTGCTTGAACAAAACAATTTGGAAACAGTGGATTATCTCATCTTAACACATTCGGACGAAGATCATGTGGGCGGCGCCGTTGCACTTTTGGAGAAATACCAAATCTACAATGTCATTCGTCCAAAAATTTTGTCGGTTAGTTCCAGTGAAGTGGAAGGTGAAAGTTGTAAGGTTGTCGCAACACAGGTTTATGAAGATGTGATAACTGCGGTTTACAACGAGCCATATTGCCAAGTCACTTTCATGGAAGACGAAGCAATGTTTGCGGGTCAAGATACATACATCAGATTTTTTGCGTGCCAAAAAGACAGTTATTCAGAAACGAATGATTATTCTCCATTTATAAATATAGTTTACAAAAACAATTCATTTCTTTTTACCGGTGATGCATCAGAAGACAGAGAGAAAGAACTGATTGAATATGCAAATGAGAATGATATTGATGTGAGTGTTGATTTCTTGCTTGTTGGTCATCATGGTTCAAAATACAGCACAAGCTCAGAGTTTTTGGCATTGACAAATCCAAAGTTTGCTTTCATAAGTGCGGGTGACAATCTTCATCCGTCTTATGACGTCATCAAGCGTTTGCAAGAAAATGGAGTTGAAGAAATTTATTGCACAAAGACAGACGGTATGATTGCTGTTGGTGTTGATGAGAGTGGAAATTTTGTTATTAAAACGATGAAAAATATGATTGATTTGCCTTTGATTATTGTCCTATTTTCATGTGTGGTTTTCTGTTTGATTTATTTGTTTGACAGATATTATTACAAAAAACGACGCAATAAATACCTTAGAAACAAACATTTGGTGTTATAAAAAGTGATGTTTGTTTATTGAGTTATTAAAAAAATTTTGTATTAGTCAAACTTTGTGATAAAATAAACTTATGGATATAAGAAATTTCAACAAAATTGTCATAGTATCCCTTTGTGATAGATTTTCTAAAGATTTGGGAAAGACACTATCTCAAAATTTAGACATGATTTTTTGCGATACTAAGGAATTGATTGAATATGAACTTATAGACAAAAAGGCGATTGAAAAACTTTGCACAAAAGAATATTTGGAAAAATCAGAAAAATCTGTCATCTCTCACATTGCTTCTTTTGAAAATGTTGTTGTGGCAATCAATTATGACTATTTGACGCATAATAATATATTAAAAGAGAACAGTTTGATCGTTTTTGTTGATTTACCAAAAAAATTTGTGAAAGAAAAAGGCAATGTGGTTGACTTCATTGCCTTTGATGAGAGAACGACAACTCTCAAAAATATTGCCACTTTGACTGTTAGCGTCAGAAACACCGATATTGATTTTGTTTGCAAAAAAGTTATGAGTGGTCTTGGAGGAATATTATGAAATTAACTCAAAAAGCAATAAACTATCTTAAAGCACTTTCGGCAGAGACAATCACAAATGCAAAGTCTGGGCATTTGGGCGTTTCTTTGGGTGCTTCTTCAATTTTGTTTGCACTCTTCAAAGACCATTACAACTTTGATGTTTCCGACACCGATTTTTTGAACAGAGATAGACTTGTTATGTCAGCAGGTCATGCAAGTGCTCTTTATTACAGTTTGCTTTCAATGTTTGGCTTCAATGTTTCTCTTCAAGATTTGAAGGAATTCAGAAAGTATGGCTCAAAGACACCAGGGCACCCAGAATATAGAGTGACGGAAGGAGTGGAAGTTTCCACAGGACCCCTTGGGCAAGGAGTGGCAAATGCTGTCGGCATGGCAATTGCTGAGACTGTCATGGAAGAGCGTTTTAACACAGTTGGATTCAACATCATTGACAACTACACATATTGTTTTGTTGGAGACGGCTGTTTGATGGAAGGCGTTGCAATGGAAGCGGCAAGTCTTGCGGGCAACCTGAAACTCAATAAACTGATTTTGCTATATGACAGCAATGAAGTGACAATTGATGGTTCTTTGAGTTTGGCAAACAGAGAAAATATTGCAAAGAAATTTTCTGCAATGGGTTGGAATGTCATTAAGGTTGCAAGAGGCAACAGTTATTGGTGGTGTTCGCAAGCAATTGGAAGAGCAAAGAAAAGCAAAAAACCTACTATAATCATTTTCAACACAACAATCGGAATTGGCACTCAAAAAGAAGGGACTTCTGCTGTTCATGCAGCAGTTTTGTCAGATGAAGAACTTGCAACTTTCAAGGAAAATTTGAAGGTTAAGGAAAGTTTCTATATTCCAAGTGATGTCAGAGAACTTTGCATGGCAAGCACAAGAAGGGGAAAACTCAATCACGAGAAATGGAACCAAAATCTTGCAATGTATTCCAGCACACATCCAGAACTTTACAAATCTTTGATGGCATTTTTTGACAGAAAGAAAATCAATTTTGAGAGAATTATGAAAAACATCTCAAAGTATGACGGACAAAGCACAAGAAAAATCAATCACTATGCTTTGAGCGAACTTGCATATCAATGTCCACAACTTATTGGTGGAACTGCCGATGTTGGACCTTCAACAATGGCTTGCATTGATAATGCCGGAAATTTCTCTGCTGGTTACAGAAGAGGAAAGAACATTCACTTTGGTGTTCGTGAACACGCAATGGCTGGGGTTTGCAACGGCATTGCTCTTTATGAAGATTTCATAACTTTTGATTCCACATTCTTGGCTTTTGCCAACTATGCAATTCCATCACTTCGTATGCGTTCGATGATGAAACTTCCAGTTATGTCCTTCTTCACTCACGACTCCTTGGCTGTTGGGCAAGATGGACCTTCTCATCAACCAATTGAACAGTTGACACAACTCAGAGCGATAGTTGGCAGCACAATCTATCGTCCTTGTGACTATAAGGAATTGGTGGCAGGATATTACACTTGCGTAAGAGGATATAAGCCAGTTGCTTTTGCATTGTCAAGACAGGACATTCCACACATTGAAGGGGCTTCATATGATGGTGCATTGCTTGGGGGTTATTTGATTCAAAATGTCTCTTCAAAACCGGACATTGTTTTGGTCGCAAGTGGCGCAGAAGTTGATTTGGCAGTTAAGACAGCCAAAGAACTGAGCAAAAAATATCAAGTCAATGTTGTTTCCATGCCATCAATTGAAGTTTTTGAACAACAAACAAATGGCTATAAAAACAAAATCATCAGCAAAGAAGCATCACTTGTTGTTGGTATTGAAGCAAGCAACGACACCAAGTGGCTCAAAATTTTGGGAGAAAAAGGTGTTTTCTTTGGTGTTGAACAATATATGCACAGCGGAAATGGGGAAGAAGTTATGGCAAAAGCCGGCTTTACTGTGAAAAATTTGGTTAAGTTTGTTGAAGCAAAAATGAAAAGCCAAAAATAGATATTTAATCACAAAATCTGACATTTTTCGATTTTTATCATAATCTTCACAATTATATAATAGATATATATTGTGAGGATTTTTTATTATGTTGAAAAGAAAAAGTATTGTTTTGAGTGATATATCAAATAATTCCAGCAAAAAGGCGGTTTTGTCCTTGGAAGAGGATGGAGTTGGTGTCAAAGGAACATTGAGATTATATAATTTTCCATTTGAACTCTCTGGCATTTCTTCACTTGGATTTTATGTTGACCAAAAGGTGTATAAAGCAGGATTGACATACAAATCACACATGCTTTATGATTTTTTTCTTTCAATAAACGAGTTGCCGAACAAATTTTCGTGTGCAGTAGTTAATTTTCAAAATGCTGTTGCGACACCAATTTTGTATGGCTCAAGTGAAGGGAACAATGAAAACATTTATGGAAGCATAATCAGTGAAATTGCGAAGGACAATTCTTTGAAAAACACTAAACAAACATTGGACAGTTTTGGTGTTGATTATGATGAAGAAGAGAAAAAACAGATTGAAAAAGACATTGACTCCGCCCTTTGTGGTGAGAACTGTGGAAGTTGCTCTGATTGTGTGTATAAAAAATATTTTTATGAAAATCAACCACATGAAACTGAAACTGTCTTGGCGAATTCTTTGCACAAAGAAGAAAATTCCGATTTGATTGACAAAAATTTACAAGAACCAGCAAAAGAAAATGAAAGAAAGGAAGAAGAGAGTGAAGTCATTTTCATTGACAAATTGAAACCGCAAATTGACAAACTTTTTGAAACAAATCCGATGGAAGACAATCTTCAGAAACTGATTCCATATTCCAAGTGGGTTAAGGTGGAATATGAAGACGACGGCGATTTTTATGTTTTTGGTCTTTTGTATGACGAACACAACAATGTGAGATATGTTTGTTATGGTGTTCCGGCAGTTTTTGAAGAAGAACCGCCAAAAGAACTTTCTGGCTATCCAATTTGGTTACCACTTGATAAAGACAACATGAGAGGATTTGGATATTGGTTGACGTATCAAGATGCCACCACAGGAGAACCTGTCAAAGCGATTATTGACTGAAAGAGGTGTGAATGAAAATTCTGGCTTGGATAGTTTTGGGGATTGTGATTTTTATCATCGCAGCATTGCTCTATTATTTGGTTGTTGGAGCAATTTTGTTTCACTATGTTTTTTCAAAGAAAAGCGTTTCAAGCAGAGTTTTGAAAAAAGACACACAAAAAAGGCTGACAGATTACAAGATTGATCTTTGTTGGTGGGACAAGGTTAAGTTTTCAAAAGTTAAAATCAAAAGTTTCGATCAACTCACTTTGGTGGGGAATTATTATGATGCAGGATCCGACAAGACGGTGATTGTTGTCCATGGTTTTGGCGGAAGTTATCAGGAAATGCAACCTTATTGTAAATTTTTTCATGATAAAAATTTCAATGTTCTTGCTGTTGACAACAGAACTCACGGAGAAAGTGAAGGCAAATGCATAGGTTTTGGTTGGCTGGACAGAAATGACATTTTGGCTTGGATTGAATATCTCAATGCCAAAAATCCTGACAACAAAATTTTGCTCTTTGGTTTGTCAATGGGTGGAACTGCGGTCTGTTGTGTTGCAGGTGAGAAGTTGCCGACAAATGTTAAAGCAATCATTTCAGATTGTGCGTTCGACAATGCCAATAAGCAAATTGATTATGTCATGAGAAATCACAAAATTTTGCTTAAGTTGATAAAAAAACATCTATACAGTTATGCGAAAAGAATTCACGGTTTTGACATTCATCAAGCAGATGCAATAAAGCAGGTTAAGAACACAAAAATTCCAATTTTGTTTATTCATGGGCAAGATGACAGTTTTGTACCAGTTGAGAATGTCATCAATTTATATAATGCAACGCCACCGAATTTGAGAGAAAAATTTATTGTTGATGTTGCGGGGCACGCCATGTCATATTCAGTTGCAGGGGTGTTATATGAGAAAAAAATAAGCGACTTCATAAGAAGTCGCACAAATTTGTGAGGGCTACTTTGCCAAAATTTTCATGATGTAAATATAATTACTGCTTTTCATATCACTGATGCCGGTGTATTTATTGCTGTAAAAACTGATTTGCGTGCAATTTCCAAAACTTATCACCCTTTTATTGTTTTGCGTTGTGATTACGAAATTGAAACCATAAAGAGTGGTTGAAGTTCTTGAATTTCCCATAATTGTGAATGCGTTTGGCTCCAAATCAGAAATATCAAATTCTTTGAGGTGATAATCTCCCTCGACCATAAGGTATACTTTTAGTTGGGTGTATGGCATTAAATCCGGGAATTCACTGATAATTCCAATGCTTCCTTTAATGCCAGAAGAGCGGTTTAAATTTATGTTTGGGTCATCACTTGAATAGTCGTAAAGGGTTGTCCAATCTCCATCTTGTGGAGAAGAGCCTCCACCAGTATTCCCGGTTCCGCCACCATTTTTTGTTAGATAAGATAATTGTTTTTTGATTTCATCAATTTCTGCTTCCAGAATATCATAACTTGCCATAAAAAACTCCTTTTGCACTTTATTTTAAATTGTGAATAAGGAGTTTTCAATTTTTTATGTCAATTTTCTGGTTTTAAATGTGAAGATTTTTGTTTTTTCAATTTAACCTTCTTGTTTTTCATAAAAAGCCAAGCAAAGATAATGCCAAGCAAAGCAATGATAATTATAATGCAGGTGATGATTGCTGGGTTGATTCCATCAGGGGAGATGGTATCTGTTTTTAAATATCCATACAAAACTTCATTTTCATGGACAAAGGCGATGGCGTTAAATTCTTCTTTTCCGTTGAAACCTTCATAAAGAAAGATTCGTTCACCCTTGCCTAAAGTGATATCACTTTCCACCATTCCATTGTCTTGTTTCCAAAACACTTTGCTTTCTGTGTTCGTTTGCCCATTAAAACTTGGTATTGCGGTTATAACATTGTTTTTTTGTGTCAATAAGTCTGCGAAAACATATCCTTCAAGTTCTCCATGTGTGATTTTGTAGAAGACAAAACCTTCATTTTCAAACTCTTGTGGGGCATCATTTTCCATTTGAACATAAACTTCTTCGTCATGTTCAATTTGTCCAACTTTTGCAGAAGCAAAGTCGGCAGATTCAAAAACAGAAGCTCTGTTTGCTGTCACAACGTATATTTCTTGAGTATTTTGCGCAAATGCATTTTCCACTCCAAAAAAAGAGCAGAACGTACACAAAAACAACAAAGAGAAAACAAAGAATGATTTTTTCATATAAATATTAAACCAAATTGACATGACAAAGTCAAGTTGATAGTAATGGAGTAAGGAAGTTTATTTTTATTATGATAAAAATTTATTTTTGAGATTTATTATTGTTGCAATAAATTTTTGATTCTGATAAAATTTAATCATGTGGATTTTATATGCGTCAATTTATGGAATATTAATTGGTTTTTTTACAGTTTTAAGAAAAAAAGCAACTGAAAAATCAAATGTTTTGTTTGTATTGGCATTTTCCAGCACTATTGGTTTTTTGCTTATTGGTTGGAGTGCTGGAGAAGCGTTTTTATTAAATTGGCAGGGGATTTTGTCAATTTTAGGGAAATCTTGTGCAGTGACATTGTCCTGGATTTTTGAATTGTATGCCTTGAAAAATTATTACATATCATCTCTTCAGCCCATAAGTGCAATAAAGATAATTATTTCCTTTGTTGCCAGTTTGCTTATTTTTGGTGAACAATTCATTTGGTGGAAATTAATTGGTGTTGCAATTATTTTTGTAAGTTTGATTTTGTTAAATCTTTATGACAGACGTTTGATTAAAAATGGTCATGCATACATAAAAAATTTTGCCGGTGTAAACAGCATTCTGAAATCATCCAACAAATATGAATTTCAAAGTTTAAAAGGGCAAGGAGTAGTGAAATTGTCACTTGTTGGCAATAATATTCAGAAAAATATAAACAAAAAAAGAATTAAGGCAATTATATTTTTTGTCCTTGCTTGTCTTTGCAGTGAAACTTCCGCAATTTTGGATAAGTTAATCATTGACCAAGTTTCAACAAGTCAAATGCAATTTTGGTTTATGTTTTTTGTGAGCGTAATTATTTGGGTCGCCTTTTTTGTTCTTTGCATAAAAGAAAAAAGAATGCTTGTATGTAAAGCAGATTGGAAAAATTGGGCAATGTATATTTTCCCAGTTATTCTTATCGTGGCTGACAGACTTTTGTTTACCGCTCTTTCTCAACCAGATGTTCTTGTTTCAGGGGTGGCAATTATAAAACAATTGTCAACGGTTGTATCTGTAATTTTTGGTGGAATTTTGTATAAAGAACCTAAACTTCAATATAAGTTGATATATTTGGCATTTATTTTGGTAGGCATCGTTATTGTTGTTATTTGAAGCCGGGGATACATAAAGCGAGCATGTGCACCATCAGACTATTTCCAGGCACGGCGAGAAGATGTCAAGTCAGGACAGTATGATTTTTAAATTTTAAGAGGGAAATACATAATTCTGTAGATATAAAGAAAAAAGCATATCATTTGATATGCTTTAATTAAGTTTTATTGTAACCAATCTCTTTCGGTTGTTTCATCCCATATATCTTTTAAAAGTTTACCATCAATTTTAGCATTGTTTATAAAATCTTCCTTTGTCTTAAATGTTTGCAAATGTCCACCATTGAAATCATTCATTTTAATGATTTCCTCATCATTTTCAGAAGCAAGAATGACTTCATAATATATATTTTTGTATTTAAATTGAACTTCACTATAAAAGAATAATGCTTCAACAAAATCATCAAGATTAGGCTCAAAAGGCCTACCTTCGCTATAAAGTTTTTTTGCTTTATTTATTGAAATTAAGTTTGGGTAGATAACTCTGTTTTTAAATTTATTTGCAAATTTATCCAATCTCCAACCGCAGTTTTGGCATTCTCCATTTCCATATTGGTCTTTTAAACATTTTGCTTCACACACAGGACATTTCGTTTTGTATTTTCTTTTAAATAGACTCTCCCTTCCACAAACTGGGCATGTGCCGTCATATGATTCAATTGTCACATAATGTCCACACTCGCATTTATAGTTTGCCATTGAAAATCTTTGAGATGACTTTATTATTAATTTTTCTACCACATTATAAATTTGTTCGAGATTATCAAAGTCGGCATAGATAATAAATTTTGTATCTTTTGATTTTTCGATATTGTTTTTTGTTTCTTTTAAATCTTCAGAGTTATAAAGTTCTTGCTGATAATGAAATCCATAAATAAGATATTTGAGGTTTGCAAAAACTTCCAAATCAAGAGATAAAATTTCTGCTTTATTTGGATAAAGTTTGATATATCCGATATAGCCTTTGTTTGTATAGACATCAAAAAAGACCTCCGTTTTTATTCCTTTCAGCCTAAAGCGGATAATAGGAATAGGATATAATTCATTAGTAAATTGTTTACCAATTTTTATTCTATGTCCATAATGAAAATCTAACGCGTGGTCAACACAATTCTTACCAAGGAATTTTGACATTTTTTCCATTTTTTCAAATGCAGTCGCGTATAATTTGTTTAAATTTTTAACTGTTTTTCTCATATTTTATATTATATCATATTTTTTCCGCACAAACAAACATTTTTAGTTTTTATAAATAGCAAGGATTTTCAACTTTGTCCCAAATATCTCGGACATATTCATTGTCAATTTTTGCGTTTTGGATAAAGTCTTCCTTGTCTTTGAAATATGCAACTTCATTATCGTTTGGTCCCCAACCCATTTCAATTCCATTGTCGCCATGTCTAAATAGACAGAACGTTAAATTTTTATATTCAAATCCTGTTTCGCCATAAAACACAAATGCTTCAAGAAAATCATCTAAATCAGGTTTTATTGGCTTATTTTCTTTATATAATTTTTTTGCTTTGTTTAGGGAAACTAAGTTGGGGAAAACTACCATATTCTCGTTAATTTCTCCAAGTCGATTATTATACCAGCCACAATGATGACACTCCCCATTTCCTGTTTTGCTAGCAAGTAGAGTTTTTCCACAAACATCGCATTTTTTTTCAAATATTTTATCATATTGATTGTATTTCATAATTGTCTCCTTTTAACAATAATGCATATTTGTTTTTTCTCCGTTTGGACCTATGTATTCTGGTCTAGGAGGATGCACTTTATCTTTTAACCAATCCCAGTAATGGTCATGAGGAAAGGTGTGATTATGATGAGAGTCGTTGTGTTTCCAATCTCTATCCCAAATAGCTTTGCCATCAGAATCATACCATCGCTGTTGTAATAATTCTCCAGTTTTTTCATCATAATAATCCGTTCTAGAATTTGGAGAGCAACCTTCAATGTCTGGTATATTCTTTCCAAAAGGTCCATATATAGGGGAATTAATTCCGCCACTTGGTTTACACATTCCCATTATAGCACCTCCTGTGGCAAAATTTCAAAGCTTTTTGAGATTGTTTCTCCACCTATGCCAATAATTTTGAATTTTAGATTTTTGCCAATTAAGTTTTTAACTTTCAATTCAGTTGCAAATAGTCCGGCGGTATTATATTTTGTTTTTATCTTTTTCTCATCTAAATACCATTCAACTCTGTCAGCAAACAATGCTTGATTTGAATAATTCCCTGATAGTTATCTACACCAATAGAGACAATTTTAGGGGAACCAATTAAGTTCTCGTTTCTTTTTATTTCAAACAAACTTTTCATATCGTTATAAGAAAGCGTGTCCCAATCAATATTCTCATAAGGATTTTTTATTAGGGGAATATTGTTTTGTTTGATCTCAATTCCGCTCCCGCCAAATTTTTCTAAATCTGCCAATATTTTCCAACGATATATAGAATTTCTTTCGTTATATTCAAGCAAAGCCTTGTTGAGATGACTTGCAAATTCCATTTCGGAGCAATTATTAACTTTCATAAAATGCCTTTGTGCTTCTTCGCCATAGCCAAGCCTAACAGAGTTTTTGAAATGTTTAACTCCATGACAGCGTGAACAAATTGCAACAATATCTTTTAAAGTTTGCGTTTTCTTTTCTATATTGAATTCCCATTCTTCGTGAACATCAAGGTCGTTTGTTTCAAAACCACAAATTTCGCATTTGCCTTTTGCTCTTTTAAGTGCAAATTCACGTAGTTTATTCCAATCTTTTTTAGATAGCGTTTTGCTAAAATCATTACTCCAAGCACCTTTTGGGAGCATATTTATAGTTAGTATCAAATCTTCCATAATCCGCTCCTATATCTCTGGGTAAAGTTCGCCGGCAAAATATTTTCTGGTAAACTCGCTTAATCCAATCTTTTTGATAAGTTCTTCTCGGTTAAATGGGTCAATTGCTTTAATGTTTCCTTTCATTTCTTCAAAAGGTGTTCCATAGCAAATTATGGCACTTGGCTTAATTTTTTCCATCATAATTTCATAACCTTCCATGAAGCCCTTTTTATTATCTTCTCTTGTGTAGGTTGACACTGCTACAACTGACCCTTCTTCAACTCCGTCACAAAAGAAATCAAAACAATCATATGAACCCCAAGAAATTGTTGGAATTACAAGCATACCTTGTTTTTGCCAAAAAGCACCGCACCAACGATTTTTGAAAACGCTGTCGATTTGTCTAGCAAGTGGCATATCTTTGTATGTGCTAAATTCAGGAGTAAGCAAAGCATAGTATTGGTCTAGTTTTTCAAGTGCTTGCTCAGGTTTTTCATAGACAGTTTCAAAATTCCAGTCGTAAGTGAAGAAGTGAATTGTTTTATTTTTATTTTCTTCATCATCATTTTTTGTTTTTAAATAACTTAATAACTCAATATTATCTAAGTCTATATTTTGTTTTTTGATTAGTGGCATTCCATGTTTCCCACTTTGTTCAAACTCATTTCTCACAAGTTTTTGTTTCTTTTTTCGCTTTTCTTCTTCATAATCATTTTCATTTTCGTTATGAGAAAAAAGCGAATTTAATTGTTCGTTGTTAATCATTTTATTCTCCTTTTATTAATGTCCTTAAAGCAAAAAGAGATTAACAATGAAATTTTGGCTTTGCAATGTTTTGTGACATCTTTTTTTATTTTGTTATATAAAAAACTTTTGTTTAATAAAATACAATATGAAATTTTTAATGGTTAGAAAGCGGACGCTATGCATTATTTTGGTGAGTGTGATTTTAACCTTCTCGATTGTTGGCGTTTTTTATGCTGTCAGGATGACAAGTTCGCCGAAAGCACAATATACTATTGTCGTTGACGCTGGGCATGGTGGAAAAGACGGCGGGGCGGTTGGAAAGGAAACTGCTGTCACAGAAAGTTATTTGAATTTGCAATATTCTTTGGTTTTGAAAAATTTGTGTGAACAGTATGGTTTTAAAGTCGTTTTGACTCGCAGTGACATGAATGGTCTTTATTCTCCTTTTGCCAGCAACAAAAAGAAAAGTGAAATGGAAAAGCGTAAACAAATCATTGAAAATGCTGACACTGATATGGTTGTCAGTATTCATATGAACAGTTATTCTTCTTCACAGTCAAGAGGAGCACAAGTTTTTTATGCCGATGGTTCAGAAAATGGACAATTTTTGGCTGAACAAGTGCAAACATCTTTGAACAAAAACATTGAATATGCAAAGAAAACAGCAAAGGTAGGAGATTTTTATATTCTTAATTGCACAGAAAAACCGAGTATTTTGATTGAATGTGGTTTTTTGTCCAATTCGGAAGAGGAAGTGCTTTTGCAAGATGAGAACTATATGCATGATTTTTGTTATAACGTTCTTTGTGGAATTTTGCTCTATTTTTCTTTTTAAATGTTGTGCTACAACAATTAATTAAAAAAATCTTATCTTTTAAGGCATTTTTTTGTTTAATTTTTATGTAAAAATCATAAAATCATATTCTTACTAAATTTTTATATATTCCAATAATTAACCACCTTCTTTTATATTTTCATATTAATCAAATAAACTCATATTAAAATAAGCATTTTGATAGCATATTAAATTGAATTATTAGTATATTCTGATTTGTAAAATTACAATAAAAAATTTGAATAAAGATGATATATTATGATGATATACTATATTTATTATTTGTTTAAATTAAAAAATTTAAAAAATCTTTGTCAAATACTTGACTAAATTTGTAAATAAATGATAAACTAATCATATATAAAATTATAAGGAGGAAATATGAAAAAAATTTTGAAAAAATCGCTTAATGTTTTTGCAGCGTTGGTTGTTTTGGTTATTAGTGCATTTGCTCTTTCAGCATGTGGTGATAAGCCTTCTCCATCTTTTGAAGCAGCAAGCAATGTAAAAGCAACAACGATTGAAATTATTGATGACTTTTTCGAAAGAGTTTACAATAATTCATCAGTACTAGGAACTAAAACTACTTACTCTGTTGAACAAATTCAAAACAAAGTTGCAGATTTTGAATACTATGTAGAAGTTGGAACAATCAAAGATATAAATGAGGTAAAATCAATTTCATTGAATGATACATCATTTACAGAAAATCAAACATTCTACCTTTCAATTGGTAATGCAAACCAATTATTAGACAAAGTTTACTATGTTGAAGAAAGCAAGCTTTATGTAGCCGCCCCTGTAGTTGCTTTTGAAACAGTTGACAATGCAAAAATAAAAATCAACAATAATGAATTTAATTTTGATTTAGATGTAACAATAGATCAAATTAATTTAACAAATGTAGCATTTAATACTGGTGCTGATAACACTGCTAGCAAAGTTTCTGACACTGAATACAATTTAACAATTAAAAGTGGTACAGAATACGCAGGCTTGTATTATAACGGCGCTTCTACAAGCGATACAATTATTACAAAAAGAATGTTAAATGGCGTATTAAGTGGCTATGGTATTGTAAATCCAGTTAATGGTTCAAACGGAGCTTGCTCATACTTTTACCCTGTTGGTTGGGTTGAAAATCCAGCAGAAATAAATTGTGAAAAATTTGATGGTGCTACTTTTGACTATTCATTATACATTGTAAATCAGCAAAAATTAGCAAATGTAACATTAAATATTGATGTTGATATTGTAAAATAAGTTTCTACATATTCTGAATTAACTAGTGCTTTGTACAATGGAAAAGCAATCATTAAACTTTATGTTTATGAAGGAACTGCTCAAATTAAAGGCGGACATTAAGCAATTAAACAAGTTTATGGTGCAGACAAACCATACGAGTTTGTTTTAAACTTATTAGATGAAAATCGTGAAACCGGAACAGCATCTATAACAACATCTATAGTAGTAACTGGTGGAACATTTGAAAAGTTCAACCCTGCAGATTGTAAAGCAGAAGGTAAAGGAACTAACTTTGTTGCAGAAGGTTATACTTCTAGATTACAAGAAGGTAGTGAAGATATTTATGAAGTTGTAAAAAATTCATAAATTAGTATAAAAGAAGAAAACACAATGGTTTTCTTCTTTTTTTTATCATTACAGTGCATAAATTAAATCAAAAGACTTTAGTTTATACAAAATACTTTGATTTATTAATATTAAAATATATCTTTCGTTTTAATAACTATATCAGGAGGAAAAATAATATTATCGACTGACTATGATAAAACTTATGATATAGAAAACGAAATAATAATTCCTTTTGTTGACGCCTTAATTCGCAGTCAAATATTGCACCCATAAATTTAAAAATATTGTCATAAATTGTTGAAAATAAAAATACATATAATCTATGAGGCGTATCATGGATTATGAAAAAAATAACTTATATTAAGCGAAGCGAAATATTTAATAAAAAACAATTCAACAATTCGAGCGACAGCAAAGCATTTTGGATTACCCAAAAGCACCTTGCATAAAGATATACACACTTACTTGCCAAAACTTAACAAAAGGTTGTATTTTAAAGTTCAGCAACTTTTCGACAAAAATTTTAGTATAAAACATATTCGAGGTGGCGAATCCACTAAAAAATATTACCTTGCAAAAAAATAGCATATAGTTTAAATTTAAAATAAAAATGTCAATCTTATCTATAACTTTTCAAAGTATTAAAAAAGAGTTTTACTGCTAAAAAGTAGAACTCTTTTCTTATTTATTCTGCTAGTCTCAAAATGATTTAATCTTTAGATAAGATTTTTATTTATAGCGAGACTTTTTGTTTTTATATTTTTGGTTCGTCTGATAATTTTCTGCTCGTGTTTGTTTTCTTTTGTTTGCATAAGGGTGACCAATAACTTCTTGTGAAAATTTTTCAAAACATTTTGCAAGATGTTCAGCATTAACAATGTCAGAAACAGTTATTTTTGGCATTTCAAATTTCTTTGTCAAGTCAGTGCTTCCGACAATGCTTCTGGAGAATCTGTTTGCGTTTGAAATTTTAAATTTAACAACTTCTCCAACCATGGCAACAATTTGATTGTTTAAAACAACTGCAACATTATTGTTTGTAACAGTATATTTTGATGAACCTACTGCGTCTGAAATAGAAATTTTTACTCTCATATTTTCTTTGGTTACAACAACCAATTCATCACCTATTATTGAACGTATTCTTCCTTCAAAAATTTCATTCACGTGTTCTTCGGCATAAATTGCCAAGGCAAGTTCTTCAATTGTTTTGCTTGTTTTGTCAATCTCAACTTCTCTTGCAGAGACTTTTTGTGCCATGTTGTAAACATATTCTTTTGGTATTTCGTCAAGAACGATTGATGACAAACCTTTTTCTCTTAACATTTTATTCCAAAGGCATTTATGTCCATATTGGTTGATAAGGTCAGGAAACCTTCTTATTCCCGAGGTGAAATGCAGATAATAATCAAGTCCCAGAGCATTGTGGCAACATAAATCTTCCAACACTTCTTGCGTGTCTTTGTCGATAGGGTGTGGGACTGGGAAATATCTTGCCTTGTCAAGACAGGTCTTGGCGACTTCATTGACTATTTCTTCATATTCAGAATCTTTGAAATGGTTAAGAATTTTTTGTAATGACACATTTGAACCATCCCACTCCATGTCACAATCCAAACAGGAGATCAGAGAATTGAATTTTTCAATTTTGAAAACGGTTGAGATTCCATGAGTCCTGTAAAGCACAGGAAGGTTTTGTGAGTCAGCTTTTCTTGCGGTGAATTCATTTGCATTAATCATCAAAGCTTCAATCAATTCCATTGATGGAAGGTGTGCCTTTCTTTCGATTTTTTCAATTTTTTCTTTGCTAGGGTCCAAATAGAATTGCACTTCTTCATCTGAATTTAATCTTAATGTTTGAGTTTTGTGCAATCTTTTCCAAACAGCTTGTGATGCTTTTAAATTGAAAACCAATGCTTCAACCAAATCTGATGGTTCAACGGATTTGTGTGATTTTTTGCTTTCATTAAGTGCAATTGCAAAATTTTCATTTATATTTTCATTTGTGAAGTCGTCAAAAATTTGCTGAGCTTCATTATAGCTGAATTTCTTTTTGCTGTTGATTATGGCTTGGACAACTTCTCCCGATATAACATCTCCAGTTTTTGGATTTATGGTTGTTTTGACGCACATTGTCAGTCTGTCTTCATTTGGGTTGAGAGAACATATTCCGCTGGCAATTTTGTGTGGCAACATATCAAATGCTCCAAGGAGAGTGTAGAGTGTGAAATTTTTCTCTGCTGCATCATTCCAAATTGGAGAGAAAGGTCTGATATATTCAGTCACATCAGCGATTGCAGCATATGTTACAATATTTCCGTTCTCATCAATTTCAGTATAAACAGCATCGTCCATATCTTGACAGTCAAATGGGTCAATTGTGCAGAAAAGTTTGTTACGCAGGTCTATGTATGTAGGCTTTGTTGGATCAATTTTATCAGTTTCAGACAAATCGGCGACTATATTATATTTGGTTGGGTCAACATGAGTCGGAATTGCATTTAATTGTTTTTCACCTTCTTCGGTCAAAGGTTTGTCTGCTTCAACGGCATGAGCATGTGCTCTGACATATTCTTTGAGAGAAGACAGTGGACCAAACACTTTATCAATTGTGCAACACTGATTTGCATCGTTGATTTTTGCTGTTACAACATGACCAAATGCATTATTGGTCATTTTTGGATTTAAAACTAAGTATTTTTTTGTGATTACTCCATAAACAGATTGTTCATAGAAATATATTTCTCCGGTTTCTTTGTCTTTGTTTAAAAAACCGAGTGAAATTACAGGAGGATTTTTATAATCTAGAATAGCAATATCGTTATTTTTATTGATAATAAAATTGACAGAGGCGTTGTTTCTTACCCCTTCCAAAGGTTTAATACTGTAGCATTTTTGATTTTCTTCAACAAAGATGCTTGCATCATGTTTGCCATAAACGTAATAAATTCCCATGTATTGTTCAGCATTTTTTGATTCATCTTGTTCAATCAGTTTTGTTGGTTTTGTTTCAAGAATGATAAAAGTTCTTTTGTTTTCAGTAATTCTCTTGACGCCATATTTTTCAAGAGAGATAAGTGCAGATTTGATTTTATTTCGAGAAATTCCGTTTCCGATTCTCTTTTTGCAAAGTTCAACAAAAGAGACGTAATCTATTTGCCCATCAGGAGATTCTTTCTGTTCTTTTGCAAAAATTTCAAAAACAACTTCAGATAATTTGCTTTTTTTTGACATAAGTTCACCTTCTAAGATGAGTATAACACCAGAAAAGAGAATAGTCAATACCCGTTTTTTATTTTTCAATTTCAAAAAACTCAAAATATACAAAATGAAGACATAAAAAGACAAATTTCTAAACGCTCAAAATTACATCATTGAACTACAATCAGGATAGGAGTTTTTATGAATTTGAAAATTAACAAATATTTGTCATTTATTCTTCAGTTTGTCATCTTTTTGGCATTGTTTTTTGTCCTTTTTAATGCAAGCATAAATTATGTAATTTTTCCATTCGCTTTTGGAATGCTTTTTGCACTCACTTGGGCGAACCAAAAAGTTTGGCTTTTGGTTCCAGCTTACATAATTGCTGGTGTGGTTTATCAGCCCACAATGGAATTTGCAATTTGTATGTTGGTTTGCATTTTTTGCTTGATTGTGCCATATTTCATTCACATTTTATGCAAGAAAAACATGAAAAAGTGGGAGTTTGCTGTTTTTGCCATTCTCAGTCAGACAGCAAATGTCGTTTTTGATGTCATTTCGGACTTCTCTCCAATTCTTTCGTGCGTAAGTGTTTTGTTGGGCGTTTTGTTTATGTATGCCTGCATAAATGTTTTTGAGGCGATCATTATTCGTGGATTCACAAACAAATTGACAAGTCTGGAAATTGTCTCTCTTTTCACAATCATTGCGGCCATTTGCAGTGGGCTTATGATGCTTAACATCTCATCATTCAGCTTTTTGAAATTGTTTATGAGTTTTGTTTTGCTTGTTTTTGCTTTTTGTTCAACCCCACTTTTGACTTTGCTTGTTGCATCCATTGGCGGCATTGGTTCGTTGATTGCAACAAACAATCCAATTTATGTCACACCATTCATCATTTGGGCGTTGGCAGTTTTGCTCTTTAAAAAGCGTCATAGAATTTTCATGATAATTTCACTCATTTGTGTGGAACTTATTATTGGATATTATTTCAATCTTTATTTGTCATTTGGTTATGTTGAAATTTTGCCAGTTGCAATCTCAAGTTTGATCTTTTTATGCTTGCCAAAAGGTTTGTGCAGTGAAATCGCTGTAATTTTCAATCTCTCAAAGGATAGGCTTGCAATGAAAAATGTTGTCAATCGAAACAGAGAGATTTTGCACAGGCGACTTGGAAATTTGTCCGAAATTTTCAATGAGATGAACATCATATATCGCAATATGTTGAAACAGGGAATGACACTTGATGAAGTGAAAACTTTGCTTGAACAAGAAATTACAGACAAGATTTGTTCTTTCTGTCCAGAAAGAAATCATTGTCACAGAACTTTTGCAGAAAACACCAAACAGGTTTTTGATGAATTGATTACCATTTCTTTTGAAAAAGGAAAAGCTACACTTCTGGACATTCCTTCATATTTGACTTCAAGGTGCAAACAGACAAACGCAATTTTGGGAAGTATCAACACTTTGACGGGGCAATATAAAAAATATATGAGCATGGTTCACGATGTGGATACCAGCAAGTTGATTATTGCCGAACAACTTTTGGGTGTTTCAAAAATCATGGGCGGGCTGTCAAAAGAAGTGGAATCAAGCATATCATTTGACACGACACGAGAAAATAAAATTCTTGATGAATTGACTTATTACAACATCATTTGCATTGATGCAGTTGTCTTTGAAAAAGATGTATGGACACAAATGGCATCGGTTGTTGTCAGAAATAGTGACAGTGACAAACCAAGAATTGTCGATGTGATCAGCAAGGTTTGTGGAAGCAAAATGGCTGTTTTTGAAAGTTATCCTTGCTCAAGGCCGGGATACACTGTTGTAAACTTAAAGACTGCTCCAAAATATGACTGTTTGTTTGGTGTTGCTCAAAAAACTAAGAATGGCTCCAAAATGAGTGGTGACACATACAGCATCGTCAAACTTGATGGCGAGAAAATTTTGTTTGCAATCAGTGATGGAATGGGCAGTGGAGAGAAAGCAGAGAAGACAAGTGAACTTTCAATAAGTTTGGTGGAAAATTTTTATAAGGCCGGTTTTGATAATGATTTGATTTTGTCAACAGTCAACAAACTTTTGGCATTGCACAAAGAAGAAATTTTCAGTGCTCTAGACATTGCCATTGTTGATGAAAAGAATGGGTTGGTTGATTTCATCAAAATGGCATCACCAAAATCTTACATTTTGAATGAAGATCAATGCCAGGCAGTCGAGGCAGGTGCTTTGCCAATGGGTATTGTTGAAGAAACAAAGCCGCTTATCAAAAAACATGTCATTGAAGCCAAAGATTTCATCATTTTGATTTCTGATGGAATAAGCGACAGTTTTGAAGATGATGAAGAACTCAAGGAATGTATCAAAACAATAAAAACAAAAAATCCGCAAGAATTTGCAGACGAACTTTTGGAAAGAGCGCTCGCTTGCAACAATGGATACGCGGTTGACGACATGACGGTTATTGTTGTAAAAATTTTGGATTTCTAAAAAATATCAAAAAATGTGCAAAAAAATCACAAAAAATGCCTTAAAAAAGCATTTTTTTTGAAAAACATATTGTTTTTTGATTGATTTTTTTGTATACTATGCTAAAGAAAATTGGGGAAAAGAGATGGAGAAGATATTAGATTTTGTTAAAAAACATAATTTAATCAAGCCTGGTGAAGTCATCGGTGTTGGTGTCAGTGGCGGAATTGACTCAATGTGTCTGTTGCATTTCTTGAACGAAAACAGGCAGTTGCTTGACATTGAGGTTGTTGCAATTCACATCAATCACGGCATCAGGGAAGCAAGTTATGATGAAGCGCGTTTTGTTATGCAAAAGTGCAAAGAAATGGGAGTTAGAGTTTACAAATTTTCAATTGATGCTCCAAAGATTGCAAAGGAGAAGAAGATAAGCATTGAAACCGCTGCAAGAGAAGGACGTTATGGTGTTTTTGAAGCATTGGTAAAAAAAGATATTGTGGACAAGGTTGCACTTGCACATCACCAAAGTGACCAGGCAGAAACAATTTTGATGCACATTTTCAGAGGTTGTGGTGTTTCTGGAGCAAGAGGAATGGAACCTGTGAGAGACAAGATCTACATCAGACCTATGCTTCCAGTTTCAAAAGAAGAAATCAATGAATATGCTTCATTGAACAACATTGAATACGTTGAAGACGAAAGCAACACTGACACTTCTTACGCAAGAAATTATGTGAGAAATGTCATCATGAAAGATATTCTCAAAAAATGGCCAAATGCCATTGAAGCAATCAACAACTTTGCAAGTGCAGTAAGTGACGATGATGACTATATCAAATCACTGCTTAACACAAATGCTCTTCTTGTTGATGACAAAATTGTTCAAATGCCATGCAGTTATTTTTATGGAAGCAGTTCAATCTACAGTCGTATTGTTTTCAAAGCGTTATCACTTATCGGTGTAAAGAAAGATATTGAAAGAAAACATATTGAAATGATCAGAGAACTTGCTGTTAACCTTGAAAATGGCAAAAAAATCAAACTTCCTTATGACATTACCGTAAGCAAAGAGTATGATTATCTCACATTCGAAAACAACTATGTTGAAAAGCCTAAAATGAACAAGGCATTGAAATGTGAAGAGTTTGACGCTCCAAACTTTGGAACAGTCACCGTCAAGAGAGTTAAAACTGATAAGATGAATGAAAGTGATGCTCTTTATTTTGACTATAGAAAAGTTCCAAAAGAAGCGAGATGGAGATACAGAGAAGAGGGGGATGTCATTGAAAAGTTTGGTGGTGGAACAAAGAAACTCAAATCTTTCTTGATTGACAAAAAAATTCCTGTCAGACTCAGAGATTACATTCCTGTGCTTGCTTGTGAAAATGAAGTGTATGTCATCGCTGGGGTGGCAATAAGTGAAAAAGTCAGAGTTGATGCTGACGTTCCAACTTGCTTCAAAATCACTGTGAAAAAATAAAAATCTTGGATTTCAATTCCAAGATTTTTTATTACATTTAAAATTCAGTTTTTAACTTCAGTTTTCATCATAAAGATTGGGTCATTTTTAGATTGCAAAACTGAAAACATTTTTAAGAGGCTCTCTTGTGACAAAGCCATATTTTTGACAAGCACTTTCAAACAATACATAAATTTTTCCGTTGACAAACTCGATTTCTTCACTCATGCAAGGTGCTTCCAAATCTTCAATAAGAATTTTGTTTTCCAAAACAAAGAGTGGAATTGCTGTTGAGTCATTATAGTTGAATGTTTTTTCTGCCTCAGAAGTTTCTTCCATGATGTTTGTGTATGAATAAATATGTGAGTTTGGAAGAGAATATGAAGTTGAAATCACAATTTTTTCTGTTGTGAATGACATACCTTGAACCAAAGATGGGGTGGAAAGTGCCATGATTGGTGTTGTTGATGTGATGCCATAAGGACTGTCGCTGTTGATTTCATAACAAAAACTTATTGCCTTGTTGATTGTGCCATCTGATGTTTCGATGAAATGACTTTCATCTGTGTCATATTTGCCTTCTCTGTGAAATTCTCCAACCCAAAGATTGTTTTTTGTTCTGTCAACAGTGACAAAGTCTGCGCCATTGTTTGAAACGAAAGAATCAAGAATTTGTATTGCATTTCCATTTTCAACCGCCATAACCTCTTCAAATGAGAATCTGTTTACCGTTCCGTCTCCAACAATCCAAACATTTGTTCCATCGGTTGCAATTCCACCAGCATGACCGGTGTAAACTTTGTCTTCTATATTAAGTGTGAAAAATTTTGTTGTTTTTTCAGTTTTTCCATCAACTACATAAATTCTTGAAGCCGAACCATCATTCATATAACCGCAAACAAGGAAAATGTTTTCTTTGTCTTCATAACAAAGTCCTTGAGGAGTGAAACCTTCACTTAGTCCCGGAATTTCAAATTCTTTGGTCGCTTTGGCATAAAAATCTCCATAAGAAACACCAAAATACCAAAATGTCACAAAGATTGCCAAAACGGCAAATATGCAAGCAATCACAATGGTGGTTATTTTTTTAGATTTGCTCATAAATATATCCTCCTATTTATAGAAAACCTATTTTTATATGAGTTTATCATTAAAATATTTTTGCGTCAAATGATTAAAAGAAATTTTTTTATTTTGCCACTTTATGGCAATTTTTTTGTTTTAATCATTTTGCATTATTTTTAAAATATAGTAAAATATTTATTAAGGAGGATTAGCATGAAAACTGTTATCACTGCAGAAAGCACAATTGACCTTCCGAAAGAACTTTTGGAGAAATATGATATCAAAACCATTCCTTATATGATTATTCTTGGGGATAACGAATTTAAAGATGGAGAAATTCAACCAACTGAAATTTTTGATTTTGTTGATAAAAATAAAATTTTGCCTAAGACCTCAGCAATCAACAAAGAACAATATTTAGAATTTTTTAAACAACAACTACAGTCTCATGATGCGGTTGTTCATTTTTGTCTTTCCGGCGGAATCACAAGCGCTTGTCAAAATGCAAAAGATGCTGCACAAGAACTCAAAAATGTCTATGTTGTAGACACACAATCTCTTTCGACTGGAATTGCACTTCTTGCAATTTATGCGAAAAAACTTGTTGACAAAGGTGTTGATGCTTCTGAAATTTATGAAAAGGTGATCGCGAGAACTCCAAATGTTCAAGCGAGTTTTGTGCTGAAAAAGTTGGAATATCTTTATAAAGGAGGAAGATGTTCAGCGTTGTCATACTTTGGAGCGAACATTATGCACATAAGACCACAAATCATTCTCAAAAATGGCAAAATGGGTGTGCACAGAAAATATCGCGGAAACATGGACAAGGTGGTGGCACAATATTGCAAAGACACTTTGGAAGAATTTAATAATCCTGATTTGGAAGTTGTTTTTGTCACATACACAACAGCAACTCCAGAAATGATTGAAGCAGCCAAAAATGCCGTCAAAGCAAGAGGTTTCAAGACCATTTATGAAACAAAGGCTGGAGCGACAATTTCAAGTCATTGTGGGGAAAATACATTGGGAATTTTGTATATCAACGATGGCACAGAAGGTCACTAAAAGATTGGAAACAATCTTTTTTTTGATACATTTTTTCTTTTAAATTCGACATAATAAAAGTATGAAAAAGAGAAAAAAGAAAAGTGAATATCAAAGCAAAAACGACCCATTGGGGTCATACACAGGAACACCTTCAGATGAATATGAAATTCCTGTGCAAGATGCAGACGATTTGTAAGGATTAATGGGGTTTTTATGCTTGTTTTTTTGCTTTAAAAGTTGTATCATATTTTCATGAAAGAATTGACAAAGGCACAAAGCGTTGAACAAAGCATAAACAAAAGATTTAGAAAAGGCATTTGGTCAAAATTTATTTTGGCTCTCAAGAGATATGAGTTGATTCAAGAAGGTGACAAGATTGCAGTTTGCATTTCAGGCGGGAAAGATTCCATGCTTCTTGCAAAACTTATGCAGATGTTGCAAAGGATTTCCGAAGTCAAATTTGACCTTGTTTTTTTATGCATGGATCCGGGCTATAACGCAGAAAACAGGAAACAGATTGAAACAAATGCAAAAATGCTGGAAATCCCATTGGAAATTTTTGAGACCAACATTTTTGACAGTGTAGTTAACATTGAAAAATCTCCTTGCTACCTTTGTGCAAGAATGAGAAGGGGATATCTTTATAATGAAGCACAAAAACGAGGGTGCAACAAAATTGCACTCGCACATCACTATAGCGATGTGATTGAAACGACTTTGATGGGCATGCTGTATGGGGCACAAATTCAAGCGATGCTTCCAAAATTGCGTTCTCAAAATTTTGAAGGTATGCAACTCATCAGACCACTTTATTGTGTTCATGAAGACGATATCATTGCTTGGAAGAATTACAACAATTTGAAATTTTTGCAGTGTGCTTGCCGTTTCACTGAAAATTGTCATTTGTCAGAAGATGAGATTTCTCCTTCTGCCAGACTTGAAGTGAAAAATTTGATTAAGCAGTTGAAAAAACAAATTCCTGAAGTGGAAAACCATATTTTCAAGAGTATTCACAATGTCAACATTGAAACTCTGGTTGGTTTGAAGTACCACGGAAAGGTTTATGATTTCAATGAAATTTATAATGATGATGGAAATAAATAAAATAAGTGTTAATAAAATGAAAAAAGTCACAAATTTTTGTGACTTTTTTTGAAAACTAAATTTTGAGTTTAGCCTTCATCATCAACACTTACGTAGTAACTACCTTCATGTTGTGTTGCAGGAAATCGTTTTCCTTTTTCAAGATAAGTAGTTCCACCGTTATTTCCTTCGCGGTCGTAGGCTGCATATTCCCCAGATTCAGGAACTTGCTCACCAGGTTTCCATTTTTGACTCATTTTAACCTCCTGTAAGTAGGTTGTGCAATGAGAGATAAAATATTCAAGTTAAATCAAAGTTTTTAGATATTCTTTTAATTGTTTGGAAATGTCAGAGTCTTCAAGAGAAAAATCAATAATACATTTGACATATTCAAGTTTGTTTCCACAATCATAATATTTTGCATCAAATTCATAGCATACTGCACGGTTTTTTTGAGCAAGAAGGCTTATTGCATCAGTAAATCTGATTTCATTATTGACAAATTTTGGGCATTTGAGAATTTCATCAAAAATTTCGGGAGTAAGAATGTAACGTGCAAGTCCAACCAAATTTGAAGGAGCTTTTCCTTTTTCTGGTTTTTCTATGATATCTTGCATTTCAAAGCATCTGTCAAACAATTTCTTCTTTGTGACAATTGAAGAATAGTTGTGAATTTTGTCCATTGGAAAAGGTTTTGCACCAACAACACATTTCCCTGTTTTTTCATATACTCTTGCAAGTTGACCTATTGCTGGCAATTTTCCTTTTTCTGATTTACATAAATCATCGCCAAGAATCAACGCAAAAGGTTTGTTTTTAGCCCATCTTTTTATTGCATACAAAGCACCGCCAGAACCATTAAGTTTTCCTTGATATTTGAACGAAATATCCATGTTGTCTATGATCTTATTGAAATCTTCAAGCAGATTCAGTTTCCCTGCTTTTTGAAGAAAATTTTCAAGAGATTTGTCTCTTTTTAAAAATTTTTTGGTATATTTTTTTTCTTTTGAAATGCACAAACAAACTTTCTTAATCCCACTGTTATAAAGTTCTTCCAAGTGATATAGAAGTGCAGGTTTGTTTTCAATTGGGAACAATTCCTTTGCAATGACTTTTGTTGCGGGAAGAAAACGGGTTCCTTTTCCACCCATTAAAATGACTGCTTGCTCAATTTTTTCAAACATTAAAACCCCCTTATATTGTTTAGCATGATAAAATTTTATGCTTTTATTGTCAAAAAAGAGTCAACATGCAAGAGCTTTGTTAACTCTTAAATTTTATTTTTTCTTTGCTAACGAAACTGCAACAGCAAGAGAAACAGTTGCTCCAACCATTGGGTTGTTGCCCATTCCAATGAAGCCCATCATGGCAACATGTGCAGGAACGGAAGAAGAACCAGCAAACTGAGCGTCACAATGCATTCTTCCCATTGTGTCTGTCATTCCATAACTTGCAGGGCCACATCTCATGTTGTCAGGGTGAAGTGTTCTTCCTGTCCCACCGCCAGAGGCAACAGAAAAATATTTCTTTCCATTGTCTATACACCATTTTTTGTATGTTCCAGCAACAGGGTGTTGAAAACGAGTTGGGTTTGTGGAGTTTCCTGTGATTGAAACATCAACACCTTCGTGTTGCATGATTGCCACACCTTCAGAGACATCATAAGCGCCATAGATTTTGACCTTCCCTCTTTCGCCACTTCCAAACGCAATTTCTTCCAAAATGTTCAATTTTTGTTCGTCGTGTTCAAAATAAGTTTTAACAAAAGTGAAACCATTAACTCTGGCGATGATGTATGCAGCATCTTTCCCAAGACCATTCAGAATGATTTTGAGTGGTGTTTTTCTGATTTTGTTTGCTGTCTTTGCAATTCCCATTGCACCTTCGGCAGCGGCAAAACTTTCATGCCCTGCCAAGAAGCAGAAACATTTTGTGTTTTCGTCCAAAAGTCTTCCAGCAAGGCGACCATGTCCAAGTCCAATTTTTCTTTCATCTGCAACAGAGCCTTTCACACAAAAAGCCTGCAAGCCTTCACCAATTTTTTCAGCATATTCACTTGCACTTTTGCAGTTTGATTTCAAAGCAATTGCAGTGCCAAGAGCATAGGCATCAACTGCATTGTCAAAGCAGATTGGTTGAATTTCACGAACGATTTTTTCAACATCAATACCATATGAATTGCAAAAATCTTTGGCATCTTGAATGTTTTTGAGTCCATTATCTTTCAATGCTTTTGAAAGGTATGCGTATTTTGTGATTTCTTCCATAATTATTCTCCTCTTGGATTGATGACTTTCTTCGCTTCATCAAATCTTCCATAATGTTTGGTCGACTTTTCAATTGCTTCTGCTTTTGTCAAACTTTCATCATTAAGATTTTTAAGGAGCAGTCCCAAGTTGACATATTCATATCCAATTACTTCTCCAGTTTCATCAAGAGCCATTTTTGTGATGTATCCTTCTGTGAGATTCAAGTATTTAACTCCACCATTTTCGGTTGAAACAATCGTTCCGACTTGGCTTGTTTTGTATTTCCCAAGGTCTTCCATGCTTGCACCAACTTCAAGACCACCAAGAGAGAAAGCAGATTGACTTCTTCCATAGACAAGTTGTTCAAAGATGTTTTTCATTGCATCGTTGATGGCATCACAAACAAGGTCGGTGTTGAGTGCTTCCAAAAGAGTTTTTCCAACCAAGATTTCTCCAGCCATTGCGGCAGAATGGGTCATTCCGGAGCAACCGATTGTTTCTACGAGTGCTTCTTTGATTATTCCGTTTTTCACGTTGAGTGTAAGTTTGCAAGTTCCTTGTTGAGGAGCACAAGCACCACAGCCGTGTGAGAAACCAGAAATTTGAGTTATTTCTTTAACTTGGTCCCATTTTCCTTCTTGTGGAATTGGAGATGGGCCAAAGCCGTGCATATTTTTGACACAGCAATCTGAGTTTTTGTTGTTCTTTTCCATAATATCTCCTTTCGTCTAAGTATAGCATTATACTCTTCAAAAATTCAAATGATTTTGGGTATTGACTACACAAAAATTGTGTGATAAGATTAGAAACGAAAAAGGAGTAAATGTATGAATAAAGACAAAAAAACTTTGGCAAGTTTGGATATAGATGCAGAGACTTATTATAGCCTTAGAAAAATCATGGAAGCCTTAAAGAAACCTTTGAATGTTGGTGGATTGAAAGAAGTTGGACTTGTTGGTCTTTATGATTTTGATGTTGTGCCAGAATATTTTTCTGCAAAAAAATTGGACAAACTTTTGACAGCTTTGGAAGAAGAAGGAATTGAACTTTCCATGTCCGAGCAAGAACTTGAATCTTTGGACTTCAGTTGGAATGACAACAACGACGACAGACTACATTTGGGAAAGGTGTTGATTGATCACGGAGCATTGTTGATGGAAGATGAAGAACAACAAGTTTTGGCAACACCAAAACAACAAAAAGAAGTTTCAAGAGATAGAGGTTAAATTTGTTTGACAAAAGCAAATTTTGATGTTAAAATTTGCACATAATCAAAATGGCGGAGTAAGAAAAGTAGGTTTAAGTTTGACCTTTCAGAGAAAGATTGGTTGGTGAAAAATCTTGGGAAACTTAAAGTTGAATTACACTTATTTCAAGTTTTGCGTCAGTCCACGAACGGACATAAATAGGGTTGAAAAATTTTCAATCGAATTGGGTTGGTACCACGAACGCACGCTTCGTCCCAAAATTTGGGATTTTGCGTGCTTTTTTGTTAGGTGACTATGATAACGAAAAAAGAGTTTCCGATTTTGGAGAGAGATAGTTGCAAAGATGGTTTGATTTTGAACAAGTTTGATGATCTTGGTCTTGATGTATCAACGCCAATACCACAAAAAGCACTATTGCTTTTTCTGAAAGAGAATGTGATCAAAGATTTCGTTGAAAAAAATAATGGTGTTTCTATTATTCTTCACAAAACTATTTCAAACAACTATCAACTCTGGTCAGTGAAATATAAAGGCGAAGACATTTGCATTTGTCAAGCGGGTGTGGGGGCACCTGTTGCTGCACAAATTTTGGATTACATGATTGGACATGGTGCCAAGAAAATTGTAGCTTGTGGGTCTTGTGGGGTTTTGAAACATGTTGATGAAGGTGCTTTTTTAGTTCCAGTTAAGGCTCTAAGAGATGAGGGTGTGTCATATAAATATCTTTCACCGACAAGATTTGTTAATCTTGATTCAAAATTTATTAAATCCATTGAAAAGACTTTCAAACGCATTGGAATTCATTATGAGAAATGTGTCACATGGACAATTGATTCAATATTTCGGGAAACAAAAAACATGATTGCCTACCGCAAAGAAGAAGGTTGTGATGTTGTTGAAATGGAGTGTGCTTCTCTTGCAAGCGTAGCAAAATTTAGAAAAATAAGTTTTGGTCAAATTTTGTTTGCTGCTGATAGTTTGGCAAATACAAAAAAATACGATGCAAGAAATTTTGGAGTTGATTCTCACGAGATTGTTCTCAACATTTGCTTGGAAGTAATTTCAGATTTTTAAAGGTTGATTTAAGTATTTTTAGAAAACTAAAAGGAGAAAAAAGAAATGAATAAAATTGAAAGATCGACATTATTCGAAACATTAAAGGAAAGAGGATATGTTTATCAAATGTCAAATGAAGAAAACGTAAGAAGGATTGTCAATGGAAAACCAACAACTGTTTATGTTGGAATTGATCCAACGGCTGACAGTTTGCATATTGGACATTTTTTTTCTTTGATGATGATAAAATATTTTCAAGATGCTGGACACCATGTAATTATTTTGATTGGTGGAGCAACAGCAATGGTTGGGGATCCAAGTGGAAGAACTGACATGAGAAAGATGTTGACAGAAGAGCAAGTTCAACATAATCTAAATGAAGTTAAAACTTTGGTAGAAAAATTTGTTGATACAACAGGGGAAAACCCAGCACGAATTGTCAGCAATGCAGAATGGTTTAAGGGATATGACTATGTCAATTTCATGAGAGATGTTGGGACATATTTCAATGTTAACAAAATGCTTTCAAATGATGCTTATGCAAGAAGACTTGAAGAAGGCGGTTTGACATTTCTGGAAATGGGTTATATGCTTATGCAGGCGTATGATTTTGTTTATCTCAACAAAAAATATGGTTGCAATTTGCAAATCGGAGGCTCTGACCAATGGGGAAATATGGTCGCTGGCACAGAACTTGGTAGAAAGATGTCTTTTGCAGATGGGAAAAAACTGGAACTTGAATGTTTAACTTGTCCACTTTTGACAAATTCTGAAGGACAAAAAATGGGGAAAACTGCAAAAGGTGCTCTTTGGGTAGCGAGAGAAAAAACAAGTGTATTTGATTTTTATCAATATTTCTATAATGTTCAAGACAAAGATGTTCCAACACTTTTAAGACTTTTCACAAGGATTCCATTAAAAGAGATTGAAGATCTTGTTTCTGCGAATATTATTGAAGCGAAAAAGAGAATGGCTTTTGAGATCACAAAACTTGTGCATGGTGAAACCGCTGCAAAAGAAGCCTTAGATATGGCACAAAATTTGTTTGTTAATGGCGGTGATGACGCTCCTGTTGTTGAAGTTGAAAAAGCAGAATTTCCAATGATGATTTGTGACCTTGTTTTCAAATGTGGACTGGCACCATCAAAGAGCGAAGCAAGAAGATTGATTCAAGGCGGGGCAATAACTTTCAAAAATGAGAAAGTTGCAAAATTTGATATTCAGGTGACAGCAGAAAATGCAAATGATGCACTCATCAAAAAAGGGAAGAAAAACTTTATCAAAATTGCAGTTAAGTGAATTGAATAAAAAATAAAAAGTCCAAATTTCGTGGACTTTTTTTATTGTGAAATCATTTTTCAATATATGCAAGACCAAAGCAACCGGGTCCAACATGGGTGCCAATGACTGGACCGATCTCATCAATTCTGTCTTGATTGATTTTGAAATTGTTTTGAAGATCTTGTTTCATTTCAAAGAATCTTTTTCTATCATTAGAGTGACCTAAAGAAATTTCTTTTTCTAAGTCAATATTGTTGATATGCTTAATCAGAGTTTTGAGTGCGTTGTTATAACCAATTGCCTTTGACAAAACCTTAAGTTTTCCGTCAACAATATGAACAATTGGTTTGATGTTGAGAGCGGTTACAGCAATTCCAGCAATCAGTGAAAGTCTGCCACCTTTGATGAGATATTTTACATTGTCAATGACTGCCATAAGTCTGCATTTTTCTCTCAAAGTTTCCATTTGGGTTTTGATTTCTTCAAGAGAAAGACCTTTGTTTATCAATTTGACTGCTTCATAAACCAAAACTTTGTAACCCAATGTGACTGTTTTTGTGTCAAAAATCTCAAGATTTGGAGAGTTCAGCTCTTCGCTGGCAAGTCTTAGACTGTTGAAAGAACCTGAAAGACCACTTGAAAGTGCCATAACAAAAACCTCATCACCATTGTCCAGGATTGGTTTGATGGTGTTGATGTATTCATCTTGATTTATTTGGGTTGTATGTGGAAGATTTTTGCAGGTTTTAAGTAAACTAAAAAATGTTTCATCATCAAGATTGACACCTGCGAGATATTCTTTTTCATTAATACAAACTTTCATAGGAATCACAGTGACTCCCAAATCTTTTGCTTCTTGTGCGGTTAGGTCCGCTGTGCTGTCAATAACTAATTTAATCATATTTTTCTGCCTTTTGTTTGATTTTCAAGTTTCAAAGTGTTACACTTGTAACAGATGGTATTTTAGCAATGTTTATACCTAAAATCAACTTAAAAAATTCAATTTTTACGTAATGTGATAAAAGGGGACAAAATGTATCAGTTTAAAGCAAGGAAGAACAAAAACAATCTTTTTGTCAGAGATTGCATAACTCAGGCTTTGTTTGAACTTTTGAAGAAAAATAATTTTGAAGATATAACAGTGACGGACATAATCAACAAGTCAGGGGTGAGCAGAATGGGGTTCTATCGCAATTTTTCCACCAAAGAAAATGTTATTGAGGACTATATCCTTGACATTTTTGTGGAAACCATTGAAGAGATAAGAGCAAAACGAGAGTTGGACTTCAGTATAAGCAGAGTTATGACAACAACACTGGAAAACTTCAAAAAATATGCGGACATAATTCAGCTGTTTTTGGATAAGGGCATGGAGTTTTTGCTTTATGATTGCTATCAAAAAGCATATTTCATTCTCAGTGAAAGCAGAAAACAAAAATCATCACACATCAGAGATTATTCCGAGCAGATGTTCATTGGAGAGTTGTTCAGTTTGGAAATGTGTTGGCTGAAAAGTGGAATGAAAGAAACCCCAGAAGAACTTGCGAGAATATACAGATTGATTCACCTGTCAAGAAAATGAATCAGTTGACCAAGTCGCTGAAATCAACACTCATTGTTCTAGCAATTTTCAGCACCCAAATTGGTTCAAAATATGAACGATTGTGCAAAACTTTTTGAAGTTCTTTCAAAATCAAATGACACTTTTGAGCAAATTGCTCTTCTGTCAAATTATGTTTTTTCATATATTCTTTAATTTTTTGAATTCTAATTGTATTCTCAAAAGTAATTTCGTTTTTATCTTTTTTCATAATATTTCTCCGTTATAATACCTTTTGGTATTATAATATCAATACCGTATGGTATCAGTCAAGCAATTTGATACCAAATGGTATATAATTTTCATATAAGGAGAACTATATGAAAATATTTGCCGAAAGGTTGAAAGATTTAAGAACTGAAGCCGGACTTTCAACAAAAAAAATGGGCGAGAAAATTGGTGTCAGTGATGCTTGTATAAGTCGTTGGGAGAGAGATTTGAGAGAACCAAGTTTGGAGAACGCAAAACAAATTGCCATCTTTTTCAAGGTGTCAACAGACTATTTGTGTGGATTGGAGGATTGATGACCACATTTGCAAAAGAAATTGAATATGTTGAAAAGAAATCGAGATTCATCGGTTATCTTTTGAGATGCACAAGTGTGGAAGAAGTTCAGTCTGCGCTTTCAGAACTTCGGGCGGAACATAAAAAGGCGACACATATTTGTTATGCATATTCTCTCAAAAATCCTTTCATGGAAAAAGCAGTTGATGACGGCGAGCCGGGAGGGACTGCAGGGCGACCGATTCTTTCAGTAATTCAAAAAAAAGGGGTCACAGACACCTGCGTGTTTGTTGTCAGATATTTTGGCGGAATAAAACTCGGAGCTGGTGGACTTGTGAGAGCATACACAAAAACAACAAGCGAGGTGCTTAAATGACAATCACAAAAATCAAACGAATTGGGAGCACAAATCGTTTTCATGTCTATGTTGATGAAAAGTGGAGTGGAATTTTTCTTGATGAAATTTTGGCTTTTTATCACTTTAAGACTGACATGGAAATTGACGAAGACGAATTTAAAACAATTAAGTCCGAGAATGATGAAAAAGTCGCTTTTGATATGGCGGTTTCCTATCTTGAAAAGTATGTTGTCAGTGAGAAAGGGTTGAAAGGCTATTTGAAAAAGAAGTCCTTTGATGGGAAAGTCATTGCCAAAACTGTTGAAAAATTGCGAGAGTATGGCTTTATTGATGATGAGAAATTTGCAAAGAACTATTTTGAAAGTTTGAGCACAAGCAAAGGGAAACGAGCAATCGCAAACAAGTTGAGAGAAAAAGGAGTTTCTGCAGAAATTATCGAAAATTTGCTGGAAAATGTCGATGAAGAATCTCAGATTGAAATGGCAACAACGCTTGCTGAAAAATTCGTGAAAAATCGTCAAATTGACACAAAATTAAAACAAAAATGCCTTGCTCATCTGATTTACAAGGGGTATGATTATAGCGTGGCACAAAAAGCAACGAAAAATGCCCTTCAAAACTTAGGAGAAAATGATGATTGGATTTGATTTACAAGAGGTTAAAAGAATTAAAGATGAAGACAAATTGCTTCAAAAAATTGCCCTTGAAAGTGAAATTGCTTACATAGAGAGATTTGTTAAAAACAAAAAAGAAAAAGTTGCAACTCTTTGGGCGGTTAAGGAAGCGGTTTTCAAAGCTCTCGATGTTTCAAGTGGAGAGATTTCTTTCAAAGAGATTGAACTTTGTCACAAAGAGAGCGGTGCGCCAATCATCATTTTGCATGGAAAAGCAAAAAAGAGATTTGAAATGCTTAAGGGAAAGGAAATCAATGTTTCCATTTCTCATCAAAAAAGCATTGTTGGAGCGGTGGTGGAAATTTGCACATAATCCTTTCATCTATTGAGCATTATTGCTGAGAAAATTATCAAAAATTTGTTGCTTTGGTGGTGTCACACTGGCTTTTATGCCTTGTGACATCTTTTCTTTTTTACTGATGAATAAAAATTTTTGCTTGTTTTAAAATAAGTATAAAATTTTGATAAACAGGAGATATTTTTCATGGAACAAAATGTTTTTCATGAACTTGAAAAAAGAGTCGAAGAAATTGAGAAGGAATATGGTTCCCTTGAAAATTTTGTCGTTAACTCAACAATTACCGATGAGAAACATAGAATGAGAATGGAAGAGCAAAATCCTTCCACATACAAAGAGATGTCGCTTGTTTATCAGTCGCTTTCTGATCTTGAACTTGCCGACCTCTTTGACTTTCAAAAATTGGCAGGTTCGTTTGATGGAGAATTCAGTTAAAAGAGGAGATATATATTTTGCCGACCTCAGTCCTGTTGTTGGGAGTGAGCAAGGCGGAATACGTCCTGTTCTCGTCATTCAGAATGATGTTGGAAACAAATATTCTCCAACAGTGATTGTTTCAGCAATAACAAGCCAACTTACAAAAGCAAAACTTCCAACTCACATAGAGTTGTCGTCAGAGGCTTATCATCTTCCAAAAAACTCAGTTGTTTTGCTTGAACAGATAAGAACTCTTGACAAGCGTAGGTTGAAAGAAAAAATTACTGTTATTGACGAAAGAAAAATGAAAGAAGTAAATCGTGCACTTTTGATTTCACTTGGCTTTGTTCAATGATTATATTTGTTGAAATGTTATCACAAATCTCAAAATAAATCTCATATTCTGATTTTTAATCAGCAAAAGATGCTTAAAATGAAGATTTTTTCTTAAAAGACTTTACAATTTTTTCATTCTATGATAAAATATGGTCGATTAAATTTTAGGAGAATTGCCGTTATGATGATTGAACCACCTATTGATGAACTCACAAAAAAAGCACATGGAAACAAATATGTTCTTTCAATTATTGCTTCAAAAAGAGCAAAAGAAATTGAAACAACAAGAAGAGCAGAACTTGCCACTGCCGATAAAAAATCAATTAGCATTGCCCTTGATGAAATTTATGAAGGCAATGTTGTTCCAAGCGATTTAAATGATTGATTTAGGCAAAATTTTTGTGATATAATTCTACTGTCAAATGGCGGTAGAATTATTTTTTTAGGAGTTTGATTTGTTTGCAAAAATCATAATTGATCAAGACGCTAAGGCTTTGGATAAAGTTTTTGAATATCGCGTTCCAGATGATTTGTCTGTGCAAGTTGGAGAAAGGGTGATTGTTCCTTTTGGCAGTCGCAATCTCCAAGGGTTTATCGTCGGTCTAGAAGATGTCGCAGTCTTTGACGAAAGCAAAATCAAACCTATCGCACGAAAAATTGAAGATTTCCCTGTCATAAAAAAAGAAATGCTGGAACTTATGTTCTACATGGCAGACAAACTGCATCTCAAACTTGCAAGCATTTTGAGATTGTTTTTGCCTAGCGAAATGAGAACTGACCAAATCAAAGAACTTATTGTAAGATATGTTTCTCTTTCAGGTGGCGGACAAATGCCATCTTCCCGAGCAAAAAAGCAGTTGGAAATTGTGGAGTTTTTGAAAGAAAACGGAAAACAAAAATTTTCTGATGTTTCCAATCAGTTTGGATATGCTCCACTTTCTGCACTGGTCAAAAGTGGTGTTGTGGTGGTGGAAGAAAAACAAGAAAATCGTGTTCCAATCTTTGATGAGATAAAAAACGAACACAGAGTTCTGACCGCATTGCAACAAAGGGCGGTGAACACAATCACAGAAAACAAAACCTATCTTCTTCATGGTGTGACTGGAAGCGGAAAAACAGAAGTCTATATGAATTTGATTGAAAGGCAACTTGCTCTTGGCAAAACTGCACTCATGCTTGTTCCTGAGATTTCTTTGACACCTCAAGTTTTGGCAAATTTCAAAGCACGTTTTGGTGAAAAAGTGGCACTCATTCACAGTGGACTTTCTGCTGGAGAACGCTTTGATGAATGGAAAAGAATTTTCTTTGGAGAAGCAAGAGTTGTTGTTGGTGCAAGGTCGGCAATCTTTACACCGATTGAAAATTTGGGAATCATCATCATTGACGAAGAGCATGAGCAGAGTTATGTTTCGGAAAGCAACCCAAGATATGACACTCACATGGTTGCGGAGTTCAGAAGGAAATACAACGATTGCACACTTGTTTTTGGAAGTGCAACACCTTCAATTGAAAGTTATTCCAAGGCGATTGATGGGGAGTATCAACTTGTTGAAATGCCTGTTCGTGTCAATGGAATGGAAATGCCCAAAATTGTTGTCATTGATATGCTTATGGAAATGCGACAAGGCAACAACCAAATTTTTGCCATTCCGCTGATTTATGAACTTAAAAATGTCATTGAGCAGAAGAAACAAGCAATGATTTTCATCAACAGACGTGGTTTTTCTTCCTTTCAACGCTGCAGACAATGTGGTTATGTTGCCAAATGCACAGATTGTGATGTGTCACTTGTCTATCACAGAACAGAGAACAAACTCAAGTGTCACTATTGTGGGAAAAGGTTTAGGGCTCTTGATGTCTGCCCAAGTTGTGGAAGTCGTGACATAAAACAAGGGGCAATTGGCACTGAAAGAGTTGTTGAAGAACTTCACAAACTTTTCCCTGATGTGCGAATTTTGAGAATGGACAATGACACCACTTCAAAAAAGAATGGGCACAGAGAAATTTTGAATCAGTTTAGAAACACAAAACCAGCAATTTTGGTTGGGACGCAGATGATTGCAAAAGGGCATGATTTTGAAGACGTTGTTTTGGTTGGAATTGTTGATGCTGACCAAAGTTTGTATCAATCAGATTACCGCTCAATTGAAAGAACCTTTCAACTTATCACGCAGGTTGCAGGCAGAGCAGGAAGAAGTGCATCTCAGGGGAGAGTGATTTTGCAGACATACAGTCCAAGACACTATGTCTATAGATTTGCAAGCAACTATGACTATAAAGGCTTTTTCAAAAAGGAAGCAAACTTGAGAAAGGTTACAAACTTCCCGCCTTATGCACGCATTGTCAGAATTTTGTTTACGCACGAAAATGAAAATACTGTGGCACAAGAGTGCAAAGTGTGCTATAATAAGGTCAAAGAAGTGAGAGATGCATATGCTGAAGATTTTGTCTATCTTGATGTCATGAAGGCACCGCTCAACAAAATCAAGAACAAATTTAGATATCAAATTATGATGAGATTCAAACTTGACAAGGCTGATGAAATTGAAAAGAAAATCTATGATTGTGTTGATGAAAAATGCAAATCCAGCGTCTTTTTTGAAATTAATCCAAACAATTTGAGTTAATTAAGGAGATTTATATGGCGACAAGAAAAATTGTGACTTTGGGGAATGAAACTTTGAGAAAAAAATCAAAACCGGTGACCGTTTTTGATGATTCTCTTGGCATTCTTCTTGATGACATGAAAGCAACAATGATTGAGAAAAAAGGTGTTGGAATTTCTGCTGTTCAAGTGGGTGTTCTTCGTCGTGCAATCGTCATTGAAGTTGAGCCTGAAGAATATTTGGAAATCATCAATCCAGAAATTGTCAAGACAAAAGGGAAAGTCACAAACAGCGAAGGGTGTTTGAGCATTCCTGGTTTCTATTGTGATGTCCCAAGACCTAGGTATGTCAAAATTGTTGCACAAGACAGACATGGAAAATTTTTTGAATTTGAAGCAGAGGATTATATTGCTCGTTGTGTTTGCCACGAGATTGACCATTTGAATGGCATTCTTTTTGTTGATTTGACGGAAGAAGGAAGAGAATATAAAAAAGAGCATGGGGTGGTTTGATGAAGATATTGTTTTTTGGGACTCCAAGATTTGCTGAAATCATTTTGCAGGGACTTTTTGACAACAATTTTGATGTTGTTGGAGTGGTTTGTCAAAATGATAAGCCTGCTGGTCGAGGCAACAAGATGAAGACGCCACACATTGTGGAACTTGCAAGAGAAAAAGGCGTTCCAGTTTATCAATTTGAGAAAATTAGGGAACACATTGAAGATTTTAAGGCAATGAATTATGATTTGGCTGTGACTGCTTCCTATGGGAAAATTCTTCCAAAGAGTTTTCTTGACTTGAAACCTTGCATAAATGTTCATCCTTCCATGCTTCCAAAATATCGTGGAGCAACTCCAATTCAAAGTGCACTTTTGAATGGTGACACAATGACAGGTGTGACAATCATGAAGACAGAAGTTGGCATGGACGATGGAGATATTTTTGTTCAGAAAGAAGTGGAAATTTTGCCAGAAGATAACTATGTTTCTCTTCTTGACAGACTTGCAAAGGTTGGACTTGACCTTTTGATTGAAACTTTGCACAAAATTGAAGATGGAAATGCTGTCAGAACACCACAAGACGACAGTAAGGCAACTTTTGTTAAATTGATTCAAAAAGAAGATGCACTTCTTGATTTTTCTATGCCTGTTCAAAGTTTGGTCAACAAGGTTAGGGCATTTTGCGAAAACCCTGTGGCATTTTTTCATTTGGGGGAGGATAGAATCAAAGTTTACAAAGCAAAGGTTGCAAGTATGAGCACTGATGCACCTGTCGGGCAAATCATTTCAACGAAAAAACATTTTCAGATTCAAGCAAAGGACGGAGTTTTTGAAATTTTGAAATGTCAAGCCGCAGGTGGAAAGGTTATGGACGCAAGCAGTTTTCTGAATGGTTACAGATTCAAGACATTGGCGGTGAGTTTATGATTTTGGATATGAATTTGCAAGAACTCACAGAATATGTGAAAGAACTTGGACAACCGTCATACAGAGCGAAACAACTTTATGAGGGCTGTATTCTTGGGAAAAACTTGGAAGAGATTTCAAATTTGCCAAAGTCATTTAAGGATGAAATTGAAAAAGATTTTCCAAGGTATGAAGTCGTTGCACATCTTTTCAGTGATGACGGAACTCAAAAAGTTGCACTGAAACTTTTTGATGGAAGCATTGTTGAGAGTGTTTTGCTGAAATATAAATATGGCTACACAGTCTGTGTTTCGACGCAAGTTGGTTGCAGAATGGGGTGCAAGTTTTGTGCCTCAACACTGAATGGTTTGCAGAGAAATTTGAGTGCAGGAGAAATTTTGCTTCAAATTTTGTTTTTCAATCGTTTTCTTGGTGGAACGCTTAAAGAAAGAAAAGTGACAAATGTTGTGCTTATGGGATGCGGAGAACCTTTGGACAACTATGAAAACGTTACAAAATTTTTGAAATTGGTTTCTGATGAAAATGGATTGAACATCAGTCAAAGAAACATCTCTTTGTCAACCTGCGGAATTGTTCCAAATATATACAAACTTGCTGATGACGGTTTTTCTGTGACATTGACAATTTCTTTGCACGCACCAAATGATGAGCTTAGAAAAACAATCATGCCAATCGCAAATGCATATAGCATTGAAGAAATTTTGAAAGCGTGTGATTATTATTTTGACAAGACTGGAAGAAGGCTTGAGTTTGAATATTCTCTCATTGAAGGCGTCAATGACGGAGAAAAAGAGATAAGAGAGCTTGCACAAATTTTGAAGGGAAAAACCTGTCATGTGAATTTGATTCCGCTTAACTCAGTCAAAGAGAAATCTTTGCTTGGGGTGACGAGAAAGAAAGCTTATGTGATTGCTGGAAAATTGGAAAAACTTGGAATTAATGCCACAGTAAGACGAACGATGGGCGAAGATATTGAGGGGGCTTGTGGACAACTTAGAAACAGAGTTGAGAAAAAATAAAAAAGGAGAAATATGGAAGAAAAATCTGTGAAGAAAAGAGGAAAAGGTTTTCTGATCACATCAATTGTGATTTTTGTTTTTTCGTTTTTGTTTTTTTGGGGTTCAACGGTTTTTGCAGATATTTACAGAAGTTTGAAAGAAAGTGACACAATTGAGATTACGGCTACAATTAAAAATATTAATCCAATTAACTTTTATACAATAAACGTTGAAGAATATAATGCTGGTTTGTGTATTTATTATCAAGATATTGTTCTTGATATGAATGAAATTAACAATTTTTCAATTGGACAAGAAATAACTTTCAGAATAAGATTAAACGAGCGGGAATTGCTTGAAGATTCAAGTGCCAAAGTGGAAATTGTTTCATTAACCTCAAATGAATCAGAGATCATAACTTTGGAAAGTTATAACACTTTTTCTCAAAAAATGAAACAGCAGGCGATAAATGGATTTATTGGTGGCGGAATTTTCTTTTTGGTTTTAGGTGGAATTTTCCTGACAATTTATATATGCCTTAACTTGAAGAGAAAAGGAGAACCAAAATGAGAGGGTTGGTATTGAAAAAACAGGCAGACCTTTTCACAGTTTTGCTCGGAGACCAATTTGTCACGACTGTTGCAAGAAAGGTTTTGAAAAAAGACGGAATTTTTGTGGGGGATTATGTTTTTCTTGATGAAGATGACGCCATTTTCAAAATTGACAAGAGAAAAAATGTTTTAATCCGACCACCTGTTGCAAACATTGACAGAATGTTTATTGTCGTTGCCCCTGTTCCAAAGGCTGATTTATACACAGTTGACAAAATGATTTTGTTTTGCAAATTAAATGCAATTGAACCAATTATTTGCATAAACAAAAAAGACTTGAACGAAGAATATTGCAAAAATGTTGAAAATATCTATAAAAAAATTGCAAAAACAATGATTTTTTCCAGTTTTGATGACAGTGTCATGAAATTGAAAAATCAAATCAAAGGCATTTGTGTGCTTGCGGGGCAGAGCGCCGTTGGAAAATCTTCCATCATTAATGCTCTGAAAAAAGAAGAAGTCGCAAAAGTTGATACGTTCAGCAAAAAAATTGAAAGAGGAAAACAGACAACAAGAACTGTGCAACTTTTTGAATTTGGCAAGGGGAATTATCTTGCAGATACTGCTGGATTTTCCAAACTTGATGAAAGACTCTTAGACATCAGAGAAGATGAAATCAAGAGTTATTATCCAGAATTTTTGACTTTTGCTGAAAAATGTAAATACAAAAGTTGTGCACATCTGACAGACAAAGATTGCGGAGTTGTCAAAGCGGTCAAAAATGGTGAAATCTCAAAAGAGAGATATGAAAATTATTTAAAACTTTATCAGGCTGTCAAAAATATCAAAAGATATTGATAATGATTTTGAAATTTTGACAACTTTTTGTTAGAATAAAAAAGCGGAGGATATATGAGAAAACGAGTTGATATATCTGTGTCAACAGACCCAATCAGTGATTATCAGAACATAATTGAATATGCAAAACAAATGCAAGGAATTGCTGAATTTTTGCATTGTGATGTTATGAATGAGAATTTTGTGCAAAAAAACACCTATGACTTTAATCTTGTGAAAAACATCAATCGAAACAGTGCCATCATGCTTGATGTTCATTTGATGGTCAATGAACCCTTGAATGATGTTCCAAAATATATTGAAGCAGGTGCAAACATTGTCACTGTGCATTATGAAGCATTTGAGAACAAAGAAGATTTGGTGAATGTATTGAAATATATACAAGAAAATCACACTTTGGCGGGAATTTCTTTGAAACCAGAAACACCTTTTAAAGATGTTCGCTCTTTTGTTTTTAATTGTGATGTCGTTTTGGTTATGGGTGTTGAACCAGGGGCAAGTGGTCAAAAAATCCTGGATGAAACTTATGACAAGGTCAGAGAAATTTATGAATTTAGACAATCAAACAATTTAAATTTCAAGATTGAGTTTGACGGTGGAGTCAATCCTGAAACAGCAAAAAAATTGATTGAATGCGGAGTTGACATTTTAGTTAGCGGGACCTATGTTTATAACAGCAAAAACAGACAACTTGCTGTTGAAGAACTCCGTGGAGAAGAATAGGAAAAATTTGTTGGTGGAGTTATGATTAAGACAATAATTTTTGATTTTGATGACACTCTTTATGTTGGAGATGTTTGGGGCAAAAAATGGGCTGATTTTTTGGAGAAATTTGCCCAATACATTGTGAGAAATGAATCAACATATAAAAAAATAATGAAAAAATATGATTTAACAAATTCTTTAAGGACGCAAAAAGAAGTTTGTATTATGTCAGAAAAAGAAGGTTTTGGGCATAGAAGATTCAAAAAATTTTTAAAGCACAATATTTATGAACACGCAACAAAAGATGTTGAAGTCATCAGCGCAGATTTCTTGAAAGAGCTCAGCAAATCTTATCATTTGTATGTGGTTTCATTATCCACACAAAATTATCTTAAGCATTATTCAAAATTGTATGGAATTGATGAAAAATGCTTCAAAAAAATGTATTCTGTGAATTTGTGTGCGAAAAACAAATCAAAAGCAGTTCTTTTGAAAAAGATAATGAAAAAAGAAAAGTGCTTGCCAGAAGAGATGTTGATGGTTGGGGATAGTTTGAAAAGTGACATTGAACCAGCAAAACAACTTTCAATCAACACTTTGCAGTTCAATGGCGATTTCAATCAAATTTATGAATATTTCACAGAAAACAAAATTCTTGATTGCAAGAAGTACATAAAATAAAACAGGGCAAAGCCTGTTTTTTTGTTAGGTTGATTTTATTATTTCAATAATTTTTTCTGTTACATCTTGTTTTTTTGTTTTTCTTTTTTGAGAAATATACGAAGGTAAATAGAACAAGAAAGGAATGAGTGCATATGCAAGATACAAAACAATAATCCAAAGCCATTCTGGCATATGGTCTGAAATCAAGGAGAATGGGAAACCACCTCTGAAGAACATATATGAGCAATTATAAACAAAGTTTATGACATTTGCAGGGATTGAAACCACGAAAAGTGGAATGAAAGCCAAAATGGCATCTTTGATGTTTTTGTAACTATAATAACCAGAGAACAGCATAAGCAAAGCAACAAAAACCATAGTACCATGATAGACCAACGTATGCAATCCGCTGAATGAGATGACAGAATAGTTGGACAAAACATTTGAAGGGTAAACAAAGTTAACAAGTCCGCCAATCAAGTTGAGGGTGCATAGATAACTGCAGGCCATTTTTCGAGAGAACCCAAATTCCCTCCCCCATATTGCAAATGGCATTACATACATGAAAATGCTGCATATATAAAGAGGAAGAATTCCTGTGACTTCAAAACCGTTAGGATTGGTCAGTGACTCCCAGGTGATTTTGACAATTTCAAGAGAAGTCATTAGAGCCCAAAGAACAATAAAAAGAACTTTCATTTTCTTTTTGTTCATTTTTCTTAAAAACCATGCCAAAAGTGGAACGGCAATAATTAAGACAATCATTACGCCAATATGCAATGGAGAAAACAATTTTCCTGGGATATCTGCGGGCAAGTATGCTTTATTAGTGAAAAAATACTTAAATACATTCATTTTCTTTTACCTCGTCTTTTTTTGTTTTGGTTCTGCCTTTTAATTTTTTATATATCAATTCAATTAATTTAAAAATTCCGAATTGTAACCAAAATAATATTACTGCTTGTGCAAAATAAGCTAAGAATGCATATAAATGTTTTGAATAATTGAAAATAGACTGCAAGATTTCCAATCCAAATGGGTTTGACAAGAACATCATATTTGTTCCCAAAAAGTGATTTACAATTGCGGCAATGGCAGTGAAAATTGTTACAAATGAAAAGTAGTATACAAAGTGAATAGCTTTAGGTTTATATTCTTTCAATATTAAACAAGAAGAATACAACATCAACCAATGATATATGAGACTGTGTATTGAACCAGGGTGCCAAATGGGCAAAATCATCAAAGATGTTGATGGATAAAGAATGTAGCAAAGTGAAGGAAATAATCCTCCAAATACGACCATAACTTTTCCCAGTGTGGAAACATATTTGTTTTTTGCAAATACAAACCAAATAGTGAAAAGAAACATACTGCAAAAATATAAAGGTATCCAAGCGTCTCCACTTTCATGTTTATAGATTCTTATTATAATTTTTACAATTTCAAGAACGGTGACTATGATGGCAATGGTCAATAATGCGACTTTTCTTTGCTTCTGATTTATTTTTCGAGTGAAAAACAAAACGAATGCAAGAGAAATAAAAAATATGGCTATCGCAAAAAAATGCCAAGGTGTATAAAGTCCACAGATTTGATCTTCAGTAAAATTATCGTAAAACATGATAATATCATTTTAAAAGATTAATTCTTTTAAAGTCAATAAAAATTAATGAGAATTATATATTTATCAATCATGTTTTTTTGATTTTATCAGTTTTTGTTATATAATAATATAAATATGGAGAGATTTTGTGGAAGAAAAACAGAGATGTTATTTTGTGATTGATATGAAATCTTTTTTTGCTTCTGTTGAATGTGCAGAAAGGGGGCTTGATCCGCTTACAACAAGACTTGTTGTTGCAGATGAAAGTAGAGGAGAAAAGACCATTTGTTTGGCAGTGTCGCCAGCGATGAAAGCATTGGGAATCAAAAATAGGTGTCGTTTGTATGAAATCCCTAAAGATATAGATTTTGTCATAGCAAAACCTCAAATGAAAAAATATATTGAATATGCTTCTGAAATTTATGGGATTTATCTTGACTATATTGACAAAAACGATATTCATGTCTATTCCATTGATGAAAGTTTTATTGATGCAACTGATTATTTGAAATTATATAAAATAAAAGCGAAAGACTTTGCCTGCAAACTTATGAATGAGATATATGAAAAATTGCACATTCCTGCAACAGCTGGGATTGGCACGAATATGTATTTGGCAAAAATAGCACTCGACATAACGGCAAAACATGCAAGTGACCATATCGGGTGGCTTACGGAGAAAAAGTTCATAAAGGAATTGTGGAATCACACTCCGCTTTCTGACTTTTGGGGAATTTCAAAAGGGACGATAAATCGGCTTGCCAAGTTTGGAATTTATGACATGGAAGGAATTGCAAAATGTGATCCGGACATTTTATATGATGAATTTGGAGTTAATGCTGAACTTTTGATTGATCATGCATGGGGAAGAGAGTCTTGTTTGATGTCCGACATCAAAAATTATAAATCAAAGAAAAAATCAATGTCGGGTTCTCAAATTTTGCCATGTAATTATTCTTTCAAAGACGCAAAAAATGTCATGAATGAGATGGTGCAAAATGCATGCTATGAATTGGCACGACAGAAATATTCAACGCAACTGCTTCATCTTTATGTTGGTTATGGTGACAAAAAAAATGATGGAACGAAAGGAACTGTCAGAATGAAAGTTTGCACAAATATCTATTATTTTATTGGACCATATTTTGAACAACTTTTTGACAAGATTGTTGACAAAAACAGACCGATAAGAAGGATCGGGTATGATTTTGCTGACCTCGTTCCTGAGGAGCAAGAATTTTATGATCTGTTCACCGACATAAAAAAGGTGAAAAAAGAAAAGGAATTGGTGAAAAGTTTGCTTGACATTCAAGACAAATTTGGCAAGAACGCAGTTTTGAGTGGAATTGATTTTTTTGACACATCAACACAACGAGAAAGAAACAGAATGATTGGAGGACACAACAGTGGAGAGAACGAAAATGCCTAGGTCTGAGCGGGCGAAACAATTTGCTCCTTTTGACGCACTTAAAGGATTGCATCGTGCATTAAGGCTTAAAGAATTTGAACATGAAAGAATTGAAAAAGAGGATTTGTCAGACGAAAAAATAAGTGAAATTTCTGAAATTTTGAACAATTTAAAATTCAAAGACAAAGTTGAAATTGTTTATTTTGAAGATGGACATTATTTCAGAGAAAGCGGGCAAGTTAAAATTGACTATGCAGAACAGAAAATTGAAATCAATCACAAACTTATTCATTTTCAAGATATCATTGATATTACTGTTATGAAATAGTTTGTTTATGTTTGACAAAAATTCGACATATATCATTTTTTATTGACAACATCTGATAAATGGGATTATAATTTTCACAAGAAGGTGAAAAAATGGATTGGGCAAAAATTTGGAATGATATTGTGACATTTTTTAAGACAAATGCATGGAATATACTGATTTTTTTTGCAGTCTTGATTTTGGGCATATTGTTGATCAAAATATTGCTGAACATAATCAGAAGAGTTTTGTATAAGACAAAAATGGAAAAGATAACAATTGGTTTTTTGTGTGTTATCTTGAAAATTTGTCTTTATTTGGTTTTAATTTTGATTTTAATGAGCATTATTGGCATTGAGATTACCGGTTTTTTGACGGCATTATCTGCAATGGTGTTGGCAATAGGTATGGCTCTTGAAAACATTATTGCTAATGCGGCAAATGGAATTGTTATAATTTCAAATAAGATGTTCAAAAAGGGGGATTACATTCAAGTAGATGGAAAAGAAGGAAGTGTCATCCAAATCAATTTTCTTTTTACAACAATTCTTACGTCTGACAACAAACGTGTGACAATTCCAAATTCCACAATTGTCAACAGTTCTGTGGTTGATTATGATTCTGCAAAAACAAGGAGAGTTGATTTTTCATTTAATGTGGCATACGAAAGTGATGTCAATCAAGTGAAGAAACTTATTATTGATTGTATGAAAAGCAATGGAAAAGTTTTGCTTGAGCCAGCACCATTTTGCAGATTAAATTCACTTGGTTCAAGCAGTATTGAATTTGTTGCAAGATGCTGGTGTGACAGTGAAGATTATTGGGATGTTTATTATGATGTTTTGGAACTTATTTATAATGAACTTAAAAAGAATAAGATTTCATTGCCTTATGACCAAGTTGAAATTAGGGAGCGTAAAGATAAAGTTAATTTGCCATATGATAAGACAGGGATTCCAAAAAGGTTGGAAAAAGTCAGAAAAGAAAGTGTAAATATGGATTTAGAGAATATGGATTTTGGTTCAATTTTCACAAAAAAGAAAAAGCAAACAAAAGAAGAAAAGCGCAAAGAGAAAGACGAAAAGAAAAAAGAGAAAAAACACAAAAAAGAAAAAGAGCAAATTGAAGAAAAAGAAGAGAAAATAGGAGAAAACAAAGCCAAACAAAAAATAAAAGACGAAAAACAATTGCCTAAAACAGCAAAAAATGGTCAGAAAACTTCAAAAAAAGCATCTAAATGATGCTTTTATTTTTCTTTTCCTATAGTGTTGTCATTTGTTTTGTCATTGATTTTGTCGATAGAATCAAAGGTTTTGTATGCTACTAAAAAATCATGTGGGTTATCGTTTAGGTGAGAAATATTTGTCAAAACTTTATTAAATTGATCATCAGGGAAATGTCTGAAAGGCATACCAAAATCATTGTCCTGATATAAGTTTTCTTCAATGCTGGAATCATAGTTGTTTGTTTTGATTTTAATCAAATATTCTAATAATTGCTCAATGCCTATTCCGTATCCATCACCGGGTTTTGAGTATTTTGGATTGCTGGCAAGTTTATATATTGAAGCAACTCCTTCAGAAAAATGAAAATGTGGCTGAGCCAATTTATCAGGATAAACAATTTTGTAAATTGTTGGGATATATTGCTGATTAAAAAGGTCGATTTCTCTTTTTGGATAGATTTCTTTACAATAATAATTTATATGTTCGACATCAGAAGTGTCATACCTATAAAGCAAGATGGCATTTTTTAGTCCATTTAATCCATAAGGAAGGTAATATTCATGTATAGAGAAATCAGTATATTTTTTTGATATGTTTGTTATGTCATTCAAGCTTGTTATGTCGTTTCTCAATATTAAGTTATCAAGGTTAGTGGAAATTATTTCGGCATCTTTTCCTTCTGGATTATTTTTGAAAGTTGAAATTCTCAAAATTAATGCACTAGGGTTTTCCACAATGGACAAAAGTTCGCTGAAGAAAACAACATCATTTTTCTTGTCTTTGACTAACTGAAAATTTTTAAAAAGTCTTTCCTTGTTAGATTCAACCAAAATATGCCATATGTCTGGATTAAGGAAAATATTCTCTGTCTGGAGGCGGTCAGTTGTGATTGGAATTGAAGAAAATTCTTTTTGTAATTTATCTATATCAATTTTTATTTTGTGAAGTTCATCAATATATTTGCCGTCTAGAAGAGATTGTTGGCAAGTCGCACAAAATGCCTCTCTGATTTCTTTAAAACTACGAAGGTTAACACTCCAATCATCATGCTTAATTTCACCTTTAAATCCTGCTGTAGTTCTTTTGATTTTTACCAATGCGTCTTTATCCATTCTTAGATTATTCCTTTTTATAATAATTTTTACAGATGTGATTTGTATCATGCTCTGGTAATTTGAGGAAATATATTTCTATATGAAATATATGATGTATTATTGTCAACACATAAAAAGAACATTATTAAATTATTAATTGGTAGTCCCAAGGGGAATCGAACCCCTGATTCCGCCGTGAGAGGGCGGCGTCTTAACCGCTTGACCATGGGACCATGCGTCTATATCTTATCAAAAAAATCATAAAAAAGCAATAAATTTTGAAAAATTGTTAAGATTTGTAAGTTTTGTCTTACTGGATATTATGTTTGTTAATTTTGTACTCGCTCTCAAAATTTGAAATTAAACATCAAATTCGACATTAATTTTGTGAAAATATTTAAAAATTTTGAACAAAAATGCTTGTATTTGTTGGCTAAAAGTGGTAAACTTAAAACTAGTTTGATGAGGTTGCAATGAAATTAAAAAAATCGGTCAATAAGTTTTATCGCAAAATAAAACTTATCATCTACAAGAATATGTTTGATCGTATCAAGGATAAGGAAGAAGCGTTGTCTTCAACTGAGTATTTTTGCCTTGAGTGTATTTATCTTATGGGAAATCCAACAATATCTCAGTTTGCAAATTTCTTAGACATTTCTTCACCTAATGCAACATACAAAGTTAAACAACTCATCAAAAAAGGGTTCATAACAAAAGAAAAATCTGAAAAAGACAAAAGAGAATATTTCCTTAAACCAACTCAAAAGTTTTTTGATTTCTATGAAAACAAAGAAGACTATGTCATTGTCAATGATTTGAAGAAGAATCTTGATAAGAAAGATTGCAAGAAAATTGATAAAATTATGAAAATCTTGACAGATCAAATGGACAGCGAAAAAGCATAATAATAACCGAGAATTTCTCGGTTATATTTTTTCTATTAATGTTTTGATTTCATTGGCAAAAGACATTGCTTTTTGTTTGTTTGGATATTCAATCATAATTCTTATCTTATCTTCCGTTCCGCTTGCTCTGATCAATATTCTTCCAGCGGGAGCTATTTCATTGGCGATCTTGTTCACCAAAATTTTCAAACTTTCATTATTCATAATTTTTATCTTGTCTTTGACTTGCAAGTTGATATTTTCTTGATAGATTAAGTTGGCATCAAAAAGTTGGTCAAGGGACTTTCGTGATTTTTGAATTATTTCACAGATTTTGAGAGATGTCAAAATTCCGTCTCCAGTCTGGGCGTAGTTTTTGATTATGATGTGTCCAGATTGTTCTCCGCCAAGTGTCAAATTCATTTTTTCCATTGCTTCAATCACATATTTGTCACCAATGTCCGTTCTTATAAGATTGATTTTGTTACGATTGAGTGCGACCATAATTCCACTGTTTGTGTGACTGGTTCCAACAACCGAATTTGCATATAATTGTCCTTGTTGTTTCATCTGCGTTGCCAGGATGTAGAGAAGTTTGTCACCATCAAAAATTGCTCCACTTTTGCTTACAGCAATCACTCTGTCCGCATCTCCGTCGTAGGCAAATCCAATGTTTGATTTGGTTGAAACAACTTTTTTTATCAGGTTTTCAATATGTAGAGACCCACAATTTACATTGATTTTGCTTCCATCATTTTTGCATGAAAGTTTGAAAACTTTAGCTCCAAGTTTTTTGAAAATTTTGGGGGCGATTTTGAAACTTGCGCCATTGCTTGCATCAATGCAAATTTTCATATCAGTAAATTTCACATTTGTGCAATTGAGCAGATGTTCAATATATTTCTTTTGGAGATTCTCTGCTTCTTCATATTTGCCACAATTGTCACTTATGTATTTATTTGAAAAAAATTCTTCCAAGAACTCTTCTTCGTTGTCGCATAACTTTTTTCCTGTGCAATCAAAAATTTTGATGCCATTAAAGTTTGGCGGGTTGTGAGAGGCTGTTATGATGACACCAAAATCAAACTTTTCGCTTTCTGTCAAGAAAGAAATTCCTGCGGTGGGAATGGTTTTGACATTGACAACGCTTCCTCCACCTTGAACAATTCCTGCACTTAATGACAATGTCAAAGCATCGGCAGAAACTCTTGTGTCGTGACCTATAATGACTTTTGGATTGTTTTTGATTTGCGTTAAAGCGTTTCCAACGGAAAATGCCACATCACAATTCAATGTTTTTCCATATTCACCTCGTATTCCATCAGTTCCGAAAAATTTAGTCATAAATCCTCCTGTGTTACATAAGTATTTATGATTTATTTAATTTATTAGTTAATGTTTGTTGATATATTAAAATTTTTTACTTGCAAAATCATTTTAAATCATTTACAATAGTGACATATGATTAAGCACGAATATTCAGATGACAAAAGGGGAAAGACAAAATGATAGACAAAGATGGAATAGAACGTCCTGATAAATTTGATGGGAATATACTGGAAATAAAAAATACAACACGAAAAATCAAGTTTGATGACAAATATAACTTCAAACCAAGAAGTATTTTTTTTCGTATGTGGGCGGCATTTTTCAGAGCACTTGCAATATGTTTTTTCAACCCTTATATGGTTTTCAAATTCAAAATGAAGACTTTTGGTGGAAAGAACAAAAAGAAGTTGAAAGGAAAACCTTTTGTCATGACTTGCAACCATGTGCATTTGTTTGATGATGTCAGCATTGGAACAAACTTGTTTTGTTGGAGAAAAATATATTACACAACTTTGCAACAAAATATTCAAAGGCCAATGATTGGTTTTTTCTTGCGTTCATTGGGAGGGATTCCAATTCCTGCAACAAGCATTTCTGGAATGAAAAAGTATAATCAAGATTTAAGCGAAATATTGAAAAAGAACAAACCAATTCTTTTCAATCCAGAGGGGTCAATGTGGCCACACTACAGAGAAATAAGACCATATAAAAGAGGGGCGTTTTCAACAGCAGTTAAGAATGATGTCCCTGTTTTACCAATAGTTTTGCTTTTTAAGGGAAAAAAGAAAAAGAATGGAAAATATAAGTACAGAATTTATTTTGCAATTTGCAATCCAATTTATCCAGATAAAACATTGCCAGATGAAAAGAGTAAGTCTGAAAAAATGATGCAACAAACATATGAAACAACAAAGAGAGTTGCAGAAGAATGGTATCAAATTCAAGATTGTGGATTTGGCGATGAGAAATACACAAGAAAATTGCGTCCACACAAAGACCTTTTCTTTGAAAATGATCAATGGATTGTGACGGAGAGAAAAAGTCACAGAGTGAAAGATAAGTAATTTATTTGCTATTTAATTTAAAATTATATATAATAAATATAGAATGAAACGAATTCTTTGTTTGCTTTTTTTAATATTGTGCGGATTTTCACTTATCGGTGGAGGAACTTTTTTATTGTCTGGCTGTTCTTCTTCACAGACAGAAACTGGCGGGGGAGGGACTTCGTCACCTTCTGAAGACGAAGAAAATCCAGGAGATGGGGAAGGTGGAGATGTTTCTCCAGATGCCAACACAGAG
>CAMMFF010000008.1:0-57125 GCA_946496065.1 uncultured Clostridia bacterium
GAGTGTCAAGCACGTCATATCCAAATGGCTGGAGCACATATGGAACATACAAGACCAATTTCATAGTTGTGAGTGACAGAATGCTGACAATTGGAGCAGTGACGACACAATCAGTGAAAGAAGGTTGGGCATTTAAAGATAGTGATATATACAGCAACATATCAGGCTTGAATAAGACAGCCTCAACGACCAATTTTTCAGCAAGCATCACCAACAAACAAGGTTCTACGAATTACACATATTACAAGTTTGGAAGTGCAGGGCAACAAGACAAAGTTGTCAGTGTTTCAGTGACAGAGGATGGAGTGAGAGTGGCATCAATAGAAGAGATAGACGACTATTTAACAGACTATTCCGCAAAGGCAAGTGACATGGTATGCTTCTTGCTTGGCTGTGGAACAGATGATGAAGTGAACTATTGGACAAGGAACTTGGGAACAGGTTTAGGCAATGGACAGATTGTCACAAAAGCAGGCGTTACAAAATCGACATGGCTTGACAAAGTTCAAGGCGTTCGACTCGCTTTGACCATGGGAAATGGAAGCAGAATTTAATAAAAAAGACTTGGAAAACCAAGTCTTTTTTTTGTATGTTTGCTATAAGATGACATAGAACAATATAGATACAAATTGCAAGATGCTCCCCAAAAGCACAAACAAATGCCAAATGCTGTGAATGTATTTGACTTTTGAACCAAAGCCATAGAAAACAGCCCCAACTGTGTAAGCAATTCCGCCAGCGAGAAGCCACCAAAATCCAGCCATATCAAGATATTGCAAAAGTGGAACAATGGCAATCGCGATACACCAACCAAGAGCGATATAAAGGATCATGCTTAGCACTTTCCATTTATACATGTTGATTGCATTCAAAACAATTCCAAGAATTGAGAGTCCCCAAACCAATGCAAAAATGGTGTATCCCCATGCCGGAACTTCTGCAAGTGTGATAAGGCAATAAGGGGTGTAAGTGCCGGCTATTAAGAGAAAGATGGAACAGTGATCAAAAATACGAAAGACCTTTTTTGCTCTGTTTGGGCGCAGAAAGTGATAGATTGCCGACATTGTGTATGCAATTATCATGCAAAAACCATATATATACATACTCAAAATTCCAACCCAATTGCAGTGCCAATGAGCATATATGACACCAACAATCAAAAAAATTATTCCAAAGGCACCGCCAACGATGTGCGTGACAGCATTGAATATTTCTTCTCCTTTTGTGTATTTAGGAAGTGATTTATCATACTCTTTTTTCATTAATTTCTGTTTGTCCTTTTATGTCGTGTTAATCTTTATGACTAAAATTGATTATAGACATTTTTAGATTTTTAGTAAAGCAAAATAGTTAAAAAATTTTAAATAATTTTATACATATTTACAACTTTTTGTTGAATTTTATTTTTGTTTTGAAATTTTGATATTTTTTTGATATAATCATTTTATGAAGATAATAAGTGCAAAATATCTCACAAGTGTTGTGAATGAAAAGAATATTTTGAAAGATGACATGGTGGAATTTGCCTTTGTTGGGAGAAGCAATGTGGGCAAATCTTCTCTCATTAATTCTCTCTGTGGACAAAAGAATCTTGCCAAAACATCATCGACGCCCGGACTTACAAAAATGATAAATTATTTTGTTGTCAATGACAAGTTCAGAATTGTTGACTTGCCGGGTTATGGGTATGCAAAAACTGGGCATAAGCATATTGCAAACTGGGCGGGTCTTATGGAAAAATATCTGACTTTGTCACAAAGTTTGAAAACAGTTTTCGTTTTGGTTGATTGCAGGCATGAACCTAGCGAACTTGACAAGATGATGATTGAATTTCTGAATGTTTATCAAATTCCTTATATGGTTGTTGCAACAAAGGTTGACAAACTTGCTAAAAGCAAAATTCCACAGGCCTGCAATATGATTTCCAAAACTCTTGGTGTCAGGAAAGAACTGGTTCAGGGCTATTCTTCGGAAAACGGTTTTGGAAGAGAAAAAATTCTTGAATATATAGAAAATTTGATTTAAATAAAAAACATATGTTTTTTGATTTTAAAGAAATAATCCTATAATCAAAAATATAAAAATCACTATTGCAAAGGAAGCAAACACAGACCAATAGCCTTTGTAAAAAGTTTTTCGTTCATATGAATTTTTTGAAAAAATTAAGCCTATTACCCAGCCCCAAGCAAGATTTCCAATAAAAGCCATTAAAACACCCAAAAATTTTTTTGAGTTTCCTTTTTTAAGTATAATACTTTTGACTTTATCGTTTTTTTTCATATTTTCATTTTTTTGTTCTTCCATATTTTACTCCTTTTGCCTTATTATAAATTGGGGGGGGGTTGTCAATCGTATTTAATAAATTCAATAATTTCTTTGCAAATATTTTGTAAATTGTTTGCCATTGATAAATGTATTTTGATATAATATTATCGTTACAGAAAATAAAGGAGATGTTTATTTATGAAAAAGTATGTTTACTTGTTTAAAGAAGCAGATGGAAAGAACAAAGCACTTTTTGGTGGTAAAGGTGCAAACCTTGCTGAAATGACAAAAATTGGCTTACCAGTTCCACAAGGCTTCACAATCACTACTGAAGCGTGCACAAAATATTATGAAGATGGAAGAATGATCAATGATGCCATCAAAGCACAAATTGAAGAAAAACTTGCACAAATTGAGAAAATTACAGGAAAGAAGTTTGGTGATCCAAGCAATCCTCTTCTTGTTTCTGTTCGTTCTGGAGCAAGAGTTTCAATGCCTGGAATGATGGACACAATTTTGAACCTTGGACTTAATGATGAAGTTGTTGAAGGTCTTGCAAAACTTACAAACAACGAAAGATTTGCTTATGACTCATATCGTCGTTTCATTCAAATGTTTAGTGACGTTGTTATGCAACAAGACAAGTCTAAATATGAAAGAATTTTGGACGAAATCAAAGAAAAGAAGGGTGTTAAGTTTGACAAAGATCTTACTGCTGACGATTTGAAAGAAATCGTTAAACTCTTCAAGAAACTTTATAAAGATTCTCAAAAGACAGAATTCCCTCAAGAACCAAAAGTTCAACTTATTGAAGCTGTTAAGGCTGTGTTCCGTTCTTGGGATAATGACAGAGCAAATGTTTACAGAAGAATGCATGACATTCCATACAACTGGGGAACTGCAGTAAACGTTCAATCAATGGTATTCGGAAACATGGGCGATGACAGTGGAACAGGTGTTGCTTTCACAAGAAACCCATCAACTGGTGAAAATGTTCTTTATGGTGAATATTTGATGAACGCTCAAGGCGAAGACGTTGTCGCTGGTATCAGAACACCACAACCTATTTCTCAACTTGAAAAACAAAACCCAGAAGTTTTTGCTCAATTTGTTGCAATTTGCAAAAAACTTGAAAACCACTATAAAGATATGCAAGATATGGAGTTTACAATTGAAAAAGGCAAACTCTATATGCTTCAAACCAGAAATGGTAAGAGAACAGCAAAGGCTGCTCTCAAGATTGCAGTTGATCTTGTTAATGAAGGAATGATTGACAAGAAAACAGCACTTCTTATGATTGACCCTAAACAACTTGACGCTCTTCTTCACCCAACATTTGATGAAAAAGCAATAAAGAAGGCAACAGTGATTGGAGAAGCACTCCCTGCATCTCCAGGAGCTGCAAGTGGTAAGATTTGCTTTACTGCTGAAAAAGCAAAAGAACAGGGAAAGAAAGAAAAGGTTGTTCTTGTTCGTCTTGAAACATCTCCAGAAGATATTGAAGGTATGGCTGCCTCTCAAGGAATTTTGACCGCTCGTGGCGGTATGACTTCTCACGCTGCAGTTGTTGCTCGTGGTATGGGAACTTGCTGTGTTGCTGGTTGTTCAGCAATTAAATTTGCCGATGATGGAAAATCATTCACTCTCGGTGGAAAGAAATATAAAGAAGGAGACGTTATCTCTTTTGATGGCTCAACAGGAAAGATTTATGATGGTTCAATTGACACTGTTGAAGCAAAGATTTCTGGCGAGTTTGCCACAATTATGCAATGGGCAGATGAACACAGAGATTTGATGATCAGAACAAATGCAGACAACCCAAGAGACACTGCAGTTGCTTTCAACTTTGGTGCAGAAGGTGTTGGTCTTTGCAGAACTGAACATATGTTCTTTGAAGCAGACAGAATCCCTGCTGTTAGAGAAATGATTGTTTCAACAACAACAGAAGAGAGAAAGAAAGCACTCAAGAAACTTCTTCCAATGCAACAAAAAGATTTCAAGGGCATCTTCAAGGCTATGAAAGGACGTCCAGTTACAATTCGTTTCTTGGATCCACCTCTTCATGAATTCTTGCCACATGAAGACAGCGAAATCAAAGCTCTTGCAAAAGATATGGGCTTGACATTTGAAGCACTCAAAAGCACAGTTGAATCTCTTCATGAATTCAATCCAATGATGGGACATCGTGGTCTTAGACTTGCTGTGACATATCCAGAAATTGCAGAAATGCAGACAGAAGCTGTCATCAAGGCTGCAATTGAAGTTATGAAAGAAGACAAGATTGATGTTGTTCCTGAAATCATGATTCCTCTTACTTGCGACAGTGCTGAATTTAAGTATGTTAAAGACATCGTAACTTCAACAGCTGACAGAGTTTTGGAAGCAAGCAAAGTTGAAATGAAATATAAAGTTGGAACAATGATTGAAATCCCAAGAGCGGCAATCACTGCTGACCAAATTGCAAAATATGCCGAATTCTTCTCATTTGGAACAAATGACTTGACTCAAATGACTTATGGATTCTCTCGTGACGACGCTGGAAAATTCCTTGATGTATATTATGAAAAGAAGATTTTCGAAAGCGATCCATTTGCTAGACTTGACCAGAACGGTGTTGGCAAACTTGTGAGAATCGCTGCTGAACTTGGAAGAAGCACAAGACCAGACATCAAACTTGGAATTTGTGGAGAACATGGTGGAGATCCATCATCAATTGAATTCTGCCACAGAATTGGACTTAACTATGTTTCTTGTTCACCATACAGAGTTCCAATTGCTCGTCTTGCTGCTGCTCAAGCTGCAATCAAATATCCTAGAAAGAAAAAGGGACTTTTTCACAAATAAAACATCTTTAAAATACAAATTTAAAATAATAAAAAAATAGTCAAAATTTTTGACTATTTTTTTATTTTCTCTACATCTTGTTTGACTGGGTTAAGACCGCTGTTTGAAATTATTTCATCTGTAAGATTTTCTGCTCTTTGCCAGTTTGGTTGAGATTGGTAAATCAAGTTTTTGACACTTACACTTTGTGTTGCCGTCATTTTATATTGATTTGTTGATAGAAAAATTGGATTCAAAATATTGCGTGCTTTGTCCATATAATCGTGATAATTGTTTGGAAGTTCAAGATACACAACGTTTTTAAATGCTCCCAAAAGTTTTTTGATTTTGCTGAAACCTATATATTCTTTCAGGGGAAAATATTTGTCAAATGATTCAGGTGAGAGTTCAAAGGCTTTATCTTTCAGATATTCATAATCTCTATCAAGTGAAATGCCCATTCCACCACCAAGATCAATTATGCTAGGGGTTTGGAGTTGCGAAAATATTTCGGACAGAAGTTTTGTTTCAAATTGTTTTTGGTAGAAATGCCATGCTACAATACCAAAATTTTTATAAATTATTTCATCAACTTTTTGATTAAATCCCATTTCACTGTAATTTGGAACATTAGGCAGAAGTTGCCTTAAGCGATAGAATGCTTTTTCTTCTTCATTTAAATCTTCAATGGCTTTGTTTTGAAAGTATTTTTTGCTTGGAAGGTGTCTGAAAGCATCTGTTGAAATCACAGGGTAACCAAGTTTTTTTGCAAGAATTCTTGATAAAAGGCTTTTTCCACTTCCAATGGGTCCGTTGAGTATTATTGATTTTTCCAAAATTTCTGTTTTTTTATCCATATTTATATTATAACATATCAATTATGTTATTTCAATATTTTGTTTTAGGATTTACCACTGTCAAAAACAATATCTCCACACATAACATCAAAATATGAAAATGTTTGAAGTTTGTCGTCTTGGGTTTTGATTGTGAACACGCTTGGGTAGACATCTTTGATTGTCGCATTGACTGACTCAATTTTTTTTCGTCCTCTGTTTATGCTCATTTGAACATTTTGTCCTTTCAATCCTGATATTTTTAACTTGATTTCATCAAGTCCATAAACAATTTTTCTCATAAAATCTCCTTTTGATGATTTTTGACATGAAAGAGAAAATTTATTCAATTTTTTGTTCTAAGCGGTTCATTTTGCAAGTATATTATACTAGTTTTTCATTTGGAGGGGTATATGTCTTTTGAAACAAACAAGTTCAGAGTTGTAAAGAAAAAACGACTCGAAAAATCTCAGTTCAATGTTGAATGTAACATTGAAACTAATGTGGAGATTGACAAAATTTTGTCAGTCTGTCACACTGCACAAGCAGAAAATGCTGAAATTTTGAATGGCGTTGTCAATTATTCGGGCAGTCTTGACATTTGCTTGCTTTATTGCACTGTTGATGGAGAAATTGGAACAATAAATTCTTCATGTCCATTCACTTCAAAGTTTGAAGACTCGGATATTGCTGTGGGCGACAAGGTTGGAATCCAAGTTGAAGTGGAAGACTATTCCATTGATTCTGTGACAAGTTCAAACATCAAAATCAACTGCACGGTGTGTCAATTTGGCGTGCTGATATGCGAGAGAGAAGTGCAAAACATCAAAAGCGACGATGAAAATATGTGCACACGTGAAGATGAAATGCTTGTCAACACTTTGGTTGGGCAGGCACAGGAAGTTTTTACTGTTGAAAGCGAAGTTTCAATCAAAGAACCAATCAAAAAAGTGCTATTGTGTGACAGTCATGTTTCCGTCAAGTCAACAGAAAGCGGAGTAAATTTTGTTTCTGTAAGCGGCGAAGTTGTCACAAGAATTTTGTATTTGACAGAAAAAGACAGGTTTGAATCTTCTTATGTGACAGAGAACTTCAAGGAAGAAGTTGAACTTGAAGGTGTGACTCGTGAAGCAGTCAGTGAAACAACTGCTTGCATAAAAAGAAGTGCGGTTAAATGTGAAGTTTCTGAAGCGGAAAAGGGCGTCGACATCAAAATTACTGTGCCAGTCGAAGTTAAGGTGACATCTTATCTTGAAAAAAGTGAAGTCATCATCAAAGACATCTACAGCACAGAAAATGAACTTGAAGTTTCAACTGAATCTTTTGAAATGACAAAGCAACTTCAAGGGGACTATTTTGAGGCCAAAATTGATGGAACGTTAACCTTGGAAGATGACAAACCAAGAGTTGACAAGATTATGTTTGTCGGTGGTTCAAATCTTGCAATCACAAATTCTTACATCAAGAATGGAGAAGTTTTTGTTGAAGGAGTCAGCAAAACAAATGTTGTCTATTTGAATGATGAAACAAATTCTCTGCACAGTGTTGTGATTGAAGTGCCTTTTGTTGTTTCGGATAAATCAGGTGCAACTTGCGACAATGCACAAATTGAAAGTGTTTTTGCTGTGCTTTATGATGTTGATGTCGTTGTCAAGAAAGGAAGAGAATTCTATTTTGATGCAAAACTCAAAATCAATGTAAACTATGATTGTGATGAAGTTGAGGCGGTCATTTCCAACATCAACTTGGCAAGTGAGTATCCTGAGAGAGATTGTGCGATTGAACTTATTTTTGCAAGTGCTGGGCAGTCTTCTTGGGACCTTGCAAAAAGCGTCAAAGTCAGAGAAGAAACAATCATGCTTCAAAATCCTGAACTTGCATTCCCACTTGAAAAAGATGAAAATGTGATTGTGTATTACCAAAAAAGAAATTAAGAAGAGAAATTAATTTTAAAAGATGTACCTCTCAAACTTTTAAAAAATTAATAAAAAAGAAAAAAATCGCAAATTTTTGCGGTTTTTTTATTATTTTTCAGACAAAAATTCGTTTATGAGGGATTTATGAAATACATTTTGTCATTTGTTGGAATTGGAATCATTTGCTTGGCAATCTTTCTTTGTGGAGGAAACAATGTTTCCGCAAGTGCATTGAACGAAAATTATATGAGAATTCACATAACAGCAAATTCCAATTCTGTCACTGACCAAAATTTGAAATATAAAGTAAAAGATGCAGTGGTAGATTTTTTGATTCCAAAACTTGCCTACGCTGAAAACAAAGATGAGGCGGCTGAAATTATTGCACTTAGTTTGTTTGACTTGCAAGCGGTTGTAAATGAAGTTCTCAAGAGTGAAGGAGTGGAATATTCTGCCACAATTTCCATCACTCAAGAAGAGATGCCGGCACGTGCATATGATGATTTGGTGCTTGAAGAAGGCGTTTATGATTGTTTGAAAATTGATTTGGGGGCTGGAAAAGGCGACAATTGGTGGTGCGTCGTTTTTCCTGCTGTATGTTTTCTCTCTTCAAAAAATTACGAAAATTATGTTTATATTTCAAAAATTTGGGAAATTATAAATAGTGTAACACGATAAAAGGAGAAAATATGAAGAAAAAATTATTTGCGTTGACTTTTGCAGTTATGTTTGCAATCATGTCAATTGGAACACTGACTGTGGTTTTGACAAATTACATACAACCAAACATTGAATATGTTGAAGCGGCCTTGACCACTTCACAAACAAGAACTGTTCAAACAAAATTGAAAAGATGGGGATATTATACTGGCAATGTCGATGGGATTTATGGAAACTTAACACGCAAGGCTGTCAGATATTTCCAAAGTAAAAATGGACTTTCAGTTGATGGAATCGTTGGACCAAAAACAGCGGCTGCTCTTGGAATGACCTTGTCTTCAACTGATGACAATTCGGTTTCTAACAGTGACTTATATCTTTTGGCCAAGTGTGTTTACGCTGAAGCCCGTGGAGAAAGTTACACTGGACAAGTTGCGGTCGCAGCAGTTATTTTGAACAGAGTAGAAAGCCCTGATTTTCCAAATACTATTGCAGGGGTCATCTATCAGCCATGGGCTTTTACGGCAGTCAATGACGGACAAATCAATCTCGAACCTGACCAAACTGCATATAATGCCGCTCGTGATGCTTTGAATGGTTGGGACCCTACTTATGGTGCATTGTATTACTATAACGCAAGCACTGCAACAAACAAATGGATATACAGTAAGACAACAACAGTTGTGATTGGCAACCATGTGTTTGCAATTTAAGGAGGGGATTATGAAAGAAGATAAGAAAATTGCTCAAACTGAAAACAAAAATGTAAAAAATTCCAACCAAACTCAAGATAAGAGAAATTCAGCAGTAAGGCACAAATATAGAGGTGCTGTTATTGGACTTTCAATTGCGACAGGGGTGTTGGGACTCAGTACAATCGGTTTTGGCATTGGATATGGGGTTTCAATGTCGCAGGCAAACAGTTATTCTCTGCAACTTGAAAACATATACAAGAAAAATTATTATGAACTTGTCGATACTGTCAACACGGCTGATATGAACATAAGCAAACTTCTTGCATCAAACAGTGAGGATTATCAAGCAAAAATGCTCAATGATCTTGCGCAAGGTGCCAAAGAAATGCAAAGCAACATTGCTGCTCTTCCACTTTCCAGTGACAACATTGTTGAAAGTGTCAGATTCATCAATCAAATGTCTGGCTATACTCAGACTTTGCAAGAAAAAGTGGCAAAGGGTGGAGAGTTGACCGAAAGCGACTTAAATACACTCAATGAAATGCATGAATCATTGACGGAGATGAAAAAATATCTCAATCAAATGTCCGAAAAAATGATCTACGGTTACAGCATTTTGGACGCAAGTAATCATATTGATGGTAATTATGATGATTTTTCACTAGATTTTGCACAAATCAAATCTGATGATACTGAATATCCAACCATGATTTATGACGGACCTTTCTCTGATTCTGTTGTCAACCAAAAAGTTAAAGGATTGACTGGAAGTGAGATATCAAAAGATGAAGCATACAAGATTGTGGACTCATATTTCAAAAATATCTCCAATCTTCAATATCAAGGACAAACGAATGGTAAGTTCAGCACTTATAACTATGTCTTGTTGAATACAGACAATCAAAAGGTTTATGTTCAAGTGACAAAGATAGGTGGAAAAATTTTGACAGTCAGTGGACATGTTGATTCTGATGTTAAAAACATAACCATGCAACAGGCAGAAAAGATTGCACTTGATTTTGCAAAAGGAAATGGTGTGGAAAATACTGAGATTGTTTGGAGTGAGGAGCTAGGTTCTCAAGCATATTTCAACATTTCGCCAAAACAAAATGGAATCATTCTTTATCCTGACCTTGTCAAAGTAAAAGTTGATTTGGAGAATGGAAATGTTATTGGTTATGATGCAGTTTCTTACTGGATAAATCACACTTCCAGAGATATTTCAGGAGCAACCGTGACAAAAGAAATGGCAAAGACAAACATTGACACCTCTTTCTCAATCAAGAATGAAAGACTTGTTTTGGCTCCACTCGACTACAACAGAGAGGTTTTGTGTTGGGAATTTGAATGTGAAAGAAATGGTTCAACATATTATATCTACATCAATGCAAACACAAACGTGGAAGAGAACATATTGAAAGTTGTGAAAACAAATGATGGAAGCAAACTTATGTAAATTATTAAAAAAGATGAAAATTATTTTTCGTCTTTTTTTTGAAATTTAATAAAAAATTAATTTAAAATAAAAAAATCTACAAATTAATGTAGATTTTTTATAAACACTCGAATTATTCATTTTCTGCGTTTGCAAGTGCTTTTTCATATTCAGCAAGGATTTTTTCTTTAAGCATTTCTCTAACTTCAGTTTTGATTGGGTGAACAATGTCTTTGAATTCTCCCTCGTTAGTTTTTCTGCTTGGCATTGAAAGAAAATAACCATCTTTGCCGTTGATGACTTTGATGTCATGAACAACGAGTTCATCATCGATTGTGATTGATGCAACTGCTTTGAGTTTGTCGTTGCCGTTGTTTACAAGTCTTACTCTAATGTCCGTAATGTTCAAGTTTCCATACCTTCCTTTTTTTAGATTAACCTTTATCGGTCGAAATAATTATATCATAATTGTTTCTTTTTGCAAAAGATTTTTCAATATTGTCAAAGATTTTTTGAAATTCATATAACCAAAATATGAAAAAATATTATTTCTTAGGCATAGGTGGTGTGTCTATGTCAGCTCTTGCTGTGATGCTCAAACATCGTGGTTTTGAAGTTGGTGGTTATGACGAATTTTCTGGAAAGGGAACTGAGATTTTAAACAAAGAAGGTATTGATGTTGATTATGTTTTGAATGAAGAAAAAATTTTGCAAGCGGACGAGATTTGTTATTCGTCAGCAATCAAACAAGATAATCCATTGTTTATTTTTGCGAAAGAAAATGACAAAAAAATGTCATCACGTGGCAAAATTTTGGGACAAATTGCAAGTGGTTATGAAAAAGTGATTGCAGTTGCAGGTTCTCACGGAAAAACAACCACAACTGCAATGATTTATCAAATTTTGATGTGTGCAGGCAAAAATCCGACTTTGCATCTTGGGGGATACAAACTTGATGATGGTCTGAATTTCCATTTGGGAGATGAAGAGTTATTCGTGACTGAAGCGTGTGAATATCATGACAATTTTCTTTTTTTGAAGCCATACATTTCAGTTGTGACAAACATTGAAAAAGAGCATTTGGACTATTTTAAAACCTTTCAAAATCAATTAAAGTCATTTGAAAAATTTAAAGAGCAATCCGAGTTTGTCATTGATGGTATGAATGACTTAAGGGCAAAAAATGTTCGCCATGTTAAATATGGACGATTGAGATTTGGACTTTATGAAAAAGGCAAAAAAATCTTTGATTTAAATTTGAACATATGTGAAGATGTCAACACTCAAAATTGTATTTATGCTTATCAGGTTGCAAAAAAATTGGGAATTGATGATTGTTTAATCAAACTCGGACTTGAAAGTTATATGGGTGTCAGCACAAGATTTGAAAAAGTTTGTTGTCCTTTCTTTGATGCTGTTGTGTGTGATTATGCGCACCATCCAACAGAAATTTCAAAAGCGATAAATTCTGCGAAAAAAATTTATAAAAATAGAAAAGTCATAACAATTTTTCAACCGCACACATATTCAAGAACAAAATTGTTGTTAAATGATTTTGTTAAGACCTTTCAAGAAATTGAAGAGCCTTTGTTTTTCAAGACTTATTCTGCAAGAGAAAAACCAGAAGATGGTTTGAGTGCTTTGCAACTTGCAGAGGAATTGAAAAAAACATACAAAAATGCAAAATATTTTGAAAATTTTGAAGATTTGAAAACATTTTTGCTTCAAAAACAAAAAAATGAAGTGATGTTGTTGTTTGTTGGTGCTGGAGATTTGCCAAAGATTTTACACAAAAATAATTTTATTTCATAGAATGATTTTATGAAATATGTCTATCGAGAAGCACAAATTTTCTATAGGTTTATCAACAAAAAAAGTGATGTGACAAATATATTTTTGCATGGGTGGGGAAGTGATCACAAAAGTCTATTGTTTTGTAAGGACTTTGTTCAAGGACAAAATGCATTGTTTGTTGATTTTCCACCTTTTGGAGAAAGTTCAAAAAACATAAGAAATTGGAGTGTTTTCACTTATGCAAACATGGTCATATCTCTATGTCATCATTTGGGAGTCAAAAAATTTAACATTGTCGGACATTCTTTTGGTGGAAGAATTGCCATAATTATGGCGGTGTTATGCAAAGAAGAAACACAAAAAGTTGTGTTGGTTGACAGTGCAGGTTTGAAACCAAAAAGAAGTTTGAATTACTACCTTAAAGTTTACAATTATAAATTCAGAAAGAAATTAGGCCTTGACATTTCAAAATTTGGCAGTTGTGATTATTTGGCATTGAACACTGAAATGAGAAAAATCTTTAGCAGCATTGTCACCACTTATCTTGATGATTTTTTACCATTCATAAGAGCAAAAACTTTGATAATTTTTGGAGAAAATGACAAAACAACGCCGATTTATATGGCAAAAAAATTTAAAAGAGAAATCAAAAATTCTGAACTTGTGTTGTTGAAAGAAGCGGGACATTTTTGTTTTGTAGATAGAAAAATGGAATTTTCAAATCGGCTTGAAAGTTTTTTGAAAAATTAGCAAAAGAAAGGAGAGATTATGTTTGTTTTTTATGCTTTTCTCGTGACAGTAGTTTTGACAGCGCTAGATTTGATTTACATAAAGACTTTTCAACTTGAAAATTACGACATAAAAAAATATATCAAAAAAGCAGCGGAATTTGACTTTGCTTTTGGAAAGAAAAATAAAATTAATTTCACAAAAAGATTAAAAAGATTAATTTTTATTGATTTTTTATTAAAATTTATTATTTTTTTAATGTTTTTTGGATTAATTGACAATTTTTGGATTAATTTTGTAATTGTTTTTTTCTTCGTTATTTCAAGCAGTTTTGCAGTTTTGTTGTCATTTTTTGTCACATATCCTTTTGAAGAATTAATAAAAAAAAGATTTATTAAAAAAGCGAAAAAGAAATTATCAAATATTAATTGCAAAAAAATTGCCATCACAGGAAGTTATGGAAAGACATCGACAAAGAACATTTTGTATCAAATTTTGAAAGAAGAATTTGATGTTTGTGCAACACCACAAAGTTTCAATACGCCAATGGGAATTTGCAAAACAATTTTGGAAAACTTGAAGGAAACTGACGATTTCTTGATTGTGGAATATGGAGCGAGAAGGTTGGGCGATATTGAATTTTTGGCTAAAAATTTTGGAGTTGATTTTGGAATCATCACTCCAATAGGAAATTGTCATCTTGAAACTTTTGGTTGTTTTGAAAATATTGAACAAGAAAAATATGAACTATGCAAGGAAGCAAAAGAGTGGGTGGTGTTCAATGGAAAAAGCAAAGGTTCCAAAGATCTTTTTGACAGGTTTCCAAAGAAAAAATATTTAGTGTGTGAGAACAACAGTTTTGCATACGCAAAAAACATTGAAATTTCTGCGACGGGATCAAAATTTGATATGGTGATTGATGGCCAAAGTTTTGCCTGTGAGACAAAATTGCTGGGAAAGGCGAATATTGACAACATTGTTGTGGCTTCGGCAATGGCATATTTGCTCAATGAGAGCATCTACAGCATTCGGAAAGCAATTAAGGGACTGAAACCCACACCACACAGATTGGAACTTATCGTTGGTGCAAAAGTGAGCATCATTGATGATTCGTTCAACAGCAACTATGATGGTTTTTTGCAAGCTCTTGAAATCATATCAAAATTTAAGGGACAAAAAATCGTGGTTTCTCCTGGAATTGTTGAACTTGGCGTAGAGCAAGACAAGGTTAATTTTGAAATCGGAAAGGAAGTTGGAAAAGTTGCTGACATTTTCATTGTTATGAACAAAACCAATCAAAAGGCTTTGTCCGATGGTGCGAAACAAGGTGGAATGAGTGAAAGTCAAATCTTTTTTGCAGACACTAGAGACGAGCAAAAAAAATTGTTAAAAAAAGTGATAAAAAGTGAAGATGTGGTGCTTTTTGAAAACGATTTTCCTGACAATATAAAATAACAGAAATTGTTTGTTTTTTAATTTAAAATAAGATAAAATAAAAATATGAGAAAAGTATTAGCAATAATGTTTATGATTTTGTGTGGATTCGCTTTTGTTGGAAGCGGAATTGTTTTATTGTCTGGTTGTTCGTCTTCTCAATCTGAGACAGGCGGGGTGGGGTCGGATCCTTCCGAAAATGAGACAATTGAAACTCCAGGTGATGAAGAGAAAAATGAAGATAGTACTGACAATAGCAACGAAAATCAAGAAGATGAAGAAATAGAAGCAAATGCCGATGTGGATTATACTGTTCAAACTCTCTATAGAACAAGTGCAACCTCCTACACAGTAAAGTCAAGTCAAGGGTATTTCTTTGCACACTGGAAAGACAAAAATAATAATAATGTAACATGGGGACATCCTACAACGTTTGACAAGACTGTTTGTTCTGGTCATACTATGACTGGTGGAGGTAGTGGAGATTATTATGTTGGTCATATAATTTATTTGCGTCATGTTTGGGGAATTTGGGGTGGAAATAGAATGCTGTATCTTATACCAGCTACCGACAATTCAGATGTGGTAACGTGTGGTGTGGGAAAAAGTGTAGATAATTCTAGCAATAGAACCAAAAGCCTTAGTAATTATTATATTTATAATTATGATAATATAACTACAAATGTAAATACTGCAAAAGCGGGTTGTAATTATCATGTTACAGGAACATGGTATGTTTATTTTAGGGCAATTTATACAGCGACTTACGATGCAAATGGTGGAAGAGGAGCTCCATCAACACAAGAATTTTATGCTGGAGTTGGTTACACCATGTCAAGCGCGGTTCCAACAAGGACAGGATATACCTTTACTGGTTGGACAAGAGGAAGTGCAAGTAGTACGGCGACAAAATATCAACCTGGACATGTTTTTTCAGATTCTTGGGCAAGTTCCAGTGATTCATGGTATGCAAATTGGACAGCAAATACATATGGGGTTTCATATAATGCCAATGGCGGAAGAATTTCAAATGCTCCATCACTTGATAGTGTGACAAATATAAGCGGTTATTCATTTAGTTTAAATAGCGCTGGATATTATGAAAGTTCTAATGATGGGGTTAACAATTCCTATTCGTTATGTAGAGTAAATTTCACAGCAAATGCAGGAACGACAGTAACATTTTATGTTATCAATTACGCAGAATCGAATTATGATTTTGGAATATTTAGCAATTTAAATACGACACTATCGTCATCATACTCAGCAGACACAAGCAATGTATACCGGAGTTTCAAGGGATCAAGTTCAGCAAGTGAACAGTCAGTGACGTATAATATAACAAGTTCAGGGACTCACTATATTTATATAAAGTATAGAAAGGATAGTTCAACCTCATCATATAACGATAGTTTGCAATTCAGAATGTATGGAAAATCAGTCACATACAATTCCACATACAGCACACTGCCAACACCGACAAAGACAGGATACAATTTTTTAGGTTGGTATAAGGAGAGTGGCTTCACAAATAAGGTGACATCAAGCACAACAGTTACAACAGCAAAACATCATACGTTATATGCAAAATGGGAAATAAAAACATACACACTAACTTTATATTATCAGTCACGGCAAGTGACAAATGATACAAATTTCACAATATCTTCATCAAGAGGAACGGTCCGGAATAGTACAGTTGCATATCCATCGGGTTCTGATAGGGGACATGTAGATTGCACATACTCAACAAGTTCAGTAAGAGTAACAATATCGCTAACAAATGATGCAAATTATGATTATTACATGCGAATAGGAAATGCTCCAACAACGAGTACATACACGAAGTTGTATGATTCTGATAGTGACTCATATACATACACATGGACGCCTACAGCGAACGCACAGATAAATATATACATATATCAACGATATACAATAACATATGATAAAAACGGCGGGACAGGGACGCTTCCAACATCTGATACATATAAATATAAAATACATGGAACGGCATTAACTCTTGGGACAAACAATTTGACAAAGACAAGTTATACTTACAATGGATGGAATACGAATACAACTGGAACAGGGACACATTACAATTCAGGTGGAAGTTACTCAACTAATGCAAATGACACCCTGTATGCAGACTGGACACCAAAGACTTCAACAATTAAGGTTCAAATCAAGACGTCAACAAATGGTTCTTCGTATAGTAATTCTGCAACAGGTGGGACAGTGTCTGTCAGGTATTATTATGACAACAATAACACACCAGCGACAAAGACAGCGAGTGTGACGAGTGCATCACTGACCACAGTAGCAACAAATGCACTAGTAAGTCAGACTGTGACCTTCACACCGACAGCAAAGAGTGGATATGTGTTTGTAGGGATATCAACAAGCACCAGTGCGCCAAACTCAACGGCAACGACATTCACGCCATCGTCATCAGGAGCGACATACACAATCAATGTGTTCTTCAAGGTGTTGTCATCAAATCAACTTAAATATGACAGCACAGAGAAGTATTGGTATTTTGAGCATGGAGAGTATCCACAGAGTTATGTAGGGACAAGCATGAACAACACACTCAATAGTGCAAGTCCAACAAAGAGTGGAGAAATCAAGTATAATGACGGAACAACAAATCAAAAGATTGAAGTTTACACATACAACAGCAAGAGATATGCCAGACTTCAAGCGACCAGCACACAGACACTCAAGATGAGTGACGGAACAAGTTACACCTTCACAAAAAATAATTGGTATTGGTTTGAAGTGGAGCCAATCAGGTGGAGAGTGAGTGACTATGGAGTTTCAAGCACATCATATCCAAGTGGCTGGAGCACATACGGAACATACAAGACCAACTTCACAGTTGTGAGTGACAGAATACTGACAATTGGAGCAGTGACAACACAATCAGTGAAAGAAGGTTGGGCATTTAAAGATAGTGAAATGTATAGCAACATATCAGGCTTGAATAAGACAGCCTCAACGACCAATTTTTCAGCAAGCATCACCAACAAACAAGGTTCTACGAATTACACATATTACAAGTTTGGAAGTGCAGGGCAACAAGACAAAGTTGTCAGTGTTTCAGTGACAGAGGATGGAGTGAGAGTGGCATCAATAGAAGAGATAGATGACTATTTGAATGACTACTCAGCAAAGGCGAGTGACATGGTATGCTTCTTGCTTGGATGTGGAACAGATGATGAAGTGAACTATTGGACAAGAAACATAGGGACAAGTTTAAGCAACGGACAGATTATCACAAGTGCTGGATCACCAAAATCAGTATGGCTTGACAATGTTCAAGGAGTCCGACTTGCTCTGACCATGGGAAATGGTAGCAGAATTTAAAATAAAAAAAGAAGGTAAATGTTAAAATGCCTTCTTTTTTTGTTGTCATTTTTTGAGAATCTTTCATAAAAAATAGATGAATAAAGATTTTAAAATGGTGGTTATGAAAGAAAGGATATTGGTCATTTTTGGTGGAAAAAGTGTTGAGCATGATATTTCCATCATAACAGCGATGCAAGTTTTGAAGCAGTTGCCAAAAAGTCTTGATTGTGTGCCAATTTACATAGACAGAGTGGGTCTTTGGTGGATTGCAGATAATTTGTTTGATATTGAAATTTATTCCGATTTCAAAAAGTTGGCGAAAAAACGCAAGCAAGTCACTTTGATTCTGGGAGAAAAGGTTGTTGCTGTGAAGAAAGGAAACAAATTTGTTTCACAATTTGAAGTGGAGACCGTTTTGAACTGTTGTCATGGAAACATCGGTGAAGATGGGGCAATGCAGGGTGTTTTGAAAACCTGTGCAATCCCTACAACATCATCTGGTGTGACATCATCTGCTCTTTGCATGGATAAGGTCTTTATGAAAGACATTTTAAAGGCTAATGACATTCTTTCGCCAAAATATGTTTCATTTGACAGATGCACATATTCGCAAACGAAAGAAAAAGTTATGAAAAATGTATCAAACAAAATTGAATTCCCGCTTATTGTCAAACCAGCAAATCTTGGAAGCAGCATTGGAATTTCTGTTTGTCACAAAGAGAGCGAACTTGAGAAAGCAGTTGAACTTGCTTTGATGTTTGACGAAAAAATTTTGATTGAAAAACTGGTGGAGAATTTGAGAGAGTTCAATTGTGCATGTTTCTTTTTCAAGGGTCGTTTCTTCACATCAAATGTCAATGAAGTGAGAAACAAAAAAGAAATCTATTCTTTTGAAGATAAATATCTTTCAAAGAAAGATGGAAATCAGGAGGTTGACAAAACTTTGGCAAAAAAAGTTCAATCTTTGACAGAAAAGGTTTACAAACTTTTTGATTGCAAGGGAATTGTTAGAGTTGATTTCCTGTTCGATGAAAAAACGGAAATTTTGTATGTCAATGAAATCAACACCATTCCTGGTTCTTTGGCATTCTATTTGTTTAAAGACATTACATTCAAAGACCTTTTGATTTCAATGATGGAAGAAAGCAAACTTGATGCTGAAAGAGAGAAAAACTTGACTGTAAGTTTTGAAAGTGATGCGTTGAAGATTTTTGAAAATGTGTCAGCATCGCTGAAAAAGTGATTGCTAAATTTGTCTAATTTGGACTTATTTTGAAAGTCGAACACTATTGCACTTTTTTGATATTACAATACAGGTAAAGGAGAAATTATGCTTCTAAAAGAAATTTTGGGTGAGGGTTTGCATTTTGACGAGAATCAAATTGAGTTTGGTGATTTGGAAATCAACGGAATCAGTCGTGACAGCACTGTTAAAAACACTGAGAGAGCATATTTTTGTTTGACTCACGATGAAGAAAAAGCAAAAGTGCGTTGCAAACAAGCATTGGGAAATGGTGCCTCAGTGGTTTTTAGCGATTTTGATTTACCTTTTGAAAAAAGTGTGAAAGTGGGTGATTGCAGAGATTTGTTTGCAAATTCTTGTGCAAATTTCTATCATCGGGCTTGTGACAAGTTGAAAATTGTGGGAATCACTGGCACCAACGGAAAGACAACAACTTCACATGTTGTTGCAGAGATGTTGAAACGCAATGGAAAGAAAGTTGGAGTCATTGGAACCAGCGGTGTTTTTTACAATGGAAAAGTCCAAGAATGTCCATTGACAACACCTGACGCTGACTTTTTGCACAAAACTTTTTCTGAGATGTTAGACGACAGAGTTGAATATGTCATCATGGAAGTTTCTGCTCACGCAATTGACCAAAAACGAATCAACGGCATCAAATTTGAACTTGGAGTTTTGACAAATGTCACGCAGGACCACTTGGACTATTTCAAAACCTTTGAAGCATACGAAAAGACAAAACTGTCATTTTTAACAAGTGAACATATCAAAAAAGGCATCATTTGTGTTGATGACAAGTGTGCAAGAAAATTGATTGGGAACACTGATGTTCCAATTTTGACTTATGGGCTTTTCAGTCCAAGTGATGTGTTTGCAATTGATATTTGTTGCTCAATGAATGGCTCTCATTTTGTCGGCAATGTTTGTGATAGTGTCGTTGACATCAAAACGAATTTAGTTGGGCAATATAATGTTTACAACTCCTTGGCTTCACTTGCTGTTTGTCAATGTCTTGGACTTAGTGAAGAGCAACTTGTCAGGGGAATTAATTTCATCAATCCAGTTGAAGGGCGATTTAATGTTATAAACATCAATGGACGCTATGCTGTCATTGATTTTGCTCATTCGCCAGACAGTTTGATGAACGTTTTGAAAACGGCAAGAGAACTTACGGACAAAAAAGTTTATGTTGTGTTTGGTTGTGGCGGAAATCGAGATAAGGGAAAACGACCACAGATGGGGAAAATTGCAGAAGATTATGCCGACTATGTTTGCCTGACTGACGATAATCCCAGACTTGAAAAATCTTTGGATATCATTGCAGACATCGAAAAAGGTATGACAAAACCACATTTTGTTGAATCTGACAGATACAAAGCAATTAAAAAAATGATTGAAATTGCACAACCTGGGGACATTATTATCATCGCTGGAAAGGGCGCGGAAAAATATCAAGAAATAGGGACAGAAAAAAGACCTTACAATGATTTTGAATCAGTTTACAACTATTTTCAAGAATCAAATCCAATAAGAAACAAAAATAATAAGGAGTATTATGGCTGTTAAATATATTGTTTGCGGGCTTTTATGTCTGGTTTTTTCCAGCATAATTGCCCCAGTCATTCTTTGGTTTTGCAAAAAACTCAAGGCTTCACAAAGTATTTTGCATTATGTGGACAAGCATGCATCAAAGGAAGGAACGCCAACAATGGGTGGTTTGATTTTTATTTTGACGATGTTTTTTTCTGCTTGCTTCTTGTTTGACTATTCATCTTTTCTTGCTTGGTTTTGTATGGCGGTGACATTTTGTTATGGGCTTTTAGGGTTCCTTGATGATTTCATCAAGGTGCATCTGCATCACAACGAGGGGTTAAAGCCCTATCAAAAAATTGTTGGACAAGTTGGTATTGCTGTCATTGTGGGAGTTTTTCTTTATCTTTCAGGAATGACAACTTTGAAATTTTTTTCATTTGAATTTGACATAGGCTGGGGAGTGATTCCGCTTGTCATTTTGGTGCTTGTTGCGACTGCAAACAGTGTCAATCTGACTGATGGGCTTGATGGGCTTGCTGGCGGAGTGTCGTTTTTCTATATTTTGATTTTTGGAATCATTTTGGCGACTACATCATATCTTGAGTTCCAAAATATGGCAATTGTTTGTTTTGGACTTTGCGGAGGACTTGCCGGCTTTTTGATGTTTAATTGTTTTCCAGCTAAGATTTTTATGGGTGACACGGGTTCGCTTGCTCTTGGCGGATTCATTGGTGTGGTCGCGGTTTTGAGTGGACTTGAACTTTTGATCCCTATCATGGGGATTATGTTTGTTTTGTCGGCACTTTCCGACATTATTCAAGTTTTGCATTACAAAAGGACAAAAAAGAGGGTGTTTCTCATGGCGCCACTTCATCATCATTTTGAACAAAAAGGAGTGCATGAAAACAGAATTGTCGCAGTATATATAGTTATAACAGCGGCAGTTTCTTTGGCAGTTTTGGCAGTTTGGTTGTCCGTTGGAATTTGACCAAGGGAAGTTTCAAATGAGATTAAAAAACAAAAAGGTTTTGGTTTATGGTTTGGGTGACAGTGGACGAGCAGTCATCAAATTGTTAAAAAAACACAATGCGTATGTCAGTTTTTATGACGATAACATCAAATTTTATGAATATGTTGGATTTGAAAGAAGTCCTCAAAACGAAAATTGGGATTTGGTGGTCATGAGTCCGGGCATTAAGTGTTTGGACAATCCACTCTTCAAAATTTTTGAAGAAAAAAACATTCCTGTCATTTCGGAACTTGATTTGGCATATCTTTTTTGCAAAGGGAAAATTGTTGCAATCACTGGGACAAACGGAAAGACCACTGTCAGTATGCTTACCAACAAAATCTTGAAGACTGCGGGTTTTAAAACTTTTTTGTGTGGAAACATTGGACTTCCATTTTCTTCTATATGTGAAAAGACGACAAAAGACAGCGTGGTTGTTTGTGAAGTTAGCAATTTTCAGCTTGAAACAAGCAGATTTTTCAAGCCAAACATTGCTTGCATTTTAAATGTCAAGCCTGACCATTTGGATAGACATGGAAGTTTTGAGGAATATAAAAGAGTTAAAGGAAAGATTGCTGAAAACTTGAAAAGTAAAGATGTTTTGATTTTGAATTTGGATGACGATGAAGCAAAAAAAATGATTTTGCATAAAAATTATCAGTATTTTTCCAAATTTAGACTTAAAAAAGGTGTTTATGTTTGGAATTATCAAATTTTCATAAATCGAAAACCAATCTTAAGTTTGAATGACATCCATTTGAAAGGTGATAAAAATTTGGAAAATGTGCTTGCAAGTGTGAGCATTTGTTCGCATTTCAAAGTGTCCTCTCAAAATTTTCGTTATGCGCTTGCAAATTTTGTTCCAGCATCACATCGTATGGAATTTTTAGGAAAGATAAACGGAGTCAATTTTGTTGATGACAGCAAGGCGACAAATGTGGCGTCTACAATTGCATGTGTGGATGCATACAAAAACGAACAAATCATTCTTCTTATGGGCGGACAAGGGAAAGAAATTGAATATGGCGATTTATTTTCTTTGAATTACAAAATCGAAGAAGTGGTCTGCTTTGGGCAAGATGGAAAAAACATTGAAGAATGTGCAAAAAGATTTTCATATAAGACATCCTTCTTCTCGCATTTTCAAGACGCAGTGAGTCATGCAATTTCGACTGCACAAGATGGGGACTATGTCTTGCTTTCGCCAGCCTGTGCAAGTTATGACGAATTTCAAAGTTATGCAGAGCGTGGAGAAAAATTCAAAAGTTTGATTTTTGGTGGTGCCGGTGAGAGCGAAAGTTGAAAAGAAAGGTTTGGTTGTTTTTGATAGAAAAAAATCAAAATTTTTAAAACTTTTTTCAAAACAAGAGTGGTTGGTTGTTGGGCTTGTTTTGTTTCTTGTTGCATTTGGTTGCTTAATGGTTTACAGTGCAAGTTGCTATTCTGCTGAGCATAAATATGGCAATGAATATTTTTTCTTGTTTAAACAGATATTTGGTGTTGTGCTTGGACTTTTTGCAATGTTCTTTTTTGCGTTTTTTGACTATCATCTTTTGAAAAAGTTTAAATATTGGATTTTGGGTGCGAGTGTCATTTTGCTTGTTTTGGTTTTTGTTCCAGGATTTGGTGTGCAAAGTTATGGTGCAAACAGATGGGTCAATATTCTTGGCATTTCCATTCAACCTTCTGAAATTGCAAAATTTGCGCTGGTCTTGTTTTTGGCGTGTTATTTGTCAGAAAAGCATGACAAGATCAAAACATTCAAAGGGCTCATTCCGCCACTTGCTGTGGCTGGAACGTTGTGCATTTTGGTGATTATCGAGCCAAGCATGAGTGTGACCATGTGTTTGGGGCTTGTTACACTTTTCATGCTGATAATTGGTGGAATGAGCAAAAAACATACCATTCTTTTCTCATGCATGGCAGGTGCTGCTGTCCCGTTGTTGATCCTGGCTGAGCCATATCGTTTGAAAAGACTTTTTGCATTTCTTGACCCTTGGGCATCTCCGCAAGGCGAAGGCTTTCAACTGATTCAATCGCTTTACAGTCTTGGCAATGGCGGTTGGTTTGGAGTGGGGCTTTTCAATTCAAGACAAAAATATCTTTTTTTGCCATTTGCAGAGTCGGATTTTATTTTTTCAATCATTGGTGAAGAACTTGGGTTTGTTGGTTGTGTTGGACTTATGGCGATTTATTTTGTTTTGATTTATTCTCTTTTCAAAATTGGATTGAATGCAAAAGACCGATTTGGTTGCTTGCTTTCTTGTGGTGTCGGAATTGTCATTGCTGTGCAAACACTTTTGAACATTGCTGTTGTCACAGGTTCAATTCCACCAACTGGACTTCCTTTGCCATTCATTTCAAGTGGTGGGACTTCAGTGGCTGTCTTTATGGCAGCGATTGGGGTGGCAATTTCTGTCAGCAGACACTCAAAAACAAAATAAATCTTATTGATTGCTCAAATTTCATATCAAAAAAGAACTCTTATTTCAAGTTCTTTTTTCTTCCTTTTCTTCAAGTGCGAGATTCCATGCGTTGTGGTAATGTTTGAGATAAAAATCCTTCAATTTTTGATTGTCTTCAAAAAAATTGTTTTTCAAGATCTTTGAGGCGATTGATGCATATAAAAGGTCAATTCTTTCTTTTGGAACATCTTTGAATTTTCTAAGCTTAATTTTTCCATTTTTTATTGCATCTGTTATTTTGGAATATACATTTTCAATTCGTTCCGCTCTTTCAAAATAAACTGGTGAAGTTAAATAAAAAAAGCCATTGGTGTTTGATTTTTTGAAGCTTTCATTTTCTTTGCAATGATAAATGTATCCTTTTTGATTTTTATACAAAACTTCAAGTTGGTTTTCAAACTGTTCTTCGTAACAAGCAACCCCATTTTCATCGACCCAGGCAGTCACGATGTTTATGTCCATGTCCCTGATGTAAAAAAGTGCGTAATAATAATTGTCTGTGACATATGCACATTTGATTGACGGATTGTCATTGCATTTTGAAATGACATTAAGTCTTGTTAAGTTGGCATTGGTTGAGCCATGGTAAAATTTTTTCATATATGCATTATAATGTATTTTAACTTTAATTTCAACTTGAGAGATGTTTTTCACTTAATTTGTTTTGCAACATATAATGCAAATATGGAAGAAAGATTGATTATCAATGGTGGTCGCAAATTGCAAGGAAAGATCAAAGTTGACGGTGCAAAGAATGCTTTTTTGCCAATCATGGCGGGGACTGTTCTTTGTGATGGGCAGATTGAACTTGAAAACTTTTGCAACCTTGAAGACTTAAATTCTATGAGGGTGATTTTGAAGGCTTTGGGAATTGACTCAGAAGCTTCAACCCGTTCTCTTTACATAGACACAAAAAGTGTTAAAAATGAAAAGATAACTCATGGTTTGACGCAGAAAGTTAGAGCGTCAATCTTCATGCTTGGGCCTTTGCTTGGAAGATTCAGAAGTGCAGTGGTTGCATATCCTGGTGGTTGCAAAATTGGAGCAAGACCAATTGATTTGCACTTGAAGGCTTTCAGAACTTTGGGTGCAAGGATTGTTGAAAAGCATGGCTACATATATTGTTTTGGAGAAAATTTGAAAGCGGGAGATGTCTTTTTTGATTTTCCAAGTGTTGGAGCAACTGAAAGCCTTATGATGTGTGCATGTCTGCTTGATGGGGAAACGACACTTAAAAATGTCGCAAAAGAGCCAGAGATTGTTGATTTGCAAAATTTCCTTAATGTCATGGGAGCAAAAATTTCTGGAGCAGGAACAGATTGCATCAAGATTGTTGGAGTCAAAAAAATGCATGGTGGAAAGTTTGCAGTTATGCCGGACAGAATTGTCGCAGGAACTTATCTTTTGGCAGCGGCTGTGTGTGGAGGCGATGTTCTTGTTGAAGGTGCAAGAGTGAAAGATAATGAAAGCCTTGTTTCTTTTCTTAAACAAACCGCTTGCCAAATTGAAACTTTTAATGATAAAATAAGGTTGAAAGTTTCAAAAAGGCTTTCTTCAATTGAGAAAATTGAAACCAGACCGTTTCCATTTTTCCCAACCGATTTGCAATCTCAAATGATGGTTTTGCAAAGTGTCAGCAAAGGTGTTTGCCTTATGCAAGAAAATTTGTTTGAAAATCGCTTCGGCGTTGTTCCAGAACTCAAAAAAATGGGTGCGGACATCGTGGTTAAGGACCGCACCGCACTTGTCAAAGGTGTTGAAAAACTCTACGGAGCAGATGTCTTTGCATCAGATTTGAGAGCAGGTGCAAGTTTGGTTATGGCTGGAATGAAAGCGGAAGGTTACACGACTGTTCATAATGTTGAATTTATTGACAGGGGTTACGAAAAAATTGAAGAGAAATACAGCCTTTTGGGAGCGGACATAAAAAGGATTGAAATTGAGTAAAAAACTTATCATCACACTTTCAGTTGTCTTTTCTGTGATTGCAGTGTTCTTGATTTTGTGTTGGACACTGTTTGCTTTGTCGTCCGTTTCGGTAAGTTTTGAGTCAACAACAAAAAATTTGAATGTGACAGAAGAAGAGATTGTGGAAGCGGGAAAATTTAGATATGGTGCAACCGTGCTTTTTGAAGGAAAGAAGAAATCAATCAAAAACATCAACGAATATGCATCTGAAAATGAGAATTTCGCTTACATTCGTGTGGTCAACATTGAAACTGTTTTTCCAAATAAGTTTGTCATTCATGTTGCAGAAAGGGAAGAACTTTTTGCGGTTGAGCATGAGAGTCAATTTTTGATTTGTGACAGAGATTTCAGAGTGCTTAGAGTGTCGGACAATTTTGTATCTTCGCAAGATAACGCAATTTTGTTGAAAGGACTGAAAATTGAAGATCAGGAGATTGCGGTTGGAGACTTTTTGAACATTGGACAAACTTCAATGAAAAAGTTTTACAGTGTTATGCTTCAAAACAACAGAGATTTGGCAGAGCAACTTGGAAAATTCAAAGAAATTGAACTTGGAAATTATCGCGATGAAATCACAGGAAAAGAATACATTTCCATGACGATGCTGACATTTCAAAATCGCAAGTTTGTCATAAACAACATTGATTTTGCATTTGCAAACAAAATTCAAAAAATGTTTGCCACAGAAAGTGCACTGTTCAGTCAAAATGTTGATGAAGATGGAAACATCATCAACGCAAAGGGAGATGTTGTTTATGTTGTCAAGACAGAAAGCGGAGAGTATGTGACATTTGACAGTGAACAACACACTGAAGAACAAAAAATTGCTCTCACATATCAGATTTTGCAAAATTGTTATATCAAAGTTGACAATTTGACATTGAGTGACTACATTGACCGAACGGAAAACGACATCTATTATTCTTTGGTTGAGAATCAATAATCTTGCAAATTTTTCTTGACTTTCGACTTTTTCTGGGTTACAATAATATTGTTAATATCGTTGACGGGAATAATGACTTGATTTGTTCACAGAGAGTTTGTGGTTGCTGAAAACAAACAACAAAAATTGTCAATTCCAACCCTGAGATACTTGCGATGAGCAGGGCTGACTGCATGGCACAATTTGCAGATAATTGAGTGGGACAAAAAGTCCAATTAGAGTGGCACCGTGGTGTTTTCATCACCTCTAAGAAAGATTATTCTTTTGACGAGGTGATTTTTTATGTTTATTTTTGCTGATAAAAACTGTAAAAAAGTCAATATTTCCCGTAAAGGGATAATCTTTTGATGTAGCATTTGAAAATCACAAATTGAAAGCAAATAAAAAGTCACATTGTGACAAAAAGGAGAAGAAAAAATGATTAATATTGATTTGATAAGAAAAAATCCACAAGAATTGGTGGAGAGATACAAGAAAAGAGAAAAAGACATTGATTTGACAGAAATTTTGGAACTTGACAAGAAGCGTCGTGCAACACAGCAAAAAGTTGACGAAAAGAAAGCAGAAAGAAACACGGTCAGTGGACAAGTGCCAGTTTTGAAAAAGCAGGGCAAAGATGTTGCACCAATCATTGCTGAGATGAAAGCGCTTGGAGAAGAAATTGCTGTTCTTGACAAACAGCTCGGAGAAATTTCTGACAGATTGAACTATCTTCTTATGTGTCTTCCAAATCTTCCAGATGATGATTTGCTTGCAGGTGGAAAGGAAAACAACAAACCAATCAAGGTTTTCGGTGAACAACCAAAATTTGATTTCACACCAAAAAATCATATCGAACTTTGCAAAGATTTGGACTTGATTGATTATGAAAGAGGGACAAAGCTTGCTGGAAATGGTGCGTGGATATATAAGGGCGAAGGCGCAAGACTTGAATGGGCACTTTTGAATTATTTCATTGAAAACCACTTGAATGATGGCTATCAATTCATTTTGCCTCCACATATGCTGAGTTATGCATGTGGTCTTGGTGCTGGACAGTTCCCAAAATTTGAAGACGAAGTTTATTGGATTGACAAAAAAGGACAAGACAGCAAATTCATTTTGCCAACTGCTGAAACCGCTCTTGTCAATATGCATGCAGGAGAAATTTTTGCCGAAAACGAATTGCCAAAGAAATATTTTGCGTACACACCTTGCTACAGAAGAGAAGCTGGTTCTTATCGTGCAGAAGAACGTGGAATGATAAGAGGACATCAATTCAACAAAGTTGAAATGGTGCAATATTGCACACCTGCACAAAACAAACAAGCTTTTGAAGAATTGGTTGAAAAGGCTTGCAAACTTGTTGAAGGGCTTGGTCTTCACTTCAGACTTGAAAAGTTGGCTGCTGGAGATTGCTCTGACAGTATGGCAAGAACTTATGACATTGAAATTTGGATTCCAAGTATGCAGATTTATAAGGAAGTAAGTTCTGTAAGCACAGCAAATGACTATCAAGCAAGAAGAAACAACACCAAATATCGTGATGCAAAAACTGGAAAAACTGAATATGTTTGCACACTTAATGGTTCTGGACTTGCAACAAGCAGAGTTTTTGTTGCGCTCATTGAACAATGTCAAAATGCTGATGGTTCAATCACAATTCCTGTTGCACTCAGAAAATACATGGGTGGACAAGAAAAAATCATGCCAAAGAAATAAAAACGATAAGCAAAGACAAAATCTTTGCTTTTTTGTTGTTATAAATGTTTTTTGATTTAATAAATATTTGTTATAATGACAAAAAGGAAGTTTGTGGATGACTAATTTTTTTAAAAAATCACTTAAAACTTTTATGATTGCAATTCTGCTTGCAGTCTTGTTTTTCGCTCCAACTCTGTTTTCTGTTGAAAATGTCAATGCAAGCAATGTTTCAGTGGCAAACATTAAAGACACCAATGTTGTGTATAACTCAGTCGAAAAGACGATTGATATTTCAGAAGAAAAGGTCTTGGACATAACAGAAAGAATTACTGTCACATACAAAAACCCTGGGATCAATGTTGGTCTTTCAAGAAACATATCAAAAATCAACAAAATTACGAGAATTTACCAAGGTAAAGAATATGTGACGACAACAATCAATGATTTGGACCTTGTCGGTGTCACTATGGACGGCGAGGAAGAATTTAATTTCGTTGAAGAAGATGATGAATATTATTACATCAACACTGGGGCTGACGGCGATTACAAAGTTGGAACTCACACCTATGAAATCAGATATCTCTATGACATGGGAGAAGATTTCATTGGAGCATTTGATGATGTCACATTCGATTTGATGGACTATGGTTTTGCCAGCCCTGTTGAAAGTTTTTCTGCACAAATCACTTTGCCTAAAACCTTTTTGACTGAAGGTCAAAGCATTGAAGATGTTTTATCTTTCAGAACAAACAATTTTCAAGGATTGGGTTTTGAGGCGGTCAATTTTGAAATCTCCGAGACTGAAGGCAAACAAACCATCTCTTGCAGTTTGGATGATCTTGGGACATACACTGGTCTTACAATGCAGTTGATTTTGCCTGAAGATTATTTCAACACATCATATTCTCCAAATGTATTATATTGGATTGTTCTTGCTTCTTCAATTCTTGCTGTTGTTGCTGTGGTGATCGTTGTTTTAATCAACAGGAGAAAGCAAAAAGTTGTTGAGACCGTGGAGTTTTATGCACCAAAAGATTATTCTCCTTTAGATGTGGCAAGAGCATATCGCGGAAAAATCAAATCAAATGATTTTGCTTCCCTTGTGATTTATTGGGCGGGCAAAGGTTATGTTTCAATCAAAAATGAAGATGAAGTCATCACATTGACAAAATTGAAAGATTTGCCTGAAGCTAAAGCAGACAGTCCTTTGGTTGATTCAAAGAAATATGAAAAAGAATACTTTGACAGTTTGTTCTCAAGTGGAAATTCTGTGACATTTTCGGATAGTTATTCCGCAAGTGCAAGTATGAAAAGTTCGGTCCGAAAACTTTATGGAATTGAAAAGGAAAAGAAGAAAAAACTTTATCCTTTCAGAACGGCTATCAATGTGATTTCTGCAGTTCCTTTTGTGTTGTTTGTGCTCTGGAACTTGCTGTTGGGATATTCCATGCCGATGACATTTTTTGTGACTGTTTTCCCAATTGTTGGAATGTTGGTCTTCCTTTATCTTGATGGACCGGTTGTTTTCAAGGTTTTCTGGTGTCTGCTTTTTGGTGGCGCACCGCTTTATGCAATTGCAAGTATGCTGACATGCATCTATGATGTCTATGGTCTGCTTTATGTCACAATTGCCATTTTCCTGCTTGGAAATTTTGCTGTCTTTTTGCTTAAAGCATATTCTGAACAAGAGATGAAAGATTTGGGAAAAATTCTTGGTTTCAAGAATTTCCTTGTCACAGCAGAACTTGATCGTTTGGAGATGCTTGTGGAAGAAAATCCAAATTATTATTATGACATCCTTCCTTTCTGCTATGTTTTTGGTATAACAAAGAAGATGGAAAGCAAATTTGAAGATTTGAGAGTGAAAAAACCTGAATATCTTGGCAACAATTCCGCCGTTGCCTTCGGCATTGTGCTCAGTCACTCTATGAGAACCGTTTCAAGAAGTGTTTATGCAAACAGTGGCAGAAGCGGTGGTTTTGGTGGAGGTTTCGGCGGTGGCCGTGGCGGATCCTTCGGCGGAGGTGGAGGAGGCGGCGGCTCACATGGTCGCTAGAATTTTGTTTTAAATGATTAATGAAAGCACTTGAAATTCAAGTGTTTTTATTTTGCACAAAAATGTATAATTATAAAAAAAACTAAATTTTTATGAATAAAATCATTTTTTAATTGACATTTTGTCTAAAAATGTATAAACTATTCTTAAATAATGAGGGGCTTATGGCAAAAGAGTGTGTAACCGTTGTTGAAATAGGGTCATCAAAACTGTCGTGCATTGTTGCACAAAGGGGAGTTAACGGCATTTTCAACATCAAAGCAAAGGCTACTGTTGAATATGCTGGCTTCTTCGAGGGAGAATTTATTGAAAAATCTCTTCTGGAAGATGCAATCAAAACCCTTTTTGCTCAAATTCAGTCTGTTTACAAGAAAAAAATTGAAAAAATTTATGTTGGTGTTCCTGCTGAATTTTCAAAGGTTACTTCAGCAAAAGAACAAATCATTTTCAAGTTTAAAAGAGCAGTAAGACAAAGTGACATTGAACAACTTTCTGCAAATGCTTCTGAAAAAATTGATGTTGAAGGAATGGAAATTCTTTCTGTCAATCCAATCTATTTTACTTTGGACGACAATCGCAGAACAAACGAGCCTTTGAAACTTAAAGCAGGGAAAATTTCTGCAGAACTTTCAATCATCTTGGCACAAACATCTTTCATTCAAACTTTCAACAAAATTTGGGCTAGAATTGGCATTGAGCAAGTGGAATATCTAAGCGAACCACTCTGTGAAGCAATGTTGATTTTGGAAAAAGAAGAAAGAGAAAGAACTTGCATTGTCATTGATGTTGGAGCAAGATCGACAAGTGTGGCATTTGTCAAAGGTGATGGACTTTCAAACTTGACTTCATTTTCAATGGGTGGCTCATACATCACAAGTGATTTGAGTGAAGCGTGTGGAATTTCATACAATGACGCTAGGAACTTGAAAAAAGAAATAGTCCTTTCTTTGAAAGGCAACGACAGCGATTTCTATGAACTTGTGACATTGGGTGGAAGGGTGACAAAAATTCCATTGAACTTCGCAAATGAAGTTGTTTGCTATCGTTTGGAACTGATTGCGAAAACAGTGAATGAATGCATTCGTTTGTTTGCAAAGGAATATGTGCCATATTATCCAATCTATCTCTGTGGTGCTGGTGTAAGCAAAATCAAGGGTGGAAAAGATTTCTTTGCAAAGTGCATTGGAAGAAACATATCCTATGGTTTGCCACCAATTCCGGCCATGGACAAGCCAGAATATGCGAGCATGTTGGGACTTCTTAATGAGGCTATCGAGGAAAATTGATAAAATACCACTTTATTAAGGTCGAAAATACATAAAAATTCTTGCAAAAAACTAGTTTTTGCTGTAAAATATTTATATATTAAGGAGATATTCTTATGGAAAACAATTCTAACAATTCAACATCTGTCGTAAAAATCAAGGTTCTTGGTGTTGGCGGTGGCGGAAACAATGCCGTTAACCGTATGATTGAAGCAAATGTTTCTTCAGCTGAATTTGTTGCAATCAACACAGATAAACAAGCACTTTTGATTTCAAAAGCAGACAAAAGACTTCAGATTGGTGAAAGATTGACTGGTGGTCGTGGTGCTGGTGCAATCCCAGAAATCGGAAGAAAGGCTGCTGAAGAAAGCAAGTCATCAATCACAGAAATTTTGAAAGGAACAGACCTCGTGTTCATCACTGCTGGTATGGGTGGTGGAACAGGAACTGGTGCTGCTCCAGTTATTGCACAAATTGCAAAAGAACTCGGCATTTTGACTGTTGGAATTGTCACAAAACCTTTCCAATTTGAAAACCCAAAGAGAATGGAAAATGCTGAGAAGGGTATTGCAGAACTCAGGAAATATGTTGACACAATTGTCATCATTCCAAATGAAAGATTGCTCACCATTTTGCCAGAAAAGACAACATTGGTTGAAGCATTCAGATATGCTGACGATGTGCTTAGACAAGGTATTCAAGGAATTTCAGACTTGATTGTCTTCCCAGGAATGATCAACCTTGACTTTGCTGACATTGAAACAATCATGAAAAATCGTGGACTTGCTCACATGGGTATTGGTCACGGAAAAGGCGAAAACAAAACATTGGAAGCAGTTCGTCAAGCAGTTGCTTCCCCACTTATTGAAACCACAATTGAAGGAGCAACAGGTGTTGTTCTCAACATCAAGGGCGGAAGTGACATCACTCTTCGTGAAGTTACTGAAGCTGCAAACATGGTTAAAGAAGTCATTGACCCAAGCTGTAACCTTATTTTCGGAAGCAGCATTGATCCAGAAATGAGAGATGAAGTTGAAATCACAATCATTGCAACTGGTTTCAAAACTCCTGGAGAAGAGGACGAAAAGAAAGAGGAAGAAGAACCTAAGGTTGAAGAAAAACCAAAAGATCAATTTGCAGGTTTCAATCCATTTGGCTACAATCCTCAGGCTCAATCTGCTCCACAGAAAGATGTCAGAGTTGAAGCAAATGACAACACTTCACGTGTTGATGTGAATCCAAGCATATCTTCAATTCCACCTTGGATTGAAAAAATCAGAAACAAAAATAAAAGATAAAAATTGAGAGTGAGAATCTCTCAATTTTGTTTTAAGGAAAGATTGTTATGACAGAATCGAAAGGTAAATATGTGAGTGAAGAAAATCATCAAAACATAAAAAACAAACTAAAGAAAGTTGGTATTGTTTTGCTGGTGGTTGGTGGATGTTTGGCATTGACTGGAATTGTGTTGCTTATTATTGGATTTGCAGAGTTAGTTGATATGCTGATGGTTGTCTTCTCAGTTGGTGGTTTTTCTTTGGTTATAGGTTTTGCTCTCTTAGGCTTTGGTTTGCAAGCATTTTTTGTTGCCCATGCAAGAGAGATTACATCTTTCGGTGCAAGTTCTGTAGCTCCAGTTGTTGGTGACACGGTGAATTATATCACAGACAAGGTTGCTCCTTCGGTTAATGATGCTGTGGGCGAAATGGCAGAAACAATAACTTCTGGAATTAAAAAAGGGAAAAGCAGTTCTAGGAAAATTAAGTGTTCCAAATGTGGAGCTGAAAACAATGCAAGAAGTTCAAATTGCAATGCAAAGATTGAAGAAGGCACAAAGTTTTGCCCAAATTGCGGAACAAAAGTTGATGAAAATTAATAACGCTGAAAAGGCGTTATTTTTCTTTTCAACATAGTTGACAAAAAGGGAGAAAATACCTCTCTTTTTTTTATTTTTTTCTTATTAACAATGGTTTGATATTTAATAAAATGGAAAAGAGGTGAAGATGGAAATCGTTGTTGAATACGTGCTCTTGGAGAACCTTTTTATCAATTTGATTGTTTTGAAAACAACTGCTCTTTTGACCAAAGAAAAGGGCAGACTTTTCTTGCTTTCATCTTTTTTGAGTGCCTGTTTGACAGTGGCAATGCCGATTTTTTATCTTTCGTCTTTTGGCTATTTTTTGATGGAAATTGGTGTCGCAATACTTAGTGTTTGCCTTTCATTTAAGTTCAAGACAATAAAAAAATTTATTCATATTTTTCTTTGCTTTTTTGTCACACTGTTTGTCTATGGTGGTGCGTGCTATTTCTTTGAGAGTTTGTTTGGGATTCAGTCAATTTTGATTGTGTTGGGCATCGTTGTTTTTGTGTTTGTCACAATCAAATTCCTTATGAAAAAATTTAATCGGAAAGCAAGCATTGATGGGTTTTGTTTTGATGTGGAGATTGAAACTGGCGGAATTGTCACGCATTGGAAGGGTTTTTTGGACAGTGGAAACATGCTTTTTGACCCATTGACAGAAAGTCCTGTGACATTGATTAATTACAAGGTTTTTTCATCTATTTTCAAAGAGATTGATTTGCAAGATATCTTCATGAAGACAGAGAAACTTAAAAGTCTTAGGTTTGCCCATTACATCAACTTCAACACATTGGGCAGCGACAACAAAATTCTGGTTTTTCAAGTTGATAAATTGAAATTCAACGAAAACACAGTGGAAAAGGCGACACTTGGATTGTCTTTGAAAGATTTTGACAAAGCGTTTGGAACAGACATTATTTTGCACAACAATTTTGCCACATTGGGCATTTAGGGAGGGAAATATGAATTGGCTTATCAAATTGAAATTGTTACTTTGGAAGTTTTTTAACAGGGAAGATAGCAAACATGCTGAAGACATCATGTGTTATATTTGCGGAAACAAGGCACTGCCTCAGCCTCTAGAAAGTGAAGAAGAGTTGGTTTTGCTTGAAGAAACCAAAAATGGCAACTTGACTGCAAGGGATAAACTCATTGAACACAACTTAAGACTTGTTGTTTATATTGCCAAAAAATTTGAAACTTCAGGAATTGAACTTGAGGATTTGATTTCCATTGGAGCGATTGGGCTGATAAAGGCGGTCAAAACTTACAGCATTGACAAGAACATCAAACTTGCGACTTATGCTTCTCGTTGCATTGAAAATGAAATTTTGATGCAACTTAGAAAAAACACAAGAATAAAAAACGAAATTTCTCTTGACGAACCTTTGTCATCGGACGGAGAAGGCAACGAACTGCTTTTGGCGGACATCATCTCAGTTGATGAAGAATGTGTTTCAAAAAACATTGAAACTTCAGCAGAAAAGCAAATTCTCATGAGTGTGATAGCAAATCTCGACAGTCGAGAACAGATGATTATGTATCTTCGCTTTGGACTTGCAGGCAATGAAGAGAAAACGCAAAAAGAGGTTGCTGATATGATGGGAATAAGTCAAAGTTACATTTCTCGAATTGAAAAGAAAATTTTTTCAAAACTCCGAAAAAAACTGGAAAAAGTCAACGAAATGTAAACTTATGAAGATTTGGATCTTTTGTTGATTTTTGGCGAAAGAACACTATTTTTTTGGTTTTTGCTTTGGTTTGCATAGTTTTGATTGGCATGGGAAAGATAACTCTATAACAAAAAGCAAGGGGTGAACTATGTCAAACAGAGTTGTCATTTCGGGCGTCAATACTTCAAATCTTCCAAAACTTAAAAACCAAGAAATTATGGATCTTCTCAAACAAGTCAAGCAAGGTGATGAATTTGCAAGAGACAAATTTGTCGTTGCAAATCTCAGACTTGTCCTTTCGGTTGTTCAGAGATTTTCTGGTCATTGTGACAAGGCAGATGATATGTTTCAAGTTGGTTGTGTTGGACTTTTGAAGGCTATTGACAATTTTGACGAAACACTTAATGTCAGATTTTCAACCTATGCTGTTCCAATGATTGTTGGAGAAATCAGAAGATATCTTCGCGACAACAATTCAGTCAGAGTTTCTCGTTCAATCAGAGACACAGCTTACAAGGCTTTGCAAGCAAAAGAGCACTATATCAAAGAAAACAACAGCGAACCAACACTTGAGCAGATTGCCCAGATGATTGAGATGCCACTTTCAGATGTGACTTTTGCACTTGATGCCATAAGTGAAACAATTTCTTTGAGTGAACCGATTTATAATGACGGCAATGAAACAATCAGAATCATGGACCAAATCGCTGATGACAAAAATTGTGATGATGACATTCTTGAAAAGTTGTCATTGAATGATGCAATCAAAAACCTTTCTGAAAGAGAAAAAGAAATTTTGCTTATGCGATATTATGTTGGAAAAACCCAAATGGAGGTCAGCGAAGAAGTTGGAATTTCTCAGGCACAGGTTTCCAGACTTGAGAAAAATGCTTTGAAAACAATCAAAAATTTTATTGATTAATTTATTTTGTTTTTATGAATTTTTAGACAAATTGCGACATAAATTACCACATGGAAACATCATTTTTAGAGTTAAGATGCAAAGAAGTTGTCAATGTGGTTGACGGTCGAAGATTGGGTCATATTGTTGATGTCATTTTCAATTTGGAAAATGGCTGTCTGCAGGGCATTGTAGTTCCGGGAGAACGCAATTTTTGGAATGTGTTTAAGAGTGGAATGGAACTTTTTATTCCGCTCAGTCAAATTGTTAAGGTTGGCGAAGATGCCGTTTTGGTGGAATTGTTTGCAAATGCCAATCCAAATCCACCATACCTTATGAGTGCAGGGGCGAAGAAAAAAGAAAAATAGCAGAGTTGTATCTGCTATTTTTATGGTAATCTTTCTTTCCAAGTATCTTCTGTATGCTTTTCTTTTTCTTTGTTAGTTCTCCACATTCCTTGTGAAAAACGAATGTTTCCCGGAGTGGTTCGTCCACGATTTTCTTTTTTTTACTTTATCATCAAATGTGGGTTGTTTTTCAAAAATGTCATCAAATAAAACATCTTCAAATTCGGGTTTCTTTTTTGATTTATCGTCCATAAAAAGTTCTTTAATTACATTTCTGTGATGAGTTTGATGAAGTTTGTCACATCTTTGAATTGGCGATAAACTGAAGCGAAACGGACGTAGGCAATTTCGTCCACAGCTTTCAATTTTTCCATTATCATTTCGCCAATCTCTTGAGAAGAGATTTCTTGTTTCAATGAGTTTTGAATTTGTTTTTCAATATCCTCTGCCATTTGGTCGATTTGAGAAATGGAAACAGGTCTTTTTTCGCAGGCTTTAATCATTCCGCATTTGATTTTTTCAATATTGAAAGGTTGGCGACTTCCGTCTTTTTTAACGACCAAAATTGGCACCGTTTCGACAGTTTCATATGTAGTGAATCTTCTCCCACAACCGAGACATTCTCTTCTTCTTCTGATGGAATTTGATTCATCAGTGCTTCTAGAGTCCAAAACCTTGCTTTCTTCACAACCACAATAAATACATTTCATGTTGTTTCTCCTTTAACTATGAATAGTATAACACAATATTTTGTATTAAGACAAACATTTTCACACAATTCATAGTAAATTTGTCCGCATTATTTTGAATAAGTGGAAAGGCAAGCCCATAACTTACTATATGACAACTTTAAATCAAGCAAAGAAAATGAAATTATATAAAATTGTCGGTTTTTCTTCCGAAAATGATGCAGTTTTGAGACGTTTTATGGAACTCGGTTTCACTGTTGGAGAGAAGGTTAAAATCGTGGCAACTTCACTTCAAAAAAAAGTCTTTTTGATTGAACTTAGGGGATATTTGCTCAGTGTTCGTGTTGGACTTCTGAGCAGAATTGAAGTTCTGGAAATTTGAGTTTTTGGGGTTGTTAAGGTTGGTGTTTGATGAAAGAAATTTTATTAGTCGGGAATCCAAATGCTGGAAAAACCACTTTGTTTAACAGTTTGACACATTCAAACGAACACGTTGGGAACTGGCATGGTGTAACGGTTGAAAACAAGGAAAAATCTTTTGTTTTTGGTGGAGAAGAGTATGCGGTGATTGACACGCCGGGAATCTATTCTCTTTGTCCGCTTTCTTTTGAAGAAGAGGTTTCAGTCAAGACCATTTTTGAAAGCACAAATAAAAAAATTATCAATATTTGCGACCAAAACAATTTGCAAAGAAATCTCTATTTGACGCTTTGTCTTTTGGAAAAAGGTTGTGATGTTGTGGTTGCTGTGAATGAAATTGACAAAAGACCAATTTTCAAAATTGACTATGACAAACTGGGGAAAATGCTTGGTGTCGATGTTGTTGGTATCAATGCCGAGAAGAAAATTAATGTTGATAAACTCAAAGAGTGTGCCTCAAAAGGAAGTGGGCACAAAGCGAAACTTCCATACATTAAAAACTTGAAATTTGACGGGGATGTTTTGCCTGCAAAAAAAGGTTGCACAGAAGAGTATATGCTCATCAAAGCATACGAGAAAGATGAAAAGTTTTTTCAAGAAGTTGGAGAAGTTGATGCTGAAAAAATTTTCCAAAGTGTTCCCAAAAACAGTTTGGAAATCATAAGTGGACTCAGATATGACTACATTGACGAAATCATCAAGGCTTGCACAGTCAGAACAAATCAGGTGTACGGCAAAAGTAAGTTGGACAAGTTTGTTTTGAACAAATGGTTGGCATTTCCAATCTTCCTTTTGATTTTGTCTGCCATTTTCTATTTGACATTCTTTTCACTGGGAGCATTTTTATCAGATTGTTTGGGAAGTTTTTTGGAAGTCTTGACCACGCCAATCTTGAACTTGATTGAAAATTCGTTTGGTCAGTCATGGATTTATGACCTGTTTAATGTCGCCATTTTTGGTGGTGTCGGAACTGTCCTTTCTTTCCTGCCACAAGTTGTGCTTTTGTTTTTCTTTCTATCCATTTTGGAAGACAGTGGATATATGTCCCGAATTGCCTTCATTTTTGAAGACATTTTGGGGAAGATTGGTCTTTCGGGGAAAAGTGTTTATACACTTCTTATGGGGTTTGGGTGCTCGACCACTGCAATTATGACTTCTCGAAATATGGACGATAAGAATGCAAAGATAAAGACTGCCATTCTCTGTCCATACATGAGTTGTTCGGCAAAAATTCCAATCTACACAGTCATTGGTGGAGCATTTTTTGGAGCAAGCAATTTGCTTTGCATAATTGGACTCTATCTTTTGGGAGTTGTGGTGGCAATTACTATTTCAAAAATTCTTGATGTCACAGTGCTTAAAAGTCAAAAACAGACTTTCATTTTGGAATTTCCGCCTTACAGGGTTTCCTCTTTGAAAAGAGTTGGGAACATTTTGTGGAAGAACGTTAAAACATTTCTCATCAAAGTTGGCTCGGTTATGATTTCCATGAACATCGTCATTTGGCTTTTGTCATCTTTTAGTTTTTCTTTCTCTTATGTTGCATCTGAAGGTGGGCAGAGTATGCTTGAAAGTTTTGGGAAGTTTCTTGCACCAATTTTTGCACCACTTGGGTTTGACAATTGGGCGATTGTGGCTTCACTTTTTGCTGGTCTTGTGGCAAAAGAAGTTGTTGTGTCGTCAATTGCCATGTTCAACGGAATTGATGCGGGGGCAACAAAACTTATTTCACAGTCCATTCTTCTTTCAACAAGTGTGGTCTATTTCTCTTCAAAGGCAAGCGTGATTTCCTTCCTTGTGTTCTGTTTGCTCTATACACCTTGCATAGCTTCAATTTCCATGCTTCTGCAAGAAATTGGCGGGAAATGGACTTGTATAAGCATTGCAATTCAACTTCTGACTGCATACATTGTGGTCTTTGTCATTTACAACATCAGTTTTGCTTTTGAAGTTTTTGGATTCTGGAAACCATTCATTGTTTTGTTGTCTTTGTTTGTGATTGCTTTGGCCGTGACAATGATTGTCAAGAAGTTTAAGAAAAAACAACTTTGCGCTCATTGTGAAAGCTGTAATCTGGATTGCAAAAAGAGAAAATAGACAACTGGAAACTTTTGTCTAAAATTCGCTCTGAAAAAGAAGAGAAATGTTTGCTTATATTTTGTTTTTATGATATATTTTTATATATGATTAAGCCTATTGTCGCAATCGTTGGAAGAGCAAATGTTGGGAAATCAACATTTTTCAATAAGATTTGTGGAAAAAGAATAAGCATTGTTGATGATGTTGCGGGTGTGACTCGTGACAGGCTTTATGCTGACGCAAATTGGTGTGGCAGAGATTTTACGATTGTTGACACGGGTGGAGTGGAACTTGCCAGTGAAGATGTTTTCCAAAAAGAAATCATCGAACAAGTCATGCTTGCAATTGAAAATGCAACCGTAATCATTTTTCTCGTTGACGGAAAAACAGGGATCACTCAGTCCGATGAAGATGTTGCAAAACTTTTGAGAAAACAAAAAGTCCCTGTTGTTTTGGTTGTCAACAAACTTGACACTTTTGATTTGTCGGCGACCTATGAATTTTATGGACTTGGACTTGGCGACCCAATGCCAATTTCTTGTGCACAAAGCAAGGGCATTGGTGATGTGCTTGATAAAGTTGTGTCATATTTTCCTGAAGACGACGGAATTGAAGAGAACAATGGCATCAAAATCACTCTTGTTGGACGTCCAAATGTTGGGAAAAGTTCAATCATAAACAGATTGCTTGGAAAGAAAAGAGTTGTTGTGAGCGACATTGAGGGAACAACAAGGGATTCGGTGACCATTCCATTCAGATGCAACAAGAAAGACTATTTCCTTGTTGACACTGCTGGACTTCGCAGACAGCGTTCTGTCGAAAAACAGTCAGTTGAGGGTTATTCTGTTCTTCGCAGTATGTCTGCAATTGAAATGAGTGATGTTGCACTTATTGTTTTTGATGCGACAAAAGAATTGTCAGAGCAAGATGTCAGAATTGCTGGTTTCGTTCATGAAGCAAAAAAGCCAAACATTATCGTTGTCAACAAGTGGGACGAAAGAACAATGACGAAGGACGAATATACAAAACTTTTGCAAAGCAAGCTGTCATTCATGTCATATTTCAAAGTTTTGTTTGTTTCAGCACTCACAGGAAAAGGATTGTCAGAAATCATGACAACGGTTGATGAAGTTTATGAAAATTCTTCAAGAAGAATTTCAACGGGAATTTTGAATGATATTTTGCATGATGCAATTTTGAATTTTGAACCACCTTCAAAAAATGGAAAGAAGTGCAAAATTTTGTTTGTAACTCAGCCAAGCACAAATCCTCCAAAGTTTGTGTTTTTCTGCACACAACCGCAGTTTATCAATTTTTCGTATGAGAGATATTTGGAAAATCGTTTGAGAGAAAAAGTTGATTTTTCCGGAACACCTATTGAATTGGTGTTTAAGGGAAAGGAGGAAGAATGATAGTTTATTTATATTTGGCAATTGCACTTGTTGTGGGATATTTGATTGGAAACATCAATTTTGCAAGAATATTTTCTTGGATGTTTGCAAAAAAAGACATAACAACTGTTGGAAGCAAAAATCCAGGGACAATGAATATGCTCAGAACTCGTGGCTTTGGAGAGGCATTCTTGACACTCATCATGGAAGCGATCAAATCTGGTGGACCTGCGATTGCGTGCTATTTTTTGTTTGAGCATTACTTTGTTGGCTTTGGCAATTTGGCATACTTTTTGGCTGCTTTCGGTGCGATTTTGGGGCATTGTTTCCCAGTATTTTACAAATTTAAAGGCGGAAAGGGTGTTGCGTGCACATTTGGTATGTTTGTTTTCCACCCAGATTTATGGTGGGTTTCATTGATTATGTTTGCACTTTGTTTCATTTTGTTCTTCTTCATTGATTATCCATTCGTGATTTCTTTGACATTCATTTTGACACTTTCAATCTATGCAACTTGTCTTTTTGCAATTGAGCAAGTTATGTGGTTCATTCCTTTGATTGTCATCATTTGGCTCAACTTTTTGCTTATTGTCATCTTGCACAGGGGGAACATCAAGCGTTTGCTCTCTGGAACTGAAAACAAAGTTCATTTCAAGGACAAGATTTTCAAAAAGCATAAAAAAGAAGAAAATTCTGAGCAAGTTCAAGAGGTTGCACAAGATAATGATGTCAGCCAAAAACAAACCGAAAATAATGAAACAGAAACCACAAAAGAGGAAGAAGATGACAAGAGAACAACTGTTTGATTATGTCAAAGAAGATTTTGGCGTAGAACCTGACTTTCCTTTTGATAAGGACTTTAAAACCGCCATTTTACGTCACAAAGGAAACAAAAAATGGTTTGGAGCAGTCCTACCAGTTGAGAAAAACAAAATCACTGGAAATGAAAACAGAATTGTCGATGTGCTAGATTTGAAATGCGACCCTATGCTTAGGCAACCGCTTTTGCAAAACAAGGGGGTTTATGTTGCCTATCACATGAACAAAGTCCATTGGATTTCAGTGATCTTGGAAGAGGTAAGTTTGGAAGAGGTTGTTCCACTTGTTGAAATGAGTTATGATTTGATTAAAAATAAAACAAAAAGCAAGAAATAAATTCTTGCTTTTATTTTATATTGTTCTATTTAATCTCTTTTTTTCATAAATTATTCTAACTTGGAGGTTTAAATGGAAAAGTATCAAATTTATGAAGACATAAAAACTCGCACCAATGGTGATATATATGTCGGCGTGGTTGGACCTGTTAGGGTGGGGAAATCAACCTTTATTTCTGAATTTATGAAAAAACTTGTCATTCCAAACATCGAAAACAAAAATGTCAGAGACAGAGCAATTGATGAACTTCCTCAAAGTGCTGACGGGAAAACTGTTATGACAACTCAACCAAAATTTGTTCCAAACGAAGCAGTCAAAATCTCAGTTGCTGACAAAATTAACTTGAAAGTGAGAATGATTGATTGTGTGGGTTATTTGGTTAGTGGTGCAATGGGGGCAACAGAAAATGATAAGCCAAGACTTGTCAAAACGCCTTGGTCAGATGAAGAAATGCCTTTTGAACAGGCAGCAGAAATTGGAACAAAAAAGGTTATTGAAGAACATTCCACAATTGGCATTGTGGTCACAACTGACGGTTCTGTGACTGACATTGGAAGGGCAAACTACATCTCTGCTGAAGAGCGTGTTGTCAGCGAAATGAAGGCTTGTGGAAAACCATTTGTCATTGTTCTTAACTGCAAAAATCCAAACAATTCTGAAAGCAAAAAATTGGCTCAAAATTTAAGTGAAAAATATCAAGCGCAAGTTGTGGTGATGAATGTTGCGGAAATGAAAGAGCAAGATGTTGACAAAATTTTTGAAAAAGTCTTGTTGGAATTTCCTGTTAAATCTATTAAAGTCAAAATGCCTAAATGGATTCAAGCACTTTCTTTTGCAAATCCAATCATCTCTGAAATTGTTTCTGAAGTTAAGAAATTTGCACAAGATGTCAGAAAAATTGGGGACGCGAACAAAGAAAGTGTGGTTTTCACAGAGAGTGAGAGTTTTGACCCAATAACTTTCTCTAACATTGAAATGGGCGAAGGAATTATCAGATTCAATGTCATTCCAAAGGAAAATCTTTTCTATAGAGTGCTTTCTGATGAATGTGGTTTTGCAATCAATGACGACTATGAACTTGTTTCATACATCAAAAACTTGGCTGTGGCAAAAGTGGAATATGACAAACTCAAAGATGCACTTGAAGAAGTGGAACAAACAGGATATGGCATCGTTGTTCCTGGGAAACAAGAATACACCTTGCAACAGCCAGAAGTTGTTAAACAAGGCAATAAGTTTGGTGTCAAAATCAAAGCGTCTGCTCCAAGTTTGCACATCATCAAAGTTGATGTTGAAACGGAAGTTACACCTCTTGTTGGAACGGAGACTCAAAGTCAGGATTTGGTGGACTTTTTGACAGAAAGATTTGAAAGCGATCCAGAAGGCATTTGGGATACAAATCTTCTTGGGAAAAGTCTGTATTCCTTGATTGATGACAACATAAGTTCCAAAATTGTCATGATGCCAGCAGATGCCCAAAGAAAGATGAAGAAAACACTTGGAAGAATCATCAATGAAGGTAAAGGCGGAGTGCTTTGTATTTTGCTTTAAAATCTTGATGTAAGTTGCTAAGTTTTGTTGACTTAGCAACTTTTTCTTTGTTAAAATATAAATAAGGAAAGGAGGATAAAAATGGCAAAAAAATCTAAAAAATCAAACATGAGAGCGTTGTGGGATTTTGTCACACTTGTTTTGGCAGGGCTTCTTCTTGGTTTCATGGCACTTCCACAATTTTCTTGGCTTGTAGTTGGAGAAACTATTTATAACAGATCTGGCTATGACTTAATCAGTTTTGAAGACGGAGCAAACACAGGACTTTCTGTTGTGTTGTTGTTGCTTGTTATCTTTGCAGCACTTTTGGCTTTGTTTGCAATTTTGAAACTTTTGGCAGATTTGGGTGTTGTTAAAAGTTCTGGTTTTAACAAATTTGCAACATTTGGGCTTCTGTTGTCAGCAATTGCAGTGGCAGTTTTAGTGATTGTAAATTGCATTGTCACAGGAACATACTGCGACGGAAAAGCCGATCCAATAACTGAAAAAGTTACTGGCCGTGTGGCAAATTGGGCTACACTTATTGTCAATGCAGTGATTGGTGTTGTTTCTTTGATTACAAGTGCATTAACTATGAAAAAATAGTTGTAAAAATGGTGAAAAAAGACATGATTTGCATGTCTTTTTTGTTTTATTAATTAAGATTTTATTTGTAAATTTTTTGTCTTGTGATATTATATAATATAATTATTAAAAGTAGGGCGATATGAGAAAAAATTTGCTATGGATTTCAATCATCTCCACATTAATTGCAGTTGTGAATTTGATTGTTTACACCATTTTGGCTTGTTTGGACATTGTTGAAATGAGATATATGTCTTATTTGTTCATTCTCGGATACTTGATTTGTGCGTGGATACCTTTTTTGCTCAATCTGATTTTTAAGACAAAGTTTGGGCTTGCTGTTGTTATAAGTTATCAAATATTTTTAATTTTATCACTTTTGATTGGTTCTTTATGGCAGGTTTACAAATTGTGGACTCCTTTTGACAAGGTTGTTCACTTGGGAAGTGGAATTTTGATAGCGGTTTTGGCATATGTTCTTTTCAAAGAAAGCAAACACAACAAAGTATCTTTGTTTTGGCTGTTTATGTTGACTTTCTCAGTTGCAATGATGTGCGGGGGAGTTTGGGAGATTTGGGAATTTACAACTGACATTTTATTTCACAATGATGCACAAATCACAGAAGATTTGATTGGTCGTATGGCAATTATGGACACAATGTATGACATCATTTGTGACTTTGTTGGAGGTCTCGTTGGAGCAACAATTGCCGTTATTTTGGAATGGAAAAAAAGAAAAACCAAAGAAGATCCTGCGGAAAATTTGCCAAAGATTGATCCAATTCAAAATGATGAAAATGCGTAAAAAATTTCAAAATAGAACATATTAATTTCATGTATTTCAATTATCATGCAATGGTTCAAAGGTTGATTAAAGATAAGCATGCGGTTTGTTATGAATATCTAGAGTCATATCACAACATTTCTCCATGTTTGCTTATTCATTTTGATGATGGTGTTTCCTATCCAATAAGAAAGCATAGATTTGGTGAATATGAGTTTCTGCTAGCTAAATTTGATGTTCCAAGAAAAAGTTGAAGAATTTGTTGATTTTGTTTGCAAATTCTTTTTATTTTGATATAATCTTAATGAAAATGATTTTCAATAAGAAACATTTTCTAAAAAGGAGAAAAATTATGGAAATGGAATACAACAGAATGCCATTGATTGGCGACAAAGCACCGAGTTTTACAGCAAACACAACACAGGGGACAATCAATTTCCCTGAAGACTACAAAGGGAAATGGGTGATTCTTTTCTCTCACCCTGCAGACTTCACGCCAGTTTGCACAACAGAATTTATGACATTTGGTTCAATGGCGGAAGAATTTAAGGCGTTGAACACTGAACTTGTTGGACTTTCGGTTGATTCAATTTATTCACATATTGCTTGGCTTAGAAAAATTCAAGAACTCGAATGGAATGGAAAGAAAAATATTGAAGTCAAATTTCCATTGATTGAAGATATCAGAATGGAAGTTGCAAACAAATATGGAATGATTCAACCAGGTCAGTCAAACACTCAAGCTGTTAGAGCGGTTTTTGTTATAGACCCAAAGGGAATCATTAGAACAATTCTCTATTATCCACTTTCAACTGGAAGAAACTTTGATGAAATTAAGAGAATTATCATCGCACTTCAAAAAGCTGATGCAGATGATGTTGCAACTCCTGCTGATTGGAGACCAGGACAAGATGTCATTGTTCCAACTGCTGGTTCTTGCGGAACAGCAAAAGAAAGAGTGGAAAATCAAACAGAAGACCAATATTGCTTAGATTGGTTTATGTGTTTCAGAAGAGAAAAGAAAAACAAATAAGAGGGAAGTTTTAAATGACAAACCATCGTAAAACAAAGCAAAAAGAATATGTTCTTAACAATTTGTTAAATCGATTTGATCACCCCACCGTTTCTCAAATTTATGCTGACGCATTGAACGAGGGCATGAAAATTGGGGAGGTGAGCATTTATCGAATCTTAAACCATTTGGTTGAAGAAGGCGAAATTTGTAAAATAGTTACAAAGGATAATGTGGCACACTTTGACTATGTCAGAGAAAATCACTTTCATTTGGTTTGCAATGTTTGCAGCAAAATTATTGATAAACCCATAACAGAAGAATTTGACAAAAGTTTTTCAAACATGGTCAAGGGGTTTAATATTTTGAAACAAGATGTGAACTTTTACGGCATTTGTGAAGAATGTGCAAAAAAAAGAACAAGTGATTAAACTTGTTCTTTTTTTGTTAAAAACATTCTGGATAGTCAATTTTCAATTGATCAACTCTCTCATATAAGTCATCAAAACGGAAAATTTTCAGGCTTTTATGAACTTTCTCGCGTTGCCATTGTTTGATGTTGTAAATATGCATTCCAAAAGGCAAGAAGAAAACAATTCCTTTGCAAAAATGTTTAACGACTGTATTTTCTTTAATTTTTCTTTGTTCATTGAATTTGAAAGGAAGATATTTCTTTTTGCCATATTTGTTCAAAGCAGTTTGGTCAGGCATAAGCATTTTTGTTTTGTTGACTTTCCTGCGACATTTAACAAACAAACCATTTTCTTTGATTTGTTTGAGATTCATTGTCATGACACCCGAGTTGCAGTAATGTCTGTTGATCCAAAATCTACCCATATAGTCTTTTGTTGCACCAAAATCATACCCTTCAATGTCGACATCATCAAGTTGTTTGATGTCTGAAACGCACATGGTGTCAATGTCCATATAAATCATTTTGTCAGGCATGTTTGGAACCAAATCCAAAAGAAGACGCAAAGTGGCATAAGGGGTGTAGCCATTGTGATGATTCTTTCCATCTCTCAATTCTTGGACATATTCTTTTGTAACATCAATTTTAACAACTTGGCTGTTAGGATTTTTTTCTTTAACAATTTTGTCTAGAAGTGCAATTTGTTCGTCTGAAAAAGGCAAAAAATTTGGATTTTCATCATGTAAATCCATCGTTAAAATGTGAACCTTTAATTCTTCTTGAGTGACCCTTGCAAGTGAGAGAACTGCCAAGAGCAAACCCTCAAAAATTTTTTTATTTCCACTGTAACAAACATTAATCATAAAAAACTCCGATTTATTAAAATATATCACATAATTAATTTTTTAACAAATATTTCTTCTGAAATTAGAAGAGCTTTATTGAATATCAATATTATAAGTATTCTTCATAAATTTTATCATTTTCTTTTTACGATAGTTAATGAACTTTTCATGATCGTTCCAAGATAAATTATTCATATTAGGTAAAAAATCATAATCTTTAAGATAATTTTTATTTTTTTCAAAAAACTCTTTCGGATGTGTATTTCCTTTATTTGCATTAAGTATGCCTTCAACAGGTTGTAAATTCCATATAACATTAACATTATAATTTTTAGGTTTGTTTTTTAATTTCATAGGGAATATGTGATCCAATTCTGGTTTATATCGTCCTTCAATGATTTTAGAACTTATAAAAATACGATTTGGTGTCAGTATTTTTAATGTAAACCATTTATAATTTTCCATTGTAGAAGCCTTAATTGTTGTAGGTCTATTATTTTTAATTGCAATATCTTTAATTATTTCTAATGGAAAATCTTTATTATTTTTTGCTTTCTTAGAACATTCTGTAATAATTGTTTGTGTTCCAATCATTTAATTGAGATAGAATAAAGTATTGTTTCATTTTATTTATGTTTTCTTCACTAATTTTCAAAAAAGAAATTCCATCTAAGGACCTATAATAGATGTAAATAATTAGAGGAAGTAAAGCGCCACTTCTTACAATTATTGATTTGTTATTTATTTTAAATATGTCATATAAAAAATTTTTAAAAAATTTATTTAATGGGTCAAATAATTTAATTGATACATCAATGAATTTTGTTAATTCACTATCTTTTATTCTACTTGGATCTATTCTTGTAGTTTCTTTTATAATTAGGTTTATTAACTGTAATATTGAATTAGGTTCAAATATGTAGCCTTGTGTTATTGATGAAATTTGAGCAGTCTCTTTTTGAAGACTTTCTTCGAAATTATAATTTTTTTCTTTAATTCTAGACAATAATAAATCTGCACCAGATAGTGGAACACCTCCAGAATTAAGTCGTTGAAAAATATCGTTGACCCTATCTTCACTATAACTCTTATCAATTGGAAAATAAGCAAGTGATTTTATATCTTTTCTGACAAAAACATCCCAAAGTTTATCAATGATAGTTTCAAAATATTCCTCTTTATCAAGCAACATATCAGGAGGGATATCATTTTTAACTCTGTTTCTATATTGTGTTTTGCTGCCATCTTGTTGAATAAAAAGATTTGGAATTGATATATATCCAGGTTGCAAATTTTCATTTTTTTCAATGAAACTGAACCCTGTTGCATCCATGTCCTCATTGTTATCGAGATCAAAGAATAGATTATATATTAATACTCTATTATTTAACGTATATTTGAGACATGAAAAGAGAGTCTGCAATCTTTGTTGTCCATCATAAACTAACCACTTGTCTGATCTAGAATATAAAGATTTGTCAACAAAAGGTGCAATTTGGTCATCGGTATAGTCTGTTAAAAACTCTCTATAAGGTATTTCTTTATCAGTGTTCCACACTATTAAGGTGCCGATAGGATAGCCCCTTAAAATCGAATCAAATAATTTGCAAATATACTTTTCGCTTTCATACCTGCTTCCCCAAACATATTGTCTTTGTATGGCCGGCAAAAACCAGCCATCATGGGTGGCATTAATTTTTTCCATGGCCTCTTTAATAGAGATTGAAACAAATGACATAAAAACTCCTAAAAGAATATGTTGGTGACCCCACCGGGACTCGAACCCAGAACAATCCCTTAGGAGGGGACCGTAATATCCTGTTTTACTATGAGGTCATTTTGATTTGTTTAGTTTAACATAATTGTTGATATAAAGCAATAAATTGGGGATTACTTTATATCTTATGTATTAAATTTTAAATCAAATCAGCATAATTAAGATAAAAAATGAAAGATAATTTCTTTTGATTGTAATAATTTGGTTGCATTATCCATCTTACAAATTCTTGGCTCGTGAAAGTTTGATAGTTTTTGTTATTTTCTTTTTTTATTTTGAGATTGTTATTTTTAATTTTTATTTTGTATGATTCTCCATCTATATTGAAGGTATAGCAATTATTTTCATATCTGACAACCTCTTTATTAAGTTCAAAAAGCATTGTTATGAATTGAGGAAGATTGTAAACTTTGATTTGAATTTCGTCAAAAATTGAAATTTCTTTTGAGAACTTTGAAAGTTCGTTGACATAATTTATGTCTAAAGGGTTGACAATAAAATTAGTGTCAATCAGTTTTAATGAACTGAATATTGTATTTAAGGATTGTTCTGTTTTTGTTATATCTGTTATATAAAATTCTTTTATGTAATTTTCCTGTGCTTGATATGAAAAATATCCAATAATGTTTTCTTTATCGCAAATAGAATAGATATCGCATTTTTTTGCCTTTAGAGCAAGGTAAAAATTCTCTTTTGTTCTTAAAACGATTTTGGAATTTTTTAAATAAATTTCATATAATTTGTTGATATCGCTGCTGGTTTTAGATATTTTTCTTATCTTTAAATCGCTGTTGGCATTGATAAGGCGACGTGTTACATGAAATTTAAAAACATAACCCACTTTTTCATATCCAAAGTGGTTATATCTTTTTCTGTCACCAATCAAAACAGAAAAGCAAACATTGTTTTTGATATCGTCTTCTTCAATTTGTTTCATGAGCATGGACATAAGTCCTTTTCCTTGACAGATTGGAAGCGTTGAAACAGTCCCGACATTTCCAAAAAGTATTTGGTTGTTGTTTATATTTATTGTTCTTACTAAATTTGCGGCTTGGGAAATAAATTTTCCTTTGTTATCTTCAATCACATAATGGATTGAAGAGTAATCAATGCTATTTGCATACAATAGAGGAACTGGTTTCCTAAAATCATACCCTTCATATCTTATGGGTGTAAAAGCCTTATTTCCTAGATCGATTATTTTTTTTATTTCGCCATCTTTTGCTTTTCTTATAATCATAATCTATCCTTTATTTTTGATTAATGTCATAAATAATTTTAGCATAATTGTAAATAAAATACAAATATTTTGAAATAAAACCAAAAGCAGCGAATTAACCATTATTTTCTTATGTGAATAAAAATTTATAGGAGATTTTATGTGGTTAGATAATTATTTTAGTGATTTAATTAATGACTTTAAAACAAGCAGCAGAAACAAACTTTTTTCAAATATGAAAAACAAATTTTTGACAAAAGTGCCAATTCCAATTCAAGATTCTTTAAGTGCTTATTGGGATAAATATCCATATTGGGGGCGACTGTCATTTAAAGATAATGATTTTGATATTTTGCATAAAAAGGCAGGAGTTTTTAAAGATTATTTTGATGACTTTGTTTGGTTATATGAAAGGTTGGCGGATTGTCGTTCAAAGTTTGTCTTATATGCGATTCTTAACAATTTTTATAATTTTGATTTTTTGAATTTGAAAAAAGCGATTGAAACAATTTATTCACAATATTTTGATTTGGATATTTTGCCAAAGTTGAATGATGAAGTTTTTGTTGATGTTGGGGCTTATTATGGCGAAACAACAATAGATTTTGTTAGATGTTTTGGTTGTGATTGTTATAAGAAAATTTATTGTTATGAGATAACTCCAAACGTGATTGAAAAAATGAAACAAAACCTGAAAAACTATCAAAACATCGAGATTGTCAACAAAGCGGTAGGAGATGGGAAAGGTAAGGTGTTTTTGGAGAAAAATTTAACATCTGATTCCGCCAATCAAACAAGTGTTTTGGGTGATATTGAAATTGAACAAGTCAGTTTGGACGATGATATAAAAGATAAGATTTCCATGATAAAAATGGACATTGAAGGTGGAGAGAAAGCAGCATTAAAGGGTTGTGAAGAGCATATCAAAAAAGATTTTCCAAATCTCATGCTTTCTGTTTATCACAACAACACAGACCTTTTTGAAATTCCGAGAATGATTGAAAATTTGAGAGATGATTACAAATTCTATCTTCGCTATTATGGTGGAAACCTTTATGCAACTGAAATTGTCTTGTATTGCATCAAAACTTTTTAGAAAAAATGTATAAATATTCAAAAATTTGTTTGATTTATTCATTTTGTTTGTGGTAAGATAGACTTATCCAAAGGAGAAAACAAATGAGCTTTTTATATTTCTTTGATTTAACAAATTTTGATAAAGATGGGAGGGTGAGTGCAAGTTCCAAATATGACATCAATCATTCTCGTTCTAACTTTTTGTATCTCATCAGCAAGTATAATACATATTTTTTGAAAGAGGATGAACTTTCAATTCCTGACTTTTTCAAAGATAAGTTAAGTGAAGTTTTGAATGTTGTTGAGCAAGGTGGGGATTTTGAAAAAGCAAGGGCAGAAGTCTTGAAAAATTGCTGTCCAAAAGTTCAAATGCTTGCAAACAATTCTTCTTCAGATAAAGAATTTGTCGTGAGATTAAACAGTGTTGTCCCACTTAAGGACAAAGAGTTTTCAACTGCTGTTAAAAACGTGGAGAATGAAAAACATTTGGCATATATGTTGACAGCGATTTCTGGAATGTTGCTTGAAAAAGCAGAGGCAAAAGCCAAGAGAGTGACTGATTTGAATGAAATTGACAAGAAAGAAAAAAGTTCATTGTTTAAAGATGCAATAAAATACAACTCCTTAGTTGCCACAGCAAGCAAAGTTCAGGACCATTCAATTACATCTTCTGACATCGAAAGATTGGTGGGCTGATATATCAATTTGAAATAAAAATTTTTCAGTATTTTTAGGATAAATGCTTGACAAAAGATATTAGTTTCATTAAAATATAATCGTCTTTATTTTGAAGGCGATTTTTATTGTTAGCCCCAAAAAAATCGCAGTGAGAAATAACAACGGCAATTATCGCTTACTGGCAAAGTGATAATCTTTGAATCGGACGAACATCCAAAAGGGATTTTCGTCAACAAAATTTCTAAAAATAAAATATTTCAAGGGAGAAAATAATGAAAACTTACATGGCAAACCCAGCAACTGTTGAAAGAAAATGGTTTGTTGTTGATGCAACCAATATGCCACTTGGAAGACTTGCAAGCCAAGTTGCAGACATTTTGACTGGTAAAAATAAGACTATCTACACTCCACATGTTGACACAGGAGATTTCGTGATTGTTATCAATTCTGACAAAGTTGTTTTGACAGGAAAGAAGTTGGAACAAAAGAAACTTCGTTGGCACACAGGATATGTTGGAGGACTTAAAGAAGTTGATTATTCAACTTTGATGAAGAACAACTCTTGTAAAGTTGTTGAAAAAGCGATAAAAGGTATGCTTCCAAAAAACACAATGGGAAGAAAACAATTTACAAGACTTCATGTTTACAAAGATGCAAATCACAATCATGAAGCACAAAAACCTGAAACAGTAGCATTAAAAGGAGCAATTGAATAATGGCTGAGAAGAAACAACAAAATAAGGGTGGTTGCTTTATAGCAACAGGAAGAAGAAAAAAATCAATAGCAAGAGTTCGTTTGTATCCTGGCTCTGGCAAAATTGAAGTTAATGGAAGAGATGTTGAAGAATATCTTCAAAGAGATACTCTGATTATCATTGCAAAACAACCTTTGACACTCACTTCAACAGCAGATAAATTTGATGTTGTTGTCAATGTTGATGGTGGTGGAATTTCTGGACAAGCGGGAGCAATTTGTCACGGAATTGCAAGAGCACTTGTTAAGGTTAGTGAAACATATAAGAAAGAACTTAAAGATGCTGGACTTCTTACTCGTGACCCAAGAATGAAGGAAAGAAAGAAATATGGACTCAAGAAAGCAAGAAAAGCACCTCAATTCTCAAAGAGATAATTGGAGAACTGGAAGAACAAACATATATTCATGTTTGTTCTTTTTTTAATATTTCTAGTGGAAAAATTGTAAATCTAGAAAAATTTATGATATAATATAAACTATGAAAGAAATTTATGATGTTTTGATTATTGGTGGTGGTGTGGCTGGAATGACAGCAGCCATTTATGCTAAAAGAAGAGGAAAAAATGTTGCAATAATTGAAAAGTTCGCTTTGGGTGGACAAGTTGTTTCATTGACTAGAATTGAAAACTTTCCTTCTCAATCTGAAATTGATGGATTGTCTTTAAGTCAAATGTTTTCAAAACAAATCAAACATTTGGATGTCAAAGTCGTTTTTGATGATATAAACAAGGTAGATTTTTCTGACAAAGAAAAAGTTTTGTATGGGAAGAAAGGACAATATTGTGCAAAAAGCATCATAATTGCCACAGGGCTTTCAAGTGTGGAACTGGGAAAAAATGAGAATGAATTCCTTGGTCGCGGTGTGAGTTATTGTGCGGTTTGTGACGCCAATTTTTATAAAAATCAAACTGTTTGTGTTGCAAGCAAAGGTGGCAGTGGAATTAAGGGTGCTTTGGACCTTGCAGAAGTTTGTTCAAAAGTTATTGTGCTTGACAGTGGTGATATGAAGAGATATGCAAGCGTCAATAAAAATCCAAAAATCCAAGTGTTTTCAAATGTTGAAATTGAAAAGGTTGAGGGAAAAGATGTTGTTGACAGTGTTGAAGTAAAAATCGCAGGAGAAGATGAAAAAATTGAAACATCAGCATTGTTTGTGGAACTTGGGAAAAAGCCAAAGACAGAAATATATCAAAATGTTTTGGAATTGGATGACAAGGGTTTCATCAAAACTGATGCCAATATGAGAACTTCGGTTGACGGGGTTTTTGCTGTTGGGGATGTCAGATGTGGATTTTTGAAACAAATTGTCACAGCATGCAGTGATGGTGCAATTGCTGGACAGTTAGCATAGTTTTTGTGTTTGTCACACAAAGTGAAAAATGAGCATAAAACAATATCATGGAAAAAGAAAAGAAATCAAATATCAAAATAATATGTGTCAAAGCACCACGATGGTCTGTGCCTTTTTTGAAAATGTTTTATAAAAAAGATTCTAAAGACTGATAAAATGTTGATTTTATTTATTATATAAGATATAATAAAAACATGAAGAAAGTGTTAGCAATAATGCTTATGATTTTGTGTGGATTCGCTTTTGTTGGAAGCGGAATTGTTTTGTTGTCTGGTTGTTCTTCTTCTCAAACCGAGACTGGCGGGGGGGGGGATTTCGGGACCTTCCGAAGATGAAACAACAGAAAATCCGAATGATCAAGAGAACAATGAAAACGAAGATGTTGACAACGGAACAGATGTAGGAGACGAAGGTGGCTCTTCAGATCAAGATGACGAAGAAATTGAGGCAAATTTGTGGACCACGGATTACACATTCACTGTTGTTGCACAATACAAGACAGGAAGCGGAAGTGCAACCACAGCGTCAACTTCGACAAATGAAAATGTTTTTCACATTCAATGGCAAACAGAAAGTGGAAGTTCTGTAGATTGGGGAAATACAGGAACTGCAAAAAATTCAAGTGCATCAGTTGATAATGGTGCAGGAACGGTTGATGGTTCTTATTTTTCATATAATTTTTACAATCTTTTTCAATATAAACGAAGAGCAAGGATTTCAGGAATAAATGGGTATAAGGTTTGTGGAATAAGCACAAGCTCTTCTTTTACCAACACAAGTTACACATCATCATATAGTTATGTATACTTTTATGGGTCTTCAAGTTCGTCAAGCGTGCAAACATCAACAAGTGCCCCAAGTTCAAGTTCTGTTGGTTCACAAATAAGCAGTTGCACAATTTATATTAAATTGAGAAAAGAATACACTTGTGAATTTTATGATATGTTAAAAGTAAATGTAGCACAATCAAAAAAAATGTTGGCAGGAGTTGCTTTTTCCACTACCAGTCCATCAGTTGGTACTTCAAGTTCTCAGGTTGGTCAATGGAGAAATGGCTATTATATTTGTGGATTTTCAGAAACTCAAGGTTTAGAAAATGGAAATTATGTATGGGCGCCCGGAGCGAGTGTATCTTTAAGTGCTAGTCAAGTAAATCGAGATTATGGTTATTATACTGTCTTAGATAAAATTACATACTATATAAGTTATTCTTTGGCAGGCGGTAGTTCGGGGACTTATGCCCCCACAAGTGCAAGATGGGAAGATGCTGTGAGAATTTCAAATCCGACAAGAACAGGATATACTTTTGCCGGTTGGACTGCAGCAACAACGGACACTTACAACGATAAACTTTCAAGTTCTGCTTGTTATGGTTCAAGTTCAAGCAATATCTCAACTAGTTGGGATGGGACTTCAAAGATAACTGTCCAATATTTTAAAAATCTGTTGGAAAGCAATTATTTACACGAGAAACAAACTGTAACTTTCACTGCAAATTGGACAATTAATACATATACATTAACAATCCGTTATTATGGTGGAACATCAAGACAAACTAATACGACAAATCTTAGCATCGGAGCATCGAGTTGCACTGTTTCAAGCAGTAGTATTGCTTCGGGTGGCAGTGCAACGGTTAAGCATACATATACAACAAGTTCGTATAGTGTTGTATTGAAATTGTCCAACAGTGCGACATATGATTATTATCTAAGGACAGGGAGCAACCCAACAACAAGCACATATACCAAACTATACACAACATCAAGTGATTCATATACATACACATGGAAACCTGACTCAAATGACACATTGAGCATATATGTCAAACAGCGATATACAATAACATACAATAAAAACGGTGGAACTGGAACGTTGCCGTCAACGACATATAAGATACACGGAACGAGCGTAACGCTTGGGACAAACAATTTGACAAAGACAAGTTACACGGCAAATGGATGGAATACCAACACAACAGGAACGGGGACACATTACAATTCAGGTGGAAGTTATTCAACTAATGCAAATGACACCCTGTATGCAGACTGGACACCAAAGACTTCAACAATTAAGGTTCAAATCAAGACGTCAACAAATGGTTCTTCGTATAGTAATTCTGCAACAGGTGGGACAGTGTCTGTCAGGTATTATTATGACAACAATAACACACCAGCGACAAAGACAGCGAGTGTGACGAGTGCATCACTGACCACAGTAGCAACAAATGCACTAGTAAGTCAGACTGTGACCTTCACACCGACAGCAAAGAGTGGATATGTGTTTGTAGGGATATCAACAAGCACCAGTGCGCCAAACTCAACGGCAACGACATTCACGCCATCGTCATCAGGAGCGACATACACAATCAATGTGTTCTTCAAGGTGTTGTCATCAAATCAACTTAAATATGACAGCACAGAGAAGTATTGGTATTTTGAGCATGGAGAGTATCCACAGAGTTATGTAGGGACAAGCA
>CAMMFF010000009.1:0-55601 GCA_946496065.1 uncultured Clostridia bacterium
AAGTCTTGAAATTTATATTAAAGCTGCAAAATCAAGAAAAGATGCTTTGGACCATGTTCTTTTGTATGGACCTCCGGGACTTGGAAAAACAACTCTTGCACATATCATAGCAAATGAACTCGGCTCACAATTCAAAATAACTTCTGGTCCAGCCATTGAACATGCAGCGGACCTTGCTGCCATTTTGACCAATTTGGGCAAAAATGATGTTTTGTTTATAGATGAAATCCACAGATTAAACAAAAGTGTTGAAGAAATCTTATATCCTGCCATGGAAGATTTTGCATTGGATTTCATTGTTGGAAAGGGTCCATCTGCAAAAAATATGAGACTTAAAATTCAACCTTTCACGTTGATTGGCGCAACAACAAAGGCGGGAATGCTTACAAGTCCATTGCGTGACAGATTTGGGGTTATTTGCCGTTTGGAACTTTATGAAAACGAAGAACTTCAAGTTATCATCAAACGTTCTGCAAAAATTTTGAATATTGACATAGACGAACAAGCAAGTCTTGATATTGCAAAACGCTCCAGAGGAACTCCTCGTATTGCCAACAGACTTCTCAAAAGGGTTAGAGACTACGCAGAAGTTTTGGGAACGGGGAAAATAACCAAAGAAATTGCCGACCAAGCACTTGCGAAAATGGAAATTGATGAATTGGGACTTGATTTCATTGACAGGAAAATTTTGGAAAGCATAATCTATAAATTTGGCGGTGGTCCAGTTGGTCTTGACACATTGTCTGCCACAATAAGTGAAGATTCAAGCACAATTGAAGATGTCTATGAACCTTATCTTCTTCAACTTGGTTTCATTGCAAGAACACCAAGGGGAAGAGTGGCACTTGAGAATGCATATCATCATTTGGGAATGGACTACCCAGAAAATAAAGGACATTAAGATGCAAAGAGAACTTTTAAAAAGCACATATTTTTATGAACTTCCAGAAGAGCAAATTGCTCAAACACCAATTGAGCCAAGAGATCACTCAAGGCTTCTTTGCTATAATCGAAAGACTGACAAAATTGAGCATAAACACTTTTTTGATGTAATTGACTTCTTAAAACCTGGCGATGTTTTGGTCGTAAACAACAGCAAAGTGCTTCCGGCAAGATTGTTTGGTTACAAAGCCGAAACAGGTGCAAAAATTGAAGTGTTGCTTCAAAAAAGAATTGATTTGAAAAACTGGGAAGTTATCACAAAACCTCAAAAAAGATTGAGTGTTGGAACAGAAATTGTTTTTAATGAAAACATTAAATGCACTGTGACTGAAAAAGGGGACTATGGTTCTTGCAAAGTTAAGTTTGATTATAAAGACAACAAAACTTTTGAGGAGCATTTGATGGAAATTGGCACAATGCCACTTCCACCATACATCAAAGAAAAACTGAAAAATCAAAATCGTTATCAGACGGTTTATGCAAAAGTTGATGGTTCAAGTGCAGCTCCAACTGCAGGGCTTCATTTCACTCCTGAACTTCTGAGAAAAATCAAAGATAAAGGCGTGGAGATTTTGGAAGTTCTTTTGCATGTTGGACTTGGAACTTTCCGACCTGTCAAAGAAGATAATATTGAAGACCATGAAATGCATAGCGAATATTTTGAAATCTCTCAAGATGTTGCAGACAAAATTAATAAAGCAAAAAGCGAAGGCAGAAGGGTTATAGCAGTCGGCACAACATCAGTCAGAGTTCTTGAAAGTGGTGTCGATGAAAATGGAAAATTGCAAGCTCAAAAAAGAGAGACAAAAATTTTCATTTACCCACCATATAAGTTTAAAATGGTTGATGCACTTATCACCAATTTTCACTTGCCAGAAAGCACTTTAATTATGTTGGTTTCGGCCTTTATAGGAGATATTGATAAGACCCTTGATTTGTATAAACTTGCAGTTATAGAGAAATATAGATTTTTCAGTTTTGGCGATGCAATGTTTATTGAATAAATTAATATGCTGAAATAAGGAATTGTTATGAATGATGTAAATTTTAGTTATGAAATAATAAAAGAATGTCCTAAAACAGGAGCAAGGGCAGGAATCCTTCACACTCCAAGAGGGGATATAAAGACACCTGTTTTTATGCCTGTTGGAACGCAAGCAACTGTCAAAGGACTCAGACCTGAAGATTTAAATGAGATGGGGGCACAAATAATTTTATCAAACACCTATCATCTTTTTTTGCGTCCAGGAGAAGATATTGTTGAAAAAGCAGGTGGCTTGCATAAATTTATGAACTGGGAAAAACCAATTCTCACTGACAGTGGCGGTTTCCAAGTTTTTTCCTTGTCTGATTTGAGAAAAGTTTCTGAAAAGGGTGTTGAATTCCGTTCTCACTTAAGCGGAGAAAAGTTTCTGATGACGCCAGAACTTTGCATGCAAATTCAGCATGCTCTTGACAGTGACATTAATATGGCTCTTGACCAATGCACGGAAGCAGGAGCAACTTATGCCGAAGCAGAAGAAGCAGCAAAATTAAGCAAGATTTGGCTTGAAAGATGCTACGAAGAACATAAAGGAGGAGATCATGTCCTTTTCCCAATTGTTCAAGGCAATATGTATAAAGACCTGCGCGCAAAATGTGTTGAATACTGCACCCCATATGCAAAATGTGGAATTGCAATAGGCGGACTTTCTGTCGGAGAAGAGAAAAGCGTCATGTATGATATGCTCGACTTTTTGAATCCAATTCTTCCTCATGATATGCCAAGATACTTGATGGGTGTAGGAAGTCCGGACTGCTTGATTGAAGGCTTTGCAAGAGGCGTTGATATGATGGACTGCGTTTTACCAACAAGAATTGCAAGAAACGGAACGGCATTCTCAAGCACAGGAAAGATGGTCATAAAAAATTCTTCATTCAAAGAAGATTTCAGACCAATTGAAGAAGGGTGTGATTGCTATGCCTGCAAACACTTCTCTAGGAGCTATATAAGACATCTGATAAACGCAGGAGAAATGTTAGGAGCAGAACTCCTGTCAATTCATAACTTACGATTTTTAATCCGACTTGCAGAACAGTCAAGAGAGGCTATTTTAGGGGGCTATTTTGCAGAGTTTAAAGAAGATTTCTTAAGAAAGTATAAGATCACTGCAACATTTTAATTGTGAGGTAAATGTGAAAGTCAAAGATCAAATCTTTTATCAAATTGCAACCAATAGAGATTTTAAAGTAGGGGACAAACTTCATTTCGGAGATGAGATAAATGGGCAATCCAGAATATTTGATTTTTCATACACATTAGATGGAAAACCACTGCATGAACTTGCTTTCAAGGATTCAAAAAAGCGAATGTTCAGAGACAAAAATCTGACTTTTGAAACGGCAAAGGCTCTCGCAAACTATGATTTGTTTATGAGAGAAATCGCCCTTGAAGAAGTCAGAAAAGAAAAGTTTCCCAATTTACCTTCTCGCTTTTTCTGTATGTATCTATCAGAACGCAAAGAAGATATGATGGAAAACTTTAACAAATATAAAAAATACACATCATCAAAATCAAAAAATTTTGCAGTAAGAAATCAGGGCGACTCATATCAGGCTATTGCTGTGAAAGTGACTGGGGAAGCATTCTTTTGCAAGGGTGTTGGTATAGGTCGAGAAGGTCTTTCCTTTAATGATTACAAAAAGCGAGCTGTCGAATATTGGTCACAATCACAAACATCAAATGAAAAAACAAAAGAAATTCTATTTATTGGTGATGCAGAGGTTGTTGAAATTTTTGGTGAAATTAGGCCATAAATTTGACTGGGGATTACCCAAAATTCGCAAATTTTATTGCATAATACTGGTTTCTATCTATTCGTAAAACACAAGTTTTACGAATAGATAATCTATATTTTGAGTAATATGCACAAATAATTCAACTATATATTGTGTTATGCAACAAAATTCCATTCTTATATTTTTGAGCATTTTATTTGAAAATTAATTTGCATAATACCTATTATGAATATAAAAAACATCTACTAAAATTTAGCAGATGTTTTTATTTTTATTCTTCTTCAACAGATTCAACAGAAACTTCGGCTTTTTTCTTAGTTTTTCTTATTTCTGCTTTTGTTTCTTTTTCTTTTTTCTTGTAATAATCTTCTATTGCAGCTCTTATGGATTCTTCAGCCAAAATTGCACAATAAACTTTTTGAGATGGAAGTTCTCCTAAAATTTTAATAATGTCTTTGTTGGAAACTTTCAAAGCATCGTCTATAGATTTTCCTTTAACTAAATCACAAGCAATATCAGAAGAAGCGATTGCTGCACAGCATCCAAAAGTTTTGAATTTTGCATTTTCAATCATTCCGTTATCATCGATTTTTAAATACATTTTGATGATATCACCACAAGTTGTGGAACTCCCAACCTGCCCTATTGCATTTGCTCCGTGCATACCACCAGCATTACGAGGGTTTTGAAATCTATCTAAAACAGTTTTTGTATACATCATAATCAAATCCTCCCTGCTTGAATTGGCGAAATTGCCCTAAGTTTTGTTACAACTTTTTCTATTTCATCAACGACATAATCAACATCTGATTTTGATATGTTTGTTCCAAATGAAATTCTGATTGAACCCTGTGCAATTTCATCTGGTATTCCCATTGCTTTCAAAACATGAGAAGGCAAAAGTGATTTTGACGTGCAAGCTGAAGATGTTGAAACTGCAATTCCAGCAAGGTCAAGAAGCATCAAAATTGATTCTCCTTCAATGCCGTAGAATGATATGTTCAAAATTGCATTTGATTTTTGATGAGGATGTCCATTAACTTGGAAAAATTGAACTTTCTCAGACAATTTTTCAAGGAAATATTCTCTGATCATTTTGAGTTTCTTGTTGTTTATAATGTAGTTCTTTGTTGCGATTTCAATTGCCTTTCCAAATCCAGCAATTCCTGCAACATTTTCTGTTCCAGCTCTTTTTCCTCGTTCTTGGTTGTTCCCACCAAAAGTTATTGGATCAATTCTGACACCATTTTTAACATATAAAGCGCCAACGCCCTTTGGTCCATGGATTTTGTGAGAAGACATTGACATCAAATCGATTTCCATGTCTTGAACATCCATTTTGATGTTGCCAATTGCCTGAACTGCGTCAGTATGGAAAATGATTCCATAATCATGAGCAATCTTTGCAATTGCCTTGATGTTTTGAATCGTTCCAACTTCATTGTTTACTGACATAATTGAAATCAAAGTTGTATCTTTTCTTATCGCATGCAAAAGTTCTGGAAGTTTAACAAGTCCTGTGCTGTCAACTGGCAAATAAGTCACTTCAAACCCTTCCTTTTCCAATTGTTCGCACGCATGCAAAACAGCATGATGTTCAATTTGACTTGTTATGATATGTTTTCCCTTCTTTTCATAAGCATGAGCAACCCCAAGAATTGCCCAATTGTCAGCTTCAGTTCCACCACTTGTGAAGTAGATTTCATTGGCTTTACTTGCGTTTATTGCCTCTTTGACTCTGTCTCTCGCTCTGTCCACAATTGCCATGGCGTCACGACCAAAACTATGAAGCGAACCAGCGTTGCCATAGATTGTATTGAAACAAGGCAACATTTCACTCAAAACCTCATTAGAAACAAAAGTTGTTGAAGCGTTATCCAAATAAATTTTTCTTTCCATGCTCTTATCCTTTTATGTAACAATTTTAACACCAATAAAAAAGATTGTCAATAGGCAACAATTAAAAATCACCTACAACAATCAATAAAAATTTTCATAAATTAAAGGTATTTTTTGATAGTTTCTGTTAAGTCTTCTTGCATCCAAAGACCAACATGTTTTTCTTTGATTTCTCCGTCAACAAAGATATAAATTGTTGGAATGCTCATGATTCCAAAACTTCTTGCCAATTTTTCATTTTCGTCAACATCAACCTTGAAAATTTTCACAGATTCCCCAAGTTCATCTTGAACATTTTCAAGAATTGGAGCCATCATACGACAAGGCCCACACCAAGTTGCAAAAAAATCTACAACAACAAGTCCCTTTTTTGTTTTTTCCTCAAAATTTTTTTCTGTCAAAAGTTCCATAACAAATCCCCTTTTCTTAATTCAAAATTTTGTTAATAACATAAGCACTGAGAACACATCCGCACATTGCAGGATAATATGATATGCTTCCAATGATGTTTTTATTTTCGTCATTTTTAATTGCTGGACTTTCACTTGTTACAACATCAAGTTTTTCAATCCCTTGCTCTCTCAGTTTTTTTCTAATTACTCTCGCCAAACCATCGTTGGACGTTTTGTAAATATCCAAAACTGTAAAATGTGGTATATCAATTCGATTTCCAGCCCCCATTGCTGAAATTATATTGATGCCATGTTGTTTGCAATAAACAATCAATTCAATTTTGTCTGAAACACTATCAATTGCGTCGACGACATAATCGAACTTATTTGAAAACAATCTATTAGCAAACTGTGCGCAAAATCTTTCTGAAAATATGTCAATTTTGCAGTCTTTGTTTATGCTTAAGATAATGTTTTTCATAACTTCCGTTTTCAGCATGCCTATTGTATTTACATTTGCGACAACTTGCCTGTTTATGTTTGTTTCATCAACTCTGTCAAAATCAACCAAAGTTATTCTTCCAACACCTGCTCTTGCAAGCATCAAACAAACATATCCACCAACTCCACCAACACCAATCACTGCAACGTGGCTGTTTTCAAGTTTCTTGACACCATTTTCTCCAATAAGAGCTTTTGTTCTATCCTTCCACATAGATTTTCCTTTTTAATTGAAACACAACATATTGCGGTATTATTCAATATTGTTTTGCATAATACAACAAATTGTAGTATTATAACACAAATTTCTTAAGATCAAATTTTTTCTGTCTGTCTTTGAAAACATTGTTAACATAGTTCTTGTCAATGATTATGTCAAGCATAGGATGTTCTCCTGTTGCATTGAAAGAAACATCTTCCAAAAGTGCTTCCATGATTGTATGAAGCCTTCTTGCTCCCAAATCTTCGCTGGTTTCATTCTCTTTTTCTGCCATTTCAGCAATTTCATCAAGAGCATCATCTTTGAATACCAAATTTATGTTGTCAACTTTCAAAAGATTTGAATATTGAACGGTCACCGCATTCTTTGGAGTGCTTAAAATCTTCTTAAAATCATCTTTTGTCAAACTTTCAAGTTCCACTCTGATTGGGAATCTTCCTTGAAGTTCTGGAATCATATCTTCCATTTTTGCAACATGGAATGCCCCTGCCGCAATAAACAAAATGAAGTCTGTTTTAACATTTCCATATTTTGTTGGAACGGTGCTTCCTTCAACAATTGGCAAAATATCTCTTTGGACACCTTCTCTTGAAACATCAGCACTGTTTGTTGCCTGGCTTTTGCCAATGATCTTGTCGATTTCGTCAATGAAGATGATCCCTTGTTCTTCTGCCAAACTGATGGCCTCTTCATTCACATTGTCCATATCAATGATTTTGTCAGCTTCTTCTTGCAACAACGTTTCTCTTGCGTGTTTAACGGTCATTTTTTTCTTTTTGTGTCTTTGTGGTGCCAAACCATCAAACATAGAACCAAGATTGATTTCGTTTCCTCCAATTGCCATCATTGGTTTTGGAGTTTCCAAAACAACAACCTCAATCACCTCATCTTCACATTTTCCGCTGTGCAATTCTTCAAACAAATTGTCTCTGTTGACGTCAACCATTGTAACTCTTCTGTTTTGGAAAAGAGCATCAACAATCTTGTTTTCAACGATTGGCATAACTTTGTCTTCAACTTCCTTTTTCTTTTTGTCCTTAACCATTCTGACAGCAACTTCAACAAGGTCACGAACCATGCTTTCAACATCTCTGCCGACATAACCAACTTCAGTGTATTTTGTTGCTTCAACCTTAACAAATGGTGCTCCAACAAGTTTTGCAAGACGTCTTGCGATTTCGGTCTTACCAACACCAGTAGGGCCACTCATAACAATGTTTTTTGGTGTGATTTCGTCACGAACTTCTGCTGGAAGTTTGCTTCTTCTGTATCTGTTTCTAAGAGCAACAGCCACCGCCTTTTTTGCCTTGGTTTGTCCAACGATATATTTATCTAATTCTGTTACAATTTGTTTAGGTGTGTAATTCATACATTATTCTCCCTTTATCTTGAAAAATTATAATTCTTCAACAATGATGTTATCATTTGTGAAAACACAAATTTCGCTGGCAATTTTAAGTGCCTTATAAGCAATTTCTTTTGCAGAAAAATTGGTGTTTTGAGCAAGTGCTTTTGCTGCTGCAAGAGCGTAGTTTCCACCAGAACCAATTGCACAAACATCATCTTGTGGTTCAATGACATCACCAGTTCCATCAACAATCAAGATTTGTTTTTTGTCTGCAACAATCATCATTGCTTCAAGTTGACGAGCTGCTTTTCCTTCTCTCCAAGTTTGAGCAAGTTCAACAGCACTTCTGAGCAAGTTCCCAGCAAATTTGTTGAGCATTTCTTCAAATTTTTCACTCAATGAAAAAGCATCAGGAACAGACCCAGCAAACCCAATGACAACGCTGTTGTTATAGATTCTTCTAACTTTTCTTGCGTTACTTTTGAAAATGATGCTGTTTTGCATAGTGACTTGTCCATCACCTGCAACGCAGATTTTTCCATCTTTTTTAACAGCACAAATAGTTGTACCTCTAAAAATACTTTCCATAAAATTTCTCCTTAAATTTCTCAATTTGCGATTTCGATAAGAATTTTTGAACTTCAACTTGCTTACTGAAAAGTTGCAAGTCCTTGTCTTCTTTATTGATTATATCATATTTCAGATTGAATAACCTAAAATTTACAACACTTTTTTTAAGTAAATTGTCAAGTATGACACTGATGCAAGTTTTGTCTCTCAAAAGCTCCACACCCAGTTTGTTTTTTCTTTCTGCAATGATTGTGTATGCACAATAATTTGCCATCAACAAAATCTCAAATGCATCTGCAAGTCCAGCAAGTCCACCGCAAACATAAACATTTTCATGTCCCAAAATTTGTAAATTTTGATTTAAACAAGTTGGAGCCAACAAAAAGGTCTTTCTTTTAATCTTGCTAAATCTCACAACTTGACAGTTTTTTAGGACATCAATATTTTTAATGATTTTCTCTTGATCTTCATCATCAAAAGCAGAAAAAAATTCCTCGAAAATCAACACGTTTTCTTTGTCATTATAATGACATTTCAAGCTTGCATAAGGTCTTTTTTGCTGACTGATTTCTCCATTGAAATATGGCCTAAAAATTGCGTTTCTAAGACCACCTTGCCCCCTTCTTGCAGTGTTTTCAATGGAAATTTGTTTTTCATCTGTAATTTCAGATGGCATGACATATTCCTTATCCAGCTCGATTATTGTCTTATAGACATTGTTATATTCATCTTCAGATAGATTGATGTAACAAACATCATCAGAAACAAAATTAAGTCTGCCTAAATCAACCGTAGAGGCATCAACAACCATTTTCTCTGGTTGGAAATAACAAATATGGAATTTTCCAACATATTTCTCCAGTTCATCAAGCAACACTTTCTCGGTGTTGTGTCCCGTTGCAATGACTGTCGTTTCTGTTTCGTTTATTGTATCAATCTTCATGTTGAAAATTTTAATTTTTGGGTTTGACAACAACAACTCTTTGACTTTGCTCATGAAATTATCATCATAAACAAATCCAAAATCATTGAAATCATATCTTTTGGCAACAGAAATAAGAGGACTGTTCAAACACTCCAGTTCATATTTCATATTGTCCGTCAAATATGTGTCATAGATGTCGTTGTAATGTCTTTCATTTCCATCAACTTGCTGTTTTGGACTCTTTTCAACACCAAGTGCAATTTCCTCATCAGAGATGACATTTCTTTCTTTTTTATCTTCAAAATTACAATCAAAAATATGCACATCAAAACCATTGTTGGCAAGAATAAAAGCAATTTCTGCACCTGCCAACCCACAACCAACAATTTTTATTGGTTTCTTTGAAAATTTTGGTGTGATGTTTTCAATCATTCTTCTGTTGGAACCTCATATTTGCAAGCTGAACACTTGATTTTCTTTCCTTTTTTGATGAGATATTTTCCACATTCAGGACACTTGTCTCCTGTAGGAATATCCCAACTCATGAAATGACAACCGTCCTTGTCTTCACAGGCATAGAAAAATTTTCCTCTTTTGGTCTTAAATGCAAACACATTCTTTCCACATTCAGGGCATTTTCCAACTGGTTTTTTGGAGTCATCTTCAAGAGGTTTGACATTCTTACATTTAGGGAAGTTTGAGCAACCCAAAAATTTGCCATATCTTCCTTCTCTGATGACCATCTTATGTCCACATTTGTCGCAAACAATGTCAGTTTCAATTGGTTGAGATTTCATAGTCACACTGCTTGCATCAGCGTTTGCAAGCAAATCTTTGAAACCATTCCAAAAACTATCAACAACACCGTGCCAATCATCTTTGTTTTCAGCAATGTCATCCAAGCGATTTTCCATATGAGCCGTAAATTTCACATTAATTACGCCACGGAAGAACTTTTCAAGATATTCAGTAATTTTCGTTCCAAGTTCTGTCGGAACAAGATATCTGCCTTCTTTTGTGCAATAATTTCTTGCTGTCAAAATTGTAATGGTTGCAGCATAAGTTGCAGGACGACCAATTCCTTTTTCTTCCATTGCCTTCACAAGACTTGCTTCCGTGTATCTTGCTGGTGGTTTTGTGAATTTTTGTTCTTCAGTAATTTTCAGAACTTTGACACTTTCACCTTCATTAAGGACTGGAAGTTTGCTTATTTCTTGTTTTTCATCATCGGTATATTCTTTATAAACTGCAGTATAGCCCGCAAATTCAAGAGTCTTTCCAACAGCCTTAAAGTTATAATCGTTCACATTGAATGTGACATTGACATTTGAATATTCAGCCTCACTCATTTGGCTTGCAATGAAGCGTTCATAAATAAGTTTATAAAGTCTGTAATTATCTTTTGAAAGAGAATCTTTAACTTTCTCTGGTGTGATTTGCATTGAAATAGGTCTGATAGCTTCGTGTGCATCTTGCGCATTTTTCTTTGATGCATAGATATTTGGTTTTTCTGGAATGTAATTTTTTCCATATTTTTCAACGATAAAATCACGGCAAGCATTTTGTGCCTCAATGGAAACTCTTGTAGAGTCAGTTCTGATGTATGTGATAAGAGCAATCTTGCCTTCGCCCTTGACTTCAACACCTTCATACAACTCTTGTGCAGATGCAGTTGTTCTTTTCAAACTCATTCCAAGTTTGTTCAAAGCATCTTGTTGCATTGTGCTTGTGGTAAAAGGTGCAAGTGCATGAGACTTTGTTCTTTTCTTTGTTATGCTTTCAACAACAAAATTCTGACCTTTGATTGCGGACAAAATCTTTTCAACTTCTTCTTTGTTTGTTGGTTTGATTTTCTTGTTCTTATAAGATGTCAAAGAAGATTTGAATTTGATATCGTCTTTTTCATGCTCAGCAGTAACTGTCCAATATTCTTCCGGTTTAAAGTTTTGAATTTCTTTTTCTCTGTCAACAACAAGTTTCAAAGCAACAGATTGAACTCTTCCTGCTGAAAGTTTTGGAGCAATCTTTTTTGAAAGAATTGGAGAAAGTTTATAGCCCACAATTCTGTCCATAACACGTCTTGCTTGTTGAGCGTTGACAAGATTCAAATCAATCGCCCTTGGCTCTGTCAGTGCTTTCAAAACTGCTTTCTTTGAAATTTCGTTGAACTGAATACGACATTTTGTGTTTGGGTCCAACCCCAAAACATGGGCAACGTGCCATGAAATCGCCTCCCCCTCTCTATCAGGGTCGGTTGCGATCAAAACTTCATCAGCCTTTTTCGCTTTGCTCTTGAGTTCCTCAATAAGTTGCTTTTTATCAGGATTGTTTTCATAGTGTGGTTCATAATTATTGTTCAAATCAATAGCAAATGATTTCGCTGGCAAATCTCTGATATGTCCTTTTGTGGCAAACACTTCGTAGCCATCTCCGAGATATTTCTTCAATGTGTCCCTTTTTGCTGGGGCTTCTATAACAACAAGTTTCAAAATTTAAACTCCTTTTCGCTTTATGTAGTCAAAGTCGCCTTTCTAAGAATATACAAAATCAATTTGTAAATTCCTTCTGCAATGTTGCTGTCATTGTTTGCAATCAAATCAAGGCATAACATTGTGCTGGCAACTTTCTTATTAAACCACGAATTTCCAATGTTGTCAAACAACTGTTTAAAATATTAACAGGAATTTTGGTTTTTCTTGACAAGTAGTCAAAATCTTTTTCTCCGTCAGACAGCGCATCAACAACTGCTTTTTCATCAAAACTCAGTGTCAACACCTTTTGCTTCTCTGCTTTCTTCATTCCGTAGAAATCAACAATCTCATCAGCAGACAGCACACATTCTGCTTGACCAGATTTGATAAGTTGATTTGTCAATTCGCTTTTGTTGCTGGTTATGTTGCCAGGAACGGCAAAGATGTCCCTGCCGTATTCCAAAGCATATTCTTTTGTGTGAATCGTTCCACTCTTAATCCCCGCTTCAACAATTAAAACTCCGTCACTAAGTCCGGCAACAATTCTGTTTCTTCGCGGAAAAGTGTATCGCTTTGGTTTGAAAGATGGTGGATATTCAGAAAGCAACAATCCTTTTTCTGCAATTTCCATAGAGAGTGTTGTGTTTGTGGCTGGATATATGTTGTTAAACCCACTGCCCACAACAGCAATTGTTTTTCCGCCAACCGCAAGAGTCTTTTTGTGAGCGATTTCATCAACCCCATAACAGAGTCCGCTTACAACAACCAATCCACTTTGTGCAAGTTTTTCCGAAAACTTTTCTGTCACAATTCTGCCATAATTCGATGGCATACGTGTGCCGACAACTGCAACAGATTTTTGATTTGCAAGACTTAAATCGCCCTTAGCATACAAAATCAATGGTCTGTCTGGCAAGTCTTTCAATTTTTCAGGATATTCATCAGAAAAAATTGTCACAATCTTGATGCCATTTCTTTGCATATTGTCAATTGAAGAGTCAAGCACTCTTTTGTCATAACTTGACACAAGTTTGTGATATTCTTCCGTTGTTAAGATGCTCAAAACATTAGAGTTTTTCAGCATACTATCAACAGAAAAATCTTCAAGAGAGTCCAAAATGCTTTCCTGCTTTTTCACTGATAATTCAAATGCTGATAAAAACACCAACAATCTATCTTTGTCTGACAACAACCTTTTCTCCTTTATGTTAATGCTGTTTTATTTATATATTCCAATATTTTCTGTCAAGTCCACGATATGAAATTGCTTCTGCAATGTGTTGTGGTTGAATGTTTTCTTCTCCATCAAGGTCAGCGATTGTTCTTGCAACCTTCAAAATTCTGTCATGTGCTCTGGCACTCAACTTCAAACTGGTGAATGCTTGTTCCATCAAGTTTTGACATTCTTTTGAAAGTGTGCAAAATTTCTTGGTCTGTGGAACACTCATTTTGGAATTTGAAAATGTCTTAGAATTTTTAAATCTTTCAAGTTGAATTTTTCTTGCCTTATCCACTCTTTGTTTGATGCTTGCAGAACTCTCTTCCCTCTGCTCTTTGTTTAAGTCAGAATAAGAGATGTTGTCAACTTCAACATGAATGTCAATTCTGTCCATAATTGGTCCGGAAATTTTGGACAAATATTTATGTATCTGTGCCGGAGAACATTTGCACTCTCTGTCCTTTGAGCCATAGTTTCCACATGGGCAAGGATTCATGCTGGCAATCAGAGTGAAACTTGCAGGATATGTCACAGTTTGATTCGCTCTTGCCACAGTAATGCTCCCATCTTCAAGCGGTTGTCTTAATGTTTCAATCAAATGTCTTGAATATTCCGGAAATTCGTCCAAATAAAGCACTCCATTGTGTGCAAGACTGATTTCACCTGGTTTGCTGTGATTGCCACCACCAGTCATACTGACAGTTGATGCAGTGTGATGTGGTGTTCTGAAAGGTCTTTCTGTGATGATTCCCTTCTTCAAATCAAGTTCACCCGCAATAGAGTGAATTTTGGTCACTTCAAGTGCTTCCTCAAATGTCAAGTCTGGCAAGATTCCAGAAAAACACTTTGCAAGCATACTCTTTCCACTTCCTGGCGGGCCAATCATCAAAACATTATGTCCACCGGCTGCAGCAATCTCCAATGCTCTTTTTGCTGATGCCTGTCCCTTGACATTTTCAAAGTCCAGTTTGTTGCTGTTTGTTTTTGCAACTTCTTCAAAAGATTTTGTTTCCAATCTTTCAACAGGAACTTGATTCTCGCCATTCAAAAACTCCACAACTTCTCTCAAATTGGGAAAAGCATAAATTTCCATTCCTGAAATAAATTTCGCCTCTTCACTATTCTCCTTTGGCAAAATAAATTTCGTGTATCCCATGTTCCTTGCACTGATAAGAATTGGCAAAACTCCACGAACTTTCTTAATTGTTCCATCCAAGGAAAGTTCTCCTATGAAAATGAAATCTTTATATTTTTTTGTTTTAATTTGTTCTGATGCAGACAAAATCCCAACTGCAATTCCAAGGTCATAAAATGGTCCTTCTTTTTTGACGTCTGCAGGCGCAAGATTGATTGTGTAATGTTTGACAGGATATTCAAAACCTGAGTTTCTGATTGCGGATTTAACTCTGTCTTTCGCTTCTTTAACAGCAGTGTCACCAAGTCCAACAATTTCGAAATGAGGGACTCCACCAATTATATCTGTTTCTATTTGAGTTAAAAATCCATCAATGCCAGTCAAACCAAAACTTTGAACTTTAGATAACATACAAACCCCTAAAACCAATATCATAAAGTATAACAAAAAATTCAAACTTATCAAAATGATTTGTGCAAATAATCACAAAATGCAATAAAAAAACAAACCATAAAAGATTTGTTTTCTTAATCTTAATAGAAAATCATTCCAAGCAAAAATGCAACAGCACAAGCAAAACAAAATGCAATCACAAACCATTTGATGATTTTGTCTTTCAATATTTTCTTGGAAAACTCTTTCTTAAATTGAGCAACATTACTGTCAAAATATTCTGCAGTTGTTTGTTTCTTGTTGACTGTTTCAGCTCTGAAAATCTTAAATCTTTCTTCCAATTCTTTTTGAAAATCAGTGAAATATTTATAGATTTGCCAACAACCCCAAAACAAAGACAACAAAAGAAGAACGGCAAGCACAAAATAAGCAAAACCTGCCCAAACATTAAACAAGATAGCAAAAATGCCTGCCAACACAATGGCAACGATTGTGATTATATAAGCCATTCTTCCCTCGTAAAATTTTGACTTGATGTCAACCTATTAGATAAGAGCAAAAATATAGATAACGACAATAACAACTGTTGCAACAATCCAGCAAATCAACCACCAGATATTTCTCTTTCTTCTAGTCCAATAGAAACCAAGCCAAATTGCAATGATGTAAGCAAGACACTCGCCAATTGATTGGAAAGCACTGGCAACTTGTGGGCTGTTTTCCTTGAAAATCAATCTCAAAATCAAGGCAATGGCAATGAACATGATTGCAAAATAAGCAACACAGTCCAAAATTTTTGTTGATGACCAAGTGCGTGTTGACTTAGTCACTGTTTTTGAATTTGAGCTTGAATTTGAACTTGAAGATGATGTTTTTTTCTTCTTTTCTGCCATTTCTTTACTCCTTTTATAATTTATATGTCAAATTGGTTTCAAATTTCAACAACAAAATCGTCAAAACCAATTGCATATCACCCTATTTTGCAGTTTCTGTGAATCTGCTTTCTCTGATGACATTGACTTTGATTTGTCCAGGATATTGCATTTCGTTTTCAATCTTTGCTGCAATATCTTTTGCCAAGAACATCGCCTGACTATCAGAGATTTGGTCAGGTTTAACAATGATTCTCACTTCTCTTCCTGCTTGAACAGCATAGGACTTGTCAACGCCTTCAAAGCCATTTGCAATTTCTTCAAGTTGTTGCAAACGTTTGATATAGTTTTCAAAACTGTCTCTTCTAGCACCAGGTCTAGAACTTGAAATTGCATCTGCCACTTGAACAATCACTGCTTCAATAGATTTAAATTCAACATCAAAATGATGTGCTTCAATGCAGTGAACAACTGCTTCACTTTCACCATATTTTCTTGCATATTCCACACCAAGTTGAACGTGTGTTCCTTCCATTTCATGGTCAAGCGCTTTTCCAAGATCATGCAAAAGTCCACCACGTTTAGCAACTTTGATGTTTGCTCCCATTTCACTTGCAAGAAGCCCTGCAATGATGGAAGTTTCAATGGAATGTTTCAAAACATTTTGTCCATAACTTGTTCTATATTTCAAACGTCCAAGAATTTTCACAAGTTCAGGATTCAAGTTGAAGATGCCAGTTTCGTTGCAAGCTTCGTCACCAGCCTGCTTGATGATTCTGTCAACTTCTTTTTGCATCTTTTCAACAATTTCTTCAATTCTTGTTGGATGAATTCTTCCGTCAGAAATCAACTTTTCAAGCGAAAGTCTTGCAACTTCTCTTCTTATTGGATCAAATCCAGAAACTGTGATTGTCTCAGGAGTGTCATCAACAATAAGTTCAACACCAGTTGCAGCCTCAATTGCTCTGATGTTTCTTCCTTCACGACCAATGATTCGTCCCTTCATTTCGTCATTTGGAAGAGAAACAACAGAAACTGTCATTTCACTGGCTGTTTCAGTTGCACATCTTTGAAGTGCCTGACCGATGATCCAACGAGCCTTGTTTTCCCCTTCTTCTTTGGCATCATCTTCAATTTTCTTAACAATGACAGCAGCTTCTTTTTGTGCATCATTTTTCATGTTTGCAATAAGCATATCTTTTGCTTCTTGCTTGGAAAGTTTGGCAGTTTTTTCAAGTTCTTCCAAAATCTGTTCTTTCAAACTTTCTTGTTCTTGTTTCAATTTTTCCAAATTTTCTTTCATTGAAACAATTTCTTTCTTTTCTTCGTCAAGTTGTTCGTTTTTCTTGTCTGCAGCAAGTTCTTTTTTCTCAATATATTCTTCTCTTTGGTTGAGACGCTCTTCAAGTTTGACAACCTCAGCACGTCTTTCTTTCACTTCCAGCTCAACTTCATCTTTGTATTTTTGAGCCTGTTCTTTGCTTTCAATGATAGCCTCTTTCTTTATTGTCTTAGCTTCTGCATACGCATCTTCAATAATCTTAATAGCATTAGATTTGTTTTTTTCAATTTTTTTACTGCTATAAATTTTATATACTACCAGCCCAATGGCAAGTCCAACAAGGAATAATACAACCGATATAACCGACACGATAGCAGGAGAGACATTTAACAAAATACCACTCATACTATATTCCCCTTTTTAATAAGTTTAGTTGCCAATATGACGAAAAATAAAAGGCAAACTTACTTACATAAAAAGTTTACCTTTTTTTGAATTCTTTGTCAAATATTTATTAAATATTTTTACAATTAAAAGCAAGATGTTATTTTCATCAAACCGCTTCTGCATCAGATTCCTTTTTCTTCTCAATTAGAATTGGAGGTTTGCCATTTTCAATAAAATCCTTTGTAATGATGATTTTGTCATAAATTTTTGGATCAGGCAAATCAAACATAAGTTCCAACATCTTTGTTTCCATAATTGTTCTGATTCCTCTTGCTCCAGTTTTCAAATCAATCGCCTTTTGAGCAACATAGGCAATTGCATCATCATCAAAATCAATGTCAAAACCATCAATTTTGAACATTTGTTTGTATTGTTTGATTAAGGAATTTTTTGGTTCCACCAAAATTCTTTGAAGTGCCTTATCATCAAGGTCGTCAAGCCCTGTTATGATTGGAAGTCTTCCAACAAATTCTGGAATAAGACCAAACTTAATCAAATCATCAGGCTGAACATCTTTTGAATAGTCCAATTTTGCTTTTTCTTCTGAATTTTTGATATTTGCATTGAAACCTATTGCAGAAGCTGAAAGTCTTTTGTGAATGATGTCATCAAGTCCGACAAAAGCACCACCACAAATAAACAAAATGTTTGTGGTGTCAATTTGAAGCATTTCTTGATGTGGATGTTTTCTTCCGCCTTGTGGTGGAACACTTGCAATTGTGCTTTCAATAATTTTCAAAAGTGCTTGTTGCACTCCCTCGCCGCCTACATCACGGGTCAAAGAGCGGTTTTCACTTTTTCTTGCCAATTTGTCAATTTCGTCAATGTAGATAATTCCTCTCTGTGCTTTTTCAATGTCATAGTCTGCATTTTGAATGAGTTTCAAAAGGACATTTTCAACATCTTCGCCCACATATCCAGCCTCAGTCAAAGTTGTCGCATCAGCAACAGCAAACGGAACATCAAGAATTTTTGCCAAAGTTCTGACAAGCAATGTCTTTCCAGAACCAGTTGGACCAATCATCAAAATGTTGCTTTTTTCAAGTTCAACATTTTGAGAATCGATGTCTTTTTCTTTGTTTTTCTTGTTTGCTTTGTTGTGTTCGTTATAATTAATTCTTTTATAATGGTTAAACACAGCAACAGAAAGCACTTTCTTTGCCTGTTCTTGACCGATTACAAAACTATCCAAACTCTTTTTGATTTCTTTTGGAGAAGGCAACACCAAATCTTTGAAGACCCTAAGTTTCATATTTTCTTCTTTGATGATGTCAGCACAAATTCTTATGCAGTCATCACAAATAAAGGCATCTCCATTTGGACTTGCAATCAATTTTTTTGCTGCTTTTTGCGGTCTACCACAAAAAGAACAAGCACACATTTCGATATCTTTCATGCTATCCCCTTATTTTTTATTTGCTTTACGAGTGACAAAGATGTTGTCAATCAAACCATATTTCTTGGCTTCTTCAGCGGACATATAGTTGTCTCTGTCAGTATCTTTCTCGATCTCTTCCAAAGACTTGCCTGTGTTTTCGCTGAGAATTTTGTTGAGCATATTCTTAGTCTTTTTCATATGTTTAGCCTGAATCTCAATGTCACTTGCCTGACCTTGAGTTCCGCCAAGAGGTTGATGAATCATAATTTCGCTGTTAGGCAAAGCAAAACGCTTTCCTTTTGCACCACTTGAGAGCAAAAAAGCCCCCATTGAAGCAGCAAGACCAACACAAATTGTTGAAACATCACATTTGATGTAATTCATAGTGTCATAGATGGCAATTCCAGCACTGACAGATCCGCCAGGACTGTTGATATATAAGAAAATATCTTTGTCTGGGTTTTTGCCTTCCAAATAGATAAGTTGTGCAATGACAACATTGGCAGTTGCATCAGTAATTTCGCCGGTCAGAAAGATGATTCTGTCTTCCAAAAGTCTGGAATAGATATCATATGATCTTTCGCTTGCACCTGTTTGGTCAACAACCATAGGTATCAACATAAAAACACCTCCATTTTCAACTTAACTTAAATTTTGGTTTATCTTGCGTGGCAAAACAAAATCAAGTCAAATTAGCAATTAGGACAAGAATGTTGTTCTTCTTGGATAATTTCCAATTTGTTGTTTTCTTTCAAGAATTTGTGAAGTTTGTCAAGCAAGAGTTCGTTTTCTTTTCTAACGATTTCGTGACTGTCTTTCATTCCCTTTGTTGCTTCTTCAAGTTCTTTTGCAGAAACTTCAATTTTGTTCTCTTCAAGAAGTTTTCTGTAGATGTAACGAGTCTTAATCATCTTCAAAGTTCTTTCTTTTGCACCTTTCAAATAATCTTGCAAATTAGAACCAGTTTGAGTGAGATAGTCTTCCAAAGTGATATTATATGCACCAAGAGCATCTCTCATTCTTTGAACGTCATCGTTAACTGCGTTTTCCACCATAACTTCTGGGATTTCAACCTTAGTGTTTGCAAGCAAATATTCTCTCATATTGTATTCAAATTCATCTTCAAATTGCTTGTCCTTCATATCTTGAATATGAGCAGTTAAATCTTTTCTATACTCTTCAACAGTTTCAAATTCTGTCGTATCAGCAACAAATTTGTCATTGAACTCTGGCAAAGTTTTTTCTCTAACATCGTTGACAACAACTTTAAAGAGTGCTTTTTTGCCTTTAAATTCTTCTGCTTGATAGTTTTCAGGGAAAGTCACATTGACATCAACCTTGTCACCTTTCTTGTGTCCAATGAGTTGGTCTTCAAAGTTGTCAATGAAACTGTGAGAACCAATTTCAAGAGGATAATCTTTTGCAGCACCACCATCAAAAGCAACATCATCAATGTATCCAGTGAAGTCAATCAAAGCGCTGTCGCCGTTTTTGATTTCTCTGTCAACAGAAACAAACTTTGCGTTATCTTCAAGAAGATGATGGATTTGATGTTCAATGTCATGTTCTGTCACTTCTTTGCTGTGAACTTTGATTGTAACATCTTTATATTTGCACAATTCAAAGTCAGGAACGATATCAAAGAAGATTTTCATTTTGAGACCATCGTTTGCTGTGAAACTTTCAAATTGAGTTGTTGGCATTGCAACAGGTTCAAGTTCTGGGTTTTGAGCAAGAACTTCGCCGATTGTGTCGTTAACAAATTTTTCTACAGTATCTTCAAAAAACACGCTGTCACCATAAAGTTGTTCAATAACTTTTCTTGGAGCATGTCCCTTTCTAAAACCTTCAATATTAAATTTGCTTTTTGAGGATTCATAAACTTGTTGAACCCCTTTTTCCCATTCAACATTGTCAATAGACAAGTCAATTTCTACTTTTGTATTTTCTTTTTTTACACTAAACATTTTTACCTCCGTTGTTTAACTGATAGATTTTAGCATATCAAAGAGCAAAAAGCAACAAATATTGACACATAAACAGGCATTTTTTGTCGAAAATTGCAAGATTATGCCTATTGTCAACCCTCAAGAACCCCAAAAAATTATTTTTATTTGCAAATAATCACAAAATCTCCAAAAATTTGTGATATAAATTAGATAAATCAAGATGTTGTGAGTGTTATGCAAAAGAAAAACTAAATATAGAACAAAGCAAGTTAGCCAAAGCAAAGAAAAGTTTCTTATTTACATAACTTTATTTTTCATTTGTTTGATTTTTATTTTATTTTTGCTATAATAAAAACATGAGTAAATTGTCTTATTATGAAAAAAGAGATTTGTTAAATATGCAGAGAATTGGAAACTATCTTTCCACTTTGCCTGAATATTGCTATGATTTCTTCACGGGAATTGAAAACAACACTTCCAGCCTAACCCGTGTGAACTATGCCATGGATTTGTGTGTCTTTTTTGATTATTTGGAAAAATATGTCTTCAGAAAACCAAAGATTCAAATCACTCTTGATGACTTAAATCAAATTCAATCAAGAAACATAGAAAATTTTCTCTCATATTTGTCTTTCTATCAAAACGATGAGAACAAGATGATTAAAAACACAGAAAAGGGAAAAGCCAGAAAACTTGCAAGCATCAGAAGTTTTTTCAAATATCTTTTCAATCATGATTTGATAAAGGCCAATGTTGCCAGCAAAGTTGAGACTCCAAAACTTCACAACAAAGAAATCATAAGACTTGAACAAGACGAAGTTGAGCGTATGCTTGATGCCGTTCAATCACCAACAACCTTCACAGAAAGACAAAAACATTACAACAAAAACACCCAAGAGCGAGATAACGCCATTGTCACCTTATTCCTTGGAACTGGCATAAGAATCTCCGAGCTTGTTGGTCTCAATGTTGAGGACTTTGATTTTTCTCAAAATGCTTTCAAAGTGACAAGAAAAGGTGGAAATCAGACCATTTTATATTTCTCTCGAGAAGTTGCCGAAGCCCTGCAGGAATGGCTCAGAAAAAGAGAAACACTCAAACTCAACGAAGATGAAAACGCCATGTTTGTCTCCCTTCAAAACAAAAGAATCTGTGTTCGTGCAGTGGAAAATCTTGTCAAAAAGTTTGCAAAAGAGGGAAGTCCTTTGAAAAAAATCTCTCCACACAAACTTCGTTCCACTTTTGGCACAAATTTGTATAGAGAAACAAAAGACATCTACATTGTCGCCGATGTGTTGGGACATAAAGATGTCAACACAACCAGAAAACACTACGCAGCAATCAGTGAAGATATGAGAAAGTCTGTCGCAAACGTAGTCAAAATTCATAATGATGATTAAGTCATTGCATAATACCATATAAGTTGTGATTATTTGGCATAATACACTATATATGGTATTTTTTATTGCTCATAATTTATTTACACCATCCAATCAACATAGACACCATAACCCTTTGTTGGGTCATTTAAAAACACGTGCGTCACAGCACCAACAATTTTCCCGTCTTGAATGATTGGAGAACCACTCATACCCTGGACAATCCCCCCTGTCATTTCAAGCAGACGCTTGTCTTTAACTCTGAAAACAAGGCTTTTGTCATCGGCAGACTTTTGATAGTTTGCTTTTATTATCTCAATTTCATATTCTTCTCTGATTCCACTGATGCTTGAAGCAATGTAGGCTTTTCCCATTTTGACACCCAGTCGTCCACCAAGTTTTGCAGTGACATTCTCGTCAACAAGCCCCTTAACATCACTCAAAACACCATTAATACCAAATTTGGAATTGTTTTCAATCGTTCCCTTGCTTTTGGAATTTGAAACAAAAACACATCTCAGTTCTCCTGGAGCATTTCTTTTTCCTTTGTTTATACCGATCAAATTGCATTCATAAATGTTGCCATTTGCCACAGGCACAACATTCCCACTATTTGCTTCGACAATCGGATGCCCCAAAGCTCCATATTCCTTGGTTTTCTTGTTGACAAATGTCAAAGTTCCAACTCCAGTTATGTCGTCTTTGACCCACAAACCTAGTTTAAGTTTTCCAGAATTTTCATCTCTAGTGGTTTTTATCAGAGTCTTGAGCTCCTTGTTTTTCCTTAGAAACTTAACTTCCGCTTCTTCTCCGCTTTCCTGCAAAATATCCTCAATTTGGCTTAAACTTTCAATCTCTTGTCCGTTAATCTGCGTGATAATGTCTCCCTCTTTCAAAGAAGTTACAATGTCATTTTCTTCACTGACAACAATTGCTCCGTCAGAGCATATAGAAAGTCCAATCGGAACCCCACCAACATAATATTCATCATCGCTTGCCAAGACAACATCAACTTTTTTAATTGGAATGAATCCAAACAGTTTGAATACCACTTCTCCCTGTTTGACTTTTTGTCCACCAACAATCTTTTCTTTTTCCTTCAATTCAGCCTTGAAAAAGTCGCCAAACGTCTTATTTTCATTGACCGACTCAATGTCGTTTAATTCAACCAAAAAACCATTTTCCAAACTCATAATTTCCTGCAATGGAAAATATATAGAACAGCAAAGAAAAACAATTAAAAACAAAGAGAAAAATGTGATAGAATATTTTTTCATAACTGCTTTTAGTCTTTGTAATATTTGAAAAAATATGCCATATTCAAAAATAAAAATCTGACCATAAAGCCAGATCTTTTAATACTTTTAGAAAGCTGTCTTAAGAACAAATGAAAATTGACTAAGCTCTTTCTTAAGTGCTTTGTAATTAGGACAAAGTTTTTCCAAGTCTTTCCAAAACTGTGGTTTGTGATTCATATGAATGCTGTGACACAATTCATGATAAATAACATACCTAATCAACCTTTCTGGCAAAACAAGCAGTTTGAAGTTCAATTTCATCTGTCCTTTTGAATTATAACTTCCCCAAACACGCACAGAATTAGAAGGCTTAATTTCTTTGAATTTAAGCCCTGTCTCTTTTGACAACTTATCTGCAAGTTCTTCCAGTTTCCAAAACAATGACAAATAATATTTCCTTATTTCTTCCCATTTGTTCCTAGCACTCAACTTTTCAAAACCAATGCTGATTTCATTTGTGGAAATGAATTGTTTTCCGTCAAGATAGATGAATTTTTCAAAGTCAAAAGTAGTAGAAAACTGCTCTGTTTCTTTCATTCTTTTTGTAACACGATTCAACCAATTCGCCTTGCTCTTCAAAAACTCTTCAATCTTTTTGTCACTGATGCTTTTTGGGGCTTTCAAAATGGCATTCTCACTGTCAATCACTTTCAGAGCGATCGTTTTTCTTTGTTCTTTGATAAGTTTGATTTTCATGCCTATATGATAACACTTTTGAAATCAAAAATCAAAAGATTTTAACTTTGTCCAAATATTTGGCCAATTTTTGCATATCACCACCATATCTTGTGCTTTATGTTGCATATCACCATGATATTTTGTTATAGTATGCAATCAAAATTTTTTGCATAATACCCCTTAATTTATTTGACAAATATTGTTTGTATATATATAATTTTGGTATAGGAGAATTGTAATATGGCATTCAATTCAAATGGTCAAATTCAATTTTTGGTATTAGACAGCCTTTCACATGGTTCCAAATATGGTTTGGAAATCATAGAATTTATCTCCCAAAGAACTGGCGGAAATTATATAATGAAAAAGCCAACCCTTTATTCATGTTTGACAAGAATGGAAAAGAAAGGTTTGGTTTCATCTTCATATTGGGGAGAAAGCGAATTTGGTGGCAAAAGACACTACTACACCATAACAAACGATGGTAAGAAAGTTTTGGAACAACTTGCTCCAGAATTTGAAGATATGCAATTCAACACAGAAAAAGAAACCAGCGAAGAAACAATCTCTACCTCTAATGTAAGCGACAACGCTGTTTTAAGTGAATATAAATCAACCGATCAAGAATCTATGAAAGAAGACAAGCCTATCTTTTTACAACAAGACAGCATTTTTAATATTGTCAAAAGCGAAGAAAACAAAAACTCGCAAACCATAAGCACCCAACAAACCAATGAGGACGATGAGGTTGTTGAAAATCAAATGGATTTCTTCTCATATCAACCTGAACAAACTGAAACTGTTGATAATGAGACCGAAACTTTCTCATTTGGCAATTCTGTCGAAAACATCGATGCACAAACAGACTCAAATTCGACAGAAGAATTGAACGAAAACACTCAAGATCAAGATTATGAAAAAATTCAATATTATCAAAACATTCTTGAAACCAATTCATATCCACAGCAACCAGAGACAGAAGAGATAAAGGACGATGCAAAACTCTTGGATGAAGACGAAAAATTGACCCTTACCCCTTTCCAAGAAGAACAAAACAGAAGATTGTATGACACTTCAAGTGAACTCAAGAAATATAGAAAGAAAAAATCTTTCTCTGAAAACCAGATTGAAATGTCTGTTGTTTATGAAAATGCTGAAGATAGAGAAATTCAAAAAGCAAGAATCGAACAACTTAAACAGTCAATGTTGAATGCAAGACAAAACGGATTTGACAACATTCAGCAACCTGCAACATTTGAGAAGTCACAAACAAACAAAAACTCATCACAAACCGGCATTGACAGTGGTTTTTCTTATAGGAAAGAAGAAATCTCAGAAGATGTTGTGAGTGGCGAAGAAGAACGCAAAGATGACGCCATCTTCATCACAAACCCAAGAATTGACGAAAGTCAAATTCCAATTCAGAAGAAGATTACCCCACCAAACATCGAAGTTAACATCTATGATGACAATTTGCCTGCACCTAAGCGTGACAGCAATTTGGAGCCTACTTACAAAGACATGATGGCAAAACTCTTTGAACGCCAAAAAGAGAAGAAACAAGTTGAATACATTCCACAAACTGAAGAAAGCCAAAACTATTCAGATATGGAAAGTTTCGCAGATTATGGAACTTTGAAAAAATATTATGCTGGACACGGCATTGATTTCAAGGAATATAATAAAACATCAGTCGAAAGAAATCACAACACCAACTTGCTCAAATTCATAAGTTCTGCGATATTGCTCCTTTTGGCTGGCGTTGGTTGTGGAGTGCTTTATGGAATTTTGAGTGCAGTAGGTTTGACTAAAGCAGAAACCAATTTCATGTATTACACCCTGCCTATTCTCTTCCTTGTATATTTCATTTACACATTGATTGTTTACAAAGTTTCAATAAGCAAAAAAGCAGTATTAATTTACAACAGCATAATAAATTGGGCAGTTTTTGTATTAGCATCAATCGTTGTTTTGGTAATTAACATCATTTGCGGAATGCAATATGAAACAATGGGTGAATTCTTAACCACCCTCCTAGTTCCAATCTTAGGACTTTTGATTACTTTTCCAGTCAATTACTACATCAAGAAATTTATTTATAAAAAATTTGCCAAATAAATGTATATTTGAAAAAATTTGACGCACTATATTTGTAAGTTAAGATTTCCAGAGAGAAAACTTAACTTAAAAACGAAAAGAGATATTTTAGTTCGTGCAGAACAAAACAATCATCTCTTTTCTTTTTTTTATCTCCTAAAATTTTTATATCTCTAATTAGCATCGTTTTCAACGATATTCTCTTTATGTCTTTTGATTAAAAGTTTTTTAACAAGGAAGATGACAACATTAATAATTAAATATAAAGCAACAAATATAAGCGAAAACATGAAAATATAAAAAGCGGAATTTTCAAAGAACAAACAAAGAAGCAAAATTGCAAGACAAGAAAAGATTTCTCCAACAAAGATTGAAACGAATGATTGCCAAATTTTCAAATTGGTAAATCCAGCAATCAAACTGCCTGTATAAACGCCTGTCAAAGGCAATGGAACAGCAACAAATGTTGACAAAAGCAAGCATTTTTTGAAGGTTGATTCTTTTTTATCCAGTTTGGAAAATTTGGTTTTATATTTCTCTTGAATTTTTGAAACAAACTTGTCATGAACAAAACCGCTTGTTTTGTTTTTAATTAATCGAGCAAGCAATATGACGACAATTGCTGGCAACATACTTCCCAAACAAGCGCTTAAAAATGCCATTCCAGGAGAAAGTACATTATCGCCCCATATTTGCCCAGCCATAGCAAAAGGGATTGCCACCTTACTTTCAATAGTTGGAATCATTGCCATAAACATAACTGCCAAGAAAATACAATCTGAAAAGTTATCTGAAAAAAATTCAAGCATTGGACAAACACTCCTTATAAATTTATTGTATGAATCAATCGTCTCAATAATGAAGAATTTGTTGAATAATGGAATAAGCGAGCACTGTAACTTTTAATAAAAAACAAAAAAAAAGACAAGATTAATTTTTCTTGTCTTAGTTATTTTCTTATAACAATTTTTACATATTATAACTTAGCATCAAAAAGTTTTTTGGAATGCTCAATTGCGGTTTCTGAAACATCTTTTCCACCATCGATCAACCTTGCAACTTCAAAGATCGCCTGCTGTCTATCCAAACTCTTGACCGTTGAAACCGTGTTATCTTCGATAACATTTTTCTCAACCAACAAAAACGCATCAGCTTTTGATGCAACAACTGGCGTGTGAGTAATGCAAATAATTTGAGTATATTTGGAAATATTTTCCAATTTTTCAGCAAGTCTTCCTGCGGTGTGACCACTTATTCCAGCGTCTATCTCATCAAAAACAACTGTTTGCACATTCTCCTTGTCAAGCATGACATTTTTAAACGCAAGAAGCAGTCTTGACAACTCTCCACCAGAAGCCGTTTTATGTAAGTCCTTAATCTCCTGCCCAATATTTGCTGAAAACATAAACTTGACACTGTCACACCCCTTGGAAGAACACGCAACATCATCAAAAGATACTTTGAAGTATGTTCCTTTCATTTCAAGGTCTTCAAGTTGTTTCGTGAGTTGTTCTTCGAGAAGTTTTGCGTACTTTTTTCTTTCAGCACTCAAAGCCTTACAAGCATCAGTCAGTGCAACCTCTCTTTCTTGAAGTTCCTTTTGAAGTTTTTCCAGAATAAATCGACTGTTTTCCAACTCATCTAGTTGTAATTTGCATCTATTCAAATACTGCAAAATATCCTCAATGGTTTTGCCATATTTCTTTGACAAGTTCTTGATTAGATCAAGCCTAGCATCAATTCTTTCAAGCTCTTTTGGATCAAAATCAGTGTTTTGTTTAACCCCCTCAAGCGTATCAACAACATCTTTAATTTCATAATAACAGTTTTCAATTCTCTCTTTGCAATCTTCAATATCTTTAAAATTTGCAAATTCAGAAAGTGAGTTTTTTGCTTCATACAGCAACGCCGCAGCATTATCTCTCTGTTCATCAAGTTTACTGAGGGCTTCTCCAACCTTTTCAAAAATGTTTTCAGCTGAAGAAATGAAATCAAATCTTTCTCTCAATTCCACATCTTCGCCAACTGTCAAACCAGCATTTTCAATTTCTTGGATCTGATATTCCAACAACTCCTTTGTTCTTTCTCTTTCTGCGTCATTGCCACCAAGAGATTGAATCTTCTTTTCTGTCTCCTTGACAGCTTCAAATAAACTCTCAACAATGGACTTAAGTTTGGCGACATCACTCCCAGCAAATCTATCAAGCAAAGCCAAATGATTGTTAACATTCAAGAGTCCAACACTGTCATGTTGTCCACAGAAGTCAACCATAGACTCTGCAAAATCTTTAAGCATCTTGGCTGTTGCAGGAAAGCCATTAATCTTTATAGAAGATTTCCCATCAGCATTGAGAGTTCTTGTTATAATCACTTCATCATCATAATCTATTTCCATTTCATCAAGAAAACGCTTCTCGGCATCTGAAAGGTCGGTAAAGACAGCATCAACCCTCAAAGCATTTTCACCGGAGCGAATCAAATTTTTGTCAGCTTTTGCACCCAACGAAAAACTGAGAGCATCAATGATAATACTCTTGCCTGCACCAGATTGTCCCAAGATGCAATTAAAACCTTTTTGAAATTCAATGGGCTGCTTTTTTATCAAAGCAACATTATTCAGAGAAAGTGAGGATAACATCAAATATACTCCAAAAGACTTTTAATTATAAAAGAGGCAAAATTTCAGCCCCTTTTAATCTACATCATTATAACATAAGTTGGTTTAAAGTTACAACTGCTTCGCTAGCAAAAGTTGTAGAAGGAAAAACCAACAGAACAGTATCATCGCCATAGGTTGCTCCCATAAGTTCTGTCAAATTCAGTTTATCAATAAATGAGCAAACACTGACACCCATTCCTTTAATTGTTTTCACAACAGCCAAATTCAAAGCGGACTTAACAGAGATGACGCATTCTTTAAATATGTTTATGTATTTATTTGAAACAACTTGTTGTTCAGAACCAAGAATAGCATATTTATATTTACCAGAACTGCTCAAAATTTTCGTCAAACCAAGTTCTTTGATATCACGAGAAATGGTGGCTTGAGTAATTTCAAAATTTGCATTTTTCAATTCTTTGGCCAACTCTTCTTGAGTTTCAATCTCTTTGGTTGAAATCAATTCCAAAATTTTTGACTGTCTTGAACTTCTTGCCATTTCAAACTCCTTAATCTCTACACTCCGCTAAATTAGGGCGATGTAGCGTTTATGCATAATTATAAATTTATGTTTATTCATGCATTTTTGATTATTATACATTAAAATTTATAAATATGCAAGTGATTTTTGTATATTTATTCACTCATTTTTTATAAAAATATAAATTTATGAAAATTTATAAAATCAAAATTTATAATTATAACCCAATATACATTTTATAGATTTAATTTTTCAAAGCACCAATCAACCAATAGCCACACACCCAAGACATCAACCAAACCTACAAACACTCGCCCAACAACCTTCATCATGATACAACATAAAAAAAAGACATATCAATAAGATATGCCATTTAATCATTAACAACCAACCACAACAACTCACTCAATCATCTCTCTCAAATTACAAAATAAAAAATATGGCGTTCACATCAACACATTGCTGCCACCTGTTAAGACTCGCCATATTTTCACAATTTTATAACAAACATCTCAGCACAATTTTCACACTCAAGCAAATTTTAATAGTTTTTAATTTCGATAATCTCTTCATTAGCAAGCGCTTCATTAATCAAGTTTTCAATGTCGAGATTTTTCTCTAAATATTCCGCCCTTTTAATTGTTGGTCTGATGACAGGATTCTTTGGCAAGAAGACCGTGCAACAATCTTCATAAGGAAGAATTGAAGTTTCATAAGTTCCTATATTTTTTGCCACACTCATAATCTCTTCTTTGTCATAAGCAATCACAGGCCTGAAAACCGGCAAACTAACAACTGAATTTGTCACAGTCATACTTTGCATAGTTTGACTTGCAACCTGTCCAAGACTCTCCCCTGTAACAATTGCCCCCAAACCATTTTCATGACAGATTCGTTCAGCGATACGCATCATAATTCTTCTCATAATTGTGATCATATATTCTTCATCACAATTTTTATGTATTTGTTCTTGAATCTCTGTGAAAGAAACAACATGTAGTTTAATCTCCCCACAATACTTCGAAATCAAATTTGCAAGTTCAACAACCTTTTCTTTTGCTTGCACACTTGTATATGGATAAGAATGGAAGTGCACTGCCTCCAATCTAAGTCCACGCTTTGACATCAAATAACCTGCCACTGGACTGTCTATTCCGCCAGATAAAAGCAAAAGCGCTTTCCCAGCGCTCCCAAGTGGAAGCCCACCAGCACATGGCAGAAGACTTTTATATATGTATGTTTTCTTATTAACTCTAAGTTCAACAAAAAGCACAAGTTCCGGATTATACAAATCAACTTTCAAATTTGGAAACTGATTCAAAACAACTCCACCCAAATGCCTTTCCAATTCCATTGAAGTCATATCAAAAGTTTTGTCTGCACGCTTAACTTCAACTTTAAAAGTTTTAACCCCAGACAAATCAATATTCCTAATTTCGTTTTCAATTCCTTCCAAAGAGGTATCAATTTCAACAGCAGACGCCACACCAATCAACCCAAACACAGTTTGAAGTTTTGAAATAATTTCATCTTCAAAAGATTCCGAATAATCAGAGATCACCAATCTCCCTTGAGTTTCAGAAAGTTGAAAATCAAAACCAGACAATTTTTGAACTATATTATGTTTAAGCATTTTTATGAATTCTCTTCGATTTTTACCTTTCAAAAAGAGTTCACCAAACTTCAATAACAAAACTTTTTTCATATCATGACACCCTTTGCAATATATCTTTATAGACTTGAACAATGATTTCGCCCGCTTCTTCAATCTCTTCGACAGATTGATAAGCATTAAAACTTATTCTAACACTTGAAATTATATCGTCTTTAGAAATTCCAATTTTGTCCAGCACACGATTTCCCGCTTTTTTAGACGAACAAGCACTTCCAAGCCCAACAATAACACCCTTTTCATTCAACGCGTGAAGCATTGTTTCGCCTTTAACACCGCTGAAAATCAAACTTTCTATGTATGGAGAACCACCAAAATCCAAAATTTTGATATCTTTCAAACCCATAATCACAGAATTAAATTTCTGTTTCAAGGTTTGGACATGATCAAAATTCTTTCTTTCATCAATAAGTTCAACCACCTTCTTAAACTGCATAATCCCAGAAACATTTTCCGTCCCTGATCTTAAGCCATATTGCTGACCACCACCTTGACACAACTCTTTCAAGGCACCTTTGTTTTTCACATAGAGTCCAGCGACTCCTTTTGGCCCATGAATCTTGTGAGCACTGAAAGAGTACAAGTCAACACTTGTCGCCTGCAAAGAAAAAGGAATCTTCATAAAACCTTGAACTCCGTCAACATGCAAAACAGCTCTAGGGCAGAGCCTGTCTTTCAGTTTTGAAATCGCAAGCAAATCATTTATTGCACCAGTTTCATTGCTGACATGCATAATGCTAATCAGTCGAGTTTTTTCATTTAAAACTTTTTCAAGTTTTTTCAAATCAACTTTTCCATCACTATCCAATGGAACAAAATGAACTTTAAGCCCTTCCAACTCCATCTTTTTGGCAACATTATAAACGGAAGGATGTTCACCTTCTGAAAATACATACTCCCAATCGCCATTTCTCAAACTCCCTTTAATGGCAAGATTGTTACTTTCAGTAGCACAACCAGTAAACAAAACATTTCCAACCTTTACACCCAACCTTTTCAAGAAATAATTTTCTGCTTGAGAAATACATTTTGAAACTTCCATTGATTGAACGGACAAAGCCGAAGGATTATAAAATTGCTCGCAAGAAAACTTGCGATGAACTTCAACGCACTCCTCAAACATTTTGGTTGTTCCTGCATTATCAAGATAAATCATAATCCCTCGACTATATATTGTGTATTACGCATACAAATTTTGCATATCACGCACAAATTTTAACAATATTACACCATTAAGCTCTAAGTTTTGCACCATATCTAAATTCCAAACTCTTCAAAACCTTTTTGATGACAGCATTAATCTCATCGCCCGTCAAAGTTTTTTCTTCAGACATAAACAAAATCTTATAAGCCATACTCTTTTTATTTTCACCAAGAGCCCCACTGCGATAAACATCAAACAAATAAACATCGTAGAAACTCTTGCCACAGGCAGATTTAATTGCATTCATCAAAACTTCATTAGACACATTTTCATCAACAACAACCGCGATATCTCTTTCTACAACAGGGAATTTTGAAATTTCTTTTGTTGCATATTTTTTCTCCGGCAAGTTAGATAAATAATCTGTGTCCAACTCAGCATAATAAACATCTTGATTGATGTCATAGTTTTTCAAAACAATCTTATGAACTTTGCCAAACCACCCAACAACTGTTCCATCTTCTGCAATAATATCAGCACTCACGCCACTGTGAAGATATGGTTCTTTTGAGCGTTCAAGTTTATATTTCAATGATGTTCCCAGAAGCAAATTCTCAACAACACCTTTGAGCATAAAGAAATTATAACCATTCTCACAAACCGCAATAGACAACCTGTTGTTTTCCACTGGCAGTTCTTTGAAAGGTAAAGATTTAGGCAAATAAACTTTTCCAATTTCAAAAAATCTCAAATCTTTATTTCCAACAGAAAGATTGTAAGCAACATCAAGAAGCAATGCATGAGCCATAACAGTTCTTGCTGTCGCCATATCTTCGTTGATTGGATTGGCAATTTTTATCACATTTCTTCTTGAATCACCTTCATGAAGAAGCAGTTTGTCACAAGCAGAAGCATTGTAGAGAGAATAGTTCAAAGTTTCATAGAACCCAGAGTCAACCAAAATATTTTTCAAACCATTTTCAAAAACCAATCTAGGCTCATATTGCCCTACGGTTATGGTTGAGTTTTCAAACAATCTTCCCTGCATATCATTATAGACGTCATAGCCATAAATTCTTATGATCTCTTCAGCAATATCATTGGCATTTTTGATGTCTTCACGAATGTATGGAGGGATGCAAGTCATAACGTCTCCAGAAATTGTGGTCCTAATGTTCAAAGCATTCAGAATTTGAACCATTCTTTCTTTTGGAATTTCAACTCCCAAAATTTTGGAAATCTTGTCATATGACACAACAACTTTCTTTTCTTCCTCAAGTTTTTTGTCAGAATTTACTCTATCAATCAAACCATCAACAATCTCACCACAACCAAGAACATCAACCAAATGCAAAGCTCTCTTGAGTGCCAATGTTGGCAAATTGATATTAACCCCTTTTGAATATCTAGCAGAAGAGTCTGTGCTCAAACCAAACTTCTTTGCAGTTAATCTGACACTTTTCAAATCAAAAACTGCACATTCAAAAACAGTGTCTGTTGTATCATCAGAAATACAAGAATTGACACCACCAATAACACCTGCAATAACCACAGGTTTGTTTTGATCTGCAATAACCATCACACTTTCATCAAGGTCATATGTCTGACCATTTAAAACAGCAATCTTTTCACCTTTCTTAGCCTGTCTTGCAACAATTTTCTTTCCATCAAGATATTTATAGTCAAAAGCATGCATTGGTTGACCTTGCTCAACCAAAATGTAGTTTGTTATGTCAACCATTGTGTTGATTGTTTTAATTCCCACAGCATGCAAACGACTTCTAAGCCACATTGGAGAACGTTCAAGTTTGATGTTTTTGATATAAGCAGCCATATATCTTGGACAATTTTCCGTTTCAATCTTCACATCAACATAGTCCTTGACATCACCACCAACAGTTTTATAAGAAACGTCAAAATCTTTGAATGGTTTGTTATAAATCGCACAGAGTTCTCTGGCAATTCCAACCACGCTGTTGCAATCAGGTCTATTTGGAGTCACATTGATATCAAAAGTGACATCATTGAGCGACAAAGCGTCCTCAATTTTTGTCCCTGGAACGAAATTCTCTGGCAAAATCAAAATTCCATTAATTCCAGCCCCTTCAAAATAGTTCTCATCAATACCAATTTCTTCTCCAGAGCAAAACATACCATCACTCTTTACTCCTCTGAAGTTGGTTGGCTTAATCTTGACACCATTAACCAAATCAGCACCTTCCAAAGAAACTGGGACAATCGCTCCTTCAAAAACATTTGTCGCAGAAGTTATGATTTGCACTTTCTTGAAACCAACATCAACAGAACAAACTTGAAGTCTATCTGCTTCTGGGTGTTTTTCTATCTTAGTTATTTTGCTGACATAAACATCATGAAGATGCTCATTCATATAACTCATCTCTTCAACTTCAAGCCCTGCAGATGTAAGTTTTTCTGCAATTTCTTTTGGAGAGATACCATTTAAATCAACAAAATCATTCAACCAATTATATGAAACTTTCATTTTATAAATCTCCTTTACTGTTGCATAATACACATTATGTAGTGTAGTATGCAAGCATAATACTACAATTATAACCATTATCTCATTTGTTTCAAAAATCTCAAATCATTTCTGAAAAGATATTTGATGTTTGGAATTTTGTTTGTAACCATAACACTTCTATCAATACCCGGTCCAAAAGCAAATCCACTATATTTATTGCTATCAATTCCAGACATTTCCAAAATTGCAGGATTGACAATTCCACCACCAAAGAATTCAGAATATCCTGTTCCCTTGCACAATGTGCAACCCTTACCCTGACACATTTGACAAGTCGCATCAATTTCAATACTTGGCTCTGTGAATGGAAAATATGCTGGACGAACTCTCATTTTGACATTTTTTCCATAAAGTCTCACAGCCATTTCCCTAACCATAATCATGAAATCCTGCAATCCAATATTTTCATCAATAACAAGAGCTTCAAACTGATTAAAGATTGGAGAGTGAGAACTGTCATCATCATTCCTATAAACTCTTCCTGGACACACAATCTTAAATGGTGGTTTCATTGTTTCCATTGCCCTAACCTGTGCTGGAGATGTATGAGTTCTCATCAAAATGTTATCTGTAATATAGAATGAATCTTGCATATCTCTTGCAGGGTGATTCTTTGGAACATTCAAAGCTTCAAAGTTGTGATAATCAGTTTCAATTTCTGGTGTTTGAATAACGGTAAATCCCATTTCAACGCACAAATCAATAAATTTGTTGTTAAAACGTGTCAATGGATGCAAAGCCCCTCTTTTAACTCCCTTGCTTGGTTCAGTAATATCAATCTTTTCCTTTTCCATTTCAAGTTCAAGTTGTGCATTTTCCAAAGCTGCAAGTTTTTCACTCAACTTCTCTTCCAATTTTTGTCTGACTGAATTTGCCAAACTCCCAACTTCTCTTCTATCTTCAGCAGGAATATCTTTCATGCCACGCAAAATCTGAGTCAACTGTCCTGTTTTACCAAGATACTTAACTCTGATTTCGTCCAAAACTTTCAAATCATTTGCACCGTCAATCTCTTTTAATCCGTTTTGTAAGATTTCTTCAAGTTTTTGTTTCATTTCAACTTCTCCTTCTAACCATAATAAAAAAATCGCCCAAACAACATTAGGACGATTATATCGTGGTACCACCTAACTTCACACATCGCTTTGATGTGTCTCATTAAACAATTAACGCATGTCAAACGGCATCCTCTACACAAAACAAGTTCTTCAAGGAGCGACTAGAAAGTGAATTCAACAATCTTGGTTTCATCCAATCTCAGCAACCTTGGATTCTCTGTAAAAACCTACAAATGCCTACTAGTCTTTCATCTTCGTCTTTATAAAACAAATTTATTTTAACATTATCCATTTTTTAAGTCAACTATTTATCATAAAAATTTTGATATGTCAAAGATATATGATAAAATCAATTTATGAAAATTTATGAAGAATTTACAATTACAAATTGCCAATCATTGAAAAAACCAACAATATATTTTTGGCTGAAAAGCATTGGTCTTTCTGAAAGTTACATCAGTCAACTTAGAAGACAGAAAGATTCAATAGTCTTGAATGACAATAATGCAAATCTAAAAACACAAATCAGTGATGGTGACAAACTGAACATCGCAAACAATCCAACAGAAAAGACAAATTTTTATAATACGAATTTTTCAAATCTTTCAATCGTTTATGAAGATGAAGACTATCTCATCGTAAACAAACCGCACAATCTTGCATGCATACCAACAAAAAGCCATTACAACGACAATTTGGGAGCACAAGTTTGCTCTTATATGCAAAAAGAAAATCAAGGTTTTGTCTTAAGAATAATCAACCGCCTCGACAAAGAAACCGCTGGACTTGTTGTTGTTGCAAAAAATTTATTTGCTTATAAAAATCTGTCAAACCTTCAAAAAGAATACTTCGCTCTTTGCCATGGCAATTTGTCATCAACACAAATGACAATCAACAAGCCAATTCTAACTCGCAATATAAACGGCATCAACATCATGAAAAGAGAAATTTCTGAAGAAGGAAAGCAAGCAATAACACACGTTGAGCTGATTAAAAATTTTGACAAATATTGTCTCGTCAAATTTCATTTAGAAACTGGCAGAACTCATCAAATCAGAGTTCACATGTCACACATAAATCATCCACTTATTGGAGATACAATTTATTCAGACAAAGTCAACGACTCCCAAATTCAACCAACACCAGAGCACACCATGTTACTCCTAAAATCAATCTCATTCAAACATTTCAGAACCAATCAAATCATCTCCATTGAAACAACTTTTCCTGAAGAGTGGAAACAATATTTGAAAAATTATCAAACTGAAGAAAAATAAAAAACTCACATGCTTTTGTGAGTTTTTTATTGGTTAGGTTTAACTATTTGCAAGACTTTGTAGAACAAGTTTTCTTTCCACTGCAACCTTTTGCTTGCTTAGAAGAAGTTGATTCCTTTGCTGCTTCTGTGCTTGAAGTTTTTGCACTTGCCTTGCTAGATGCCTTTTTTCTACCAAACATAGTTTACCTCCCTTATTCAAGGTGTTTTACCTTGTAATAATATTTTGACTATTTATAGAAAAAATATGCAGACAAAATGAAGTTTTAATAAACTTTTCCATAACAAAACCATCAAACAAATTTTTATATACTCAAAATAAAAAACATGCACAAGAAAAACTTGTTGCATGTTCTATGCAAAGATTTGTATTATATTGAAAAGCAGTTTAATTCAGAAATTATCTTTTGCTGTTTTTACCGCTCTTTGCGTCCTTTGCATCAGCTTCGTCAAGAAGATTGTAATATTCTTCAAAGACATCCATAGCAACCTTTTCATCAGTTTCAACCATCAAAGCAGGTTCTTGTCCTTCTTTTTCGTCAACATAGAAAACAATTGCTTCGTCATCTTGAACATTTTCAATTTTATCAATAGGTTTCAAAACACAATAAATTTTGTCATTGTGAGGAATAACTGCAATTTGTTCAAAAGACAACTTTCTTCCATTTTGATCAACAAGAACGATAGGTTCTTTGTTGTCTTCGTCCAAAAGAATGTCAATGATGTCACGATATTCTTCTTCCTGTTCTACCTGTTTTGAAACTTCTTCAATTTTCTGAATTTTTTTCTTATCCATAATAAACTTCTCCTTTATTTTTTTGGATTTTCGTCAAGATAATTTTGCAGTATGATTTGAGCAGAAACTTTATCAAGCAGTTCTTTTCGCCTTTCCCATTTGATACCCGCCTCTTTGAGATATTCTTCCGCTTCAAAAGAAGTGTATCTCTCATCTTGGAAAGAGATTTGCACATTTGCAACTTTGCCAAGTTTCTGAGCAAATTCTCTGACAACATTTGACATTTCACTTTCAGTTCCATCTGCGTTGAGTGGCAAACCAAAAACAACCATGTCAACAGATTTGTCTTTAATCAAATTGGAAAAATAAAACAAATCTTTCTCTTCTGTCTGAGTTTTGTAGATATGGTCAGCACTTGCAATGGTGCAAGACAAATCAGAGAATGCCACACCAATTCTTGCCTTACCATAATCTAAACCCATTTTTCTTGAATACTGCATATATCACCATTTATATTTTACTTAAATAAATCAATTTAGTCAAACAAAATATCATTAAAATCATATTTATTTAACTAAAAATCAATCAAAAGTACAAGCATCATTTACATTCGTAAAGATTCTTCCCACTTGATACTGAAACCGTCAATGGAACAACAAAGTCGCAAACACTTTCCATAGTTTCTTTCAAAATCCTCATAACTTCTTCAATCTCATCTTTTGGCGCATCAACAATCAATTCGTCATGTATCTGCAAAATTATGTGACTGTTCATTCCTTTCAGTTTATCTGCAATTCTGACCATCGCAATCTTAATCACATCTGATGCAGTTCCTTGTAATGGCATATTCATTGCCACCCTTTCGCCAAACTTCCTGACATTGCCATTGGAAGATTTAATTTCTGGAATATGACGCACTCTACCAAAATAAGATTTGATGAAACCATTTTCCTTTGCATATTCCACATTATTATCCATAAAAGATTTGATTTTTGGATAGCGGTCAAAATAACTGTCGATATACTGTTTTGCCTTAAATTTTGAAGTCTTGATATTTTGCGAAAGACCAAAATCACTTATGCCATATATGATACCAAAATTTACAGCCTTTGCATCTCTTCTTTGGGAAGTTGTAACTTCATCAACCGGAACTCCAAAGATTTCACTTGCAGTTTTGGTGTGTATATCAATGCCATGCTTGTATGCATCAATCATGCTGGTTTCTTCTGCCAAATTTGCCAAAAGTCTGAGCTCAATTTGATTGTAATCGGCCGAAATTATTGCCCCATCTGAATATTTTGAAATGAAAATTTTTCTTAAATTCTTTCCTTCTTCGTTTCGAGTTGGAATGTTTTGCATATTCGGTTCAGAACTCGAAAGTCTGCCAGTTGATGTAAGCGTCTGATTGAAAACAGTGTGGATGACTGCACCGTCATTTTTGCAAATGTTTTTATAAACATTAATGTAGGTGTTGACAAGTTTGCTAAGTTTTCTATATTCAATAATCAATTCCACAATTTCGTGTTGCCACCTTATATCATCAAGAATAGCAAAATTTGTTGATTGTTTTTTGTTGTTATAAGACTTAAGCCCCAACTTATCAAACAAAATATGTGCCACCTGTTTTGGAGAATTGATGTTGAAATTTTCTCCGGCAAGTTCATATATCTTTGCCGTTAAATCTGCAAGCTCAGCATCATATTTTTGACTTAATTCGTCAAGCATTTTTTCATCAACTTTGAAACCTTCTTCTTCCATGCTTGCCAAAACCCTGACAAGAGGAATTTCAATGTCTGTATAAACTTTTTCAACTTTCTGCTCAACCATTTGTTTCTCAAGTTCAACCTTCAAATTGATGTAATCTTGAACTTCTGGCTCAGGCAATTTTGGAAGTCCTGCAAAAAGGACATATCGTGCAATATCAACATCAAAAAAGTTTTCCAACGTTATTCCAACCCTGTCCAAAATTTTCATATCTTCTTTTGAACAATTGGTGATTTTGGTCACAACCTTACTTTCAAAAACCGACTTCAAAATTTTCAAAACATCATCAAAATCAATCACATTTGAAAACAGATCAATTTCTTTTTTGACATAAAAGACTTCATTTCCGTCAATTGCAAACTCCATCTTTTTCAAGTCATAACATAAGAAGTTCTTGATTTTTCCTTTGAAATTTTCAACTTGCGACAAATCTTCAAAAACCGTTTTCTTGACTTCTTTTTTGTTTGTTCTTACTCCTTCCCCAAACAGTTCCTTTCGATTCATCAAACTTCTGAAATCCCAATCTTCAAAGAAATCTCTGACAGCTTGTGAAAAAGGAAATGTATATGAACAACTTTCAATATCAAAATCAATTTCACAGTCTGTTTTGATTGTTGCAAGAGTTTTTGACATATAAGCCATATCTTTTCCAGCAATCAATTTTTCTTTCAATTTGCCTGTCACTTCTTCAATGTTTTCATAAATTCCATCAAGATTTTGATACTTTTCCAAGAGTGAAAGAGCAGTTTTCTCTCCAACACCTGCAACACCCGGAATATTATCAGAAGCATCCCCCATCAAAGCTTTCAATTCAATAATTCCAGAAGGCTTCAACTTAAATTTTTCAAAAAGCGATTTTTCGTCAAAGACTTCAATTTCAGTAACACCCTTTCTTGTCAACCAAACAGAAGAGTTGTCATCAATAAGTTGCAACAGATCTCTATCTCCAGACACAAGAATATTTTGAATATTTGAATGTTTGGAAATCGTTCCAATGATGTCATCAGCTTCAATTCCAGCAAATTCAAAAATCTTAATCCCCATAGTTTGCAACATTTGTTTAATAACTGGAAATTGAGAAAGCAAATCAGGTGGAGTTTCTTTTCTTTTGCCTTTGTAATCCTGATAAATCTCGTTTCTGAATGTTTGCCTTGCGTGATCAAATGCAACCGCAACATAATCCGGTTTTTGTTCAACAATCAGCTTCACAATCAAATTTGCAAACCCAAACACTGCTCCTGATGGCTGTTTGTTCCTATTAGATAAATAGGGCATTGCGTAAAATGCCCTATTTGCCAAACTATTACCATCAATAATAATGATTTTTTTCACTTACAACCTATAAAAATTAACAAATCATTTTCAATGTGTTTACAATTGCTTCTGTTGTTGTATCATCTGATGGGTTAAACAAATTATAGAAGAAATCAGGTGCAACCAAAACAATGATGTATGCTACAATAGCAACAATCAAAACGATAAAGAAAGCTGTTTTGAGAGGACTTCCTGCAAAGTTAACAAGAGCAAAACAAAAGATGATTGCAACTCCACCAAATCTAACAATAAAGTCAAAAACTTGTGTAAACCACCCCATATCTGGGTCCCAAGCTGTTTTATCTATCACAATATCCATAGACAAGAAAACTATGTATACAATAGACAAGATTGACAAAATTGTGTAAAGAACTTTTTTCATAACCTATCTAAATCTCCTTTTTAAGTTTTTATTATAATAACACAAAAAATATAAAATTACAAGCAAAATATGTAAAGAAAAAAATGAAGTGATTTTTTCTCACTTCATTTCATTTCAAACTATAAAGTTTTCTCAGTTTTTTTTTGCTTATTTGTTGTTCTGAAGTCAACTCCCATTGATGAAGGTTTTCCTTCAAACAAATTTTCCAAATTAGGTCTTGACAAAAAGAAATGTTCCCAAACTTTATCATCTAAGATTTCTTCTTTTGTCATCCAAAACAATCCGTCACATTTTGTTGGTTCTGCATTAAAGATTGTCTTTTTCTCTTTATCTGTAACTTCAACTACACAAGCAAAGTGCAAAACATTTGAGATTTTTCCTTTAAATTCGGAAAAACATTCCATGTAGTTGTTATATTTATATCTACTTGCTGGCAGTTTCAAACCAATTTCTTCAACCATTTCTCTTGCAACACACTCTTCAACTGTTTCATTATTTTGTTTTGTTCCACCAGGCAATGCAAACAATCCACCTTTGGCTGCAGATCTTTTTGCAATCAAAATTCTTCCTTCTTTATCAACAATAATTGCATTAGATGCAACAAGAATTCCAATATCATTTGATGTCACATGAATTTTTCCATAACCTTTTTCTTTTGCTTCTTCAATTTCGTTTTTTGTCATTTTTTCCTCCTCAAGATAGAACTATCTTATCACTTCTCCCCCCCCTGTCAAGTGTTTATATCAAAAAAACCGCATAAATTAATATGCGGTTTTGTGTATATTTATGCATTATTTTAATTTTTTATTCATTGTTCACTGGCAACATTTTCATCTTCATTTTCGCCACTGTCACCATTTTTCGTTTCTTCATCACTTTGATTCTGTTCTTCATTTTCATCAGGCGTTTCTCCGTTATCACCACCATTATCCATTGTAACAACGCCGAACACAACCAAAATTCCTGCGATTGACATGATACAATCTTCCACAATCTGATTTTCAATTTGCCATCCAAAAATTCTTCCAAAAGCATTCAGAAGAATAATCAAAGCTCCTGAGAAACTAACCCAAAAACTGTAAGATTTCATTTTTTTAAAGAAGTTCTTCATATTCTTCACCACTTTTCAGAAAATCTTTTATGTCCGAAATGTCCTGTTTCACATCATCTAAAATTTGTAAATGGGATGTCAACTGTTCGATTGTTTGCTGATATTTTGTTTCTCTTTTGGAACTGTCTTTAAGTTGATAACAGAAAAGCCAAACAAACAAAACTGCAAAAACACCATTGCTGACAATAATGCTGATTATATCATTCCAGATGTCCATTTATTTTTTGTCCTTTTGCCATTTCAATAAGTTTTTCATCGTTTTATAATCCCCCGTTTTATAGAAATAAGACTTATTAAAAAACTTAATTCTATCGAAATATTTAATGGTCATGAAACAACGTCAAACACAATCATAGGCTTGCAAATTTCACAATTTTGTGCTGTCGTAGAAAAACTGAATTGGAAGTTTTTTCCGTAGACACAAACAGGCAATCGTTGTTCTTTCTCACTTCCAGAGAAAGAGTAGGTTTTTGTTTCTTCATCTGATTTTATTTCAACTTCACAATCATACAAAGTGTTGATTATGACTTCTTTGATTTTTTTCTTTTTGGATTTGTAATCTAAATCAGTTTCAAAAGATTTCCACATCTTTTTGTTGATGTCTGTAAAAGTCTTTCCATCAACAGTAAGTTCTCCAATTTGTTGTTTGTGATCATAATAAAAGCAGGCACAAAGTTTGCTCATATAAGGATTGTCAACTGTCAAAATTTTTCTAATGTCAACGCCTCTATAAACATTCAAAGCAAAATTTTCAATGTCCACTTCAAACAAAACATTGTTTACAAAAGCCGTTTTCCCCTCACATCCAATTTGTTCTCCATCATCAAAGTTACATTTTGTGGCAATGTAATATTTTCCATTCAAGCAAGCTGAAGAACAATTTGTGTTGTCTAGTTTCTTGAAATATTTGTCATATGCTTCTGCAACTTTGTTGACTGATGTTCCATTGAATGTATAAAGCCCATCACGAGTCATAAAGAAAACTTTGTCACCACAGACACATACAGAATTTTCGTAAATTTTTGAAGAAGAAGTGTAGAGATGAGTGAAAGAAAAATCATCTTTAGAGGTGTAAATTGAGATTTTTGTGATGCCATATTCTCTGAATAAATATACATAATCATTAAATGCAACAAGTTTGTTGAAAGAACCTCTGTTGTCCAAAAATTCAATAGCCGAACTTTCTTCATCAGACCATTCTTTCAAATTGAGATTTGTTGTGTAGATTAGAGTGTTTCGGTTTGTGTTTGTAATTCCAAAGAAATTGTCATAATGCACCACTCCAGAAATCAGTGCCGGCACATCAGGATAAATTCCTTCGCCATAGGCAGCAAGATAAAGCATGCCTTCTTCTGAAAAGAAAAGAGTGCAGTCAGTGTTTTCAATGCGGTATTGGCACTCATATGTTGGATAACTTGAAAGTTTGTTCGATTTTGACCAAACAATTCCTTCATATTGATCAATCAGAGGCACACCCCAGATGACAAACTCAGAGTCAATCATAAGCAAAGTGTAGATATACATCTCCACATCTGTGTTATACCACCTATCAAGCCAAATACCATCAATTTCATCAATCTTTTCCGCAAAGTCAAAACCATGACAAGTTTCAAGGTCGTCAGCAGAGGCTGGAACTTGCAAATCTCTGAATCCCAGCCCCGTTTTGAGCGACCCGTCACTGACAGAAAGATTGTAAAATTCTTTACACTCATTTGGTTTTGAAATCAAATCATCTTGATTGGACACCACACCATTTGCAAAGATAGAAAACACAATGTCTTTTTGAGAAGTTTTCTTATGTTTCTTCAAGTTCTTATAAAAAATCAAATCCAACTCCTTCTTGGCAAAACATGTTCACCACGCTTTCTGCTCAAAACAAACAAACTTTCTTTGAATCTTTCTTCCCAAATTTCCGCATCCTCACTCAAGCCATCAATAAGCAAAAATTCACTTGCAACCCCATAAGCATACACCCTTGCACTTAGTCCATTAAGCATTTCCACATTATCGGTCAAAACTTTGTCATCTGGAAGATAACTGTAAACGATGCTCTTTGCATGCCCATTTATTTCCAAGCAATTTGGAAACAACTTGAATCTAAGAGAAGTTCCAAAGCGATTTTTGACTTCATAAACATTGACGACCGTTTTTTCAAGTTCAGAAAAATTTAAAATGGAATTTTTGACATCAATCTCTTCTTTTGTTAAGAATGGCAAAAAGTCACTTGCAATCTCTTGATTGACAAGATTGAAGCATTGCACCATAAGGTCAAGTTTTTCCTGCTCTCTATCTGTGTAAGACACCGCTTCCGTGGAGTTAAGTTTTGACAATGTTTCCTTTTCTCCAACAAATTCACAAACCAATTTGATAATATCTTTAACTGTCATACATTTTCTCCTTAAAGTCATTCAAAACTTCCTTTATCTTTTGCTTTTCCAGTCGTCGATTTTCTTCTTCCATTTCTTTGTATAACTTGTCACTGTTTTGCACTCTCGTTTTCAATGTCAAAAGATATGCCCTTTCGTCGAGTTGTTCATACGGAAAAGTCAAACAATATGTAAACTTCCCCTGTGCATGATTGTGCAATTCAAATTTTTGCTTGTCCAAATCAAACAAAACAAAATAGTCCTTATCAATCGACTTTATTCTTTCCACGATACCAAGACAATCGCTTTCAATTTCAAATGACTTTTTCATACAGTTTTCCTTTTATTACTCTGTTTTAGAAGGAACAGTTGTTGAAAGATTTTTGCAATAAGCAACACCAGATGGCTTATGGCAAAGAAGTTCTGTGTATTTAACCAAAGTTGCGCTGTAAGCAGCCTTTGATGGATGTTGTCTAAGAACTCTGCCAGATTCATCTTCCAACCATTTCCAATCACCAAGTTCATAAAACATGAAATCATCAGTGTTAAGGAAATAACATTCTCCTGCAGCAACATGGTTTGTTGGAACAAGAGGGATTCCAAAGTGAGTGATAACTTTTGTTCCATCTTCCAATGTTGTGTATTCAACGTTTTTGCTATAGAGTGTCAAATATTTGTGATACAATCTCTTCAAATCATAAGAGCAGTTGATGAAGTTTACGTTTGTTCCTGCTTTTTCAAGATCATCAATAATCTTTTGAACATATTCTTCATCAAAAGCATCAGATGTTGTTGCTGTGTATGTCTTTGCATTCATAATTGGATAGTCAGTCTTTGTCACACCATACAAAGTTGTGTTTGAAACAATTCCTTTAAGTCCGATTATGTCGTTGTCTTTAGAGTTATGCAAATAGAGTTTGTAACCTGTCACAGCAGTTTTCTCTGAAGGAAGGTTCCAAGCGATTTCACCAGAAGATTTGTCAACATTTTTGATGTAAACATTTGAAGCAAACAATGTTGCATCGTTATAGATGTCAACATACATTCCTGGTGCAACCGCTTCAGTGTTGTCAACAGTCACAGTTGAACCACTGACAGTGATTGTTGCAAGACAGCCAGTTCCATCACCATAAATCATTCTTGAAAGGTTGAAAATGCTTGCCTTAAGAAGGGAATCCATGCCATCTTGAAGAAGGTTAACAAAAGAGTTAACATCACTTGAAGAACATCTCACTGCTTTGTCACTGATTTCAAATCTTCCATACAAGTTTTTAAGAGGAGCAACAAAAGACAAATATGGTGTGTCAACGCCGTCTGGAAGATCACTTGTTTCAGTTCCTGCCATAATTCCACCATTGATGCCAATTGGAGCAACAACTCTTACTTCTTTTCCAATAATATTTCTTGTGCTTCTTTTAATTTTGCTGAAAAGCGGATTTGTTTTTGTGTTTATTTGATCAGCAATAACGCCCAAATAGACATCTTTAAGCACATTTTCCGCACTACTTAATGTTATCATTCAATTCTCCTTTTTTCATGACAACAAATCAAGAACAATCTTTTTTGCCTGTTCAAAACTATCTGGCTTTGGGGCAACCGTTTTGGTTACCCTTTCACCAGAATTAGAGGACATAATAACTGGAGTTTTTTGTTCTTGAAGTTGTTTCATATAATTTTCGATTACTAAATTTTTTAATTCTTCGTCTTTTAAGACCAAATTTTGAACGATAGGTTCTTTTGCTTTGTTTGGACTTGACAATTTTTCATAAAGCATTTCTGCCCAAACAATGTCAAAACAAGCATCGTCATTTTTCAGACTTTCACTTTGCATTGCACGAGATTTAATCTCATCTGCATAAACAACAGCCTCCTGGTTTTTTGAAAGGAATGTTTGAAATTTGTTCTCAATCACATTGTCTTGAGAAGATTCAGACATTTTGTCTTTCTTCAACTCTGAAAGTCTTTGGCTTTTGCGAGTAAATTCTGCTTGCAAGTTGTTGTACGCCTCAAACAAGTCATCAACACTTTTAAATTTACCAATGGGAACGCCCCTTTCTGCTTCACTTGAGATGGTTGCACTTTCACTTTCTTGCAAAACTTGCTCAGGGGAGCCCGCAACATTTTCTTCCAAATTTTGTGAAGGTTCAATGTTTTCAGGTTGTTCCCCAACATTCATTTTTTCTTCCATGATCATTCTCCTTTTTTCAAAGCCTCTCTATGTACTCTGATATGTTTCAAAAAGATTTCTTCAATTTTCTTATTCACCTCGCCAGCATAGACAACTTTCAACATATATGAAATGTGTTGATTGATATGCAATGAATGGTCGTCAATTTCTTTGACATCAACTTCAACTGCTTCATTCATCTTGCTGTTTTCAGTGTCAGCGTTTTTGATATGTAAATCGCTCAAATCAACTGATGTGTCCCAAACACCAAAACCAAGGTTTTCCATGATTTTTGCTTTCATTGACTTTGTGATGTTTCCATTTTCGTCAGTGAGAAGTCCCTTGTCCAGCAAAGTGAAAATCATATTCCTTCTCTGCGACAAAGTGTCATTGCTTTCATTGTCTGTGTCAAATTGAACATCATCACTTGAAATATCATTACCTTTGAAATAAACCACATCCAAATCGCCGTTTTCACCGACAATTTTGATGAGTCTAGGGAAAGTTGCAAACTGCTTATAAAGTCTCAAAATTTGCTTTGCAATCGTCTTTATTGCAGACTTTATGCTGTCAGTTGTAAATTTAAGTCTTGTTTCGTTTTCATCAATCAGAAGCTCCAACGCAACCCCACTCAAACTTGCAGCAACATTTTCCATACTTCCAATTTCGCTCGTTCCACTGAGTGTGCTGAATTCACTGAGCAATTTTTCTTCTTCTTTTTCAAAATCAGAAGGCACTTGCTCTCCGCCCAAAAACTGTGGAGCGGTCGAACCTTGTCTATAAACCAAAATTTTTCCCGGTGCAAGTCCTTCTTCTTCCAAGTTGTCAATGTCAACACTTCCATCTTCAACAGCGAGAACGCCAAGCGTGAGACGATTGATGTATTCATGTTTTCTGTTCTTGACAGCGTTGTAAGCTCTTTGAATTGGAATAAGCCTTGAAATCATGCTCACTCCCCAGAAAGAGCCAACTTCTTCATTGCAAATCTGACGAACAAAAGGAAATTCTCTTTTCCCGTCAATGCCATTGACATAAGGCAGTTCTCCATCATAGACAAGTTTGTCTCCCGCAATGATAATCAACCTGCCATCAGGATATTTCTCATTTGGTCTTACATATTTTTCAAGCACAATTGCACTGTCTTTTCTGACCGTTTCAATCAAACCAGTCGCAAGTCCAGAATAACCAAGTCCACCCAAAGAAGATGTCACCCCATCAAGAGAATAGACATTGATGTCCTTTCCTTCCACATCGACTCCATACATCTGCTTAATCTCAGCCACTGTGTATGCTCTGGCATGAATCAAACTTTGGCAATCATCCAAACTTTCATGTGTTGCGGAGTCAGGATAAATCTCAAATGGAGAGCAAACAGAGATGTCAACATCACCTGTCTTAATTTTTCTGCCGTCTTCTTCCAAAGCGACCACCTGACCAAGATTGGAGTTCCAAGAGATTTTGTAGAAACTTGTTCCACAAATTTCACTCCATTTTGTTGCTTGGTTGATTTTTGCTGTCAAGTTCATCTTTCCGCAAACAGAATCCAAAACTTTCTTCCCAACCTTTGCAGTGTAGATGTCATCTTCTTCGTTTGTTGCAGGCATAACTTGCATTTTTGGTGTGATTTTGGAAAGTCTTGAAAGTCTTATGTCAATGATTGGTGCAATGTGATTGAACACTTCTCTCTCTTGCCAAAAATATTGTTTGTCTATCTCTCTGACAAAACCACCATATCCAACATCACAGTATTGATTTCCCATATAAAAATTCATGTTAAGTTGCCATTGATTGTCAAACCCCTTTCTCGCTCTAATTCTGTTTTCAAAATCTTCTAAGGTTTCTTTAACAACAGCATCAATTTTCTTCTCTCTCATACTCTCTCCTTTTTCTCTTTCTTTCGCTTGAAAGGTGCGTTAACAGGTTTTGGAACGCAAACTTTTGAAAAACACTCAAACATTTTCTTCATGCAGTCTTCACAGAAAACCAAATCTTTTCTGATGAAACCTTTGGTGCTGAAACTGTATTTCGCCAAGTTCTTGCAACCATAGAAATCACATTTGAGTTGTTGCTTACAAATTTCCATTTTCATTTTTTTCTTTCTCCTTTTCTTTCAAAAGTTGCAAAAGTCTTTCTTTTTCTTGAATAAGCTGACTGTCTGTCATATGCGAAATCTCATCGTCAGACAAACTCAATTGCTCAAGCAAAAATCTCAATGCATTGATGTCTGGTGGATTAAATTTCTTTGTGATTTTTCGTTTCGATAAAACCGCTTGACCATTTTCGTCAGTAGTGTATTCCTCAACGATTTCATCACTTTCATAACCCAACGCCTTTTTCAATAAAGCATCTTTAATCTGTTCCTCATTCACTTAGCACTTCCTTTCTTTGCAACTTTTGTCCAAATTCTATAAAAGAAAATTATCAGTTTCAAGAAAGTGTGCCAAAAATTTGAAAAACCAACATTAACAAAAAATCGTCAAAAAAATAGAATGTAATTGTAGAGGAGAAAAATGGAAAACTTATTAACCTTTAAAAATGTCAATTATTTTTATCAAACAAAAAATGATGAAATTTTTGCACTTAACAACATAAATTTCAATGTGGAAAAAGAATCCTTTGCTTCTCTCGTTGGTCCAAGCGGATGCGGAAAAACGACAATTTTGTCCCTAACAGCAGGACTGCTTTCCCCTTCTTCTGGCGAAATTTTGCTTGATGGAGAAAGCAAAATAGACACAAAAAAAATCGGGTATATGTTCCAAAAAGACCATTTGTTTGAATGGCGAACTGTCTGGAAAAACATAACCCTTGGAATTGAAATTCAAAAGCCAAAAAACAAAGATGAAAAATTGGCTTTTGCGGAAGAACTTTTGAAAAAGTATGATCTATATAACTTCAGAAATCAAAAACCTCGCTCGCTCAGTGGTGGTATGAGACAAAGAGTTGCGCTTATTCGCACTCTTGCACTTGAACCAAAACTGCTGCTTCTTGACGAGCCATTTTCTGCTCTTGATTTTCAAACAAGACTGTCTGTTTGCGATGATGTCTATGAAATCATAAAAAGCGAAAAGAAAACCGCCTTGCTTGTCACACATGACATCTCTGAGGCAATTTCAATGTCAGACAAAATCATTGTTTTATCCTCTCGTCCTGCTCATGTAAAGGACACAATCTTGCTTGATTTGCAAGGCAAAACACCACTAAAGAAACGAGAAGACCCAACCTTCGCTGGACTCTTTGACAAAATATGGAGTGAACTTACAAATGAAAAAACAGAAGAAACAAATTAATTTTTCAAAGTCACACAAGGCATATGTCAAACGACTAAAGAGAGACAAATTCATCATCATATTTTTCAGAATATTCGTTCTGGTTGCCTTTTTAGGACTGTGGGAACTTTTGACCTATTACAACATTTTGGATCCGTTTTTTGTCAGTTCCCCATCACGAATAATTGCTCAAATTGGCACACTCGCACAGAATGGAACACTGCTAACTCACAGCTGGATAACTCTTTACGAAACTCTCATCGGCTTTGCCATTGCCACCGTTTTAGGCTATCTTATTGCCGTGCTTTTGTGGTGGAATGAAAAAGTCCGAAAAATTTTTGAACCATACATCGTTGTCCTCAACTCTCTTCCAAAAATCGCACTTGGTCCAGTCATAATTCTTTGGGTCGGTTCCGGAACAAAAGCCATCATCTTGATGTGCGTTCTCATCTGCATCGTGATAACAACAATGAGTATGCTGTCCGCTTTTCTTTCGGTGGAAGAAGGAAAAATATTGCTTCTCAAATCTATGCACGCAAACAAATTTCAAATTTTGTTTAAATTGATTTTGCCAAGTTCCATGCCAGAATTTATTTCTGTTCTCAAGATAAATGTTGGCATGAGTTGGGTTGGAAGCATCATGGGAGAATATTTGACAAGCAAGGCTGGACTTGGTTATCTCATTGTCTATGGCGGACAAATTTTCAAAATCGACCTAGTCATGGCAGCAACGACAATTTTGTGCATACTCGCCTACGGAATGTATTTCCTTGTCAGTTTGTTGGAAAAGAGATACTCTCACCAAAAATGATATTTCCCTCTCGTCAATTCATTTCCACTGCCCTTTGAAATTTCCGAAAAAATCACACAAATCAAAACAAAAATTCCCAGCACACTGCAAATTGGATAAAGAAAAGAAATAATTTGAGAAAATCCAAGTACACTAATAAAAAACGGAATCAGCACTGACACCAATGACACACAAAACTGATTTTTGACGAAGTTTTCAAAAAAAGATTTCAATGTCAAACATTGTGAAATCAAAGTGGTAAAACAACCCACAAGCACAACAATATACGCAAGCACAAACATAAAGGAATTATCTCTCATGAGATAAAGAAAAGGCATCTCACTAATGAAACTTTCGCTGTTTCTCTGCAAAACAAAGTTTCCAAGAAGCAAAAAGACCAACAAAAGAAGCACAGAAAACAGACTTGCAAAAAAGGTCTGTTTTTTTGATAGCCCTTCGCCAACTTTTGCAATGACAAGCCCGCTCATGGAAGTGTTCAAAGCAACATAAAGCGGGCTATATAAAAATCCCGCCCACGAATTGGTTGAAATGGAAAAATTGGAAGAAATGGATAGTGCATAGACAAGAACAACCAAAAAGACAATGGAAGTTGCTGGCATCAAAATCAAATTAAGACGCTCAAAACCTTTTATTCCTTTCAAAGTTATGACAACACACCCCAGCACAAGCAAAACAACAGAAAGGACATAAAGCCAAGTTGGAAAGTACTCAAAAAGGCTTTTTATTCCAGCAAACATTGATGCACAAAAAATCAAAGATATGAAAGCAATGACTATGTTCAACAATTTTGACTTTTCCAAAAATTTTGCAATCTTCTTTCCATGCGAAAGAAAAAAATAAAACAATAAGAAAAACAAAAATCCTGCCAAAATGATGTAGAGATAAGACAACACTCCAAAGCGACTGAAAAAGACCATAATTTCCTTTCCACTCGAAAAACCAGACCCCACAACAGTTCCGAAAATCAAGAACACAACAACAAAAACTTTGGACATGTTAAATTATATTAATTTCAAAGGCTTTTCATGTCAGAAAAAGAATTAAAAAGTGAATATTAAACAAACTAAAATCATGAAACAGACGACTTTGATTTACATTATGATTTTTTTGTTGGTAACCGCCATATTTTCTTGTCTGCTCCCTTATCCAATTTTCTCAAATTACAACAATATCACCGAAAAAAATGCCTACGACATAAACAACTACAACGAAATTGAAATGCAGTCATCTGCAACGCAAAATGCCACCATATTGGATTTGCAATGGTCAAACGAAATTGACATTCTTCTTCCAATCAACAGAGAATTTGAAATCATTGACATAGAAACTGAAGAGTCGTTCCAAGTCATAAGAATAGGCGGAAAAAATCATGCCGACGTCGAACCGAAAAATCAGGAAGACCTGGAAGCAATGAGAGAAATCTATCATAATGGTTGGAGTTGGACAAGACGCCCAGTTCTTGTCCAACTCAATGAAAATGCCTTTCTCCCAGCAAGTCTTGCAGGCTACCCACACGGATACACCGAAAACAACACCGACCTAACAGGACATTTTTGCTTACACTTTAAGAATTCAAAAACACATGGAACAAACAGAATTGACGACGAACATCAAAAACAAATCTCTCACGCAGAAGAACTTGGGAAAGATTTGTTAAACAAAGAACATTAAACCGTTTGCAATATTTCAAAACCTATGCTAAACTCATATAAACGGAGAAAAAATGTTTACTTGGACAAAAGAAGAAAAATTAGTTTTGCCAATAGCCCTTGCAATTATTGTTGTGATTTCAATAATAACCTGCTTTCTCACTCGCAAACAAAACGAAACAATCAGAAAAATCCCTTTGATGATAATTTCAGCAACAATGCTAATTCTTGAAGTTGCCAAGCAAATCATCAACATACAAAGCGGATATTCCTATTGGGCAATTCCTTTGCATTTTTGCAGTTTATTTCTGTACTTTTTCCCTCTGGCAAGTTTCTTCAAAGGAAGAGTTGGAGATTTTGGAAAGGTAATGTCGCTCGTATGCTCAACATATTTTATTGTTTTGTTTTATTTCAACCCAGACTCAGTCATCGGAAACTCTTCTGCCAACATCTTTCAATCATTTGGCACATTTCACACATGGTTCTATCATCATTTGATCATCTTGTTCTTCTTTATTTTTGTTGGTTCAAAACTATATAAACCCCAAAAAGTGGACTTTTTATATGCAACACTCGGCATACTCTTGTATGGAGCAATTGCAGTCCCAGTCGCCCATGCTCTTGACACAAACTTCTGCAATCTGCTCCACAGCAGCATACCATTCATGGAGGCATTGCGCATCAACACAAGCCAAGCATTCTACACATTCATTATGTTTGTTGTTGGAATTGGCGGAGTCAATATTGTCATACTTATTGCCCACCTGATTCAATACATAATTGACAAACACAAAGCAGTCAACACACCATATAGCAAAATAATGAAAATATTAAAAACAGACATATAAAAAAAGACCGGAACACTTCCAGTCTTTTTTGTTTCACGATAATATCACAACACTCGCAAATCAAACTTTTGTTCTTTCTTCAGTTTGATGAACAAACTGATCTTCATTAGATTGCTCATGTGATATGGCTTTAGAGCCTTTCTCTTCCATTTCCCTTGCATGGTAAATTTCTTTAACCATTTCCCAAGGAATAAGTTTTACCTCTGTAATGTCTCCAACTTCAACTCTTTCCCCTACACCATTCTTATTATAAATGTAACTAATTTTATAAGTATGTCTTTCAAAACCCAAAATTTTGGCTTGTTTTGCAAACAAACAATTAAGTTTCTCTTCAATTTTTATCTTTTTCTTCAAATTGTTTCTTTGAAATGCTCTTTCCAATTTTTTTACAAGTTTTTGTTTTTCTTTCTCAAAATCAAACTTCATAAACCCTCTTTATCAGAACAAATCAAAAATTTGTTGCAAATATGTTTCCAAGCAATCATTTGATTTTTGCCATACTTTCAAAATGTCATATATTTTATTGATTCTTTCCCTATTTTGAGATTTAATTTCATTCAAAGCATCTTGAACATCATAGCCCTGATATTTTGCTTTAAATATTGCTCTCAACACCACTGCAATTTCTTCGCAAATATACTGCAAATTTGTGCCAGCAGTATATTTAGTTTTTAAAATTTTATCAAATTCTTCTGTTGCGTGAACTTCAATATTACCTTCATCAACAATTCTTCTAAGATAACACAAAGTAAAAATATGGAAAATTCTTGGTGTCAATGGATAATTGACCAAAACATCAAATTCTCCTTTCAAATCATTTGAAAAATTAATAACAAATTCACCATCTTTTCTATAATCATAAAAAGCACCCCTGCCATCTCTGCCACATAAAGGCAACAAATTAATGATGTAGTCAACATCAGTGTCGATCTTATAAAATTCTTCAAACTTAGAAAGCAACTTAAAATCAATGGCTTGTTTTGCCTTATCAATAAATCTTTGATACAAGTCACTGTGTTCCATGTAAAATTGCTCAAAACCAATAATCTCAACAAACTCCTTAATTGACTTCATAAAATCAACAACAATTGAATCTGAGCCCAATCTTCTAGCAAAAGGATATGGCAACAACTCACCCATTTTGAAATCATCATTCAACTGCATTGCAAGTGAATAAGGTGCATCATAGCAAAAATTGTATTTTTCAATGATTTCATTCAAAAGTTTAACAGTTTGAGTATCAGAAAATTTTGAGAACTTGTTATAAACATCATTCACATAATTAATATCTCTGTTAAACAACATCAAATTTGGATATTCTTTCCTATAGTTAGAAATGTAGAGAAGCACATCCATAAGTTCCGTTCTCTTATCAACAACAACTTTTATATCTTTCATATTATTCACCCTCCTCAATAATTTGTGAAGCCCCAAGAATCATAAACAAAACGCAAGAAATATATTTTCCAAAAATGGAATATTTTTCATTGTCCTTTTTAATAATTCCCAATTTTTCCAAAAATGAAAGATGATGATACACCTTTCCTGTCGTTGGAAAATTCAAGATTTCCATAATATCCTTGGCTGTCAAAGGTTTTTTCAAGAGCAGTTTCACAATATCAAGTCTATCCTCGCTTGAAAAAGCATCAACCACTTGAGCAATTTTCTTGGAACTGATTTTCAAAATTCGAGAAATCGCAACATCTCCACTGAAGTTTGCACCAATTTCGCCATCTGGAGACTCATACTTCCCACAATATGACATTGTTCCAACATTAACAGAATTAACATCAGGTCCTTTACGTTTGTTTTCAAGTTTATCAAGTCTTGATTCAATTGCTGTTAATTTTTCTAGTATCTCTTTTTCCATATTTCCCTCCTTTCATATTTCAATTTTACGTAATTACGTAATTTCATAATTAATATATAACAAAAAAAGTGTCTTGTCAACACTTTTAAAAAAAATTTTAAAATTTTCATTCTTTAAGAAGATTATTGAATTTATCAACAACCTTCTCTATCAAATACCACTGAATTAAAAAGACAGGATTTTCAAAGTCGATACATGGCATAATATAGATTATAAATAGTCTGCCATTTATATAAATAATCAAAAAATAAAAGCACAAAGAGACGAAAAAAAGAGAGTAGGAAGACTACTCTCTCTTTCGTATTAATT
>CAMMFF010000010.1:0-51407 GCA_946496065.1 uncultured Clostridia bacterium
TTACGGAAAAATTAAATCAATTATCAACGACTCCATAATTCGTGCGGCTGAAATTGTTTTATGTAAACATATGCAGTGCCCCACTGAATATATTGAAAGAAAAATAAATATGGAAAAAGCCCAAGGGTTTGAGCATATTGAAAAAGTTGTTGCTTGCCTTGAAAATTATTCAAGCCATCGAGAAAAATATCCAAACATAGAATCCTTTTACCCAACATTGCTTGATACTGTGGTTGATCAAATAAAATCTCATGATGAAGAATTAAACAAGTAAAGTGAATTCTCAGTCGCACATAGCCAACACCAACTTTGACTTGTGGTCGGTTCGGATACTTTATCACTTGTCGCACCAATAATTAAGCAGGAGCCGTTTTATGATTTTTAAATTACGAGAACTTCGTACATGGATGATTGATGAAGATTGTGGAGTTTACGAAATGTTACAAGAAATTCCTGCTGTTGATGAATTTGATCAACATAACGAGTATAATAGTTTGTCTAAACAAGAAGTTAAAGACAAAATAGCAGCAATGATGCAATATGCCTATAGGTTTAATAATAGCGAAGATTACCCTAAATGTGAAAATTTTATCCTTTTCGCAAACAATAAACCTGTTGTTATTGGTGGCCTCATGCTTGAAATGACCGATTTTTGGAGAAAGCACAGAGGTCACATTTGGTATAAAACAAGACCAAGCGAACGCAAGAAAGGATATTGCTCACAATTTGTTAAAATGCTATGCGAAAGAGCAAAAGAGTTTGGAATGGAAGAAATAATTTCTCAATGTGCTGTTAGCAACATTGGTTCAAACAAAGTTTTGTTAAATAATGGTTTTAATAAATATATTAATCCACTATGTCCAAGTTGGAGCGATACAAACTTTTATAAAAAAACTCTATCTTAATTTTATTCTTAACCGTGCATAACATACACCAACTCGAACAGAATTACTTCGAATATATTATCGCTTATCGCAGAATTAAACTAACTATTGTGAAACAAATGAAAAAATGGAGAACTTATGGAAAAAATTTCTTTTGCTGGCCGCGAATGGAATGAAGACTACGCATTTTCTGGGGAGCAATTTTCTTTTGTAATTGATGGAGCAACATCACTTACGCCAGAAAAATTTTCAAATGAAGAAACTGATGCAAAATGGTTTTCTTTGCAATTCGGAAAATTCCTGGAAAAGGAACTTAAACATGAAGATTTGTCAATTTCTGAAATCTTGAAAAAAGGTATCATAAAAATTGCAAAAGATTTTAAAAAATTATCTGGAAAACACGACGTAATTGACATGCCAAGTGCAGCAATCGCAATCGTAAGAAGAAAGCAAAACAAACTTGAATATTTTGTTTTGGGAGATTGTGGATTTTTGTTTAAACATAAAAATGCTGTAAAAGAATTTACAACCACTAAAATTACAAAATTGGACAAGTTAAACATTGACACTATGGTCAAGATTGCAAAAGAAAAAAATATTGATGTGATTCAAGCAAGAAAATTTGTTAATGACAACATCTTAAAGAAAAGATTGTCAAAAAACACAAAAAACGGATACTGGATATTATGCGACAGCATAGAAGCCTGTGACCATGCATTGCAAGGAGAATTAGATATAGAAGGCGGAGATGAAATTTTGCTCTACTCAGACGGTTTCAGTCAACTTTGGGACACTCTCGATCTTTTCAAAAAAAAGCAAATTTTTCAGCAATTTGACAATGGACAAACATTGGTGGATTTGTTTAATTTGCTGCGTAAAACACAAAAAGAAGATTCTGGCTGCAACAAATTCCCAAGAACAAAAGTTCATGACGATTCAAGTGCTGTTTACTTCAAAATATAAAAAAAGAAGGCTTCCCTTCTTTTTATTTTATCTTTTTGCTGTAATAATTGTAATTTGTCTTGAATCTTTCAACATAGTTTTTGGTTTCTTCAAATGGAATATCTTTCAATGTTGAACCATCGTCACTATACTTTTCATCATTAAGCCAATTTGTCACATTAGTAGGACCCGCGTTATATGCCGCTAGAGCAGTTTCAAGAATTTCAAATTTATCAATCAACTTTGAGATATAATATGTTCCAAACATAATGTTATCATCAGGATTTTGCAAATCATATTCTTCATCGATGCCAATTTCTTTCGCAAGTCCTTGAGCAGTCGAAGGCATGACTTGCATAAGCCCAACTGCTCCTTTTGATGACAATGCGTTTTTGTTGAAATGGCTCTCCACATTGATAAGCGAAAACACAACCGCTTGGTCAACATCATAAATTTCGCAAGCATTTTCTATTTCACCTTGAAACTTGATCGGAAAAATGTAACCATAGACACAATTGACACCAAAAACTGCCAAAAAGATAAATGACAAACAAAAAAAGATAGAGAAAAACCACTTCATAACGCTATTTTATGAAAAAGAAGCATTATTATGCTTCTTTGTTTTTGTATGAACTTTATTTTCCTAACATCACAACTTGAACAAATTTATTTTTCCATTTCTCTCTGTGTAGCAATAAAACCCGTCAAAATTGCTCAGTCCTGTTCGTGCTATAAGAGATTGAACTTTGGAATAATAATCGCTCAAGAATTTAACCGAAATTCCACATGCTCTGCCAATGCTCTGAGGCGTGTTTATGATTGCCACAGGAACATTGTTTGCCCTAAGCAAATTTGCAAAGTTTAGTGTTGCAAATCTTGATTTGAAAACAGCAAGAGTGTAATTCACAGCACCTCCTTATGCACAAATTCTCCCCTTATTTATTATATTGTTAATACATCTAATTTGTTTAAAAGAGGGTTGTGATGATTTATTTAGATAATTCTGCATCAAGTTTAATAAAACCAAAGTCCGTTCAAAAGGCTGTTTTAAGTGCACTGACCGAATATTCTGCAAATCCAGGCAGAAGCGGACACAAGCAAGCATTAAAAACCGCCATGATGGTGGAAGATGTCAGAACAACAGTTGCCAATCATGTCGGAACAACAGCAGAAAATGTCATCTTCACATTGAATTGCACCGATGCTCTCAACCTTGCAATTTTGGGAAGTTTTCAGCCTGATGGTCATGTCGTCTGCACAGTCAACGAGCATAACTCTGTGTTGCGCCCACTGGAGCATTTGAGACAATGCTCTCCATCTTTTTCATATTCAGTCGCAAAACAATCAGGCAAATTGGGAATAACTTGGCAGGATATTGAAAACCAAATCACAGACAAAACATATCTGGTTGTCTGCAACCACATATCCAACGTCAATGGTGATGTTGCGGACATTGAAAAAATTGGAAAAAACTTGAAAGATAGAAACATTCTTTTTCTGGTTGACGGCGCACAAGGCGGTGGGCATTTTGTCTATGATATGCAAAAAATGAACATTTCAATGCTTGCTCTTGCACCCCATAAAGGTTTCTATGGTCCTCAAGGCGTCGGTTGTCTTGCACTTAACGGAAATGTCGATTTGCAACCAATTCGCTTTGGCGGAACTGGCACAAATTCATTGGAACTCGTTCAACCAAATTCCGCTCCCGAGCGTTTTGAAAGCGGAACAATAAATACGCCAGCAATTCTAGGTTTTGGTGAAGGTGTCAGATTTGTTGAGGAGAACTTTAACTTCATTCAGGAAAAAATGGAAGATTTGACAACCTATCTTCACTATGAACTTTCAAAACTTCCGATTGAGATTTATACAAAAACTGAGAACACAAATGGAGTTTTTGCTTTCAATGTTCCAGATGTGGATTCAACAGAAGTGGCAAACTATTTGAATGAAAAATGGGGAATTTGCGTCCGAAGCGGATATCACTGTGCTCCACTGAAGCATAAATCTTTGGGAACACTTGACCAAGGTGCAATCAGAGTTTCTTTGTCATTTTTCAACACCTACCAAGAAATAGAAAAATTGGTCATGGCAATAAAAACTTTTCTAAGACACACAAAAAAATAAAAGAGGTGTGAATTGCATCTCTTTTATTTTTTCTTATTCAAAATCGTTTCGTCAAAGGCATATCTGTCAGAGATTTTGATTTCGTTCGAGCAATTGAGCAGTCCTCTTCCTTCAATCTTCTTTTCAACCATTCTCAAGTCATTGACAACAGAAATTCCGTCTTTAACTCCCTTGATTGCACAATTTTGCAAAGAAGTGTTGTGCGTCATTGAAAGATGGCCTTCGACTGAACAAGAGTCCAACCTTGCCTCTCCGGACAAAACAACATCTCCATTGATTTGACAATCACAAATCATGCTGCCACCAAACACTGTGGTTATTGTCTTTGGCATGACTTTTGAAGAAATGATTGCTCCGCTGTTTCCAACTCTAACGGAGTGAAACAACATTGAATCTTCAACATAACCATTTCCACCTATATAGCAATCAGGTCCAACAATGGATTTGGAATCTACCCAACTCTCATCTTCTTGTGAAAGTGCACCTTCAACGATATATCCACCTTTTTCGCCCTTTTTAATCAGTCCATGCGGATTGTTGATATCTCTGTTGGCAACAATTCTATAAAACTTGAGAATCTTTCCATTGCCACAATCAATTGATCTAACATCATTCAAATCATAAACAAACTTAAGTCCCTGCATCTTTACCTCGCTTTGTAATATATTAACATCACAAAAGGGAGTTGTCAACAGCAAAATAAAAAAAGAAACAGAAATTTGTTTCTTTTTATGGCTTGAGATAAATGAATCTTTTGCAATGTTCACAAGTTATAACGCCTTTTTCTTTAAGACGGGAAATTGCAACTTTTGGAAGTTCCATACGACATCTTCCGCAGAAATTTCCACCTTCAAGAGGAACAATGACTGGAAAGATGTTGTCATTTCTCTTCTTTTTGTATTCTGCCATAATTTCAGGGTCAACAGTTTTTTCAAGAACTGCCAACTCTTTCTTAATTCTCTCTTTTTCAGGTTCATATGCTTTTATTTCTTCATCAATTTTCTGCTTACAAATGCTGTATTGCGCCCTTGCTTCATCATAAAGTTTCTTTGTTTTGTTAAATTCAGAAAGAATATGATTGATGTTTTCTGCACTTTTTTGCAACATCTTCTCAAGCACATTCAAATTTGATAAGATTTTTGATTTCAAAGCATTAATCTTGTCAATTTCTTCAAAAGACATATCTTCAATTTTGCTTGAAAGCATTTCTTCCGATTTTGTCTTGTTGACATTATATTTTTCTTTCAAATCAGCAATTTCAGCAATAAGTTTTTCCGCTTCCGCTTCAAGTTCTGCTGACTTGTTTTGTGATTTTTTTGCAACAGCCGTAAGTTCGTTTGCTTTTTTTCTGTATGGACTGTTTGAAATTTTTTGCTCCACCTTAAACAACTCTTCGTCCATTTTTTGATATTTCAATAAACTATCTATATTCATCAGTCACTCCATTTCAATAATGATTTTACGCTCTTTCTAACTTTACCATTATTCCACAAAATCTGCAAGTCTTTTGCTGCGATTTGGATGTTTAAGTTTTCTAAGAGCTTTTGCTTCAATCTGTCTGATACGCTCTCTTGTGACAGAAAATTCTTTTCCAACCTCTTCCAATGTCTTTTGTCTTCCGTCCAAAAGCCCATATCTCTGTCTGATGACTTCTTGTTCTCTTGGAGTCAAAGTGTCAATGACAGCAAGAAGTTGCTCTCTGAGCAAAGTTTGTGTTGCACTTTCAATTGGAGATTTTGCCGATTCATCAACAATCACATCAGCCATTTTTCCATCATCTTCTTCACCCATAGGTGTTTCCAAAGAAATAGGGTCTTGAGCTGTTCTTTGAATTTCCATAACCTTTGCAACAGACATATCCATTTCTTTTGCAATCTCTTCAATTGTTGGTTCTCTTCCAAGTCTTTGCATCAACACTCTTGAAACCTTGACATACTTGTTAATGGTTTCAACCATATGGACAGGAATTCTTATTGTCCTTGATTGGTCAGCCATAGCACGAGTAATCGCCTGTCTGATCCACCAAGTTGCATAAGTGGAAAATTTGAAACCTTTTGTATAATCAAACTTGTCCACTGCTCTAAGCAGTCCCATGTTTCCTTCTTGAATCAGGTCAAGAAAAGACATAGATGTTTTTCCAACATATTTCTTTGCAACACTGACAACCAAACGAAGGTTAGATTCACATAAAACAGATTTTGCATATTGGTCACCCTGCATGACTCTCTTTGCCAAGTCTTTTTCTTCTTCTGCAGTAAGCAATGGAACTTTGCCGATGTCTTTCAAATACATCTTAACAGGGTCATCAACACTTGCAGACATAACCAAATCAGAGAAGTTGTCTTTATATAAATCATCGTCATTACTTTTGATGATTTTAACTCCTCTTTTTTTCAACAATTCCAAAAACTTTTCAACATTGGTGGCGTTTTCGCCAACTTTCAAAAGGGCGAAATAGACATCGTCCTCATTGATTGAATTTTTCTTCATAGCAAGTGCTTGCAATTTTTCATAAACCAATTTAATTTTCGCACTCTCTTGTTTATCTTCTGACATTGAATTCCTCCAAACTTTTATTTTTTAACTGAATTGCTGTTTTGCCAAGCATTTTCGCAATCTCCGCCCTTCGAGTTAAATCTTCACAATTTTTATATTCTTCATTCAACTTTTCTTGTTTTTTTCTCAGTTTCTGTTCAGCAATTTTCCAAAGACATTCTTTGAAATACCGCTCAGCATCATTTTCAAACTCCGAAAAGTTGAAATTGACAATATCCATCAAAAGCGCATCGTCACTGGCGTTTTCGTCATCAAAAATGGCCGACAGTGGAAGATTTTTATTTATTATTTCCAAATACTTCTCAAAACCTTCCAAAAGTTTTTGATAATCTACTCTCTCATCAACATAGTCCTTCTTGTGCAGAAGTGATGCAAGAATAAACTTGACAGCCTTTTCATCTCCCTTCTCCACAACTGGCGGAGGAGTTGGTTCTTTGATTTTGAAACTAGGTTTTGTCGTTTCGATGTTTATATCCCTTCTCAAAATATCCAAAGGTATTTTTGTCAAATCTCTAACTTTTTCAAGATAAGGCTCAAACAAAGTCGCACTGCCAAGTTTTCTTATCTGCCCCAAAACTTCTTTGACAAATTTTCCTTTTTGCTCGGCATTTTCAAGATCATATTTTGACTGGCAATATTCAATCAAAAAGTCCATATATGGCATTGCATTGTCAATCATCTCTTGCAATTTTTCTTTGCCAAGATTTTTCAAAATCTCATCAGGGTCCTTCCCGCCAGACAATTTGACGACTCTCAGATTGACATTTTCGTTTCGGAACATATCAATTGCTCTCAAGGTTGCCTTTGTTCCTGCGCCATCACCATCAAAACAAAGCACAATGTTTTCACAATATCTTTTAAGTTCTGTAACATGGTCTTTTGTAAGCGCCGTTCCCATGCAAGCAACCGTCGACTTAAAACCGCCCTTGTGCATTGCGACAACATCCATCTGACCTTCCACCAAAATTATCTTATCAAGCAAATGTTGTTGCTTTAAAGCCTTCAAAAATTGGACTCCAAAAACAACACGACCTTTTTGAAAGACAATTGTTTCTGCAGTGTTCAGATACTTGGCAAAATCTGTCTGTTCCAACGCTCTTGCACTGAATCCAATGCATTCATTAAACGAATTGAAAATTGGAAAAACCAATCTGTTTGCAATGACATCATAAACCCTGTTGTTCTTTTTTGCACAAATTCCAGCGGCAAGTAATTCATTCTCAGTGAAACCTTTCGATTTCAAATAATCAACAATTTCGTTCCAACCTTTTGAATAACCAATCTTGAAATCTTCCAGTTCTCTCCTTGTCAGTTTTCTCATCTTTATGTAATCTTGTGCAACTTTTGCATCTTTGCCATACAAGTTTTCTTGATAGTGTTTGTAAGCATAGTCCAAAGCCAAAAGAACTCTTTCTTTGAGTTTTTGGTCTTGTTTTCTTTTGTCAGAATTTTGAAATTCAGGAATCTCCATTCCAACCCTGTCGGCAAGAATTTTGATGGCATCCATAAAATCAACATTCTCCATCTTTTCCACAAACTTAATTACATCTCCGGACTCTTTACACCCAAAGCAATGATAAAAGCCTTCCTCATTGTTAATCGAAAATGAAGGTGTTTTTTCATTATGAAAAGGACAACAAGCCCAAAAACTGCGTCCTTTTTGTTCTAATTGGAGATAGTTTGAAGCAATGGAAACAAGGTCATTTTTTCTCTTCAACTCCAACAACCAATCAACAGGAAAACCTCTATTTTGCAAAATCTCACTCCTAAAAATGACTAACTGTTTATATTATACCACAACAAGAAAGATAATTCCTTTAAATTTAAACAAAATAATTATAAAAAAATGACTAAAATCTTAAATAATTGGCAATAATATATGTTTTTATATGTAAATGGCTTACCCAACGAACGAACATTACCATTTAAAAGAAAAAAAGAGCAAATTGCCCTTTATTTCTTTAATGCAATTTTCTCGTTTTTTTCTTGAATTGTTCTTTTTAAGTTTGTATTAATAGGCTCTCTGCCTTTATAAATATCTTTTCCAACACAAGAAATACACAAAGAATACCCTGGCAAGTTGTTCTGTTTGATATAGTTCTCAACTTTACCAACAAATTCGTTATATTTTTCATCAGATGTCAAATCACGAACTGTTCCATCAGAAAATTGCGTCTTGTTTTTAAATGGCAACAAAACTTCTCCAACCTTTGCCACATCACCTGTGTTGCTCATATATGGGTTAGGAAAAGTCGCCCTAATCAAACGTTTTGTATCTCCCACCAACAATTTTTGTTTGTCAGAAAGAAAAGTACTTTTTTGAAATCTTGACAACAAATCTAAGATTGTTGCTGGATGAATTGGCATATATACAAAATAATTTGCTGGATAATTTTGCCTTTTCTCGTCAGTAATCTTTAATGCCCCATTAACCAATTCAATTCTTTGATAGAATTGTTGCAGATTTTGAATATCTTGATTGTCGTAATTCCCGCCCAAATAATTTTTCAAACTGTTTTTAATAACATTGTAATAGTCACCATATCTTCCCTCTTTGGTGAAAGTTCTTCTAACTTTTTCTTTTGTACTCTCAAAAAAGGTATCTGCCAAATGTTTATCTTCCACAAATTTTTCATTCTTTCTGCTTTCTTCGGTCAACCTGTTTTCTATGTTGTCTAAACAAAGTTTAACAACGGTCCAAAATTCGTTGTATTGGTCTTCTGAAAAATCTTTATGAATGTGAGACTGGTAATTTTTTATATAGTTTTCAAAAATATAATCATACATCTTTAAAAGAGCAATTTGATGTTTTGTTCCGCCATTTATCTCCGCAGTTTTCTCTTTTCTAATCAAAAATCTGACATCTTTTGAATATGGCAAAAATCCTTCTTGCTTGTATGCTTCAACAACTCCTCTTTTGATTTCTGGAACGGTTTTAAATTTAGGGTTCAACATATCCAAATAAATAACGTTTCCAAAAACATTTTCAGCCTCTGCAAAAATCAACTTTGCAATAGCCTCACTTACATCATTTGTGTTTTGACAATCAACTTTGTCATTTTCAACAATGTATTCATTCAAAAATTTATTAATAAGGTCAACTGGTTTTTTAATAATCAAATCTTCAGGTTTAACAAATTCAATAATCTCATCTTCATTTGTCAAAATGTAGGACTTTAAAACAGATTTTGCAAAATCCTTAACACTTTTGTAATATCCAGACAAAAATCTTTCATAAAACTCTTCTGCAACTTCTTCTTTTGATCTTGTCAAGTCAAAAGGTCTTTCATTAAACCTCATGACCCACTCTTTAAAATTTTGATAAATTTCGCTATCTTTAAATGCCATCATATCCTCCAATTTACAATCCGCTGTATATTTTACCATACACCAATTTCACTTGTCAAGATAGCAACGCGACACCAACAATTTTCTTTCACCCAACAAAAAAAGGATAATTTACATATCCTTTTTTTTCAAATCATTTCAATGTCATCTCTTCATCTTTTGATTTACATTCGCAAATCTCTTCAGTGCGATATTGCAATTTAACTGCGTTGTTCTCTGAAGAAATTTCAACATTCGACTCACCAAGAATCTTTTTTAAGTTCACTGCTGAAGAAGAATCTTTTTCAACTGATGCCAAAACTTTACCCAAATTTTGACATAACTTGAAAAAATCACTTTTTATGAAATAATATTCTTCTTCCGCTTTTTCTTTTTGTTCTTTATAGAAATTTATAAGCATTTCTTCTTCACTGACATACATATCAAACTTCTCCAAAATTTCTCTTACACTCTAGTAAAAGTGTAATATCCTTCTTCAGCAACTTCGCTTTTTGTCCATGCTGAACCATTAAGCCAATTGTTTGTGTTTTCAGGATCATCCACAATGCTTGCCAAAACCTTGACTGTTGGTACAGTTTTCAATAAAGCACCACATGCATATGTTCCTGTTGATGCTGTATAGCAATAAACACTGTTAATCACCACTTCTTCCAATGACTCCAGATAATTAAATGCTGCATTATCAACACGTGTTATAGATGCAGGGATGGTTAATGATGTCAATGAACTACAGTTATTTAATGCCCACTCTCCGATTGTTTTAACCCCTTCTGGAATTATTATTGATTGAATATATTTATTATAATAGAATGTTTCTCTGTATATTTCAGTTGTTCTTTCATCTAATACTACATTCAAAAGATTAGATGGTTCTTTCTCATTAAAGGAACCCCCGACAGCAATAAACTCATCTTCATAGATATAATATTTAACATCTCCAATAATTTTAATTCTTGATTCAGGTTTATCTCCTGTCAAATCTTCTGCATTGTAAATTATCTTTGCATACTTACCAAGTCTCCCATTATCATCGCTGCCATATTCAATATTGAAATTAGGAGAATAGTTATATACTTCAACTACAGAAGCAAATGAATTTCTGACTATTGTCTCTACTGTTTTAGGTATTGTAATAGTTTTTATCATACTACACCTAAAAAAAGCATTTAAATTAATCGTCTTAATTCCATTTGGCAAAAACACTGATGTAATATATTTTGCGTCAAAACGTCCAATTGCTGAAACAAGTCCGCCCGTTTGAGTTTCATCATCCATATACATTCTTGGAATCACAACATCACCCCAAATATTTTCATTTATGCTAGAGACTTCAAAAGTTTCTCCATCTTCATTAAGAGTGAATTTCAATTTGTCCAATGTGGCTGTTTTCGTATAAAGTGTAAGTTCTTCATCAGCCACCATATTTTCACTTAAAAGAGTAGTTAAATCTTCATCAACATACCAACCACATGTTGTATAATCTGTATATTCTTGAACATTGTTTCTTAAATATTTACTTATATTTTCTCCATGCTTTAATTTCAACTCTGCAACGTTTTCGCCATCAACGTTGATTGTCAACATTTCATTTTTTTGTTTAAGCCCAAAGCCTAAACCAAAACCAAGTGCCGCCAGCACAACAACAATCGCTGTGACTATAAGTGTGATACGCAGTGTCTTACTCATTTCTATTTCTCCTTTTTTCTCTTAGTGTTTGCAAAAGTTATATTGCAAATTCACTCATATTTTAAAATCCCCCCCCCGCTTGTCAAGTAAAATAATCAACTTTTTCAAAAAATTGTAATGAACAACAAAAAATCCATAGACAACTCTATGGATTGAATAAAAAAACAACCCTTCAAAAGGATTGTTTCTTCTTTTTTAATAGACGTCTTTTTCTTCAACTTTTTGTTTGTCTTCAATTTCAACAACCAAAGCTTCCGTTGTAAGAAGTGTTGCAGAAACTGAAGCTGCATTTTGAAGTGCTGATCTTGAAACTTTTGTAGGGTCAAGAATCCCTTTCTTAATCATGTCAACATATTCATTGTTTAATGCATCAAACCCATAGGCAGGTTTTTCAAGATTTTCATAAATCTTATTGACAACAACTCCCCCATCAATGCCCGCATTGCAAGCAATTTGTCTGATAGGCTCTTCCAAAGCTCTAAGCACAATGTTTGCACCAGTCTTTTCATCTCCACTGAGTTCTTCAACCAATTTTCTGATTGCTGGAGTAGTTTTCAAAAGTGCGACTCCACCTCCAGGAACAACACCTTCTTCTGTTGCTGCTTTTGTTGCTGAAAGAGCATCTTCAATACGAAGTTTCTTTTCTTTCATCTCAACTTCAGTCGCTGCTCCAACTTTGATTACTGCAACTCCACCAGAAAGTTTTGCCAATCTTTCTTGCAATTTTTCTTTGTCATAATCATTTGTTGCAACTTTGATTTGATCTTTGATTTGTTTAATTCTTGCTTTGATTCTCTCAGAATCTCCAGCACCTTCAACAATGGTTGTAGTGTCCTTATCAACTTTAACCGTCTTTGCTCTGCCCAAATTTTCAAGACTTACCGAAGCAAAGTCAACACCAAGTTCTGAAGAAATGAATGTTCCGCCAGTTAAGATTGAAATATCTTCCAACATTGCCTTTCTCTTGTCACCATAACTTGGCGCCTTGACAGCGACAACTGAAAGTGAACCACGAAGTTTGTTTAAAATGAGAGCAGTAAGAGCTTCTCCTTCCACATCATCAGCGATAATCAAAAGTTTTCCGCCAACCTTAACCAACTGCTCCAAAACTGGAAGAATTTCATTCAAATTGGAAATTTTGTTGTCAGTAATCAAAATGTATGGATTATCCATTTCCGCAATCATTTTTTCGGTATTTGTGCTCATATAAGGTGAAAGATAGCCTCTGTCGAATTGCATACCTTCCACAACAGAAAGTTCTGTTTCCATTGTCTGAGCTTCTTCAACAGTGATAACACCATCATTTCCAACTTTTTCCATTGCTTTTGCAATAAGTTTTCCAACTTCTTCATCTCCAGCAGATATGCTTGCAACCTGCTCAATGTCCTTTGAACTTGAAACTGGTTTTGAAAGTTTTTTCAATTCTTCAACTGCAACATCAACTGCCTTAAAAATCCCTTTCTTCAAGATGATTGGATTTGCCCCAGCAGTAAAGTTTTTGAGCCCTTCGCGAATGATTGCCTGTGCCAAAACACACGCTGTTGTTGTTCCGTCACCTGCAACATCATTGGTTTTGACAGAAACTTCTCTGATGAGTTCCGCACCCAAATTTTCAAATGGATCGGAAAGTTCGATCTCTTTTGCAATTGTAACACCATCATTTGTAATCAGTGGCAAAGCATATTTCTTCCCTAAAACGACATTCCTTCCTTTTGGTCCAAGAGTTATTTTGACAGTGTCAGCAAGTTTGTTGACACCTGCTTCCAAACTTTTTCTCGCTTGCTCTCCTTGTAAAATCATTTTTGACATAATTTATACCTCCTATTTCTCCAAAATGGCCAAAATGTCAGATTGCTTAAGGACAATATATTTCTTCCCTTCAAAACTGCATTCTGTTCCACTATATTTAGTATATAAAACTTCTTGCCCAACTTTAACCTGCATTTTCACTTCTTTCCCATCAACCATTCCGCCTTCACCAACAGCAACAACAGTTGCGATTTGAGATTTTTCTTGTGAAGCAGTAGGCAAAATAATCCCACTTTGTGTTTCTTTTTCAGCTTCTTTTGGAAGCAAAACAACTCTATCAAAAATTGGTTTTAATTTCATAATAAACCGCCTCCTTTAACATAAATAGTATAGTTTTCTACACGAAAAAAGTAAAGTTTTTATGCCATTAAAAAAGGAAACTGCAAAAAAATAATGTCGAAAACCAAGTCTAATTAAAATCTGTAAGTTTTATTTATGAATTCATTTATTATATTAAAACACTCTCTCATCATGTTTACATCATCTATTTGACTAAACTTTTGACTAGACTTTTTTCACAAAAGAAAACACAAACACAAATTATAATAAAAAAAGACACAACATATGGTATGTTGTGTCAGAAAAATATACAATATGGAGCGAGCGATGGGAATCGAACCCACCTCTCAGGCTTGGGAAGCCCGCATACTACCGATGTACTACGCCCGCAAAAGTCCGAATCAATCGAACTTAATTTTTGTTAATCAATTCATACAAAAGACAATCATGAAATTTGCCATCTTTCAATGAATGTTCTTTCAATGTTCCAACAAATGTCAAACCACATTTCTGAATTGCCCTCAAACTCGCAATATTTTCTTTGTAGCACTTTGCATACACTTTATGAAGTCCAAGATCTTCAAAAGCAAAACTAGTGAGTCTCTTTAAAGATTCTGTTGCGAAACCATTTCCCCAACATTGTTTTGAGATCCAACAGCCCAACTCTCCAAATTGATTTTTTTTGTCTATTTCAATAGACACACTGCCAATTAATTTATTATCAGCCTTTAAGACAACCGCAAAATCAAAGCCTAAGCCACTTTCTCTTTTTTGAGATTGCAATTTTATCCATTTTTTAGCATCCGATTTGTGATACGGATAAGGCAATGGAATATACTGATTAAATTCCTTATCGTTGCAAATTGAAAATAATGCATCAACATCCGAACTTTTAAAAAATCTGAGTTTGCATCTTTCGGTTTCCAAAATCATTCCTTACTCCTGAATGTTTGGAGGTGTAACAATAGGTCCCAAAATTGTATTGATTGTAAGATTTGTAATCATGTTAGAAATATATGAAATCAAAATTCTGACAGGTTGGCTGTTTTTGATATATTCTTTTGGGTCGTCAAGTTTCATAAATTCAATAGAGTCAACAGGTATATCAATACTCATGGTGACAGACAAACGCATCAAATTTGAAGGACTCACAACAAGTCTTCTTTCCATTGTAACTTTGACAACTTCTTCTGAAACTTTTCTAACATCCAAAGAATCTTCTGGCTTAATGTTGATCATTGTGTTTCCTGTTGGAAGTTGCATTTTATCAAAAATCACTTTTTCCAACATTGGTTTAACTAAATGAGGTTTAATAACTTTTTCTTGTTCCATTTCAATCTCCTATAACAAATAGATTTTAACACAATTCACATAAAATTTCAATCATTTTGTCGTCGTTTTATTTCATTTAACAAAATTTAGTATTGACAAAAACAAAGATTTGTAATACCATGTTTCTATGAACAAAAAAGCAATTGTATTTATTGACTATAATGAAACTTTTGATGATATTGGAGAAAGGGATAATGTTTCTCCCAATGTCTTTATTTCTGGTGTAAATCAATTTTGTAAATTTTTTGACAATCAAGTTGAATTCGCCGTGATAACAGCAGCATCTTATCTAGATCCAAGACTTTCTATTCGTTCTGATTTGAGTTACACATTATTATCCATGCCAAGTTACATTAGTGAGCATTTCAAATATTTAATTGAAGACAGCTGTCAATTTCTTTCCGTAATATCTCTTGAAAGAGATTACGTTAACTACACTAAAAATCAAATAATTTCTCATCTTAAAGGCGGGAAAAAAGAAGGCGTTGAAAACACCTTAAAAGCAATTGATTCAAACCACCAAATTGACACTTGTGTTTTTGTTGGTGACAGCGAAAGTTTAGATTTACCTATGATAGAAGCAAATGTAAGAAAAAGATCAAAATATTTCATTCTCGCAAACAAAAGAGTACTAAAATCTGAAACCTATCCTGTATATCGTCTTTCTCCCCAAAGACAAGAAGAAAGTTTCAGTTATGGACGTGATATCATTGACACCGTAAGTCCACAAGAAAATGAACCTTTGATCATAAAATCCACTTCAAAAAGTTTTGGCGTGGGGAAAGGATTTCAAGCACTAACTTCATACTTAAAAGAAAGAGAACTTTAAATAAGTTCTTTTTGTTGCTTAATTTTGCTTGAATATTGCAATTTTTGTGCTAAAATATTGCCATGAATGAAAATGTGCTATGTCAAATTTGCCCAAGAAAGTGCAAAATAAACAGAGATCAACAAAAGGGTTTTTGTAATGAAAACTCCAAATTAAGAATTGCAAAAATCATAAAAAATTTTCAATGGGAAGAACCCTGCGTCACAGGAGAAAAAGGGACTCTTGCCATCTTTTTCTCTGGGTGCAATCTTAGGTGTGATTATTGTCAAAACTTTGACATATCAAGAGGCGGAGTGGGAAAGTTATACACAATAGAAGAATTTTATTCGCTAATTGAAGAAAATCAAGATTCTCACTCATCAATCGACCTAATAACTCCCACTCATTTTTCTGACACACTATGTGAAGCATTCTCAAAAATAAATAAAAAAATTCCGGTTGTCTGGAACACGAATGGGTATGAAACAATTGAAAATATCCAAAAAGTAAGCAAATTTGTTGATGTTTTCTTGACAGATTTTAAATATGGAAATGATGAAATTGGTAAAAAATTTTCTAAATGCGACAATTATTTCACAATGACAAGACTAGCCATAAGTGAAATGTGCAAACTCAAACCCGACATCATGGATGATGATTTTATGAAACAAGGCATCATCATTCGCCATCTTGTTTTACCAAGGCTTATGCAAAACTCTTTTGATGTTTTGGATGAAATAAAGAAAAACTTTCCGACCAGAAAAATCAGCCTAATGAGTCAATTCACGCCAAATGGACACAGCAAACTTAACAGAAAACTCAAGCCAATTGAATATAAATCCGTGCTATTGCATATGCAAAAACTCGGTCTTGAAAATGGATATATTCAAGACTTTGAAAGCGCAAACGATTGTTTTGTTCCAAATTTTGTCTAATTTTGTTGGAATTTGATTGACATAAAATTTTAAAAATCTTATCATATTAAAAATAAAAGAGGTGCTTATGTTGACAAATTCCAAAAGATATCTTTGGCTTGGAGTGATGTTTTGCCTTTTTGCCTTGCTTTTTACAATATTATATTATCTAGATCTAATCAAAACTCTAGACTTGTTTTTGTGTGTAGTTTATGTCGCCTACTTCGTGGGACTGGCATTGATGTATAATGGTGCTTACAACAGAGCAAAAGAGAGAACAAAGTCAACTATTTTAAATTTTATATTTGGTGCAATTTTCATGATTCTTGCAATCGGATTGCTTATCTATGGACTTGTGACTGAAACAATCGTTTTGTTTTAAAAAGTTAAACAAAAAACCACTTAAGTTAAGTGGTTTTTATTTTTATGAATTCAATTTTTTAATTTCTTCAAGCAAGTTCTCCAATTTTGCATTGATTTCTGAAATCTTGCTTTCAGGCTCATTCTTTGTCATAACATCTTGTGCTTCTTCTTGAAGTTCATCAATCTCTTTCAAGAGTTCTTCTCTACGAGATTGCTTGTCATCAATCGCACTTGTGTTCATTTCGTTCATAGCCTCTTCAAGTTCATCATTGATAGACTTTCTCATGGCTTGCAACTTGGCTTCTTCTTCTGAAAGTCTTCTATTGATTTCCAAAATTGAACTAATTTGTTTTTTAGGTCTTCCACGTCCTCTCTTTTCTGCTGGGGCTTCAACTGCTGGTTCCTTAACAATTTTCTTAGGTCTTCCAGCTTTTTTAGTTGTGCTTGCTGAAGTTGCTGTGCTTGTTGTTGCACTTTTCTTTGGACGTCCCGGACGCTTTGCAGTTGCAGAATTTGTTGTTGCAACAGGTTGTGCGGCTGTTTCAGATTTTTTAGGTCTTCCACGTCCTCTCTTTGGAGCACTTGTGGTTGTTTCAGCAACTATTTTTCTTGGTCTGCCAGCTTTCTTCTTTGGCTTTTCTTCAACCTGTTCTTCTTGAACAACGACAGGTTCTTCTTGAGTTGTAATTTCTTCAACAGGTTTTTCATCTGTCAAACTGAAATTTTCAAATGCTGCATCAGATTGATTTTGTTCAACCGGAGCATTCTCTTCCTGAGTAGCAGCCTCGTGACCTTCCATTGGATTATTTTTCTCAACATTATTGATAACTTCAATTTCTTTGTCCTTATCAATGTCCTTAATCACATTTTCAGCAACGCCATAGACATCTCCTCTCTGAGAAACATCAGTCATAAAGTCAAAAGTATCAAAAGAATCAAAATCAACAACTTGTTTTTCTTCTTTTTTCTCTTCTTTAGGTTCTTCTTTTGTTTCAGCTTGAGAAATCAGTGTGCCATCTTGAGAATAAACATTTCCCTTTTCATCATGGAAATTTCCGTCCTTGTCATAGAATGTTCCATTTGGATAGACATAGTTTCCATTTTCATCATATTTACCTTCTGTTGGAATATCTGATTCAGAAGTTGAATTTTGATCATTGTTTTCTGGAGCCGCAGCATCATACTCGCCTTGAGGAACATTTTTAAGTTTAATTTCAAGTTCGGTGATGTATTGCTTGTTTTGTTCATTTTCAGCTTTCAAAGAATTGATTTTATCTTCAAAAACCTTTGCAACAACTTTTTCAGCACTGTGGCAGAATTTGTCAAAGAATGTTTGATATTCGCCAATCATAGCGTTTTCAACATCATCTTTATATTCAGCCAACTCGTCATTGAGTTTTTTGATTTCTTCTTCGCCTTCGTTCTTTTCAAGCAAATACTTTGCTCTTTGTTGTTCAAACTCTGCTTCAAGTTGTTCTTGTTTTGCAATTTCCTGAGTTTGTTGTTTTCTATAATAGTTGCTTTCAATTCTGTTTGTTGTTTCTTCTTGCATTTGACGCAATCTGTTAACATTTTCTTTTGAGGCCTGAGCTTTGGTTTGATAATCTTTTTGAACATTGTCAAAGTTTTTCTTTCTTGAATCAAGTTCCGCTTCAATCTGAGAAATCTTAACAAGAATTTTTTCTTTCTTCTTCAAGAAAAGTTCACTTTCTTTCATTGCTCTGTCAAGCACAATTGAACCATCAACCCCTGTTGAAGAAAAGTCGTAGGTTTCATATTCAACTTCTTGCTCTTTTGCTTTGTTAAATTCTTCTTTTTCTTTTCTTGCTTTATAGTCCAAGAATTCACGAAGAACAGGTTGACCTTTTTCAATTTCTTGTGGAGTAAACAAAATTTGATAATCTATATATGATGGAAGGTCGATGCAAGCGTTATCCATAAATCTTCCAAACAAAGAAACATTTTGATACAAAGAATTCAAAATAGAATTTTTTCTTGCTCTCAAATAAACAATGAATATGATGCCAATTATTGCGACAAAGATTGGAACAAGCATAGCCATAACTGTTGCTTTTCCAGTGAGATAAGAGTCAAAACAAGAAACAATCAAAATAAACATCGCAACAATCATTGCCCAAAGGGTTGTAAAAATTGTAAGGTTCTTTATGTTTGAATTGTAAGAACTTGTCTTCAGAGGTTTTTCAACCAAATTTTCTGTTGACAAATAAGAAGAAGGGGAACCTTCTCTAAACAATATGTATTGTTGCCAATAATAGCAAAGTCTTTTTGGTGTTTTAGTTTTAAAAATCATGTTTAAGTCTTTAATGTTATCTTCCGTGACAACCTTCTTTTCAAACAACCAATAATTCAACTTGTCCAACGCCCTGTTTAAAGACGCTTCATAAGAAAATGCTGATTTAACTAAAAAGAAAACAACCAGCACAACTTCAACAGCAAGAGAAATGAAAAACAAAACATCAAGTCCAATCATATTGGAGAATGATGAAAAGAAATTCACAATGCTGTTTACAATATCACAAAGAGTAGAAACCATTACAACCTCCTCTATACGCATTTAGTATATCACAAGTAAAAAAATAATTACTAATATTTTTTAATATTTTCCAAATATTTTTTTATATTTATTTTTCGTAAATAAAATAAGGAAGGAAAATAGATACAAAATCAATTTTTCTTCCCTAAAATAAACACAAATAGCAAACACCTAAACTTCAACTTTAATTAATTTATTATTTCGTAAAGACAGCAAAAATGTTTGTCCAACTTTCAAATTTAATGCATTTTCAAGTGCTTTTTTATATAATTTAATTTGATTTTTATATTTTTTTATCAAATATTCTTCACTGTTGGAATTTGAATATTTGTAATCAATCAAAATAATTTCTTTGTCCTTCATAACAAACAAATCAATCACACCCTGAACCAAAATTTCTTCATCAAGCGACGTGCCGTCGATCAAATTGCAAATTTTGTCCTTCATGATAAATTCTTTTTCTTTATAAACCGAAGCATCTGATGTAAACTGTTTCAAAAGTTGAATATTTTTCAAAAGAAGTGTTTTGTCGATGTAATTTTCAATATCCTTAAAAATTTCAATATTCTTTTTCATTTCACAATTCAAATCTTGAGCAGTTTCAATTTTCTCAAAATCCAATGTTTTAAGTGCCAAGTGATAAGCATTTCCAATTTCAACCGACGAATTTGAAAAAGTAAAGTTTTCGTTTGAATATTTCCCCAAAGCGTCTTCATCATTTTTGTTATTCAAACTAGTCACACTTTCTTTAAGTCTAAAATTCAATTTGTCGTCAATTTTGTATTTGAAATTCAGATAATTCAATAATTTTTCTTGAATTTCAGGAAAAATTTCAAAATTTTCAAAATTTTGTTCATTTTCAATAACAATGTTTTCGATTTTTTTAACATGAGAAATTTCAAGCGTATCGTTTTGATATTCTCCATTTTTCAAAAATTCTTCTTTCGCTTTTGACAACGCAAAGAAAATCAATTCAAAATAACTGTCACAATCTTTGATTTCATATCTTTCGAAAATGCTGTCCTTGAGATTGCCGAACAAATATAATCTGTTTTTTGCTCTTGTCAAAGCAACATAGAAAATCATCAATTCTTCTTCAAAATCTTTTTGGGCTTCAAAATCTTTAATTGCTTTCATTTTGACGGTCATCACTTCATTGTTGTTCTCTTTGTCATAATATTTGACTGCCAAGCCAAATTTTTCATTGATTTCAACATCAACCTTAGGTTGAGATTTTTTCAAACTTTGGTCGCAATTGGTTATGAAAACAATTGGATATTCCAACCCCTTGCTGTTGTGAATCGTTGTAAGCAAGACCGCATCTTCAACTGCAGAAATCTCAGATGTGACCGTAATGTCCACTGTTTCAAAATAATTTATAAGCCCAGACAAATCAAACTCAAATTCACTTGCAGAAATTTCGTTCAAAAACTTATCAACAAACAAATTTATCTTTGAATGATTAATTTTTTCATTTATATACGCACGATAATTGGTTTTGTTAAAAAGATTCAAAAATGCTTTCTTTATGCCAAGAACCAAAACATCAAATCTAAAATCTCTCAAATTTTGGTTAATTTTTTCAAAAATTCCACTTTCGTCATTTTTAACAATTTCACAAAGAGACAATTCACTTGTGCATTTTTCTTCAATGATTTGCTGAAGAGTGACATCACAAAGTCCAGACAACAAAACGCTGAGCATAGAAACGTCATCATCAGCATTCAACGCAATTTTCAAATATGAAACAAGCATTTTGATTTCAGGTTCTTCAAGAAGGGTGTTTCGAGAATTGGAAATAATTGGCACCCCACTCTTTTGCAAATAAATTTCCAATTGGTTGAACAAAGCATCTCTTTTTCTTGAAAGAATGGCAATGTCACTATAATGACATTTTTTCAACACTCCACCATCACTGATTTTTGAAGACAAAACTTCATTTATTCGCCTTTTGACATCTTCAAGTTGCAACAAATTTTGATTATCAACAAAAATTTGAGCATTTTTAACGCTATAGACCTCTGGCAATTCTTCTTTTTCTGCTTCAATTTTTTCTATCAAATCAATATAAACTGATTTATTTTCATCGTCTGCAAAGTCCGACATTCCCTTAAGCATAGAACTCTTTTCATAGTCAACACCACAGGTTTCCTTTGTCATGCACACTTTGAAAACATCATTGACAAAATCCAAAACTTTTTGACTGCTTCTGAAATTAGATTGCAAAAATTTGACAGAGGAATTGTCGTCACTTTCAAAGTCTTGCAAATCCTTCAAAAAGATTTCTGAACTTGCAAGCCTGAAACCATAAATTCCCTGCTTGACATCTCCAACTGCCACAAAATTGCAATTTTTTGCCACATTTTTAATGATTCTCTCTTGCACTTTGTTTGTGTCTTGGTATTCATCAACGAAGACATATTTCAGTCCAGAAAAAAGATTTTCCTGCACCGACAAGATTTTCATATATTTTTCCAAATCATAAAAATCTAAATAATTCTGTGATTTTTTGATTTCATTTTCTTCATTTTCATACAAATGAAACAATTTTATTAAAATCTTCTCAAGATAACCACTTTTTTGAAATTCCACAACATCTCTATCATTCAAATTCAAATCTGCAAGACTTTTTATTGTTTTGTTTATGTTTTCTTTAACAGCACCCAAGTTGTCAACCACTTCGTCTCCAACTTCCTTTCTCTTTGGCAAATATGGAAAAGTAAAGTTTTTGCAAGCCAAAGCCATTTCATAAATGTCAGCACTGTTTAAAACTTCTGTCAAACACTTTTTCAGAGCATCAAGAAATTCATCAACATGCAATCTCTCCACCCTTTTCAATGCATTCTTGAGTCTTGTTTTGCAATCTTGAAACAAAAATTGTGTTGCACTTTCAAAAAATGTTTCAGAATCATCCAAATTTCTTTTCAAAAATTGTTCTTTGTCTGCAACAGAATTTACCAAATATTCAATTTCAAACAAAATTTCTTTGAGTTTGTTTTTATCGTTTTTAAAATAAGAAATCAGTTCAAAATATTCTTCTGAGTTGCTTTCATTAAATTTTTTAAATGCACTTTCAAATGCATTTTGTCTTATTTTTTGAGATAAATTTTCATCTGCAATTGAAAAATTTTCACTTATTCCAAGCAAATTTGCGTATTTTTTTATATTTTTCTCACAAAAAGAATGAATTGTTGAAATGTTTGCAACAGAAAGCGTGTCAATCTGCTCTATCACAAAATCATCATTTCCCATCTCTTTCAAACTTTTCTGCAACCTTTCTTTCATTTCAGTTGCAGCAGCCTTTGTGAATGTAAGAACCAACAAATCTTTAACCGGAATCCTGTTCTCACAAATAAGTTTTGTGATGTATTTGATCATGATATAGGTCTTGCCACTGCCTGCAGAGGCACTGACCAACATATTTTTCTTATCATTCAACAAAACTTCTTCTTGCTCTTGAATTATCATCAGTTCTTCCTTTTTAAATTTTCATCTAAAATTTTTTGCATAATTCTGACTCCGTCGTTGTCAGAATGTCTGCAAACTGACAGATATGGGCAGAATTTACATTCGTCTTTGACCGGTTTTGCTTCAATGAAACCTTCATCAACTTCGTCAATTGCCTGCTCAGAAACCTTGGTTGCATAATCAAACATTTCATCAAAATTTTCGATCGGATTTCCATTTTTAAATGCAAATTCATCATTCTTGACATTTTTCTTTCTTGACATTCCAATCAAATCGCTTCTGAAATTATCTTGCCATAACCTGCCGTCAACCAAATCGACCACATCATTTTCTTTCAAAGTCAAGCCACTGAGCAAAGTCACATTTTGATTTTGTTTTGTGTATTTTGTTTGACAATCAAAATAATACACTCCAGCACAATCAAGCCCAAGTTTGTTTTTTATGCACTTGGCATAAAGAAAAAGTTGCAATTTTTTTCCATAATATAAATCTTTTTTGATTCCATCGGTCTTTCCAGTTTTGTAATCAATAATCCTGAAATAATTATTCGCCCTATCTACACGATCAACAAAACCAATCAAATTGCTATTTTTAAATATTTTTTGATATATTTTTTCTTCCAATAAAATTGGTTTAAATTTGCTATTTTTTTGCTCAAAAACCACGTTTTTCAAAATTATTTTGCTTTCGTTAAACAAATATTTCAAAAAATACTTTCTTTTTAAAACTTTTTCATCGTAGACATTTTTTGCAATTTTTTCAACATTGTGATGCAAAAACTCGTCAATTTCTGTTTGAGACAAATCTGCAACATTCATGTCAAATGTTTCCATAAACACTTTCAAAAGTTCGTGCTCAAATGTTCCAAACAATCTCTTGTTTGGCTCAATTGTTTCTTTCTGCTTAATTTTCAAATCATATGAGACAAATCTCCTGAACGGACAGGAAAAATATGTTTCAAGTTCTGTTGCAGAAATTGTCTGTTTGGCAAATGATTGACGATCAATTTGACAATCAAATTTCTTTTCGTCTGTCAAAATTTTTTCATCTACCAATTTTTCGAGAGTGTTTATCCATTTTCTTGGCAATTTGTTTTCCGTTTTCAATTTCACTATGGCAGTTGATAAATTTTGAACGTTTCCAACATAAAAACTCAACTTGTCCAAAATTTCATCTTCTGACAAAAGTCCCAAATTGAAGTCTTCAATTGAAGCAGTATGTATTACATTGTTTCCAAACATCTTGAGTAAATCAACCACAAACCCAGCTTTTTGCGAAAGTTTGTCGTTTTCAGACATAGGCGTGCTTACAATCAATTTCTCTTTTGCGTGTTGCAACATTTCAAAAAGTTTCAATCTGCTTCTTCTGTTCAAAACCTTGATTTCTGGTTCCAAAGCAAACTCAAGTCTCAGTTTTTTAATGTCATCATCATCAATAATTCCAACGTCATTTTGAGACCTTGGCAAATTGCCCGCAGTCGCTCCAAGCACAAACAAAACTTTCACATCTTCAAAATAACTGTCTGTTGCATCTCCAACATAAACTGCATCAATATATGAAGGTATTGTCTCAACCTTGACACTCGTGATTGCCAAAGTAAAAAGTTTTTCAAAATCTAAAATGTCAAATTTTTCATCTCCACCCAGTTCTTTAAGTTTTTCAATAACCTTGGCAAACAGGTCCTTTGCTTGAGAATTTTCACTTTCTTTTTTGAAATAACTCTCATTCTGCAAATCTGATAAGATTTTTTGATACGGAATCTCAATAATTTCAATGATTTCACTCAATATTGAAAGAAAATCGCCTAACTTTCTGCAATTTTTAAGATTTTCAATTTTCTCAATCCAAATTTTAAATTCCGGAAATCTCTCAATAAATTCTTCTTTGTCTTCAATATTATAATATTCGATTTTATTTAAAATATCTTCCTTGTTTTCTGCGGAAACAAAAGATGAAGAAACCAAAAATTGCAAGTCTTCTTTATGAAAACCCAGTTTTGCAATCTTTAAAATCTTAACAAGGAATTTGCCCAGAATTGTCTGAGAAAGATCCACTGCATCATCACAATAGGAAGTTATTTCATATTGACTGAAAACAGTTTTGATTTCATCAAAATAATTTTTGTCAGCAACTGCAACAGCAAAATCTTTAAAATGACCACCATTGACAATTGAATTTTTAATGAATTTTGCAACAAATTCAATTTCGTCCTTTTTGTTTTTTGGAATGACATTGACAAAAAAATCACTTTGCCCCTGTTCAACATTCAAAGAAAACAAATTTTTGACCATCATAAGTTGTTCACCCTTGATGTTGGTTCCAAAATTTTCAACTTCAACATTGATGCCATACTCCTTGGCATACTGAGTTGTTTTTTTCAAAATGTCATCCTCATAAATAAATGCATTACCAATTGATATAGGACGAGCAAAACCAATTTGCACATCTTTGACAGAACCTGCAAGTTTGCAAATGAAAGAATTAATTTCCATTGAAAAACTGTCAAAATTAACAAAAAACAATCTGGTTTTTGATAAATCTATACATTTTTCCGTGTTTTCCACAAAGAATTCCAGCAATTTTGACAAATCAAGCTTTTCGCCCAACAAATTTTCGTAACATTCATAAATAATTCTGAGGTCCTGCATTTTTCTGTCAAGCAGGTCGTCCCCCACTTTCTTTATTTGTGAAGGTTTGATTTTACAAGCTTTAAACTGTTTGATAATTTGCAAAATTTTTAAGCAAAAATCAACTCCACACTTGTTGAAATAGACAAATTTGTCTTCACATTCTTTGACTGCTTTGTAGATGTTAAAAATTTCCTCAAGTCCGCTTATTCTTTGAAAAGGAATATTTTGATTTCTCAAAATTTTGCTGGCAAGACGAGAAATGCCGACCACTTCGATGTTCAAAGTCGATTTAATTTTCAAAACATCAAAAATCAAACTTTCAGCTTGCATAGAAAAACTATCTGGAACAACAACAAGATTTTTTGTTTCCAAGTCGAAAGGCTCAATCTGCCTTATTGTGTTTATTGCAGCTTCATAAGATGTTGCACCTGTGATAAGTTTGATTTTCATAAGCAAATTTTACCACAAATGCACCAATAAATCAAACCCTTTTTAACTTTCAAGCGTCTGTTTCAACTTCTTCTTAAGCAGGTGTTGTTTGAGTGACTCTTGCTTGCTTTCGCCAAGAGCATTGATTCTTGAAATCAGTTTGGCATTTTCTTCTTTAAGTCCTTGCAGCCCTTCTCTGAGTTCTGCAATTTGCTTGTCTTTTTTGTTCAGGTCCACAAAAGCCTTTTTGAGCAGATAACTTGAAGATTCTTTTTCCAATTTGCTTTTTTCCATAAAATCTTCCACTGCTGTTTTTTTGATTAATCTGACAAGTCCCATAAACAAACTGTTGATATCACTTTCTGTCAAGATCTTTTGTCTTTGCTTGAATGGAATGACATTGTCAACAACTCCCAATTTTTTCTTCATGTTTTGATATTTGTTTTGAAGTCTTGTCATTTCCGTGAGATCACCACCACTCAGCTTCAAACAAGCTGACCTGACAGAAATACCTTGTTTTGTCAATTTTTCAATTTGTTCAAACAATTTTTCCTCTTCTTCTTTGTCAAAATTGTCAAAATGATTTTTGATATGTTTGTTGATGTCAACTCCAAGTTTCTGACATCTCTTCTCATCTTGCAACAAATTGTCAACTTCATGATAATAATAATTTCTCACACTGTTTGGTTTGCGATTGTATTTTTTTGCATGGCTATCAAATGCCATCTTGAGTGCATATTTGCTTTGCTTGCAAATTTCAACTTCATCAAACAAATCTTTAACTTCTTTTTCGTTCCAATTAGAAAATTTCATAAACACCTCTCCTGACAAACTTATTGACTTAATTGAACGAATTTAAACAATTATTTTATAAATCTTTTAAACAAACATGGGGTTATATAAAAAGGCAAATTGTCATAATATAAATCATGGAAAAATATCTCATAAAATCATCATATCCTTGCCTTATTAAGACAAAAACAGATTATGCAGAAATTGATGCAAACGATATTTTGGAAGTAGAAGATGAAGAATACATCTTTGTATATCCCGCAGATAACATTGTGACGCCATTCTATATCAATCTGTCTTGCCCCCATGAAAACGAAAACTTTTCTGTGATTAAGAAAGACAACAAAAACATAATCTTTCTTGAAAGTCCAAGTTCAGTCGAGATCACACAAAAGGAAAGTTTGAACTTTACTGGGAAAAATTGTGAAATTACGATTGCTGGCAAAAACCTGAGTTTTGAGTGCAATTCAAAAAAAATAATCTACCGGTGTCCACATTCGTGCAAAAATTACAAAATCTTCAAAGTCAAAAGCTTCGCTTGTGTGCAATTTGATAACAATCTTTATGCCTATTCAATTGACAAAAACAAATTGACACATTTTGGCGGCAACAGTTTGAAAATTGATCAAAACACCATTTCTGTGCAAAAAAAATTTCACGACAGCGACAATCGTGAAAAAAATGCAATTTACAAACTTTCTGAAGAAATAAATGTTGAAAAGGAGGATTTTATGCACAACTCAACCGAACAAATTCCTCAAAAACTCATACCATTCAAACTGCTTGAAAGCATCAAAGCAAAGGATTATGCTTGTGCCATGGATTTTCTTTCTGAAAAATTGAGAAGTGAATTGGACACAAATCAAATGAAAGAATTCTTTGGAGAAGTGACAAATTTTCTTCCTGTAAACACAAACGAATTCATCACCATTTCAAATTTCAACAAAAACTATGTCAAATTTGTGCTTTCTGACGACAAAGTTGACGATATTTTGATTGATAATCTATGACAAAACACCTATCAATTTCAGTCTTTTATCAAATCGGCTTTCAAAATTTTTAACCAAAATCTTTAATAAAGTATATTCACTGTTATCTGCAAGTTTTAGCGATTTCAACTTGTCGAAATCGGTGTTTGTGAAAATTTTCAAGGCAAGATAAGAAGCCTTTGGAATTTCTTCGCTGACAAACCCCTTGCAAGCCATACATTCAATTTCGCCCGTAGAATAATCAATAAACATTCTTTCAAAACTTTTTGTTCCACACACACTGCATTTGTCAGTGTAAAGAGGGAATCCACTAAGTTTGAAAAGTTCAATGAAAAACTTGTCCAAAATATAATATTGTCTGCCATATTCAAAGCAAATGCTTTTGAGTGTTTTAAGTGTCAAAACAAACATTTTTGCAACTTCACTTTCAGAAGAAAATTCAATTGCATTGACAACTTCCAAAACGGCCATTGCTTCAAAATATTTGTCAACATCTTCACTTATTTCATGAAAACTTTCAATCACATCAAAGCCCGTCACAATCTTTCCGCTTTTCCCATCTTCAAGCACAAAATCGCCAAAACAAAACAAATTTTGGGCAATTTTCATCTTCGCCTTCTCACCCTTAACACCCTTCAATGTCGCCCAAATTTTGCCTTTTTCAAGAGAAAAAAGAAGAATATTCTTATCCTTCTCTTTCCTATCATTTGATCTAATTACTATTGCTTTGATTTTTTCAGACATTTCTTTCCTTTGGTTTTTTATTATTATTTTTGTTCTTTTCTCTTAATTCATTTCGTCCTTCAACAAACTGACCAACTGCTTCCAGGTTTCCTTCAGACATCTGAACTGCATACCATCTCAGTTCATCATCAATATTCGGGAATGTTTTTCCAATATCCATAAAGCACCTCCTTGTCTAGTTTGTGTAGAACAAAATGGAATATTCTGCTGTCAAGATTTTGTTCTTTCTTATAATCATTTTAGCATAGCAAATCAAAAAATCAAATAAATTTGGAAGAAAAATATGTATTGTGCCAAAAATTTTGGCACATTTTTTTAAATACTTCTAACGAACATACTTGCATTTGTATATGTTGTGGTGTCACTTGAATTGTTCACAAGTTGTAGTGTGCTTGTTTGTGGAACGGTGATTACAATCGTTCTCGCAAGGTTGACAGCATTTCCAACTGTTTGTGTTCCAGAGATGACCGACCCCGCAACATCAACACCATTGATTTGAAGTTTTATGCTGATAGTTCCACTTGCAGGAACAGTTCCAGCAGCTGAATATGAAATCTCATACGTCCCCGCACTGAGTGTCACGGCACCTGCAGTGGTTGTGCTTGGAAGCACACCTGTTCCGCTTCCTTGAACAAATCCAACAGGAATTATGGCTTGTGATGCAATTGCACCACCGACTGTGTTGTTGAAAAATCCAAAGTCGGAAGTAACGATTGGATTGATAATATCATTTCCGCCATTGCAAGCCAAATTCACAAATGGACAAAATATTGGACAAGGATGATTGAAAACGCAACAATTAAATCTTCTGCACATATCTTTCTCCTTTAAGACGGTATAGCCGTCCAATATCATTATATTTAATTTGCAAAAATATGCTAATTTCAATCATTTTATAGTTTTTTTTGCTAACCACTTGACAAAATCCCCCCCCCGAGTAAAATAGACCTTGAAACAAGGAGGGATTTTTATGTTTTCACCATATAGAGTTATTGCAAAAAATGCATTGATGAGCTGGAATGGCTTGTCAGAAGAAGAAGCAACAAAAGTTGTTTCAGAATCCAGTTTTCAAGAATTGGAAAATCAAGTTTGGGCAACTACATCGATTAGGTCTGCTGTTAATGCAATCTCAACATATTTAGGCGTTGACGCAAAATCTTTTGAAGATGCAGTTTTGGGTCAAGACTCCCCTGATATGACAGATTCACAAATAAGCACACTAAAAAGCATTGCACAAAAGGCAAAAAACGTAAATGTTGAAGAACTTGCACTTTATGCTCTTGCTTGCATTCATGACAGTTGGGTCGTTGACAATGCAAAAAAATTTGTCGCACCAGGTCGTGAAGCAAAACGTTATCAACACACACCTTTGGAAATGATTGGTTGGAATGAGGCAAAAGCTGATTTGTTGTTTCTCGAACCAGTTTTGAACTCTGTAGGAATTGAGGTTAACAAACAAAAATTACATGAAGCCTATGATGAATCAACAGTAGAATTTTTTAAAGCAAATGGTTTTATTGATTCTATTGGTCAAATCAATAAGGAAGAAATCTCAAAGAAACTTATGCAAGGAAAAGATTTTTACCCTGCATTATCAGACTTAAACTCAACACAATCTCCAGAGATTGCCAACCAAGTTGCAGAACAGGTTTCTGAAAAAGTTAAAGATTCTTTAGATAAAAACAAAACAATTAGATAAAAAAAGAATGTCGCTCGACATTCTTTTTTATTATTCTTGAATTGAACCAACCGTTCTTGGGAAGAATTCAACATCTCTGATGTTTGAAATTCCTGTCAAATACATAACAAGTCTTTCAAATCCAAGTCCATATCCTGAATGAACATTTGTTCCATATCTTCTTGTGTCAAGATACCACGCATAGTCCTCTTCCTTGAGCCCAAGCTCTTTGATTCTGCTTTGAAGTTTGTCCAATCTTTCCTCTCTTTGACTTCCACCACAAAGTTCACCAATGCCAGGAACAAGCATATCAACCGCTGCAACAGTCTTTCCATCATCATTTTGACGCATATAGAAAGCCTTGATGTCTTTTGGATAGTTCTTCAAGAAAACTGGTTTCTTATAAACTTCTTCAGTGAGATATCTTTCATGTTCGGACTGCAAATCTGTTCCCCACTTTACAGGGAAAACAAATCTGTCCTTAACTTTTTCCAAAATTTTGATTGCTTCAGAATAGTCAAGTCTGACAAATTCATGTTCAACAATATTTTTCAATCTGTCAATAAGTCCCGTATCAACAAATTTGTTTAAAAATGCAAGTTCATCAGGACATTCTTTCATGACATAACTTATGACATACTTAATCATTTCTTCTTCATTATCCATAAGTTCTTCAAGGTCACAGAAACACATTTCTGGTTCCATCATCCAAAACTCTGCAGCATGACGTGAAGTGTTTGAATTTTCTGCTCTGAAAGTTGGTCCAAAAGTGTAAGTTTTCCCAAAAGCGTGAGTGATGGTTTCTTCATGCAATTGTCCAGAAACCGTCAAAGAAACTTTTTTGCCAAAGAAATCTTGACTGTAGTCCACTTTTCCGTCTTTCATTGGAAGTTTGTCAAGGTCAAGTGTTGTCACTTGAAACATTTCTCCAGCTCCTTCGCAGTCATTTGATGTGATAATTGGCGTGTGAACATAGACAAAATTTCTTTCATTGAAAAATTTGTGAATCGCAAATGCGGAAACAGAGCGAATGCGGAAAACAGCATTAAACAAATTTCCTCTTGCTCTGATTGTTGGAATTGTTCTCAAAAACTCAATAGTGTGTCTTTTCTTTTGAAGTGGATAATCTGTGTCGCAAGAGCCCAAGATTTCCACTTTTGAAGCGTTGATTTCAAAAGGTTGTTGAGCATTTGGTGTCACAATGACCATTCCCTTGATTTTGAAAGATGTTCCAACATTTTCTTTGACAACATCTTCATAGTTTTCAACTTTGTTTCTTTCAACAACAATTTGCACACTCTTGAAAGCACCATCATTGAGTTCGATGAAAGCAATGTTTTTGCTGTCCCTTACCGTTCTTGCCCAACCACAAACAATAATTTCCTTATCTTTAAATTGATTAAAACTTTTATATAAATCTCTGATTTCAATTCTTTTCATAGTTTCTCCTTAAAACTTTTTGCTCGACTATGGATTTATTCTGTCTGGTCCTCTAAACAAGAACATTGATTCTTTGATGTTTGGAAGTTCAAGCAAATTCATTGTTATTCTGTCCAGTCCCAAACCAAAGCCACCATGAGGAGGACAACCATATTTGAAAAATTGCAAATAGAACTCAACATCCTTATCAAGTCCTTTTTCTTCCGCCTGTTTTCTCAAAATGTCATAACGATGTTCTCTTTGTGCTCCTGTTGTGATTTCAACACCCTTCCAAATAAGGTCATAACCTTGAGGCACTCCATCTTTTCTGAGATGATAGAACGCTCTTTTTCTTGCACCATAATCTGTCACAAACAAAAATTCATGGCCATAAACATCTTTTGCAAACTGTCCACAAAGTTTTTCCGCTTCTGTTGTCAAATCATCCTTTTCTTCTTCAGGACAAGTGTAGCCATATCTTTTTCCCAATTCTTTGTAAAGGTCAGCAAGTTTGATTCTTGGAAAAGGCAAAGATGGAACAATCACTTCAACGCCAAAAACTTGTTTAATTCCCTCGCCATATTTATCTTTGACAACTTTGAGAGCATAAGTCAAAAGTTCTTCTTCCATTTTCATGACATCTTCAAAACTTTCAATTCCAGAAAATTCAAGGTCAAAGCCTGTAAATTCTGTTGCGTGCTTTCTTGAATGGGATTTTTCCGCACGGAAAACTGGACCACATTCAAAAATTCTTCCAAGCCCACCAGCCATTGCCATTTGTTTATAGAATTGTGGACTTTGAGCAAGATAGGCGAAAGTGTCAAAATATTTAACTTGAAAAACTTCCGATCCAGATTCTGAAGCAGTGCCAATAAGTTTTGGAGAATGAATTTCAATGAATTCTTTGTCCAACAAAAATTCTCTCAAAGCATTTGTGAAAGCAGTTTGAACTTTGAAAAGCAACAAATTTTTTTCTTGTCTCAAATCAAGCCAACGGAAGTCAATTCTTTGGTCAAGATTGCTTTCTGGCCCAATTGGATAAACTTCTGCAGTGCTTGTCACTTCCACCTTATCTACCAAAACTTCTTGCCCACCCATTTTGACATATTCACTCTTGACAAGTTCTCCTTCAACCAAAACAGTCGCCCCTGTCAAAAGGTGAGAAAAAACTTCTCCAACTTCAGGGTGAGCAACTTTGTCAACTGTGACTTGAATTTTTCCCGAAAAATCTTTCAAAATGATGAATTGAATATTTTTCTTATCACGAACAACATCAACCATGCCTTGAAATCTGACTTTCCCTTCTTTTAATTTTGAAATTTGTGTTGTCATAATAACCTCCCATAACACTTTTTGTTATGTTTTGCATTATAAAAAAACCTAATGCAAAACTGCATTAGGACGAAATAACCTATTCCGCGGTGCCACCTAATTTGTCAAAATGACCACTCTTTCTTTATTGTCAAACTCAAAAGTGTCCTTCGTTTTAGTCCGTTTGATAAATCTCACCAACTTTATCTCTCTGTGAAACAGATTCCAAAAACTACTCTCTTTCTCAACGCTTGATTATATAAACAGCAAAATTATACCAATTTGAACTTTAATTGTCAAGAAAATTTTTTATCATTTCCAAACATCTGGACAAGTTCGGTTGTTTTTGAACCAATCAGAATTTTTCAAAATCGTATTGTTGTTTGAGCAAACAACTGCATATTCATCGGCCTTTGACAAGTATACAATGTTCCCATTAAATGAAGTGAAATCGTTGTTTGCGTAGTCAACACACAAAGTAGTCACAAAGACTTGGTCAGTGTATGGTGCAATTCTGTCAACAAATTCTTGGGTTGGAAATTGATTCTCGGCAACTTTTGTATATTCACTGCTACCCGCACAACAGCAAACACAAACAACTTCTGGTTGAATGACAGAAAGAAGAGTTGTGGTGGAAGATGTCTTTGAGCCATGATGTCCGGCCTTATAAAGTTCCACTTTTGGCAGTTCGTTCAATTCCACCAAATATTCTTCACCATCCGCTTCCAAATCCCCTGTGAACAAGAAATTTTTTGACTCTCCATTTCCAACATCTTGACTTATCATGCAGCAAACGGAATAGTTGTTTTCTGTGCTTGATTTGTTGGTATAATAGAAACTGTCCAAAATTTGTAATGTTATGCCGTCACCAATTTCAAAAACATCAGTGGCACCATTTTCATTGTTGACACATTCCAAAGCAGTGTAATGAGTTGCACCCTGTGCAATTTCATCAGAAAGTTCTCTTTGATAATTGGAATACATTGTTGAAGTTTCTTTTTGATTTGTCATTGAAAAATCTATAATCGTTTCACATTCATACAAATCAAAAATGCTATCAATTTTTGTGCTTGTTGCAAATCCAGCATAGTGGTCCTGGTGTGCATGTGTGACAATGACATATTCCAAAACCCCATCTGTCACATATTGATTTAGATAGTTTGAAACAGTTGAAATGCTGTTTGACTTTGAACCACAATCAATCAAAATGTCTGCTTCAGCAGTCTGAATGAAAGTGCAATCTCCGGTGTATTTGTTGCCAAGTTCCAAAAAATGAATAGACAACTCTGCACCATAAGACGAAATGTCAACACTGACATTTCCATCAGAACTTGGGTCATTTGAATAATATACTTCATCAGTGACAGAAACTTCATCGGTCAAAGGAAGCGTGAAATAGTTAAACAAATAGAAACTTCCAACAACCCCAATCACAAGAGCAAGAAAACTTAGCATGACCTTATTCACCGTGCTGGTTTTCTTCTTAGCCACTATCACTCACCCCCTTCGCTTACTTCAACAAATGTCACAAGTCGAACCTTTTGAACTTTAAACAATTTACCATACTTAAAACATTCCGATTTGTATGTAATGTAAAAAGTTCCAATCTCGTCAGAATAATAGTTTCCTGCATCGTTGACACTCAAGTTTGTCTCAATGACAACGCTGTCACTTTCGTCCTGTCCAAAAGCAATGATGTTGACTCCATCATCAACATATTCTTCGTCCAGTGTCAAAACAATTTCATCATTCCCAATCAGTTCAAAGCAATCATCTTTGCAAACAAACCACCATGCACCAGCACCAACAACAATGCCAACAATCAGAAAAATGAAAACGCACAACAGAACCTTTGCTCCTGCGTTTTTCAAAGCTTTTTCTGCATTTTTCTTGGTTTTTGATGAAACTTCAATATCAGAAACGGAAATTCCACTCTCTGCCTTTTTTGAAGTTTTTGTCGCCTTTTTTCTTACTGCCATACAATCTCCTTACATAGATGATTATATCACATGAAGACTAAAAACTGTTACTCATTGCAACCAAAACATAGAAAATTTAACAAAAAAATTGGAGCAACTTCGCCCCAATTTTTCGCATCTCTTAAAGTGGTAAATCTTTCTTTTCAAATTTTCTTCCACCGATGATATAGCAAATAATTCCGACTCCAAGCAAGATTGCCAGTTTCCAAATGAATGCCACAGTTCCATTCAAAATTGATGTTACATCAAATAGCGATATGAGCGACACATAATTAAAGAAATTGAGTGAATCAAGTCTGACAACTGAAGGCATTGCACTTGAACCAAAAAGTCCAAGGATTGTCGCAACCAAGAAGAAGATATTAAGTCCGCCACCAATTCCCAAAGAATATTTTGTTCTGTTAAACCAGCAAGAAGTCAAATATGAAATTCCGCTCATTGCAAACATCGCAATAAATGCTCCCACGTTGAGAAGCAAAAGTTCTCCATAACCCAAAGTGATGTTTGAACCATTAAGACAAGCAAGACAAATCACACTGGTGAGAGTTGTGCATGCAAACATTGCAAACAGAGAACCAATCAAATACACCGCTTGAGTGAACACAACTTGACGTCTCTTTACTGATGTTGAGAGCACGTATGCCATTGAACCTCTGTCCACCTGACCTGCAATAAGGTTGTTTGCAACCATAACCATATAAATCATTGGAAGCAAAAGTCCTGCAATGTTGTAGAAAATTGTCCCCACAATCATGCTGTAGATATCAAGTTCTCCAATTTCCTGCAAAGATTGTGCAAGTTCATCTGGAAGAGTTGAAAGGAAAGTTGCTGTCAAATCTCCAATAATTTCTTCAGTCGCTGTTGCTTCATCTTTTCCTTGTGAGATTTCATATTCAAGTCTTGCTCTCAAAGTCACAATTGCAGAATTTGACAAATGGTCAATGTATTCCTTCCCGTCATCTCCAACAAACTTTGAAACTTCTGTTTTTTCACCTGTTTCAGAATTCGTTTTTTCATAAGTGAAATCAGCATATCCTTCAGCAGTGATGCCGTAATCTGACAAACTTGCCAAAATCAATTGAATATAATCATCACTTGTCATATCTTGGGCAACAAGAATTGACACATTCTTTTGAACATAATCACTCATTCTGTCCGCATCACCAGATGTCACAACATCTTTCAAATTTTCTGGTTGAACATCTTCTGAAATTGCCTGGTGGTCTTTGTTTAAAACTCTGATAATGAAAGAAGAAAGTTGAGCAGCCTCTTCTTCTGTCATTTCCATTTCCTGTTGCAACATACCTGGAAGCATATTTTCAAAAATAGGATAGAGCATATCAAAATTTTCTGAAGTCACATAACCGGACAACTGGTCCATAACTTCGTCCGTTGCAACATAATAACTCAAAGCAGTCTGCTCCATTGTGGATTCAACAGTGCTTTCAATGATGGAACTGCTCATGCTTCCAGTCAATTTTGTCAAATTTCCATTTCCAGAAATGATCATAACACATGCCAACATGAAACAGGTTGCAAAAGTTATGATTGCCCACAACAGTCCATTCGCCTTGCATGATTGTTTGAATAAGGCTTTACTAAACATTCTTCTTCCCCTCCTTTTGTTTTGCTAAAACTTCTCTGAAGTATTTTTCAAGAGTATATTTGACTTCTGAAATAAACTTAACATCAAAGTCTTTCAGATCCTTAAAAAGTTTGTTGATATCTTTATGTTTGATGTTGATTGTAACCTGACTGTATTTTTCTTGGTCTCTTATGATTTTATACTTCAAATTTTTAAATTGATTGTAGTCATCGACATTGTTAAATTCAATCTTAAAATCTTTGCTTGGTCTGTTTTTGATTTTGTCCATATCAACGACATCAATCAAATGTCCATCACTGATAAGTGCAACCTTGTCACAAGTTTCTTCCACTTCATTGAACATGTGACTGCTCATGAAAATCGTTCTGCCTTTCTTGTGTTCTTCTTTGACAATGTCCAAGAATGATTTTCTCATGAGAGGATCAAGTCCTGTTGTTGGTTCGTCAAGAATCAAAATGTCAGCATTGTTCATAAGTGCTGCAACCAAAGCAGTTTTTTGTTTCATACCCTTGCTCATACGCTTCAAGTTTGCTTCTGTGTCAAGTTGCAATTTTTCAATCAAAGAATTGGCATATGACATATCTTTGATTTTGAAATATTCCGCCTGACTTTTCAGAAATGCTGTTCCTGTTGGCAAGTCTGGAAAAGCAATCTCTCCTGGGACATATCCAATTGACTTTGCCACTTCACTGGCATTTTTCCATGTTTCCAAACCTTTGACATAGGCATTTCCACTTGTTGGTTTAATAAAACCCATAAGACATCTGATTGTGGTAGTTTTTCCAGAACCATTCGTTCCAACAAAGCCAACCATTTCGCCTTTCTTGATTTTCAAGTTGATGTCAAAAATTCCTCTGCCTTCCCCATAATCTTTGGTAAGGTTTTGTATTGCAATAATATCCATCACAAAGCACCTCCAAAGTCTTTTTCTTCTTTATAGAACTTCATGAAATAATCTTCCAAAGTTTCTTTAATGTTGCTGAATTCTTTAATAGAATAGTTGCTCAATATATTCACAATGTCGTTGATATATTTATCATTTGTGGAAATAAGCACACACAATTTTTCTTCATCCCTATCCAAAATTTTGAGTTTTTTCTTGTTTTTTGACTCTTCACAAAATTTCTTGAAATCTGTTTTCTTGTTAAAGACAATTTCATAATTTTTTGTTGTGGCATGCTTCAAATCATTTGCCACAAATTCCGAGACAATTCTCCCATCTTTGATGATTGCAATTCTGTCGCAAGTCGCTTCAACTTCACTGAAAATGTGACTTGACAAAAGAATTGTTTTCCCACGCTTTTTTTCTTCCTTAACAAATTGAATAAAAACTTCTTGCATAACTGGGTCAAGTCCACTTGTTGGTTCGTCAAGAATCAAAACTTCGGGGTCGTTCATGAATGCAACCACAACAGCAAGTTTTCTTTTGACACCCAAACTCATTCTCTTTGTTTCACATTTCAAGTTGACATCGTCAAGTTCAAAAAGTTCCAACATTCGACTTAATCTTTCTTCATTATGTATTTTTTGCATATCCTGAATCATACGAATGAATTGCCAACCCGTCAAACCTTGAGGCAAAGCAATTTCTCCTGGTATGTAACCTACTTTGCTTAAGATTTCATAATACTTGGCGAATGTTTTTTTACCAAAAATCTTGGTCTGTCCTTTGTCCGGCTTAGAAAACCCCATAAGGTGTCTGATTGTTGTAGATTTCCCAGAACCATTTGGTCCCAAAAAACCAAAAACCTCACCTCTTTCAATCTTGAAAGAAACATCAAAAACTCCACGACCTGAGCCATAATTTTTGGTTAGATTGTCAACTTCAATGACACTCATAAACACCCCTTTTATGATGTAAATAATTTTAGACAGTTGACTAAAATTATACACAATGTTATTATATTAAATAATAGCAAATTTTTCATAAACAAGTAAACAAAAATATGTGTAAATTTAAACAACTTGTTCAATCTTGTTTAAAATTAAGGAGCAAAATGAAAGCAACATACAGAAACTCAATTCGGTCAAAAGAATTAATAAGAGAAGCATTGATCACACTTCTTGACAAAGAAAAAGACATCACTGACATAAGCGTAACTGACATAGTTAAAGTTGCAAACATAAACAGAGGAACTTTTTACAATCACTACAGCAATGTCATTGAAGTCATTGAAGAAATGGAGCAAGAACTATTTGGAGAGCTCTTGGCTTGCATAAAGCAAAATTCCACACACTACGATGTAAGCAGAATTTTGCACACTCTTCTTGACTATTTCAAAAAAAATGAATTTAAATATAAACCAATCGTCAAAGGGCTATCGAAATCTGCAATTGACAATTTAATTTTGAAATTTATTTCGCAAATCAAAACAGTTATACCTGATGCAGATGAGATTTTGTTGCTTTTCATCATAAATGGATTGGCAGGAATTTATTTTGACTATCTTGAAGAAAAAATTTCCAAAAACTTGGATGAAATTTGCAAACAATGCATCAGCATAATAAACAAAATCATTTCATAAGCAAAATGAAAAACAACATGAGGACACAATGAAAGCAACTGATATATATTTGAAACTCGGCACAGAAACCATATACGATGATGCCTCTTTTCAAATAAACAATCTCGACAAAGTGGGAATTGTTGGAGTGAATGGTGCCGGAAAAACCACACTTTTTAAGGTTATTCTCGGTCAACTGGAACTTGATGCCGGAGAACTTTCCATTGGCAAGGCAAGAATCGGATTTTTGCCACAAGAAATCAAATTTGAAAATCCCGAACTCACCGTTTGGGAATATCTCTGCGAAGCCCGTCCAATTGCCAAAATAAACAAAAGACTTGAAGAGATTTATGTTGAACTTGCAGACAACTCTCCACAAACACAAAACTTGCTGAGAGAAATGTCAGATCTTCAAGAGCAACTTGAGCTCCTTGATTGTTATAATGCCGAAACAGCACTTCTTGAAATCATTGAAGATATGCAAATTGATGACACCCTCTTAAACAGCAAAGTTGGAGAACTTTCCGGCGGACAGAAATCAAAAGTTGCTTTTGCTGGAATTTTGTATGGAAACCCAAACCTTCTTCTTTTGGACGAGCCAACAAACCACCTAGATGCAAGCACAAAAGATTTCATAACTTCATATCTGAAAAACTACAAAGGTACAGTTTTGATAATCAGTCACGATGTTGATTTTTTGAATAAAATCATAAACAAAGTGATGTTCATCAACAAAGTTACACACAAAATAAAGGTTTATGATGGCGACTACACCAATTTCAAAAAGAGATTGCTGGAAGAACGAAAACTGAAAGAAATCAGAATTCAGCAACAAGAAAAAGAAATTCAAAAACTTGAAGAATTTGTGCAAAAAGCAAGACAAGCCAGCCGAACAAATCACAATCTCAAAAGAATGGGACAAGACAGAGAAATCAAACTTGAAAAGAAAAAAGCACAACTTGAAAAAAGAGAAAAGGTTTATCAGCGTGTTAAGATGAACATCGAGCCAAAACGCTCCAATTCAAAAGTTCCACTTTCTGTGCAAAACCTGTCTTTCCATTATCATGACAAACCAAATTTATACGAAAATCTGTCTTTCAATTTGACTGACGGTGAAAAATTTTTGATTGTGGGAGAAAATGGTGCTGGAAAATCAACATTGCTCAAACTCATCATGGGAAAACTTAAATCAGACAAAGGTACAATCACTTTTGGTGGAAAAACAGACATTGCTTACTACGCCCAAGAACTTGAAATCTTGGACGAAAGCAAAACAATTTTTGAAAATGTTCAAAACGAACATTTCTCAGATTTGCAACTGCGTAACGCACTTGGCAATTTCTTATTCTTCGGAAATCAAGTTTTCAAAGAAGTTCATCTGCTATCTCCCGGAGAAAAAGCAAGGGTTGCCCTATGCAAACTTTTGATGCAGAAAGCCAATCTTTTGATTTTGGACGAACCTACCAACCATCTCGACCCAGACACACAAAGCGTGATAGGTGAAAATTTTGGAGAATATTCCGGAACAATTCTGCTTGTCAGCCACAATCCAAGTTTTGTTGAACAAATTGGTATAACAAGAATGTTGATTCTCCCAGAAGGAAAAATATTGGATTACAACAAAGAATTATTGGATTATTACTATCTCATCAATAGTTTGGAATAATGCTTTTCAGAAATGAAATTAACAAAAAAATAAAAGAAATCACTCTTTTATTTTTTTGTGTCTTTCTTTTTGCAAGTTTTGATTCTTTTCTCAAGATCACAAGCTTGTTTGTATGCTTCTTCCAAATATTGTTCTGCCGTCAAATTGTTTTCTTTTCTGTTTAGAAGCTCGTAGTCAAGAGAAAGATTTTCATTCCCAGAGAACCCTCGTGCAATTTTGTTCCAATCAATTGAAGCACTAATCTTGGAAATTGTGTGTTGGTCAGTTTTTCCATCGTCATCATGAAGATGCAAAGTGATCAACTTGTCGCCAAACTTATTGAGATAGTCAAAATCTTTGTCAAAAATGTTGTTATGTCCACTGTCATAACAGAATTTCAAAAATGGACTGTCAATATTTTTAAAAGTGTCCAAAAACACCTTTTGACAATTTATGTTTTCAATCGCAAGCGGAACATTAAGTTTTTCACAGACTTTCAAAACATCTTTCAATCGTCTTTCGCCAACGGCCGAATATTCTCCATATAAATGCACAACAACGCAAGTAAAACCATATTTTTTTGCAATTTTGACATCTTTAATCAAATTTTTCTTAAGTCTATCTCCCTGTTTGCAGTCTTCCCAAAAATAATGCAAATCTTCACTGTTGTATGCCATATGTAAACTTGAAAGTTTCAACCCATATTTTCTAAACAACTTGACTTGTTTTGAAATGTTTCCGTTTTGCTTGTCAAATTTTTTATCTGCACTTGTAATAACACAGTCAAAGCCTGCTTCTTTAATTTTTTTTGCTCTCAGTTCGGCATCCATTTGAAAACCGAAATAAAATGATATCCCCTTGTCCATATTTCCCTTCTATACCTACATATTATAAACAAAAAGTAATGTACAGTCAAAGTTTTGACAACATCAAAATTTTTTCGTCTTTGCATACTTAGAATTAAAAAAATAAGTATCTCAATAAATTTCATATTTTTGCTGGAGGTGTGTTATAATCATTAAGGAGGTTTTTATGAAAAAGAATATCAAAACAACTGAAGCAATTTTTCCAATGCCAGTTCTCATGATTGCAACTTACAATGAAGATGGAACAATTGATGTTATGAATGCAGCTTGGGGAATGATGCTTGAAAGAGATTATGTCGTTTTAAACTTGACAGAAACACACAAAACTGTCAAAAATATCAAAAAGAGAAAAGCATTCACTGTAAGCATTGCAGATGCAAAACATGTCGTTGAAGCAGACTACTTTGGTGTTGTTTCTGCAAATAACACACCAAACAAATTTGAAAAAAGTGGTTTGACCGCAACAAAGTCAAAAATTGTTGATGCTCCAATCATAAACGAATTTCCAATTTGCCTTGAGTGTGAGTTTGTGGAATACCAAGACAATGAATATGGCTGCGGAGTTGTTGGCAAAGTTGTCAACGTTTCTGCTGAAGAAAAAGTCATGAATGGTGACCAAATTGATGTAAGCAAAGTGGAAGCAATCGCATTTGACCCATACACCCATGGATATTACAAAGTGACAGAAAGAGTTGGCAATGCGTTCAAAGATGGACTAAAACTGAAATAATATAAAATTTGTTAAACAAGTTTTGAAGAAAAATGCTTCAATCTTGTTTTTTTCAATATTTCATTTTTTCTCTCTGACTAAACAATTATTGATTTTTTCATTTTTTAATGCTATCATATAATTATAAAGGAGAAATTATGGTTTCATTAACTATTCTTTCAGAAAACAGGGACAATTGCGAATTTAAAGGTGAAAGCGGTTTGTCCGTTTTGGTTGAAGTTTTTGGAAAAATGTTTTTGCTCGACACAGGATACTCAGATCTCTTTCTCAAAAATGCCAAACTTTTAAATATTGATTTGTCAACAATCGAAACTGTTGTTTTAACCCACGGACATAGCGACCACACAAATGGTATTCCTTTTTTAGGTGCTGGGAAAACCATAATTATGCACCCCGAGGCATTTAAAAAGCGTTGGTCAATAAGGAAAAAAGAATTTGCAGGTTTTCCTATGCCTGAAGAAGAATTGAGAAAAAGACATACCGTGATCACATCAAGAGAACCAATTCAGTTCATGGACAGTTGCTACTTCTTGGGAGAAATACCAATGAAGATTGATTTTGAGAAAGGCAATTTCTCCACCACATTAGACAACCAATTTACTCAGACAGACTTAACCGAAGATGATTCTGGAATCGCCATAAAAACATCTGAAGGACTTTTTGTTATGACTGGTTGCGGACATCGTGGAATATGCAACACCATTGAACAAGCAAAAAAAGTGACTGGACAACAAAAAATCTATGGTGTTTTTGGCGGTTTTCATTTAAGAAACTTGGAAAAACAAAAAGGGGTTATTGACAAAACAATTGAATACTTTAAAAGACATGAAATAAAAGCACTTTATTTGGGACATTGCGTAACAGACGAAGTCATAGATTATTTTGAAGAAAAATTACCCGAAGTCAATATAACAAGGCTTTCAGCTGGTAAAAAAATTAAAATTCCCCAATTAAGCAAAGAGCCTGCTGCTATGACAACAAAATTTTAAAACCAAAAATCGCATAAACATTGTTGCATCTAATTCAATCAATTAACAAATTTGGATTTTACAATAAGTGAAAATGATATGGTAAAACTTAAAAACCTTGACGAAGGTAGAAGTCTGTTTGGTTGGTATAGAAATTAGATAAATCAAAATTTATATTAAAAGTCAAAACTTTCAATCAAAATAAGCGTAAAAACAAAAAATACATATTCTCAATAGAATATGTATTTTTTCTGGTTGGCTTGAGTGGACTCGAACCACCGACCCCCACCTTATCAGAATAAATATTTTTTATTTAAAAATTAAATACCCTATCGCAAAAACCTATATTTTATAAGGCGTATAGACATTGAAAAATAAATTTGTTGTCAAATAATTTTATAACTTGACAACAGTTGACAGCAGAAGTACTTAAATTGAACAACTTTGACTATGTAAAACTATCTAAAACTTTAAAAAACTATTTGAATTTTTTATAACATAAATTTCCTTTATCGGCAAAATTAAGATGTTTATTTGCTTGATTTTTTGCCGATATTTTTATATAATGCAAATATGGAAATCGTTGAATATAAAGCAAAATATAAAGAAGATGTTAAAAATATTCTTGTCGAACTTCAAGAATATATTGTTTCTATTGATCATTGGCATTTAAATATAATAACGCCAGATTACAGAAAAAAGTATTTTGAAAAGACAATAAAATATTGTTCAGTCATTTTCTTAGCAATTGAAGAAGAAAAAGTTATAGGTTTGATATGTGGCAATCTAATTAAATATAACAAATATGATTTGTGCGATTACACTTGTCCTAAATCGGGGCACATTGAAGAGCTTATAGTAAGCAAAAAAACAAGAAATAAAGGTGTAGGACAATTATTGTTAAATAAAATGGAATATTATTTTAAATCTATTGGTTGTGAATATTGTCATATTGATGTTTTTGAGCCTAATGAAATTGGGAAGAATTTTTATTTAAAAAATAATTATACAACAAGAATGAGAAGTTTATCTAAAAAATTGTAAGGAGAAATTATGAAATATCTTTCAGTTAGTGAAGTTGCGAAAAAATGGAGTTTGAGTGAAAGGTCAGTTAGAAATTATTGTGCGAAAGGCAGAATTAAAGGAGCTTTTTTAACAGGTAAAACTTGGAATATTCCAGAAGATGCTATAAAACCTAATAGAGCTGATGAAAGAAAATTTAGCGATAATGAACTTTTGAATATTTTAAAAGAAGAAAAAGATATGCGTCTTAAAGGAGGAATATATCATAAAACACAAATTGCATTAACATATAATTCAAATCATATTGAAGGTAGCACTCTCACAGAAGAACAAACAAGACTTATATTTGAAACAAACACTATTGGCGAAACAAAAGGTGTTAAAGTTGATGACATTGTAGAAACAAACAATCACTTTAAATGTTTTGACCTTGTTATTGATAATGCAAAAAAGCCTTTGACAGAGAAATATATAAAAGAACTGCATTTCACTTTAAAAGTTGGGACAAGTGATAGTCTAAAAGCTTGGTTTAATGTTGGAGACTATAAAAGTCACCCAAACGAAGTTGGTGGAAATGAAACTTGTCAACCCGAGAATGTCGCAAAAGAAATGAAACAACTGTTGACAACATACAATTCAATAAAAAATAAAACTATTGAAGATATAATTGAATTTCATTATCATTTTGAAAGCATACACCCTTTTCAAGATGGAAACGGTAGAATTGGTAGACTTATAATGTTTAGAGAATGTTTAGCAAACAATATCGTTCCATTTATTATAGAAGATGAAATAAAAATGTATTATTATCGTGGATTAAGAGAATGGCAAAACGAAAAAGGCTTTTTAATAGACACTTGCCTTTCAGCCCAAGACAAATACAAAAAATATTTAGATTATTTCAAAATAATTTACTAAAAGGATTTTATTAATGGTTAAAAGATTATCTAGAAAACAGCAAAAATTTATAAGAAATGTGGCTCACAACATTATTAATTATTGGCACAAAGAATTAAAAGGAAATTATGTTTTTACTCAAAGAATAGTGGGTTCAGGAGCGTTAGGGACTATGCTCGTTGATAATAATGGAGATTATGATATAGATTACCAAATTTTATTAACTAGCAAATCTAAAATAGATTTATCAAATGCAACCCAAATAAAAAACGATTTTTTTAAATCTTTGCAATCTTACAAGGATGATAATCATAAGGTTGTAAAAATTGAAAATTCAACCACCGCAATTACTTACAAGTGTTTAAGTAACGGACAAAATTTTCATATAGATTTTGTGATCATCAAGACATTTCCACAAAATAATCAAATTATTAGGAGAAACATAAAAGAAGAAACGATAACTAAAAATGAATTTACTTGGAATACATTGCCAAAATATAATGAAGCATACAAGATTTTTAGGAGTTGGACCATTGATAAAAAGACTAAGTTTATTAAATATTTATTGCCAAAGAAAATAAAAGAAAAAGAAAAAAATGAAAATGATCCAACAAAAATTTCATCATCACAATTATTTATAAGAGAGGTAAATAATTATGACAATAAAAAATGAAATATTAGATTATGATAAACACAAAGATGATATTGATAGGTGGGTTAATGTTAAAGGAGAAGTGAAGTATTTAGAATTTGTTAAAATGTTAAAAAACAATCAAATTGACTGTAAATGGGGAACCGTTTCTGATTTATATAGATATGATAAAAGATTGCAAATTAACCTTTTTAAGTACATGTCATTCTTTGAAGAATATATAAGAGCAAAGTTGTGGAATAGCAACAAATTTAAAAAGTATAAAGACTTAAATAAAAAATCTATGAATGAATTGATCATTTATATTTGTAGGAATAAAAAGTTATTACAAACAAATTTTAATGATGTATATATAGAACAACTTTACAATATTAAAAAAATTAGAAACACAATAAGCCATAACGATATAATATTAAAATGCCACAATAATAAAAATGATTATAAACATTTGATAAAAGATTTATATTTTGCCTTACCACAAGAATATAAAGAAAATTTTAAAAACGACATTATAAAATGTGGGGTTGAATTAAATATAAATAAAATATTTGTTGTTGATTTTACATAAAAATCAAATATTGTAAATGAAAAATAGTGAAAATATGTTATAATGAAAGTGCTAATACAATGATAGGAGAAAATATGAATAATACAAAAATAAATAACCATGCAAACTTACTTTGGAGTATTGCAGATAAATTAACAGGTGTTTACAAGCCACATGAATACGGACTTGTAATTCTGCCAATGACAGTTTTAAGAAGATTTGATATAATTCTTGAAAAAAACAAACAAGAATTTTTAGATAAAACCAAAACAATCTCAAAAGATAATGCTTTTAGAGATAAATTGTTAAAAAAGGCAAGTGGTCATCAATTTTATAATGAAAGTAAATATACAATAAAAACTTTGCTTGATGACACTGACCATTTAAGTGAAAATTTTAATATCTACATTGAGGGTTATTCTGAAGAAGTTAAACAAATTCTTTTAAAATATTTTAAGTTTGGTGCACAAATTGATAAGTTAAATGAAAATAATCTTTTGTATATTGTATTAAAAGAAATGTCAACTGTAGATTTACACCCAAATACTGTTTCTAATATTGAAATGGGTTATATCTTTGAAGAACTTATAAGAAGATTTAGTGAAGCCCATAATGAAGATGCTGGTCAACACTATACGCCAAGAGAAGTCATAAGGCTTATGATTAACATATTGTTTAACGAAGATAGGAATATTCTCGCCGGGAAAAATATAGCAAAAACAATTTATGACCCTGCTTGTGGAACAGGTGGAATGTTGACTGTTGCAGAAGAATATTTAAGAGAACTAAACAAAGATGCGAAACTAATCACATTTGGACAAGAAATAAATGATGAAACTTATGCTATTTGCAAAAGTGATATATTGATTAAAGGACTAGATGCTGAAAATGTCAAATTCGGTAACACTCTATCTAGCGACCAATTTAAAGATGTCAAGTTCGATTACATAATTTCAAATCCACCTTTTGGCAGAGAGTGGAAAAAAGATAAAGAATTTATTGAAAGAGAAGCAAGACAAGGTATGGCAGGAAGGTTTGGTTATGGCTTGCCTGCTGTTAGCGATGGGCAAATGCTTTTCCTTTGTCATGCAATTTCAAAAATGAAAGATATAAAAGATGGTGGAAGCAGAATTGCAATTATTCATAATGGCTCACCACTTTTTAACGGAGATGCTGGCAGTGGACCAAGTGAAATTAGAAGACATATTTTAGAAAACGACTTGCTTGAAACTATAATTTCTTTGCCAAACGATATTTTCTATAACACAGGTATAACAACTTATCTTTGGATTTTAGATAACAATAAACCTAAAATGAAAAAAGGCAAAGTGCAACTTATTGATGCCAATAAGATTTTTAAGAAAATGCGCAAAAGTCTTGGTAATAAAAGAAATGAAATAAGCGAAGAGCAAATTAAAGAAATAACAAGAATTTATGGTGAATATAAAGAAGGTGTTTACAAAATTGACGATAAAGAACTAGAAGTAAAAATATTTAACAACGATACTTTTGGTTATAGCAAAGTTGTTGTAAACACTCCATTGAAAGACGAAAAAGGCAATATTGTTTATGACAAAAAAGGTAATATTCAAATAGATAAAGAAAAAACAGATACTGAAAATATACCTTTTGGCATTGATTTTGACGAATATATGCAAAAAAATGTCTTGCCTTATAACCAAGGAGCCTTTATTGATAAAACAAAAACAAAAATAGGATACGAGATACCATTTACAAGATTTTTCTATAAATATACCCCACCAAGAGATGAAAAAGAAATTTTTGATGAAATAAAACAACTTGAAAAACAAGAAACATCACTTATGAAGGAGTTATTTGGGAATGAATGAAGAAACAAAAAATGAACTAGTAGAAGATATACGTAATACATCAAAATCTATTGCTGGTGGCATGTTTGGTAAATTTATAGATAGTGTTAGCGGAGATACTGGTTTAGGTTGTGCAATATTTCAACATATTGGAGATGTCCCTAAGGTATACAAATTTGTGAAAAACAAAATAAATGATATTAAAAATAAAAAGAAACAAAATGGAGAAATGAATGATAAAAATGAAGGATAGTGGTATTCCTTGGATAGGTCAAATTCCAGAAGATTGGGAAGTAGCAAAATATAAATTTTTTGCTACTTCTGGTATGGGTGAAACTATATTAGGTGGCAATTTGGTTGAAGATGGTATCCCTGTTTATAGTGCAACACAAAATAACACTGTTTTTGGCTATGTAAAATCTTCAAGCTTAAAACTAAATAAAAATGATTTTGTTATTCCAGCAAGAGGAAATTCAATCGGATGCGTAACTATAGTAAAAGACAACGAAGCGACTGCGACACAAACAACAATATACAGCAAGTTAAATGATAAGATAAATTATAAATTTCTATATTATTGTTGTGTAGGGTTAAAAGATGTTTGGTTTTATTTTGAAGATACAGCAATACCGCAAATAACTGTTAATCAAGTCCAAAATAATAAAGTTCCATTACCCCCAAAAGAGATCCAACAAAAGATAGTTGAGATATTGGACAAGAAGTGTGGGCAGATTGACGAGCTTGTAAGGATAGAAGAAAATGAGATTGAAAAATTGAAAGAATACAAAACTTCGCTTATCACAAAAGTTGTAACAAAAGGTCTTGACCCTAACGCAAAAATGAAAGATAGTGGCATACCTTGGATAGGTCAAATTCCAGAAGATTGGAAAATTGGTAGATTAAAATTTTATGCGCAAATAAAAACAGGAAGTACTCCTCCGACAAATATAAAACAATACTTTGATGAAAATATAAATTGGTTTACACCATCTGATTTTAAAAATATGTATCTAAACAATTCAGAAAGAAAGATTGCTAGTTCCTTTTTAACAGATTTTAATATAACACTTTTTCCATTAAAGACAACTTTGTTGGTTGGAATAGGTGCAACTTGTGGAAAAATTGCTTTGATAAATAATGAAGGATATTGTAATCAGCAAATTACTGCTATTGTCGCAAGTAATAATATTGATAGAAAGTTTATGTTTTATGAAATGTCTGCAATTCAAAAATATTTAAAAGAAAATGCTTTATATACTACATTGCCCATTTTAAATAATGAGTATATAAAAAATATTAATATAATAATTGCAGACATAGAAATACAACAACAAATAGTTGATTATCTTGACAAAAGGTGTGAAGAAATTGATAATTTAATAAAAATTAAGCAAGAAAAGATTGAAAAACTTAAAGAATATAAAAAATCTTTAATTTATCAATATGTAACCGGTAAAAAGGAAGTTGTATGAAATCAAAAAATAAAAAAGATAAAAATACTACAAATATGATGAAAGTTTACTTATTTCAAGTAATTTATCTTTGCCTGGAGTTTCCAATATATTTATTGCTGGATGTTTATGAAGAAAAAGCATCGCAAATCGGATATATTGGAAGAATAGTTCTCTTGATAGCAATTATAATAAATGCTTTATTTGCTTTGATATCTCCAATTGTCATATCAATAAAATATAAATTTGCATTTAAACAAAAAGGGTATGTCTTTGACTTTTTCCTTTTGATAGCCAATTTGTTCCTTGTTGTAGGAAACTCTATTGGTTTTATAGGAGCTATGTATTATACTGATTTATCAATAGTTTCGTTAATTTTCTCTATTATATTTAACTCTGTGAGTTTGGGTGTATGGTTAATTAGATTATTATTGGCTAGAAAAACTTTTAAAGAAGAAAAAATTAGTTTATCATTTGTTATTATTCTTTTATTTGTATTAATAAATACGATATTATATATATATAAAATAAAATGGTTGGCAATTTTATTCTTAACGGCAATATGTTTTATACTTTTTATACTTCTCATGAAAGTGCTGTTCTTTAGTGAAATTAAGTTGAATACAATTTTTAAAATTGGAATTTTCACTTTAATATCATTGTTTGAAATTTGCTTGATTGCTTTTGTCCTTTATTTAGCATTTTGGAATCCTAACACAGAAGATCAAAGTTTATTTAACTCTGCAATGGGAGTTTATGCTGGAATTTTAGGTGGACTATTGACACTCGCAGGTGTTTCTTGGACAATTAAACATCAAGAAAAAACACAAAAAGAAGAAGAAAAAAAGAAAAACAAACCATACCTTAGTTTAGATAGCAAAAGAATCATAGATGGAAAGTATGATTACTTTTCAGATATTTTTGTAGAGACCAGTGAAAATGATAATCCAAATCTTTCAGATGATATTGAAAAATTTAGTGGTGAAACATATATTACACAACTTCCTTCTTTATATTTAAAAAATTCAAATTTATCTAGTTGTTTTATTGAAAAAATTTTAATAAACAATGAAGTCCTGAAAATTAAACACAGAAAGATAATAGAACCTGAAAAAAGAATTTATGTTAAAGTGCCTAAGTATTTGAAAGGTTTTTGCATAATTATTAGATTGATAGTATCTGATATAGTTGGCAATCAGTACACTTATAATGTCGATTTTCTCACTAAACTTGCTTCAAATACTGTTAAAGTGAAGGATTCTAATATTGAAGAAATAAATATTTTTTATAAAGATATCAATATCAAGGAGAATAAAGATGAAAACAAATGAAATGGCTCTTGAAGAAAGAATTGAAAGTGATTTAATAAATTTTGGTGGTTATACTAAGTTTGATGGTTCTGGATATGATAAACACCTTGCACTATGCCCTGAGACCTTACTTTCTTATGTTAAAAGCACTCAAAGCAATGTTTGGAATAAATATGTAAAAATTTATGGAGAACGTGCTGAAAAATCTTTTATTGACAGATTTGTTAGAGAAGTAAAAGTTAAAGGGTTAATTAAAGTTTTAAGAACGGGTATTACTGATAGAGGTTGTGTTTTTAAAGTTGTAACTTTTAAGGCAAATACTGATATGAATCAAAAACTTA
>CAMMFF010000011.1:0-35118 GCA_946496065.1 uncultured Clostridia bacterium
CTCTGTGTTGGCATCTGGAGAAACATCTCCACCTTCCCCATCTCCTGGATTTTCTCCTTCTTCACCTTCTCCTGGGTCAGTAACTTCTCCGCCATCAACTTTGGCTTGAGAATAATTTGTTGAAAGAAGAATTCCTCCACCAACAAGTGCAAAACCGCATAATACCATCATTAAAATTACTATGATCTTTTTCATGTTAATATTATAACACAATTAAAAAATTTTTTCCAAACACTTTTCCTAGTTTAATACAATAAAAAAATCTATCATTTCTGATAGATTATTTCTTTGCATTCTTTTTATCTTCAACAACAGTTTTGTTTTTGTATGTTCCACAATTTTTGCAAACAGTATGAGGTTTTTTAAGTTCGTGACATTTTGGGCACTCAACAAGTGTTGGAGCCTCTGCCTTGAAGTTTGCAGAATTTCTTGTGTTTCTTCTCTGTTTTGAAACTTTACCCTTTGGAACAGCCATTTTTCTTCTCCTTTTAGTAATTTTCTAAGTGTATGACAATTCAGTCACATTAACTTACCACAAAAAGTGCAAAAATTAACTTTTTGTCAACTTTTAATTATATTTGCGTGTATATTCTATCTTATTTAAAAACATTTGTCAAGTTTTATTGCGAATTTTTCTGAAATTTTAGAACACAAACATGATTATTTCTTCAAATTCTCCACAACAGCCTTGGTTTGTCTTGCAATCATAAGTTCCTCATCAGTTGGAATGACATATACTTTAACCTTTGATGTTGGTTTTGATATCAAGCAAACTTCTCCTCTTTTGAAATTTCTGTTTGCTTCAACATCAAAATCGACACCCATAAATTCCATATCTTTCATAATTTCTTCACGAATTTCATCTCTATTTTCGCCTGTTCCTGCAGTGAAGACAATGACATCAACCCAACCAAGGGCAGCCGCATAAGAACCAATGTATTTCTTGATTCTGTAAACGAAGCAATCAATTGCAAGTTTGGCTCTTTCGTTACCTTTTTTAACTTCAGCCTGAACATCACGAATGTCACTTGAAACACCACTTATGCCCAAAAGTCCAGACTTTTTGTTGAGAATGTTGAGCATTTGCTTTATGTCAAGACCTTCTTTGTCCATAACATATTCCAAAATTGCAGGATCCAAATCACCACTTCTTGTTCCCATGATCAAACCTTCAAGAGGTGTAAGTCCCATTGAAGTGTCAACACATTTTCCATTTTTGATTGCTGCAAGAGATGCACCATTTCCAATGTGACAACTGATAATGTTCAATTTGTCTGTTCCCTCAATTTGTTCAACGGTTCTTGCAATATATTCATGACTTGTTCCGTGGAAACCATATCTTCTGACTCCGTATTTTTCATACCATTCATATGGGGTTGCATAAGTGTATGCTTTCTTTGGCATAGTTGCATGAAAAGCAGTGTCAAAAAGTGCAACATTTGGAACTTTTGGCATAACTTTCATGCATGCTTCAATTCCTGAAATGTTTGCAGGCATATGAAGAGGTCCAAGTGGTGTCAATTTCTTCAAGTTTTTCATAACTTCATCATCAACAAAAACTGCCTTGCTATAGATTTCTCCACCATGAAGAACTCTGTGTCCAACTGCTTCAATTTCGTCCAAAGATTTCAAACTTCCAATTTTTGGATCTTGAAGAACTTTCAAAACAAGTTCCAAAGATTCTGAATGGTTGTTGAGTTTTTGTTCGTATGTGTATGCCTGTCCATTGACTTTGTGTGTCAACATTGAACCTTCAAGCCCAATTTTTTCAACAACACCTTTTGCAATAAGTTTTTCTGTTTCCATGTCAAGAAGTTGATATTTGAGTGATGAACTTCCTGCGTTGATAACCAAAATTTTCATTATTTATTTTCTCCTTTCTTTTCTTTATCTTCACACTGAAGTGCGGTAATCACACTTGCCATGATAATGTCATTCACCGAGCAACCTCTTGACAAGTCGTTTACCGGTTTCTTAAGCCCCTGCAAAATTGGTCCAACCGCATTAAGTCCACCAACATATTGCATCATTTTATAGCAAATATTCCCTGCTTCAATGTTTGGAAAAATCAAAACATTTGAATTCCCTTTCAAAGGACTGCCTGGGCATTTGTGTTCTGCAACTCTTGGAACCATTGCTGCATCAAATTGCAATTCCCCATCACAAACAATATCCTTTTCTTTCTTTTTGAACTTTTCGTATGCTTGTCTTACCTTGTCAATATTTTCGCTCTTGGCACTTCCCTTTGTTGAATAAGACAAAAATGCCACTCTTGGAGTCAATCCAAATTGTTGTGCACTTTTTGCACTTTGAGAAGCGATTGCCACCAGTGTGTCAGCATCTGGATTTTCCAAAACACCACAATCAGACAAAATGACTGCCTCGTTTTTCAAAAACTTATTTTTTCCATACATCAAAAAGAATGATGAAACAGGATCTTTCTTGTTTTTTGCTTTGATGATTTGAAGTGCTGGACGAACAGTTGTTGCTGTTGAGGCTTCTGCTCCCGCAACCATACCGTCTGCATATCCACATTCAACAAGAAGTGTGGCAAAGTAGTATGGGTCTTTTTCAAGTTCATCTGCCTGCTCCATTGTCATGCCTTTTTCTTTTCTTTTTTCATACAAAGTTTTCACAAGTTTTGCTCTGTCCGGAAAAGTCACAGGGTTGACAATATCAAAGTGTTCAAAAATCTTATCCCTAAGAATCAAAGCACTCGCATCACCAACAAGCAAGACTTTGACAATTTTTTTCTTTTGCAAATATTTGACCGCTTCCACTGTTCTGTCAGAAAAACTAACTTCAGGAAAAACAATCGTCTTTTGTCTCTTTTTTGCTTCATCAACCAATTTATCAATTTTAAACATAATTTTTCTCCAATTCTTTTTTCATGAAATTAAAAATAAAATAATAACATCAAAATCAAAACAAATCTCCACGTATGAAGATTTGGACAAACAATCAAAAGTTTTTCAACTTTCTTTAATAATTATAAGAAATCTATAATTCAAAGTCAAACAAAAAAGGAGAACAATTTTGAAATTTTCTCGCAATAAAAACACAGGTTTTGCATATATGTTTTTCACAATTTTGATTTTATATTTTTTGCTTTGCATGATTTTGCAACCGGCCAAATTTATCTCTCAATCTCTAAATGGAATAAGTGCCTGGGCATTTAATGTTTTGCCCAGTGTTTTGCCATTTATGTTTTTCACAAAAGCTCTATCCGCTTTGGACTTCATGCCAAAACTTACGAGACCATTTTCAAAAATAAGCCAAAAGGTTTTCAAAACACCTCCCATTTCCATGTATGCTTTTGCGATGGCAATTTTATCCGGCTATCCCGTCGGCTCAAAAATGGTTGCCGACCTTTATATGCAAAGAAAAATCTCAAAAGAAGATGCTTTCAAAATGTCTTCATTTTGTTCGACCTCTGGCCCTATGTTCATAATTGGAGCAGTCGGGATTGGAATGTTCAACAGTTCAAAAATTGGATATATTCTCTTTCTCAGCCATGTTATTGGAGCCGTGTTGAATGGAATCTTATATCGCAATTTCAAATTGAAAGAAAAAGATTCAGCAAACAATCTTCAAAATGGTGGCAACAACACTTCAAAAACTCAATTCAATCTTTCAGAGATTGTGTTGAATTCCACGCTTTCCATTTTGTCTGTCGGTTGCATCATAACAATTTTCTTTATTGTCATTGAATGTTTTTCTCCTGTTTTTTCATTGCTTCCAGACAACATCGCCTATTTTTTTGAAGGATTGATTGAAATAACAAAAGGTTGCATTGATTTATCCACTCTTTCAAACAAATTTCTTGCAGTCGCACTTTGCTCCTTCACAATAAGTTTTGGAGGCATTTCAACAATCTTGCAATCAATAACCATGCTTTCAAATCTTCAAATGCCAATCAAATTTTTCACATTGCAAAAATTTACTCACGCTTGTCTGTCTTTGATTGTCACAATGATTTTGCTCATTTTTGTTTCAATTTAAAAAAAGAAGATGACTAACTCATCTTCATAATTTCTTCTCTTGCAAGTGCATCACAACGATTGTTGTTTTTGTTGTCACTATGACCTTTGACTTTGACAAATTCCACATCAAGTCCATCCATTGCAGAGAGCAATCTTTGCCACAAATCTTTGTTTTGAACTCCACCTTTCCCACTTGTCTGCCAGTTGTTTTTTTGCCAATTTTCAATCCAGTTTTGATTAAAAGCATTAACAACATATGCACTGTCACTGAAAACTTTGACTTTGTTTCCACCCTTAACACTTTCAAGCCCCATAATCACAGCCATAAGTTCCATGCGGTTGTTTGTGGTTTCTTTCTCTCCACCTGACAAAACTTTTTCTTTCCCCTTGAAAGACAAGATTGAAGCCCAGCCACCTGCTCCAGGGTTTCCAGAACATGCACCATCTGTGTAAAGAACAACACAATCTTCGTCACATTCGTAAGGCTCTTCAACATTTTCGTTTTCACATTGCATTTTCAGTTTGTCACACACTTCAGACATGTCAGCTTTTGAACCAGAAAGGGTTGGAAAAACCTTTTCTCCATCTTCTGCTTTTCTTGGTAAAATATGAAAATGAACATGAAAAACGGATTGTTCTGCAGCCTTTCCACAAGCATTTAAAATATTAAATCCATCAAATCCACAATCTTTAACATAATGCGAACCAATTTTTTTGCAGACTTCCATAATTCTTGACAATGTTTTGTTGTCACAGGTCATCACATTTTCATAATGTTTTTTTGGAATGACCAAGGTGTGACCATAAATATCATTTGAAATATCCAAAAATGCCAAACAAAAATCATCTTCGTAAATTTTGTAACTTGGCATTTCTCCACCAATTATCTTGCAAAAAATACAATCTTTCATATCAAATCTCCCAAATGTATTTTAAAATAAAACAAGAAAAAGACCAAACAAATTGGCCTTTTTCAAAAAATTTTTAATAAATCCTGTTGCATCCAATTGCCAAAACCTTTGGTCCTGTGTGTGTTGCAATTGAAAGAGCCAAAGCGTCAACATAATCAAACTGCACATTTGGAAAAGTTTTTTTGATTTCTTCTGCAAATTCTTTGGCATTTTCATCATTCATAGTGTGAGCAACAGAAAGTCTCATTTTGCCTTCAGAAACCAATCCTCTGAATCTGCCTTCCAAATCTTTTTTCATTGCGTCCAACATTTTTGATTTTGCGCTTCTGATGTTGATGACTTTGGCATATTGGTCAAGTTTTCCTCCTTGAATTTGAAGAACTGGTTTGATGTTCAAAACTGTTCCAATTGCAGCCGCTGCTGGTGTGATTCTTCCACCTTGCTTGAGATATTTCAAAGTGTCAACAACAAGATAAATCGAAGATTGCAGAGCAGTTTCCTCCAAAAATTGTTTTATTTGTTTGGCATTCTTGCCATCTTTGACCATGTTGACTGCATCAACGACTGAAGCTTTCATAGTTATCGAAACTCTCTTGTTGTCCACAACTTGAACTCTGCCATCAAACTGTTCAGCAAAACTTGTTGCGGTTTCACAACTTTGACTAAGTCCGCTCGACATTGGAATGTGCACAATTTCATCATATTCTTTCAAAATGTTTTCCCACAAAGCAACAATATCATTAATGTTTGGTTGTGAAGTTGTTATTCTTGTTCCACTCTTTTGAATTTCATAAAATTTGTCATTTGTAAGACTTACGCCTTCATAATAAATTTCGCCATCAATAATAAATGGCATTGGAACAACATAAACACCCAATTTTTCAGCTTCTTCTGGTGAAATTCCACTATTACTGTCAGTAACGATTGCAACTGTTTTCATTTTCTCTCCTCTTTCGGTAAATTTTTCCGATGTGATTATATCATAGTTGACGTTCTTCTTCAAAGCATTTTTCACTTCTTGCAACAAAAATCTATTGATTGAATTAATATCTCCAAAATATCAAGAAGATTTGCAATATATCTCTTTTCGCTCGTATATTTATAATTTACTTCAATTTGAATTGTCCAAATTCCGCAACTTTTTGAAATACTCCCAGAAACTGTGTCAATATCTCCATTGAATGGATTGTCAACAGCAACAATAAAATTTCTTTGTTTAAAACTTTGCAAAATGAAGTCAAACAATTCTTCATTTTTTTCAATATTGCGTCCAAAATTCGTTCCCAAATTGATGTCAATTTCTCTCGTCTTTTTCATTCCATGGAAATCAATAAGGTATTTTATGTCATGTTGCTTTATGTAGCGTTTAAGTTCTTCTTTATATGGCGAAATTGCGTCAAAATTTGCATCGTCATTGCAATTTTTTGTTTTCGCAATCAAATAAGCATTTGTTCTTTTTTGAAGTTCAAGAGCAATTGATAAAGAGCCTGGTTCTGCATATTTTTGGTTTCCAAGTCTGACTTGTGAAACTCCATGTGGTGCAGAAATTATCAAAGGAATTTGTCCCTCAACAATGACAAAACTTTTTTCAGAGTTTTCTTTCAAAAATCTTTTTCTTCTTTTGGCAAAGTCTGAAAAGCTAAAATCTTTCAGCATATCTTCTCCATGTATTTTTGCATAATTGCAATACTGTGACTTGCAAAAGTTTTGATACACTTTCAAAAGGTTTTTGTCTAAGTATCTTAATGCCCAGCGTTCCAATCCAACCGGAACACCATAAAACGCTTCGGCAATTGAACAAGTCATGCAAGCAATTGTATCGCTATCACCGCCAATTGAAATTGCCGTTCTGAGAGCATCTTCAAAAGAATTGGAAATCAAGAAACAAAAAATTGCTTGTGGAACAGAATTTTTGCAACTGACATCAAAACGATATGATTTCACCAATTTGTCATAATCAAAGTTGAGTTTGTAATAATTCTCCTCAATCTCTTTTTTGATTTCTTCTTTGCTTGCACCATTCAAAGCCATAAAAACAGAAACTGCAACCGCTTCCGCTCCCTTTATGGCTTCAACATGATTGTGACTTAAAATGGTGACCACTCTGCTCATCTCTTTGAGTTGCTCTTTGTCTTTTGCAAAGTATGCGAGTGGAGAAACTCTCATGGCTGCTCCATTCCCAAAACTTTGATAAGGCATTGGGTCTTTGAGCCATTCATAGAACATTTCACCATAACCAATGACATTGTTTGCCATATAAATTCGACCAAATTCCAACAGGCATTTCTTTGCTTCTTTCTGCAGTTTGGAATAATCCCCTTTGCAATTCATACATGCCTGAGCAATGGCACAAGTAAGCACTGTGTCATCTGTGAATTTGTTGTCTTTGGAAAACAAAGAAAAATCTTTTGATTTGATGTTGTCAAATTCAAACTTGGAACCTACAACATCTCCTATTATTGCACCTAACATATTTTATCTCCGTGGAATTATCATATCACACAAAACAATTTTTTCAAAAACATTTCGCTGCAACAAAACAAAAACTTCGGAATATGTATAAAATAGAGGTCAAATTATGTTCACAATAAGTTTATGCATGATCGTAAAAAATGAAGAGAAAGTTATTGCACGACTTTTAGACTGTGCCAAACAATTTGCCGATGAAATCATAATCGTTGACACTGGTTCAACCGACAAAACAAAAGAAATTGCAAAAAATTACACTGACAAAATTTATGATTTCAAATGGTGTGATGATTTTTCTAAGGCAAGGAATTTTTCTTTTTCAAAAGCAACCTGTGATTATCAAATGTGGCTTGATGCTGATGATTTTGTATCGCAACAAAACATTCAAAAAATTTTGGAATTGAAGCAATCAAAAGAAACAAAAATAGATGTTTATATGTTCAAATATTCCACTGGTTTTGATGCAAACAACACTCCTTTTTTGACATATTTTCGAGAACGTCTTCTCAAACGCACAGACTGTTTCAAATGGGAAGGATTTGTTCACGAAGCAATCGCCCCATTTGGAAAAATTGAATATCTTGACATTGAAATCAAACACAGAAAAAACGCAAACAACAAAGATGGGAAACGCAACCTCAATCTCTATCGCAAAGCAATAAAACGTGGCGAAAAATTTAATGCTCGTGAAATGTATTATTACAGCCGAGAACTCTATTACAACAACTATATTTCTTCAGCAATCAAAAATCTTAAAAAGTTTTTGAAAATGAAAAATTCGTATCCACCTGACAATTATGGTGCCTATGTCCTGCTTTCTGATTGCCTTCTTTTGAAAAACCAAATTGATTCATCTTTGAGCACTCTTTTTGCCTGCCTTCAAAATCACACTCCAACGGCTGAATTATGTTGCAAGATTGGACATATCTTTGACATTAAAAAAGAAAAAGAAAGAGCGATTTTTTGGTATAAATCTGCTCTATCTTGCCCAAAACAAACGACTGGTTTTGTCAAAGAAACCTATTCAAACATCACTCCCTTTTTGGAACTGACAAAACTCTTGTATCCCATCAACTATCAAGAAGCAAAAACGTATCACCAAAAAGCAAAAACAACAAGTCCAAACCACCCATCAGTGCTTTTCAATGAAAAATTTTTCAAAGATTAAAACAAACCTGAAATTTTTCCGTCTTCGTCAATTTCCATATTCAAATAATTTGATTTTTTCCCTAGAGCTGGCATCAACAACATGTTTCCTGCAATGGCAACAATCATTTTTGCTCCGCTCCTGATTTCAATGTCAGTCACATTGAAGACAAAATCTTTTGGTGCACCAAGCAAATTTTTGTTGTCAGAAAACGAAAATTGAGTCTTTGCAACATTAACAAAAAAGTTTTCAAAGCCAAATTTTTTTGCAAGTTTGATTTTTTCGTTTGCAACATCGCTGTAAACAACCTTCTTTGCACCATAAATGTTTTTGGCAATTTTTTCTATTTTCTTTTTTATGCTGTCATTCATTTCATAACAATAATTCATCTTTGTTTCAATTTTTGCTTTCTCAACAACTTTCTCGGCAAGGTCTTCGCAACCAACACAACCTTGTTCAAAAGCATCACAAATGGCAACTTCCACTCCCTCTGCAGAGCAAAGATTTTTCAGTGTTTCCACATTTTGCTCACTGTCGTCAGAATGTTTGTTGATGGCAACAACCAAAGGAAGTTTGTAAAAATCTTTAATATTTTCAATATGTTTTTTTATGTTTTCAAACCCCTTAACCATATCGCCTTGTCCATGCTCCTTTGTCACTTTAACAACCACGACAAGCACAACCACATCTGGAGTTTTTCCAAGAATTCTTGTTTTGATATCCAAGAATTTTTCGGCACCCAAATCACTTCCAAAACCCGCTTCAGTCACACAATAATCAGCGTGAGAAAGAGCAAACCTTGTTGCCACAACACTGTTGCAACCATGTGCAATGTTTGCAAAAGGCCCAAGGTGAACAAGTGCTGGAGTTCCTCCTAAACTTTGAACCAAGTTTGGTTTGATTGCATCTTTCAAAAGCAGTGTCATTGCATCTTCAGCATGCAAATCTCTGGCAAAAACTGGCTTTCCTTTTTTGCTGAGTGCCACCAAAATATTTCCCAAATTTTTCTTTAAATCTGTCAAATTTTCACTTAGGCAAAGCACAGCCATAACTTCACTTGCTGCTGTGATGTTGAAGCCTGTTTTGATTTCATGTTCTCCAATGTGATATGAAATTGTTCTCAAACTCCTGTCATTAACATCAAGACAACGTTTGAAGAAAATGTTGTTTGTGTCAATTTCCAAAGTATTACCTTGAAAGATGTGGTTGTCAATCACAGAAGCAAGAAGATTGTTTGCCTGTGCAATTGCATGAAAATCTCCTGTGAAATGCAAATTTATCTCATCACTTGGCTCCACTCTTGAAAGTCCGCCACCTGTTGCACCGCCCTTAATTCCAAACACTGGTCCCATTGATGGCTCTCTGAGTGCCAACATGGTTTTGCATTTCAGACGATTCAAGGCATCGGCCAGCCCAATTGAAATTGTCGTTTTTCCAATGCCAGTTTTGTTTGATGTCATTGCTGTTACAAGCACCAGTTTTCCTTGTTTTTTACCTGTTGAATTTTCAACCTTGGCAATCAAATCTCTATGCAGACTGATTTCTTTTTGGCTTATTCCTGCTTTTTTTGCAACTTCTGAAATAGTTTTCAACTTTTGCATATCACACCTCACTGACAAAAATTATAACACACTACACATAATAAAACAAAAAAAATGCACAAATTGTGCATTTATATTAATCTTCCAAATTTTCTAGATTTACAGAAACATCTCCATCTGCAAGATATTCATAATAATCATAAATAAGTCCGTTCAAATCGGCAACAAGATGTCTTATGTTCTTAAATTTTTTGGAAACATAATTAAGCCCAATCACAAGTCCATTGATGACCATCAAATCACGCTTTTTGCAAGCTTCAAGAATGGAATTAACAACAAATTCAACATCGTCAAGCACATCAGTTCTCTTCTTCTCAAACTTCAAAATTGCCAACATTTGATTGCAAGACTTGACAATTTCTGCCAAAAGTTCGTCAAGGTGTGGAAATTGTGCTTCTTCTTGTTTCTTCTCTTCTTCTTTTTTTAACAAATTTTCTTCTTCAATCTGTTTTTTGATGTCATCGACAGTAATGGTTGTGTCAAGCTCAAAAAGTTTACAAATCACATCTCTGTATGGTTTGATAATCTTTTCCAAGAAGTTTTGCATCGGAGTGAGTTTTCTGTCTTGAAAATAGGTCTCAAGAAATTGGTTGGCATTGAGTTTGTCGTTGATTATATCATTGAAAATTGTCACAGAAAGAGCCAATCTTTTTTTGTCATCAGTTGGGATTGCAACCTTCACACTTCCGGTTTTCTTGTCCACAGAAAAAGCTTTTGAAAATTCTGCTTCTTCATCAAAATCTTCCAAACAATCGGAAAGAAGGTCAATTATGTCTTCACTCTTTGTCATTACAGAAAGGAATTTGTCAAGTTTTTTGTTAAGGTCAAGAAATTTTCCGCTCAGCATATCGTTACAAGCCAAAACAAATTTTTCTACATCAAGAATGTTTTTTGCTTCCATGAAAACCTCCATACTTGGCCGCCATCACAAAAATTGCGAATTTGCCAGTCCATTAATACATAATATTTTAGCATATAAAACCAAAAAAGCAAATTAATTTGCAAACAAGTCATAAAAAATTGATTTTTTTTTGTAATTAAGATAAAATGCATATATAAACTTTTTGGAGTTTTTATGGATTATGATGCAGTGACCAACAAATTGATAATTCTTTTCTGTATGGACAAAATGGAAATGCCATTGACAGAAAACTCTATCATTGAAATTTGTTCTGTCAAAAACAATTGGATAAACTACATGGACTGTCTTGACCTGTTATATCAACTTTCTGAAGCAAAACTCATCTACAAAACCGAGTGCAAAGAAGGTGAAATGAGATATAACCTCACTTTTGAAGGAAGAGACTGTCTGTCATATTTCTATAAAAGAATTCCAAACAATCTTCGTGATGATATCACAAACTATGCTAAAGCAAACAGACTTTCCATCAAACAGTCACAGGAATATTATGCCAACTACACAGACGCTGATGATGGCTCATATCTTGTAACAATGAGAATCTATGAAAGTTTGATCAACACCCCTCTTTTTGAAATTCAAGTCAAAGCACCAACCCGACAAGCAGCAGAAGAAGCGTGCAAAAAATGGCGACAAAATGCCCCAAACATATATGAATATATCTTTGAGAACTTGATCAACACAGATTAAAAGGCATTCTTGCCTTTTTTATTTTGTTTTTCAATGTTTCTCATTGACCTTAAAATTTCAAAAACCCCTTTACATTTGTTGCCCTGTTTGGTATAATTGTTTTATGAGTGAAAACAAAATTTTAGAGGTCAAGAGCCTTACAGTTTTGATAAAAGACCGCTTCCTTTTGAAGAACGTCAATTTTTCAATGAATAGCGGAGAATGTTATGGTCTTATCGGAGAAGATAAGTCAGGGAAAACCAGTCTTTTGAAGGCAATAACAGGTTCTTTGCCAATAAGCTCTGGAAATATTCTCATTGAAGGGAAAGACATAATGCAAGACAACAGTGTTCTGAACGATGTTGCCATTTGCCTTGACCCTCCAATGTTTTTCAAATATCAATCAGTTTACGAAAACTTCAAATATCTTTGCAGTTTGAATGATGATGTAAATAAAGAACAGATAATCAAAGTGTTAAACAAATTCAATCTTGCACACAAAATGAAGACAAAAGTTTTGTTTTTGTCATATTATGAAAAAAAACTTATGGCACTCGCCCTTGCTTTTTTGACGAAGACAAAGTTGTTACTTTTGGACGAACCTTTCAAAGCACTTCCACCAGATTCTGTTGATGAGATTAAGGCTCATATTGAAGAAATCAGAGCACAGGGCACAAGCATCATCATCTCCGCAAGAAATCTTGAAACAATCGAAGACCTTTGTGAAAAGTTTATCTTCATGGAAAACAGAGGCATAAGAGAGGTTTTAACAAACAACCAATGCAAAAAATTCGACACAAACAAGACTTATGCTTTCTTAAGCGTCAAATATCCACACTACACTGGAAAACTTATCATTGACAATTTTGACTTGAAGGTCAAACTTCTTGGAAACAAAGTTCTGTTTGAAGCAGATGAAGACACAGTGGCCGACATTGTCAAGTTCATCACAAACAAAAAAATTGCCATCTACAAAGCAGGATATTTAAGCAAAAAATCAGAAAAAATCTTTGCAAATCTTGCACCTTATTATAAGGAGGACGAATCGTGAAGAAAATTTTCAAAATCGCCTCCTATGACTTCAAAAGATTGATTATCAACCCTTTCACAATTGGAACAATGCTCCTTGTGCTAATCGTCTGTCTAATCACTGGACTTGTCTACAAGATTGAACCTACTCCTGCCTACACAGCAACCATTTCGGGGGCGACCACAAAAGATATATACAACAACTTTATGTCCACAAACGAAGCTTACGACAACAAAGTTAAACTTGATGACATTCTTGAAGATGGTGAGAAAATGATAAGCACTCAACAAGAATGTGATGACTATGATGCTCTCACTGAGATTAATTCACAATTTCAAGAGATTTATTATGAAGTTGTCAAATTTCACACAACAGGCAGTTGCACCTACACTCAAAATGGCAATATAACAGCAATCAAAACTGCATCAAATGAACTTAACGAATTTGTGAAATATTTCAAAGAATTGGGAGAATTTGAAAGTAATTTGATTTTTGAAACTGACGAATTTAAAACTTTGGAAAACATTTCAACATTCTTTGATGAACAAGCAAATTCCACTGAAACAATCCCAACAATTTTGACAAATCTTTATGACAACATTTCAAATTTCAATGCTCTTGACACTGTTGTCAAACATGTGTTTGTTTGGAAAGTTGACAGAGAACTTTTGCAAGAATATCAAACAAAATACATTGAAAAAGCAACAACAAAAAGACTTCAAATTCTTAATGAAATCGTAAGTCTAAACAATCAAGTCACCTCCTACGACACAACACACATGGAAGAGATGACAAGTTTGATCACAAACTACAAACTCACCTGTGAAAGTGCAAAATATTCAGTTATGTATGAACTTCGACTTTCTTTGGAACGCCATTTTGGAGACCTGAAAAACTTGTATCACTATCAACCAATTTCCATTGAAGACACCGAACTTGCACTTGTAAAAACAAACTATTTCTTGAATGATGAAAGTTTGTATTACACTCAATATCAAGTTCCACTCAACTTCAACACCGCTTCATATCAAGTGACACTCTACGACCATGCATACTTCATTATGAGCATAATAGGATTCCTAACAATTTTGTTTGGCATCTATGCATCATACAAATTGTTTGGACTTGACAGACGAAACGGAAAAATGGACACAATTTTGTCCCAAAATGTCACCTTCAATCAAGTTTTCACTGGAAAGTTTTTGGCAATAGTCTATGCAACCTCCTTCGTTTTGGCAGTTTACAGCATTTTGAGTTTAACCTGGGGTGCTCTTCTCTTCCCTTCACTTGCAAATGAAATTTTGGCAGTGTTCAACTTGACAACGGTTTACACAATTCACCCATTTTTGTTCTTCTTAATCAAAGTGATTGGAATTGAATTGCAAGTGATTTTCTACAGTGTAATCACAATCTTTTTGATGAATGTTTCAAGAAAATTTGAATTGACATTTGGAATTTCTGTGGGAATTTTTGTCATTGCAACAATTTGCAACATCTTCTTGAATGGTTCTCTTGCATATTGCTTGTTCCCATTCATTCATGCAGACTTGACCGCCTTTCTTGGTGGCGGAACAATGCAAACAGGTTTCATGAAAACAGCACTATATTCTTACGGAAACTTTTTCATTTCACTTGTCTATTATCTCGTCGTTGTGGTTTTACTATACAATTTCACAAAACAGTTATTCAAGAAAAATTAAACCACTTTTTGTGGTTTTTTCTTTTTAGTGAAAAATCCGTATTAAAATCAAAAAAATGCTTAAAAGTTTTTAAATTTTTTCATGTAAAATATTTGCAATTACATTTCATTTTTGTTATTATAAATATTGTAATAGGAGAGACAAATGAACTACAAAATCGTCACAGAAGCCTCAGTCGATATGCCAAAAGGCTTTGCTGAAGAAAATGACATAACTGTTTTGCCAATTGAAGTCAATTTCAATGGAGATCTCTATCCTGAAGGCCTTCCTAATGATGAATTCTATAAAAAATTGAAAGAAACTGGAATCATTCCAAAAACAAGTCAACCAAACCAATACAAATTTGAGACAGCTTTCACACCTTATGTCAACAAAGAAGATTGGTTTGTTATCACAATTGTGATTTCTTCAGACCTTGCTGGAACAATTGCTCAAGCAAAAAATGCAGTTGAAAGTTTGGGTATGAAGAATGTTTATGTTTGTGATTCTCGTGTGACAACTTTTGCTGAAGGTGCAATCATTGTTGAACTTGTCAAATTCATCAAATCGCACAAAGATGCCACTCCAGAACAAGTGATAGATTACCTTGAAAAACTCAAAAGCAGTGTCAAACTCGTTGCAGTGATTGGAGATTTGAAATATCTCAAACAAGGCGGAAGACTTTCTGCAACAAGTTATTTCGCTGCATCTGTTCTCAACATCAAACCAATCATCAACTTGGACGGTGGAAAAGTCAACAATATTGCAAAGAAAATTGGTGAAAAAGCAAATGAATATATGGTTGATTGTGCAAACAAAAGAAATAAAGATTTTCCAATCTATTTTGGACACTCTGCAAATGAAACAATAATCAAAGATTTCATCAAAAAATATGCCTCAAAACTTGGCATTGACCCAGAAAACACTTCAATCAATGAAATTGGTTGTGTTGTTGGCACACATGTTGGACCAAACTGCTATGGAATGGTTTATTTCATATAAAAAACCACAATATAATTTCACATAAAACAAAAAACACCTTGAACAAAGGTGTTTTTTTAAACAATTCTGCTTCCAAAAGGTTTGATTCTGCTCGCCTTGATTTCTATGTCAAAAACAAAGTTTTCACCATCTCTTTTGAATCTGACAACCAAGTCATCTGCAAGCAGAAAGAAATTCATGGCAATCGGCGTCACCTCTCCTTTCAAAACTTCTGCAACCAATTGCGGATTTGTAAATTTGTCTCTGATCAAGAGTTCCTTAATTCTGTCCATAATTCTCCTTAAATCAAACATGTTTTTTTATGCTTCTTTTCAAATACCCCATAAGTCCCCTATATTTGTAAGTGCAGTCATAAATTTTCTTGCATCCGTTATGTATGTTCTCAGACAATAACGTGAATGCTCTTGCACTTTCACAATCGGTCATAATGCGACCATCGGCGGACATTTTGGACACATTGTCATCTTCTGGAATAACGCCAAGAAGCGGAATCCCCATTGCCTTGACAATACTTTCAATGTTCATCATTTCCCCGGATAAAAGTAAATCTCCACGCATACGATTGATCACAAGTCCTTTGCTTTCTATGTTATATTCACTCAAAAGACCAACAACTTTGTCTGCATCTTTTATGCTTGAAAGATGTGGAGTGACAACAATAAGCGCCTCATTTGCTGGAAAAACGGCACGATGAAACCCTGCCTCAACACCAGCCGGGCAATCAATCAAGATGTAATCAAAAGAATGGTCAATTATGTCAATAATGTTTTTGATGTGTTCTCCAGTTATCTTACTTGCAGAATAGGTATGCGATGACGGCAAAAGATAAAGTGAAGGAAAATTTGGGTCTTGAACCAGAGCTTGTCTGACACGACATTTCCCAGAAACAACATCAGTGATGTCAAAAATGACCTGTCTTTCAAGTCCCATTATGACATCAAGATTGTTTAGTCCGATGTCAACATCAATGACAACCACACGAAAACCAAGCCTAGACAGATAGACTCCCAGATTTGCACAAACTGTGGTTTTGCCAACCCCACCTTTTCCACTTGTAACAACGATTTTTCTTGCCATAAGAAAACTCCTCTGCTGATATTATAAATCTCAAACATCATTGTCACAAAGAAAGAAAAAGTCTTTAAACCGCTAAATTTGTCATTTTTTGGCAATAAAAAAAGACCTTTAGGGTCAATTTTTACAGATTTTTTATTATGCTTGACAAAAGTTGTGCGTCAGAAAGCAGTTTTCCTGCTCCCAAAATTGTGACATTATCAACATCTTCGCTTATCTCAAAAGGATAGCCAAGATGTTTTTTCAAATAATCATCAAGTCCTTGCATTTTTGCACAACCACCAACAATCAAAATCTTGTTGTTGATGATGTCAGCGACCATTTCTGGAGGAAGAGCATTGATTGTTGTGTCAATCGCTCTGACAATTTCACTGAAAAATGGCTCGATCGCTCTGCGCAAATCATTAGACAAAATAACCACTGTTTTTGGAGATTTGCTCTGTGCGTCAACTCCTGTGATTTCCATGTTCAAAGTGTCGTTTGTGTAAAGACTTCCGACTTCGTTTTTAAGCATTTCTGCTGTTGGCAAACCAATCACAAGTTCTTGAGTGTATGCCAAAAAGTTGACAATGGCAGCATCAATGTTTCTGCCACCAACGCCGAGTGTTGCTCCTTTCAAAATTGCGGACATATTGATTGCCGCAATGTCGGTTGCTGTCCCGCCAATGTCCACAATCATATTGACTTTTGAACTGTCAACATTTCTTCCTTCTCCGATGCAAGAGCAAAGCACAGATGGAATGAGCTCAACATAACCCATGTTTGCACCTTCGCAAACATTCAAGATGTTCTCTTTTTCTCTTGCAGAAAGTCCACAAGGAACGATGAAAAGTGCATTATCTTCATAAGCCTTGAAACCAACCTTGCTCAAGAAATGTTTAAGCAAAATGACAGAATATTCATAATTTGAATGTTCTCCACTTGCAGAAGGCGTGAAAATTTCCACATTTTCTTTTGTCTTGCCAACAAGTTTTTTTGCATCATTGCCCATTGCGATGACTTTGTAGCCATCTTCAGTTGGTTCTGCAGCAATAAGAGTTGGTTCTTTCAGAGCCAAACCTTCGTCTTTGACATAGATACATGTGTAACCGCCACCCATTTCAATGGCATACTTAAATTTTTTCATCATGCCTCCTTAAACCGTGAATGTCACGCTGTTTATTGTTCCGCCCAAAGAACTGATGTTGTAATAATAAACCGTCACAACATCTCCAGCGTCTGCATTGTAAAGACCTTCCATAAGCGTAATTTTCTGTCCTGCGCTATAGGTCTTATGCCCCAATCTGATTGAACTGATCACATTTCCAGCGCTCAAAATTGTTTCTCCATCATACACCCAATCTTCAAAGACATAATATCCCGGAGTTGTGCTGTTTGCAAAGTCAACCACAATTTCATCTGTGTAAACTTGCCATGTTCCATTGAAATAGAAAAATTCTTCTTCACCATAATTTGTGTTTGAAGCAATAAAGAAACATTGAAGTTCTGATTGGTCAAAACCAACAAGACTATCAACCAATTCATTTTCATATTTGACTTCATTCTTATAAGTTTTCACGACGTCACTTAAAAAGAGTTTTGCGGCATTAATTGGCATAATTACATAATCGCCCTCTTCTGTTTGTTCAAAAGAAAGCCCCAAAATACCACCGGACTTATCAAAGATCGCTCCGCCTTCAAAACTCTCTTCTCCAACATCAGGGACATCAACCAAATAGCAATCTTCCATGACAAAATCAATGGCATATTTGTTTTCAATTTGGATTTCTTTATAAACGTTGTAAAGATTTGTGTCACTCACCGTGCCTTTCCAAATTGTTTTGCTTTTCATTGGCGATGAAATTGCCAAAACATCAGTTTCAAAAAACCATGAATAGTTCACAGCATTAGAAATCGAGACGAAAGGAATTTTGACAGCACCTTCGTCAGCAGTCACATTTTCACACTTAAGAATGGCAAGATTATAGTTCATATCTCCAAAAAGCAACTTGCCGTTGTAAACTTTTCCGGAATTTGCAAGAATGGTGATTTGAGTGTCTTCTGTGCATGAGCGAAATTCATTGTATGGAGCGATGACATAGCCATCTTGTCTGACATTGACACCGACGACACTTTTTTCTTCGTCTTCAAAAGTCACTTCATCAGCAACCGTGAAATTGATTTCAACTGTTGCATCAAGATACATTTCGCCAACAGTTTGGTCAGATAAAAATGGCCAAATTGAAGTCTTCACTGAAATGTTGTATGGAGAGATATAGAAAAAGTAAACAACAATAAATAAATACACCAAAATAACGGTGATTATGGCAAACAAAACATACCAAACTACCTTTAAGTTACTGTGTTTTTTCTCCTCTTCCATAAAAAACCTTTTAACAGCGATATAATTAAATTATTTGCAAACTTTTCTTAAATATTTTCTTGAAATCATCAGAAATTTTCATGCTTTGCATGATTTCAAAAGATGGGTCGGAACTTACGACAGTCTTCATGATGATTGAATCTCCAAGAATGTCACAAACAATATCATTTATGATGTTTTTTCTTGAAGCATTCAAATTGACAGCCAAATTCACAAGAACGCCCAATTTTCTGATTGCTTCGACATCTTCATCAGTCAAAATTTCTTTGTATTTCATGATTTCTGACAAATTGAAGTTGTCAAGATTTTGACAAGTGCAAGCAAAAGCAGCAAGCAAAATTTCTTTTTGTGTTGCTCCTGCGATGTTTGCATTCAAAATTGTGTAGAAAGAATGTTTTTGATGATTGTTAAAATTGATAAATTTTCCACAATCAAACATATAAGCAGCAATTTTGAGTGGTTTGACATACATTCTTGGAAGTTTGTGAACAACTTTGAGTTGTTTGAAAAGAAGAATTGCCATGTCATAAACTTGGCTGTTGATTGCCAAACCTTCTTTCTTAAATTCATAATAGTTGTCCAAACTGTTTTGCAACAAGTCTGAATATTTTTCATTTGATGAACCAACCAAATTTGTGATGACAACACCTTCAAGAGCATTAGCGATTGTCACATTGATTGAAGATAACTTCAAAATTTCGTAGATGGCACTGATGATTGCAAGACCACCATTGATGCTTTCTGCACCTTCTGGACCAATGCCTTTGATTTTCTTAACTTTCTGAGTGTCCAAATCTTTTGCAAATTCGACCACCTTTTGAACTGCACTGTCTGTCAGTTCATAGTTGTTGTCAATGTCGATTGGATATCTTGTGAGTTTTTTTGCAATTCTTGAAATATCAATAAAACTTGGGCCACAACCAAAGACCATATCTTCTTCAAAACTTTTGATGAGAGAGGCTTTTTTAAGTTCTTTCTTGACAGCATTTGTCATTTCAGCAAAGTTCATGCCAGAAGCAGACAAGTTGCTGTATCCATAAGGAATGACATTATATTCCACAACATTTCTTCTGTTGAATTTCAAAATGTATGTTGAATATGAGTCAATGTTGACAATATACCCCTTTGAAGCATCAATGTCAGACATACAAGAAAGATAGACATCTTTGACAACTTCGTCATCGTTTGAAATGAGAAAGTTCATGCCTGTGTTTGTGTATATTTCGTCCAAAAATCCACGATAGTTTCTTGCTTTAACGATGATGTTTGAAGCAATCGCAATCATTTTCCCAACATTAAAAGTTTCAATGGTGTAACGATATATGTTCAAAATTTTCAAAATGTCAGCCTTTGATTTTGGACTGAAAAGACAATCTTTGATGATGTCGTTTGTCAAGTCGTAATAATTTTCAACTTCTTCCAAAATTCTGTATCTTCCATTTCTGCTTTGAACAATCAAGAGCTTAACTTTTCTTTCGTTAAGTTGAATGTATGCAATATTTTCCATAAAAAATCCTCACTTTTGCTTGCTTTGTTATTTGTCTAAATCAATGGCACTAACTGGACAACTTGCCTGACAAGAGCCACAGTGAATGCATTTTGCTTTGTCAATCACTGCTTTGCCATCTTTATCAAAAGAAATTGCCCCAACAGGACAAATGGCAACACAGGTTCCACAGCCAATACATTTTTCTTTATCAACCATAATCCACCTCTTACGAATAAATACTTTGATAAAACAGACTCAAAAATGAAATCTCTATATCAAAATTTACGTTATAAATATATCATAAAAATGTGTTTTTGTAAACTATTTTTTTAATACTTTTACAAATTCTACGACTGCCAAACAACAAAGAAAAACGCCAAAAATGATTTTTAAAATCTTTGACGGAAGGTATGACATCAAAATTGCCCCCAAAACAGAAAATATGACGCCAAAAAAAATTATCCAAAAAATATTTTTTGTGACGATATAGCCGTTGCGATAATGTATGTAGATGGAAAAAATTGCCATGACCAAAAAACTCAATAAATTGATTCCCTGAGCAAGTTTTTGGTCAAAATCTAAAAAAATTGAAAGAATTGGAATAAGCAAAGTCCCACCGCCCATTCCAAGACCACCAAAAATTCCAGAAACAAATCCTGCCAAAATATAGAAAAAATAAATCATATTACATATTGTGAAAATTTAGTTTATTTTTATTCTTTGACATTTCCAAAAATAATCTCACTACAGTAAAAATTAACAAAATATTTTTCATTTAAGAGATGATTTAAATGAGTTTATGACAATTTGTCATAATGGAAAACAAATCTTTTTCAGTGTTGTATGATTACATCAAAAGGAGTAATAAGAAGAATGAAAAGTTAAAATAAAAGTCTTATTCCCCCAGCTAGCATAATGAAGACGAAAATTATTCTGATGATTTTAGCTGGCAAAAATTTCAACGCGAAAGAACCAACAATGCCACCAAGCACAACCCCAGTTCCAACCGTCAGGAAAGAAATTGTTTCCAAATTTCCACTCAAAAAATAAATCACCGCACTGACGAAAGAAATTGGAAGTATTATCACGATTGTTGTCGCATGTGAATATTTATTTGGCAAATGAAGCACCTTTTCAAGTAAGGGAACACAAACCATGCCCCCACCACCGCCAAAAAATCCATTGATAAACCCAATTATTGCCCCACATATGCACAACAACAACTTCTTCTTTACTGACAATTTCTCTTGTTTTTCTTCTTTTTTTGCCAAACTTGTATTTTTCATGCTATTATTGTTGATAATTTTAAAAAAAATATTTGATTATTTATCTTAAATGTATTATAATATGTGAGTTAAACTTATAGTAAAGGATTAGGTATGAAAAAATTAAGAACAATCAAAAGCAAAATCATTATGTTTATCTTTGCGTTAATTTTCCCTTTGTCAGCAACAGGACTTGTTTACACACTAAATGACGCAAATGTCGCAAAGGCAGATGACAGCTCTTCAAGCACATCAGCAAATTATTATTCTGGCTATATGAAAGAAGTCAGTGTGACAAACAACAATTTCAATTCGAGCAGTTCGACATACTCTATCAGCACCTCACTCTCTGGCTGGACAGGTCAAATGAATGACAGAAAAACAACTGCTGGAATCATCAACACTGGAAACACTTTCCAAAACTATATGACTGGAACTTATCACCTTTCAAACAACCCACTTGCAAAGGCAACTGATAAGTATATTTTGATGATAAACTCAAGGACAAGTGATTCCACAAACTACAGCACTGCAAGACAAGGCTATAAATCAAGTTCAATCACTTTGGAAGCAAACTCTTTCTATTCTTTCCAAGTTTCCTTCAAAAATGACACAAACTACAACTCATACACAACCTATGTGGAATTTGGTCAAATTGAAGCAGATACATCAATTGGAAAAACTGTTTTTGAAAACAAAGGTTTTGATGAATACATCTCTTTCACATACAAGAGCAAAACATATTACCTTCACAAAACTTTGTCTGAAGTTGGACAACTTGACACAGCAATAAACGATGTTCAACCTTTCTATGAAGATGAAGAATACATCGGATTTATGCACGAAGGAACACCAATCTATGTTTCAGTCAATGACATAGAGAAAACTGGAACAGAAGATGATGAACTTATCAATGTCAACCAAGGTGCAACCTACTTCACTTGCAATATCGCATACAACGAAGAAAATTCAAACTACACTGTTGCAGAAGGAACAACTTACTACACAACAAAAACAGAATATGACTCTTTGAATGACTATGTTTTTGGTTCTATGTATTTGTCAGGACTTGTAGATGAAAATGGCGACCCTGTCAAAGCAGAATATGTTCAAGTTTCATCAAAAGAATGGGTAACTTTCTACTTCTTTGTTGCAACAGGAAACGAACAGCAGAGTGTCACCCTTGATTTGTGGCTTGGAACAAACGAATCTGGACATGAAAGCAGTGGCGTTGCATTCTATGATGATGTTCATGTTTATCAATACAGCGAAAACACTTTCTGGAAAACATACCAATCATACTTTGGCAAAAATTACACTCAAGAAATCACAGACAGTCAAGGTCAAGTCACAACAAAGGTGTTTGATTGTGTAAACTTGATTGATTTGAGAAGCAAAGAAATCATTGAATACCCAACAAACAACTTTGATTTTGAAGCAGGAATTTACAACGAAGATATCTCTTCTTTGAAAAATTGGAAAAAATCTGGAAGCGGAAATGCTCAAGTGTTTGACTCAAAAAGCCCAGAATATTTCAAAAGCATAACCGGTTATGACTTTGTTGGTTCAAACCTTTCTTGCGAAGTTGAAATTGATGAAGAAAAAGTTTCACTTTCTGCAAACAATTACCTTTTGGGTCTTTGGGCAAAAAATGAATATGTCAATGTTAAATCAAATGATGTAAGCATCAATGCAAATGAGATCTACAAAATCAAAGCGTACTACAAAATTTCAGAACTCTCAAGCGGTAATGTTTATATGTTTGTTGAAGAAAACGACAACGTGCTCACCGCCTACAACCTCACAGAAGACCAATACACTTTGACTGCCGAGACAGCAAGCAGTGCAGTGACAACAAATGGCGATAATGATTTTATGAACGATTATGGTGTCATTGAATTCTATGTCAAAGGTGGAGCATTATACAACTCTTCAATCAATGTTTCTTTAGGACTTGGAAAGAGTGATGAAAGTGCAACAGGTTGTGTTGTGTTTGACGACATCACAGTTGAAAAAGCAACAACAGAAGAATATGATGCTGCAACCAACAAAGTTGCATTGAATTCTTCTTCTGGAACACTCTCCGTTCCAAACGGAAACTTCAATCTTGTTACAATTGACAACTACAACTACCCACTCACAGCTCAAAACTGGACAACTGAAGGTGGAGACGGACTTTTGTTTGATGGTGTCATCAGCACAGAAGATTCTCAATATAAAAACTATATAGCAAAATATAACGAACTTAAAGCAAGCGGTGTTGAAGATATTGACAACCCATACTACTGGGCAACATATGCAAACCCAGGCAACAGCAGAGATTCAAAAACTGAACCTGACAACATTATGATGCTTGCAAACATTCACAAATCTTGGCAAAAACTTACTTCTGAAAATATTTCAGTTGATGCAAACGGAACTTACAAACTCAACTTCAAATACAAAACTTACAACACATCTTCACAAAACTCAACAATCAAAGTTTCTTTGTATGGCGAAGATGGTTTCAAATTGTTTGAATCTGAAACACTTTCTACAAACGGGAAATGGCAAGATTATTCAATCTATCTCAAATCTTTCGCTGGTGCAAGCAATGTTTACATCGTGATTGATTTCGGAACTTCAGATGAAAAAGTTGAAGGATTTGCTTACTTTGACAATTTTGAACTTTCAACCATTGAATCATCTGAATATGACAACAAAGTTAACACCGCAGAAGGAAATGGAGACATCTTTGGAATCGTTGACATGACAAACTTCTATCTCAACATTCCAACAAATGACATTACTGAAGACCTTTCAACAACCACCACCCCAGCATACACAGGCTCTGTTTCAAGTTCTGACGGAAGTGCAATCAATGGCGGAATCATCAAAAGTGACAAGTTCACAGAAAGTAGCCCATTCTACATTGAAAAAGAAACTGAAGATGAAGAAAGCAAAAATGTCTTCTTTATTCAAAGTCAAGGCGTTGGCTCTTATGTTATTCAATCAAACTTCAATCTTGACATGACCGCTGAATCTTATTATGTCCTTTCTTTCAAACTCAAAACAAACTTCAATTACAACAACAATGGAGTGGAACTTGATAAGAAAAAAGACTATTCTTACGGAGTAACTTTTGGTCTTACTGGTTTTGATTACATGACAGAACTTGTTTCAAACGATGGTTATGAAACATATACAATGTATTTCCACCCAACAGAAGATGCATCTGGACAGTTATACATCGCCCTTGTTTGTGACACAATGGAAACTTCTGGTTCAATGGCAATTTATGACATTGCATTTGAAGAATCTGATGAAACTGCTTACACAACCGCTTCAGACACTATTGATGGCAAAAACTATGACATCAATGAAGACAGAGTTTTCATTTCAAATGCTGAATCTGATGACAGCACCACAGACGATGACACATCTGATGACACAACAACTGACGAAGACACAACAACAAGCAATAACAACTTCAACTGGCTTATAATTCCATCACTTATCACTGGTCTTGCAATCGTAATTGCAGTTGTTGGAAGCATCTTAAGAAAAATTAAGATCAAGAAAGTTGAAAGAAAGAAAAAAGAAACTTATGACAGGAAATCCAGCCTGAATGTTGATGCAATCAAACTTAAAGCAAGAAAACAAAGAGACGATGAAATCCTTGAAGTTAAATCAACAATTGACAAATTCCAAAAAGAACTCGACAATCTTGAGCAACTTCATAAACAAAAAGTTTTGAATTTGAGAGAGAAAGACAAAGGTCAAGTTTCAAAAGAAACAGATAAGGAATTCAAAGTGTTCGCTCAAAAGAGAACTGTAATTGTTGAAAAGATTGACTCACTCAACAAACAAATTGAAAATCTTAGCACCCCAGAATACTTGCTCAGTCTTGAAAGAAAAGTTGCTGCCAAGGAAGAAATGAAGCAAAAAGAACTTGCAAAAGTTTCTAAAAAAATTAACAAAGAAAAAGAAAAGGCAGAAAAACAATCAACAGAAAAAGTTTCTGAAGACGACAAGAAAAAAGGAACTAAGAAAAAATAATAAAAAATGAAAAAGGAGAGAATTAAATATTCTCCCCTTTTTTATTTTATTTATATCTTTGTTTTGTCAATAAAAAAGATGATTATTAAAAATCATCTTCATCATCAGAATCTTCGTCCTCTTCCTCATCATCTTCGTCGTCAGAATCTTCATCGTCGAAATCAAGGTCATCATCGTCAAACTCGTCGTCCAATTCATCATCCAAATCATCAAGAGAACCGTCATCAAGCCTGTCATCAAAGCCAATTCCAGTGTCAAGATCATCATCTATGATTTCATCGTCCAAATCTGTCACAGAAGCCATATCTCCTGTTTCTTCGTCATCATAAACAACTTCATCTTCGTCACGGTTGAGATAGTCTTCCCAATCGTTTGAAGCATCTTCTCCTTCAGCTTGATGTTCTTTAAGGCAAGTTGCACACATGATTTCATCTGGTTGAATGTAGTTAGTTTTGCAAATTGGGCAAAGTTCCAAATCAAGATCACCAATGAAATCTTCCTTGTTTGCAGAGAGTTCTGCCTTGCATACACTACAGAGTTTATCTTTTTTCTCAATGTAATTGAGTTCACATCTAGGACATCTAATATAAACAGGTTTTTTCATAAAATCTCCTTTCTTATTTATCGGTATGTATTCTACATACAATAAGAATGTTTGTCAACTAATTTGATTAATCTTTTTTACTTTTTTTAAGCAAATTATCTTCCGCCTGAGAGAGCCTTAAATACACTGGCAACAATTCATCTAAAGTCACAAATTTTCCAAGTTTTTCTTGCCTCTTAGCAAATATGAGCAAATCTTCACTCATAATTTCAATTTGATTAATGCGATCATCTTGCAAATCACCTTTAAGACCAAAGATTGGTTGTTTAATGCCTAAATATTCTTGCTTATCTATCATTCTCTCTTCTTGTAATATTATTCCTGTTTTATCAAAATATGCAACAAAATATAAATCTGATAGTGCATTCAGGACACAAACAAAATTTTCTGAACAAAGTTTGTTTTTTGACACAATATTTGCCATAAGTTCCAAAGATGACAACCCAATAAATTTCAGCTTTTTGTTTACACATCCAAGTGCTTTGGCAATGGCTGTTCCGATTCTAAGTCCAGTAAATGAACCTGGTCCAACGACCACAGCGACTGTTTCCACATCCAAAACATCAATTCCACCTTCCTGACACATCTCATCAATTGTTTTAAGAACATTCTCTGAATGTTTGCTGTGTGCATCAAGTTCCCTATAAATTGTTCTGCCATCTGGCGTTTCAAGTGCCAAATTTGCCGTCATAAATGCTGTATTAATTGCCAGCATGTTTTCCCTCCTTAATTGTTACACTTCTTCGATTTTCAGACTTCTTTTCAATTTCAATGACATAATCAACATCTTTAATCAATCCATCGACATTTTCTGGCCATTCCACAAAGCAAACACCATCCAATCTGCCTTTGTCAAAATATTCTTCAAAACCAACATTCATGGCCTCTTCTGCTGAAGCGAGTCTGTACATGTCAAAATGATAAACAGGAAACTTCGCATTGTATGTGTTTAAAAGTGTAAATGTCGGACTTGTGACCAAATCATCACACCCCAACGCTGACACCACTTCTTTGACAAAAGTAGTTTTTCCACTGCCCAAGTCTCCCTTGAGCAAAACCACCATTGGTGGCTTCAAAACCTTTGCAAAAACCCCCGCAAGTTCTTTGGTTTGATTTAAATTAGTTAGTTCCATTTGTAATTTCATTTGTTTTCACCTTCTTTTTCTTATTAACAAAATACATCAAAGTCAGTCCAAGTGCACAAATCACCGCAGAGACAGCAACTCCTGCAAGAACATCAGTTAGGAAATGCTTTCCAAGATACATTCTCGACAAACAAACAAGACCGACATACAGACAACATGACAACACAATTCCAACCCTAGTTCCCTTACTTTTGAAATACTGGAACAAAAAGTATCCAACAAAAATGGCAATTGCTGTTGCACAAGCGGCATGTCCACTTGGAAAACTGAATCCAGTCACGACATCTCCAATGTTTTCAATTGTGTCTGTCACATTGAAGGGTCTCATTCTTTGAATGCTATTTTTCATTATGCTGACAGTCAAATACACAAATCCATAGGAAAAGAGATACCAAAAACAAAGTTTTCTTTTGAACAACAAAAACAAAAGACACGCGGCAACAACTCCCATTGTGCTTCCAATCGCTGAAATAAGTTGAAAAGACACATCAAAAAAAGGACTTCTTCCTGACTGCAAAAATTCAATTATCTTAATTTCAAAATCCATGCTATTATTCTAGCAAAATATACAAAAAAAAACAAACAAAACGAGAAATAAATAAAAATATAAAAAATTGCACCCCCAAAAGATGCAATTCATTTTATTTTTTCACTAACACTTACCCCGTCCTCAAATTCATAGACAACAGTTTTGAAATCGTCATCATTTTTGAGTGTGTCAAGAAATTTTCTCAAATTATTCACAATTGATCTGTGCTTGTGTTTTATTGTTCCCAAAGAATTAACCAGTCCATAAAACAACACATCATCAGCAACCAGAACTCCGCCGATCTTCAAAAGTTTCTTTATGATTGGAAGATACTTGATATACTGCCCCTTTGGTCCATCAAGAAAAATGAAATCATAAGTTTTGTCTGTCTTTTGCAAAAACTCAATGGCATCTTCATTGACAACTTGAAAGCGTCCGTCAAATCCCAAATCTCTCAAATTTTTAACAGCAAAAGCAGCGTTTTTCTCATCTTTTTCAACTGTCGTAACAAAAGCATCTTGGCAGGTTTCCAACATGACCGCTGTTGAATAACCTATAAAAGTTCCAATTTCCAAAATGTGTTTTGGATTGTGTTTAACAAGCAAATCTTTCAAAAGTTCCAATGTTTTTTGTCTGATTATTGGATTATAATCATGTTCCTCATAACCCAAAAATTCTGTCTTATCTTTCATTTTTCAGCCTATTAATCAAGCAAAACGATTGTCAAAATCATAGGTCTACGCTTTGTTCTCTTGAAAATGAAGTTTGAAAGGTTTCTTCTGATTGTGTTCTTGATGACTGCAGGGTCGCAACCACGCAAATCCTGTTCTTTCAAAGAAGCAACAATCATTGTCTTTGTATCTTGAACAAACGCTTCTGCTTCGTCTTGATAAACAACACCACGAGTGATGATGAATGGGTCCCCAACAACATCACCAGAAACATTGTTAATGGTCATAACAACAACACAAATTCCATCTTCTGAAAGTTGTTTTCTTTCACGCAAAACATTGCTGTCCATGTCACCAACTCCGTATCCATCAATAAGTCGTTGTCCAGCAGTGGTAAAGCCAACCTTTTTGATTGAATTTGGTGTCATTTCAATTTGTGCACCAAGTGATGGAAGAATGATGTTTCTCTCTTCCATTCCAAGTTGCATTGCAATTTGTTTATGCATCTTCAAGTGTCTATATTCCCCGTGAATTGGAATAAAGAACTTTGGTTTAACAAGAGCATGGATTGTCTTAATTTCTTCTTGGCAAGCATGACCAGAAGCATGCACTTGTTCAAGTTCGTCATAAATGACATCTGCACCCTTTTGGAAAAGGGAATTGATAACATTATAAACACTTTTTTCGTTTCCAGGAATTGGAGAAGAAGAAAAGACAATCAAATCATTTTCTCCAATTTTGATTTGTTTAAAATCTCCAGCAGCCATTCTTGTCAAAGCAGAAAGAGGCTCTCCCTGACTTCCAGTTGTGACAATCAACAACTCCTTATCTGCACATTTATCAATTTTGTCGATATCAATCAAAATATCTCTGTTGAAGTTGATTTCACCAATCTTCATTCCAACATCAATAATGTTGATCATGCTTCTTCCAGTAAATGCAACCTTTCTGCCATACTTTTCAGCCAATTGCAAAATCTGTTGAAGTCTGTGAATGTTTGAAGCAAAAGTTGCAACAAAAATTCTGTTTTCTGTGTGTGTCTTAAAGATTTCTTCAAGTGCTCTTCCGACACTTTTTTCACTCATAGAATACCCTGGTCTGCACACATTAGTGCTTTCACACATCAACAAGTTGACGCCTTTCTTGCCAAGTTCTCCAAATCTTTGAAGATCAGTCATGACGCCATCAATAGGTTCAAAATCAATTTTGAAGTCCCCAGTGTGAATGACATTCCCTGCAGGAGTTGTGATGCACAAAGCAAGAGAACCTGCGATAGAGTGAGAAACTTTGATAAATTCAACTGAGAAAGCACCGATTTTAAGCACATTTCTTGGTTTAACTGTGATGGCTTTGTAATTTACCTTTGGGTGTTCCTTCATTTTGTTTTCAACAAGAGCAAGAGTAAGTCTTGTTCCATAGATTGGTGCTTTGATTTCTGACAAAACAAATGGCAGTGCACCAATGTGGTCCTCGTGTCCGTGTGTCAAAATGATGGCTTTGATTTTTTCTTTGTTGTTTACAAGATAAGTGATGTCAGGAATGACAACATCAATTCCTGGCAAATCATCACCGGGAAAAGTCAATCCAGCATCAACAACAATAATTTCGTTGTTGTATTCAAAAGCGGTCATATTTTTTCCAATTTCACCCACACCGCCTAGGAAGGTGATTTTCAATTTGTTATTCATCTTTTCTCCTTTTAATATATTTAAAAACGCAAAAAGCGTTATCAATGATAAAATAAGTCAAACAAAAAATATTTGTTTTCAAATCAAAACCAAATGAAAACTCATTCAATTTCATCAAGTCATTGTCTTTAGTTTTATGTAACAAACCAATATGGCTTGAAAAATTACAAAATGTAAGCAGTTTTGTTTATGTTGTCAACTTCTTCAAGTTTCTTAGGTGTCAAAATTTTGTTTTCGTTGACATAGAATCTCATGCCTTGGCTTGAGAAGAACACAACCATGTTATATACGCAAAGCAATGCTGAGATGATTGGAACAAGAACAATCAAAGAATAAACACCAAAAATCATAGCCAAAGCCCAGAACAAGAAGAAGTAGATTATTGTTGTTCCGAGAATTGACCAAAAGTGTCTTTTAACCGCTTTTACGCCCTTTCTGTATGCAGAGAAAACATTGCAATCAAAAACGATTGAAGCTGGAGCCCATCCAAGCACAGTGATTTGATTTAATGTAAACAACAAAACCAAAACAATGAAAATGACAAGTGGCAAGAAATATGAAATGAAGAAAACATTCTCCACAAGTCCAATTCCATAGACAATTGCAAGCGTTATTGCAAAGAACAAAATGTTGTAAAATGTTTTGCAAAGTGCGAAAGGAACAGATTTTTTAAGGCTCTTTACCAAAGCACTAAAAAATCCTACCTTTGCTTTGCTTGTCATATAAGAATACAACATTTCATTCAAGGCGTATTTCCCAACATTGATAAAAAATGGTAAGAAAACAAAAACAACGATAAGTCCATAAATTGCAAGCCCAAGATTTGCTTTAAAAACATCAATCAAGGTTAAATATGATGTTTGCATAATGTTGTGCAAATTTGTCCCTAATGCCCCCTGAAAAACGCCAGAGAAGGAACTGAACATGTCTGCAGATTGAAAATTTGAAATGACCAAATCTTTAAATTCAAAAAACACTGGCAAAAACAAGGCAAAACAAAGCCCCCAAATCACAACATAATACAAAAGGAATTTGAGAACTTTGACCCAATTCGAACCAAAAAGTTTTATTGAATTAACAAACATCATAAAAAATCCTTCTAAAACAAGCAACTGGCGAACAGCAAAATTCTTTTTTGCCATTCATTTTACAATGATAGTATAACAAAAACCATCAAAAATGCATAATGATTTTTGATAACTTTAACATTATTATCAAATTATTGCACAGGTTTTTGCTTCGAACTTAATTAAACTTCAATAGAAACGATTTTATAGCTTGTGTCCCCACCAGGAGTTTTAACAACAACAGTTTCTCCTTTTTTGTGTCCAATAAGAGCCTTTCCAACTGGAGAAACATTGCTGATTACGCCATTTCTAGGATCACTTTCTGAAGAGCCAGTGATTCTGTATTCAACATCTTCATCAAAATCCATGTCGTAAAGTTTAACTTTGCAACCAACACTGACAACGTCATTGTTGATTTTTTTCTTGTCAATGACTTCAGCATTAAGCAAAATGCTTTCCATTTCTGCGATTTCAGCTTCAATTTGTGCTTGTTCGTCTTTTGCTGCATCATATTCAGAATTTTCAGAAAGGTCGCCAAATTCTCTTGCGACACCAATACGCTTTACAACTTCTGGTCTTTTTACAGTTTTAAAATAATTCAACTTTTCTTCAAGTTGTGCTTTTCCTTCTGGTGTTAAATAATGTTTTTCCATAATTTTGTCTCCTTTTAAAGCAAAATGCATCACTTTTGTTACGTTTAACCAACAAAATCAATTGTTGGAAAAAGCAAATTAAAAAAATCGACCCAATAGGTCCATTAATTGAAATCTAATCTTTTGACTTTTGACCACAATATTATATGCAAAAATTGCTTAAAAGTCAACTAATTTTTCAATTTTCCTAATAATATATTCAATATGGAAAGTTTTTATACACATATAATTATATAAATTTTTCTCAAAAATTTTTACTTTGTGAGTTTTTTTTGATTTTTATCAAATAATAAAACAAAGGAGTGAGATATGTTAACCTTCATAGCCTTTGTGCTGACAATTTTAGGTTGCGTAAACTGGCTTTTGATTGGTCTTTTGCAATATGACTTCATAGCCGGTCTTTTTGGCTATCAAGCAAGCATCTTTTCTCGAATGATATACATTTTGTTTGGCATTGGTGCAATTTATCTCACTCTCAGAGTAATCATAAACAAGGGAACTTTCAAAGTTTATGAAAAAAAGAAAAAAAGGAGTGAAGATATGAAAAAACAAGAAAAAACAAACGCACCCGCCTATCAAAATGTCGAAGCAGGAGAAGAACAGATTAATAATAAATATGCAGGCAACAACAGACATGACATAGAAAATTACAGAAATTCAAAGGAATATGAAGATGCGCAAGAATTTGAAAATGACAATGAGCATAGATATGGCACCGAAGCACATCATCCTGACCAAAACAATCTCTTTGATGAGCACTTTGAGGACAAGATTTAACTGACAAATTGTTTGACTTTAAAAGGCAAAAATAGTATCCTTAATGTAAGGAGAAATTAAAGAAAATATGGTCACATTAGTTATATTGGATGGTTTTGGAGAAAAAAGACAAAAGTTTGGAAATGCAATAAAAAGTCAAGGAACGCCATATCTTGACAAACTGAAAAAGATGTATCCTCACACCCTTATTCAAGCAAGTGGAGAATATGTCGGGCTTCCAAAAGGCGTTATGGGAAACAGCGAAGTTGGACATTTGACACTTGGAAGTGGACGCGTCATTTTGCAGGACCTAAAACTCATTGACAGCGAGATTGAAAACGGAAAATTCTACAAAAATCCAGCCTTAATCAAAGCACTGACACATGCCGAGAAAAACAAGAGCAACCTGCACATTATGGGACTTTTGTCAAATGGTGGAGTTCATTCAAGCATAGAACACCTATTTGCAATTTTGGACATGGCAAAAAATTTTGATATCAAAAACATCTATATTCATGCCATATTGGATGGAAGAGATACTGGCGTTCAAGACGGAATCAAATTCATTCAACAGACAGAAGAAAATATCGCTGGAACAAATGCAAAAATCGGCACAATCATAGGCAGAGTTTTTGCAATGGACAGAGAACAAAGATATGACCGCGTTAAAAGAGCATATGACATGCTTTATAATGGCATTGGCACAAAGGCTGACTCTCCAGAAACAGCAGTCAGAGAAAGTTATTCAAACGGCGTTAATGATGAATATTTTGAACCAACAATCATAGACTCAAATGCCACAATAAAAGACAATGACAGTTTCATTTTCTATAACTATCGTTCCGACAGAGCAAGAGAACTTGCCTTTGCAATGACTGATGAAAATTTTTCAGAATTTGAGACAAAGAAGATTAAAAATTTTCTTTACACTGCCATGACTGAATATTCAGACAAACTGAAAAATCTAAACACAATGTATCCCCCAATTGTTGTTGAAGATAATTTGGCAAGTGTGCTTTCAAAGAATGGAAAAACACAATTTCACATTGCCGAAACAACAAAATATGCACACGTAACCTTTTTCTTCAATGGAGGGATTGAAGAGCCATACAAAGGTGAAGACAGAAAACTTATTGACAGCATAAATGTTCCAGACTTTTCAGCCTATCCAAAAATGCGTGCAAATGAAATCACCACAGAAGTTTTGGACGCAATTGCAAGCAACAAATATGACTTTGTCTTGGTGAACTATTCCAACCCAGATATGATTGGTCACACTGGAAACTTCAAGAGTGCGAAAGAGGCAATTGAATGTGTTGACAAACAAGCCTATGCTGTTGCCTTGGCAACCTTGATGGCAGGTGGAGAATGCATCATCACTGCAGACCATGGAAATGCCGAAGAAATGATTGATAAAAACGGGAACAAACTGACAAAGCACACAACAAATCCAGTGCCTGTCATTTTGGTAAGTGAAAAGAACAAAAATGCAAAACTCAAAAAAGGAAAATCTTTGACATCAATTGCACCAACCGTGCTCAAACTTCTTGGGATTGAAAAACCTGACACATATGATGACCCAATTTTTTAAAATTTAAACGTATTTCCTAATTTTTCAATTCTTTCATTATCTTTTGAACAAAGTGGAAAACATTAACAAAAAAAGAAGACTTTTAAATCTTCTTTTTTTATTTCAAATTCTGCTTCCATTTCCCATGGTCAGAGCAAGTCGGACTCCTTGAACATTGTCAAGCCATACTGATTTTGGTGATCCAGCACTTGTGATAATCTGTCCGTTGCTTAAACTTGTCCCTATGTTTCTTGTCCAATAGTTCACTTCATCATCTGTTCCACATCCAAGCAAGAAGCATACCATGTCACTCGCCTTTGCTGAGTAGTCATTCAAATAGTCATCTATCTCTTCTATTGATGCCACTCTCACTCCATCCTCTGTCACTGAAACACTGACAACTTTGTCTTGTTGCCCTGCACTTCCAAACTTGTAATATGTGTAATTCGTAGAACCTTGTTTGTTGGTGATGCTTGCTGAAAAATTGGTCGTTGAGGCTGTCTTATTCAAGCCTGATATGTTGCTGTATATATCACTATCTTTAAATGCCCATCCTTCATTCACATCACTTGTTTCAACTGCTCCAATTGTCAGTATTCTGTCACTCACAACAGTAAAGTTTGTTTTGTATGTTCCGTATGTGCTCCAACCGCTTGGATATGTTGTGCTTGACACTCCGTAGTCACTCACTCTCCACCTGATTGGCTCCACTTCAAACCAATAGTATTGTCCATTTGTAAATGTGTAACTTGTTCCGTCACTCATCTTGAGTGTCTGTGTGCTGGTCGCTTGAAGTC
>CAMMFF010000012.1:0-32207 GCA_946496065.1 uncultured Clostridia bacterium
GGCAAAAATGAGCAAAAGTGCAGTTTGTGACGCCGACCCTCCCCATCCGCACCAAAAAGACTTCGATAACGAAGTCTTTTTTTATTGACGATTTATCAAATTTTAAATTCCATGAAAAAGGATTTCAAAGACAATTTTCATTTGAAATAACTCATCACATATTAACAACTACAACAAAAAAACGGCATAATGCCGCTTTTTATAATGTCATAGTCTTACTTGAAGCATTCTCAGGTTCTGCAACTTTTTCACAAGTATTTAAAACTTCAAGTCCAATTCTATATTGTCTCAAAACACCCCTTTTCTGTTTTTCAGTCAAATCGCTGAAAGTTACAGGATTTTCTGATCTCAATTTTGGATGTCTGGTTAAATAACCTGCATAAATTTTTTCACCTATTTGGTCAAGTGTAAGTTCATCTCTTTCTGCGAGAATCCCCACAATAACTTTCGCCGAAGCCAAATGTTCTGTTTGCAAATCTGGACTCAATTGACTGAAATCTGAATTTGCAACATCAATTTCAACCTGTCCATCATTCACTCTAACATTTGCCGGCAAATTGTTTCTATCAAGTCCTTCTATGTATGCCTTGTCATTGACTTTGTGCCAATCGGATTCAAAACCACCATCAGCGCGTTGCTTACATCTCCTCCAATCTTCATGAAGTTGAATTGCAATTTTGCTTTCTAATGTCATTTTAAAACTTTCTCCTCCTCATGGTCATATTATATCACAATCAAACAGAGATTGCAATACCCTTTTGTTATTATTTGCTTTTTTGCAGAATTTGTTGCAAGAATTCTTCATTTTTTGCAAGTTTTTCTTTCTCTGCTTCCACCAATTTTGCTGGAGCTTTGGAAACAAAACCAACATTTGAGAGCATTTTTTTACTTCTTTCAATCTCAAATTTCAACTCTTCAATCTTCTTTTCAATTCTTTCATGTTCTTGTGCTTCGTCAACCAAATCGCCCATAGGCAAGAATATGTTGCAAATAGATGTCACAATCTCTGCACTCTTTTCTTTTGGTGCAACTTTAACAATCTGAATTTGGCTTCCCCCCGCAAGTTTGCTGATGATATTCAAGTTTTCTTTGATTAATTTGTTGTCACTAATAGGCAAAATATTGATAGAAATCTTCTTATTGTCTGGAATTTGATATTGACTTCTTGTTGCTCTGATCGCCTTGACAATGTTGATGATGCTTTCAAACTTAAGGTCTTTAAACATCAATTTTTCATCAACTTGTGGAAATTTTGAAAGCATGATTGTCTTTTCATGTTTTGGAAGATTTTGATAGATCTCTTCAGTAACAAATGGAATGAAAGGATGGAATAACTTCAAAAGTTCTGTCAAAACATAAAGCAAAATGTTTTGCGTTTTAAGCTTGTTTTCAGCATCATCACCATACAAATCAAGTTTGCTGACTTCAATGTACCAATCACAGAAAACACTGACAGTAAATTCTATCAAGTTTGCAGAAGCAACACCAAGTGCATATTTGTCAATGTTTTTGATTGTTGACTTAATCAAGTTTTGCAATTTAGACAAAATCCATTTGTCTTTTTCGTCCAACTTAAACTCAGAAAATGGCTTGATTTGAATGTTTTCAGTGTTTGAAATCACAAACTTGCTTGCATTATAGAGCTTGTTGATGAAAATTTTGCTTTCTTTTGCTTTATCAACACTGTAACCAATATCCATACCCATTGAGGTTCCATTGACCAAAGAAAGTCTAAGGCTGTCCGCACCATACTCATTGATGACATCAATAGGGTCAATTCCGTTGCCAAGGTTTTTGGACATCTTACGCCCCTGAATATCACGAACAATTCCATTGATGACAACTTCCTTGAATGGCAGTTGTTTTGTGAAGAACAAGCCACTAAACACCATTCTAACAACCCAGAAAGTTATGATATCATAAGCAGTTATCAAAACATCTGTTGGGTAATAATATCTATAATCTTCAGTTTTTTCTGGCCAGCCAAGTGTTGAAAATGGCCACAATGCAGAACTGAACCATGTGTCCAAAACATCTGGGTCTTGAACAATTTTTTTGCTTCCGCACTTTGGACAAACAGCAACATCTTCTTCACAAGCATCAGTCCAACCACAATCTTCACAAGTAAAAACAGGGATTCTGTGTCCAAGCCAAAGCTGTCTTGAAATACACCAATCTTGAATGTTTGTAAGCCAATTAAGATATTGCTTTTCGTAGCGTTTTGGAATGAATTTCAAACTTCCATCTTTAACTGCTTCAATAGCAGGTTTTGCAAGATCCGCCATTTTAACCCACCACTGTTCAGAAACTTTTGGTTCTGTCATGCTGCCACAACGACAACAGCAACCAACCTTATTTTTGTAATTTTCAACCTTGACAAGAACGCCAAGTTTTTTCAATTCTTCTTCAATATGTTTTCTTGCTTCAATTCTGTCCATTCCAGCAAACTTTCCAGCATTTTCATTAAGTTTGCCTTCATCATCAATGACCGTAATCATTTCAAGATTATGTCTGATCCCCAAATCATAGTCATTAGGGTCATGAGCTGGTGTAATTTTGACAGCACCAGTTCCAAAATCCATTTCGCAATATTCATCAGCAACGATAGGAATTGGACGATTGACAATTGGAAGAATGACATTTTTGCCAATGACATTTTTGTATCTCTTATCATTTGGGTTGACTGCAACAGCGGTGTCTCCAAACATTGTTTCTGGTCTCGTTGTTGCAACAATAATTCCACCATTACCCTGCTCAAAAGGATACATGATGTGCCACAATTTTGTGTTTTGTTCTTTATATTCATTTTCAATGTCAGAAATTGAACTCTTGCAATGAGGACAATAATTGATGACTCTCTTACCTTTGTAGATGTAGCCCTTTTTGTAATATTCAACAAAAGCATGACGAACAGCACGATTCAAATTTTCGTCCATCGTGAAAGCACATCTGTCCCAGTCACAAGAAATTCCAATCATTTTAAGTTGGTCTTGAATGGTGTTTCCATAAAGTTTGTACCACTGCCAACCTCTTTCAATGAACTTTTCTCTCCCAAGTGCTTCTTTTGTTGTTCCTTCCTTTTCAAGAGCTGCAACAACCTTCGCTTCTGTTGCAATTGCCGCATGATCAGTTCCTGGAACCCAAAGAGTTTCAAATCCTTGCATTCTCTTATATCTGACAACAATGTCTTGAATGGTGTTGTTGAGAGCGTGTCCAACATGAGCCTTTCCCGTCACATTTGGTGGTGGCATGCAAACACTGAATTTCTTTTTCTTCTTGTTTGGCTTGGTTGAAAAATATTTGTTTTCCAACCATTCTTGATATATTCTCTTTTCAAAATCCTGAGGTTGATAAGTTTTTTCCATTGAATTTCTCCTACTAACTTTTATAGTATAATATAAAATCTCCAAAACTCCAAATATTTTTTGTTTCTAGCCTTAAAAGTTTTATGGTTTTAAACCAAATTTATCATTTTTGCATATCTTTTATCTTGTAAGGAGGAAAAATGAAAATTTGGAAAAAACTTAGCATCGTTGGTATGGCTCTTTTACTTGTGGTTTCTGCTGGATTTTTTGTTACTGCTTGCGGAAAAAAGGACTACAACAAAATTGAACTCAACGAAGTTACACACAGCATATTCTACGCCCCTTTGTATGTCGCAATGAACCAAGGTTTCTTTGAGGACGAGGGCTTGACTGTGACACTGACAAATGGTGGCGGTTCTGACACATCTATGAGTGCACTTTTGACTGGCTCTGCAGACATAATTTTGGCCGGACCAGAAACTGTGGTTTACACTCAACAAGAAGGTGTGGCAGACAAACCGGTTGTGTTTGGACAGTTGACAACTTGCGATGGTTCTTTCATTGTTTCAAAAGAAGATGACCAAAACTTCACTCTTGCTGACCTTGTTGGCGAAACCATCATTGGTGGTCGTCAAGGTGGTCTTCCAGCGATGACTTTGCAATATATCATTGAAAACAGTGGTTACACCATTGGAACAGGTGCCGATGAAATCAACCTGAGAACTGATGTTGCTTTCGACTTGACTGCAAGCGTATGGGAAGGAGATTCCACTGTCAAATATTGCACTCTTTTTGAACCAACAGCAACAAACATCGAAAAAGAAGGAAAAGGTTTTGTTGTTGCAAGTTTGGGAGAAATTTCCGGAAGCATTCCATATACCTGTTTTGCTGCAAAAGAAAGTTATCTTGAAGACCATTCTGATGTTGCAGAAAAATTCTTGAGAGCAGTCGCAAAAGGATATGACTACATCATCTCAAACGATTCTGAAACTGTTGCAAAAGCACTGCTTCCATCCTTTGAAGGAAACACAATTGCCGAACTTCAAGTTGCAGTTGAACAATACACACTCATCAGTGCTTGGAGCAGTGACATGATTTTGACAGAAGCAAGTTTCAACAATCTTATGAATGTTATGCTCAATGCTGGAGTAATCACCGAAACATCAAATTGGGAAGATATTGTTGACAACACTCTTGCAACAAAAGTTCATAAAGAAGTTGCCTAAAGTCTGACAAAAAAATGAAAAAATCTATGGCATAACCATAGATTTTTCATTTCATTTTCACTCACAACCAATGTTTTGAAATTGTTTTTTTATTGGCATTTTGGTTATTAATAATACATGTTTTTGTAGTTCTTTTTCTTGAATGACCCACCACCGCTTGAGCCACCACCAAATCTGTTTCTTCTAACCAAAAATACAATCAAGAAAATCAAAAGTCCAAGCACGATTGCTCCACCAACACAACCAACTGTTATCCAAATCCAAGTCATATTTCCGTTGCTTTCAGAGGTTGTTGCACAAGAGATTGTGAACGCATTTTCAAAATCTCCTGTCAAACTGGTCATATCAAGAACAAAGTGATAATATTTATATTCATCATTTTCATAACTTTCTCTCAATGTGCAGAAAGATTTTGTAGGGTCTTCAGTTTTATAAACATCTAAGTCAACAATGAACTGTTCAACATTAAAATCATAACCTTTTTTGACATAGATTTCCAATTTCAAAGAAGACTCACCCTTGGAAACTGCAACAGTGTCACCTGTTGTGGTCAAAGAAACACTGCCACTGTAGAAATCAACTTTCAAAATTCCTTCGTCCTTAATGTCAACAGTGATGACACAAGCATTGTCACGATATTTTGCATAGATTTCGCAATTATCTGTGAAATATCCACTTCCAAATGTAAATTCCAAAATTCTGCTTTGAGTTGAACTGAGAGCAATGTCTTCACCATCTTCAACTGTCATATACCAACCAACAAAAGCGTTTGGAGTGTTTGTTTTCACTCTTGTTTCAATTCTGTATGTCTGACCATAGACCATTTTTGAAAGAGTCAAAGTTTCTGTTGTTGTGTTTGTTCCTTCTGCATAAAAGACATAACCAGGAATTTGCCCTTCAACCAATTGGTCAGCATTTTCCCCTTGGAAAAGTTTTGACACAACACTTGCTTGAAAACTTTTGGCTGTTGTTGAAATGTTGTATTCCCCTGCTGTTGCCATATTGATGTTTTTGATGTAAAGAGTAAAGCCATTATCATCTTCATTCTTTTGAATGTCCAACAAATCTGTTCCAGAAATTCTGTAAGAAACATTATCACCATTTGTAAGCGTCACAATTTTTGCAATTTCGACACCATTCAACACAACTGCTGAGAGAGAATAATAATCACTCATATCCCCAACAACTGTTTCTTCTTCAACAATTTCTTTGAAAGAAAACTCAAGTGCCACTTGGTCACCAAAACGATAACCACTTTCAAGAGTTGATGTCATGTTCAAAACATCAGTATTCAAACTTGTTGAAACTCTCACAGTGAAATTGCCATAGAAACTTTGAAGATTGATTGTTGAAGAGCCAACATACCAAGTTGTGTCAAAATCCCAAATTCCATAAAGTGGATGCCAAATCTGGTTGCTGAAATATGCAGAAGTGGTCATAGAACCACTTGCAACAGTGATGTAATCATAAAGACTCTGGTCTGTGTATGAATAATTACCCATGCTTCCAAATCTTTCAATTCCAGAGTTTAATTTGAAATGATTGTATGAAATGTTTTTTGAAACAGGTGCAGGGTTTGAAATCACACCAGCAACTTCTCCAACGTTCACAATTGCATCAACACTTGTTGTTGCGTTGTTTGTGATTGAATAAGAATTTTCAATTGCAATGTTGATTATTTTGCTTCCACCCTGAGTGACTGTTCCAACAACACCACCAATGCTTACATCTCCAATGAAGTCCTGAGCAATTGTCGCGAAATATTTCACGCTGACAACAGCAAAAGACAGCTCTGAATTTGACAAAACACCAACAACTCCACCAAAATTCAAAACCTTGTTGTCTTTTCTGTCAAAAGTCCAATTTCCAAAACCAGCAGAACCTGTGTAACGACAAACGACATATGAAATGTCACTATCAACAGCCATTCCAATCAAAGTACCAAAATTCAAATTACTTCCAAAAGATGTGTTTTGTGTTATTCTTGCAGTTATCTGAGCATATTGAATGGTTGTATTTTCCGCTTTACCAACCAATGCACCAACATAAGCAGTTATGCACCCACCTGTTGTGATTGTTATATTTTGAGAGATTGCAACATTTTTGATTGTTGCCCCTCTTGTTACTCCAAAAAGTCCACCATATTGGCTATTTTGTGTTCCATCTTCCGAGGTGTCAACACTGACATCAATTCTAAGATTCGAAATTGTGTATCCCCTTCCGTCAAATGTTCCGGCGAAAGGACTCTCTTCCGTTCCAATTGTTCCATAAACAATGTCACCATCAGGATTTGCTACTGTGTTTAATGTAGCCATATTAATATCTGCTGTAAGCACAATATAATCTGTCGGTTGACCATATTCTGTGCTGATGCCAGTGCCATAATTGTCAATGTATCTTTTAAGCTCAGTTGCATTAGAAATTTCAATAGGCTCTGTTGAAGTTTCACTATCTGCAGCACTAGTCACAGTTGTTGGCGACAAAAACAACCCTCCAAAAAGACTAGTAAGGCAAAAAACAAACAAAATTAAGGATAAATTCAGAATTTTCTTCATGTTCCCCTCTTTTCTTACAATTTACCACATTTAGTCTTATTTTTCCAAATATATTGACAAATTATTTATAAAAATTCTAATTCCACGAATTTTTAAATTTCAATTTTCTCGCCATTTTTTCTTTATCTTTCTGAATTTCCGTCTTATATGTTTTTTCTTTGTTAATTGGTTTTGTCATCAAATAATATCTAAGTTCGTCCAAACAGTGGTCGTCTTTTTTTATTGGAACATCGTCATCTCCCCACCAATAACTTTTGATTTCCCTAATCAAATTCACACAGTTTTTGAATATGAAAAGCCTGGATTTTCCATCGGCAGTTTTGAGATATGACTTCACAACAGAAATACCAGAAAACAAATCTTTGTTGACCTTTGGATTGACCAAGATTCCATTGTCATAAAAAAGTTCCACGACATTTTTTTCACTTGCCAAAGTGCGTTGACCAGCAGCTGAATCAATCAACGCATGCAAAAAACCACGGCTGTCTCTTTTCCAGTGCAATCTGTCCGCAATTTCCTTGATTTTTTCTGCGTGATATTCCACCGTTTTTTGTGCAGCATAGTGTTCTGCAACGACATAGACATTTCCGTCAAAATCAACGGCATAAAAATGTGCGGAAAGCGGATTGTGAAGCCCTGGGTCAATCGAAATATTGTCCTGCCAGTCAAGTGGAATGTTGAATGGTTCAATCACATGAACATTTTCATCAAACTCACTATAGACCATTCCACCATTTTGCATAAATTTCCCATAACGCCTGCTTTCAATTTCATCAGCGGGCAAACTTTTTGTCATGCTTTCAATCTCTCTTTTTGACAAAAAAGGATTGTCCGCCCATTCCATAGTTTCGCACCAAATCTCGTCATCATTTTTTTCATTCAAATAAATTGTATTATAAACCCAAGTCAATCCCTTGAGAGGTGTCATTGTTCCAAAAATATCTCCACACTTATCCAAAACTCTCATTTTGCACTCAAGATAGATGTCAAATGGTGGTTCTTCATCAAACCAAACATAATCAAGAGAAGTCCCTTGAAATTTTTCTCTTCCTTGGTCACAACTTTTGAAACCAATTCGACTTATTCCACCGGCATCAGACCTTACCAAAATGAAATCAATGACACCATTTTCGGCACTGTCTTGTCCACCACTCACCATAACAATTTTTTCAATGTATGAAGCTGGCAAATATTCCAAAATTTTTCGTTGTGCAACATCTCTTTGCACTTGCCTTGAAAGACTGACCACCCATCCTTCAGTGACCTTATTTTTTCTGTATGGATGATTGCCACAAGCCATATACACCACTTCGACCGCACCGCACTCTGTTTTGCCAGAGCGGTTTCCGCCAAAAACCCAGCGGTTTCGTTTTTTGCACTTGTGAAAAGCAATTTGTTTCTTGTGAACCTTTCCCTTTTTGTTGTAAAAATTGAGTTTGTTTGCATTATATCTCACATTGATTTCTTTTTCCAATTTCAAAATTTTCTTAACCAAATCTGTGTCCATAAAATCTCCGTAATACAAAAATAAATAAAAAAGCCAACAAAAAGACAAAAATCTCCTATTGTTCTTTTTTCTTTAAGACTTACAATGAAAGCATGAAAAAATTTATGATAATTTTTGTTTTTGCATCATTATTTTTCAGTTTTTGTTTTTGTGATGTCACTTTTGCCGATAATGAAAGGACATTCTATGCAAAAGTGCAAGGCACTGGTGTCAATCTGTGCTCCACCCCGAGTGAAGCATCTGCTATCTTTGAAATTCCATACTCATATTTTGTGCAAGTTGACTATGTTGTTGATGATTATTACAAAGTGTCATACAAAGATGTGGAAGGCTATGTAAAAAGAGACAAGGTCAAACTCATGAGCGGAACTCCACAATCACCTTACGCAAACGCCACATACAAACTTTTTGTACCCTATGCAATTTATCAATCTCCATCACAAAATTCCACAAAGTCTGTGGACCTTACCGACACCACCATCACAATTGATTACTATGGCACGATAAATGGTCAACAAGTGATGAGTGACAACAATGTCTGGTATTATTCCTGTGCCACGGTGAATGGACAAAAATATTACGGCTATGTCTTTTCTGGCGTAACAGACTATCTTTCTCAAATTAGTGTCAACTCAGAAATCTTTGACGAAATAAGTGACGATATGCTTGATTCTTCTGCAACAGAATTCACCAGCCTTTCAACTGGCACAAAAATAATGTTAATTGTATCAATCAGTGTCCCGAGTGTTTTGATTTTATATTTTTTGATCAAACCATCAAAAATCATGCAAATTTCAAAAAACAAAAAACAGGTCAAGAAAGAAAGCAAGAAAATCAGACATGGAGATTATTTTGAATTTGATGAAAGCGATTTGTGAGATCCAATCACATTGACACCGCTTTCGCAAGATAGGTATTGGAAAGTTCAAATTCGTCATCTTTTTCGGACAATCTCAAAAAGACATTGTTTATCCACCCTTCATTTTTGAGCATATTTTCAAGTTTTGTGCCATTATACCCCTTGAGTCTGAGCCTGCAACAAAATCCGTTTTCGGCATTGGTAATTTTTCTAAAGACCGTTCTCATGCTGATGCTGTTTCTCTCTGCAATCTCTTTGCTCTTTATGCCATCAAAATATTTTTCAATTAAGATTTTTGCACTCTTCTCGTCAATATCAGCAAGGGTTTCTTCAATCAAAACTTTAAGATTAATCAGCGTAACTTTTCTCTCCGACAAATCAATAAGTTTTTGTGAAATGGAATAAACATTGTTGTAAAAATAGTTTTGCCCGACAATGTTTGAACTGTTCAAAGCACTTTGCATAATAATTTTGTCAATGGCACCACTAATTCTTTCCAAATATCTGTAAACCGTGAGCAATGTTTTTGTCCAAATCAAATCATTTTTCATTTGTGAAAATCTCCTTTATATCAGTCAACTAATCTTCAAAAAGCATTTTAATTATAAAGATTTTCATAGTCAATTTTTTATGACAAGAATTTTAATAAATTTACAATATTTTACAATATAATTCAAAATGTGACATCAAAATGCTGTCAAAATTTAGTCTTAAATAAAAATAAAAAATGTATCCAATTAGGATACATTAAACTTATTTTATTAATTTAAAACCCTTGTTCCAGCGTTATAATGTCGCCATTGATGGTGTAATCAAAAACATAATCACACAAATCACCACTTAAATCAGCTGTATTACTTGCTAAAATCAAACGAAAAGTACCACTTTCTCCTTCGAACAATTCATTAGGCAATGTCAATTCAACAGCCTTTTGTGGGAATTTGCAAGTATAAGCCACAACACCAGGAACTATCTCTTCTGACGTAATGCTTTTTGCATTATATTCTTCTGAGGTTGCAAAATCAATAGGTAGAGTCAAAACTGAATCATATGATCCTTCATTACCAGTATAAATTGAATAATAAACTTCTTCTTCTGCAACTTTTTCATGTGCAAAGTTGACACTGATCTTTACACCTTTTGATATATTATATCTTTCATTGTAATTCACGCCCATAAAAATCATATTTCCAGCCTCTCCATAAGGAACTTGAGCTTGAATTCCATATCCACCACAAGCAGTCAGCCCGAATGACATTGTGAGCACTGAAACAACAACAAAAAAACCTAAAACAATTTTTCTCATACACTCCCCCTTATATGTTATATATAATCAAAATATAATAAGCAATGTCAACTTTTTTATCAAAATTAATATAACATTATAATTTTTATTTTCCTTGTTTGTTTTTCCTTTGTTTTTTTGCAAGTTTTTTCTCTTGTTTCAATTTTTTCTTCAAAGCCTTGCCTGTAAGTTCAGGTTCTGGCAAACTTTCCTTCAAGAGTTCTGGATTTTCAAGATATTTCAAAAGCAATCTGACGCTGTTTCCATAATAAAGTCCATCGGCAATTCTTTCGTCCAAAACAAGACCCAAATTCATTTGTTTTTCAACGCGAACTTCTCCAGAACGGTCTGAAACTGGAACATATTGAACTTTTCCAAGAGCACCAAAAATTGATGTCGTTCCAAAGTTGTAAAGATGGTGATAAATTTTGTCAAGCTTGATGCTTCTCATATCTGTGATGTATATACTTGTATGGAAAGGACTTGCGTGAATTAGTTTCTTAGGTAAGAAATTGTGTTTATCCATAAATCTGACGCAAGCCATTGCAAACTTAAAAAGCCAGTTTGGAAGTTTGCACAATGCTCCCGCTGTCTTTGTTGTCTCATGAGTTTCAGCATCTGGTTTGATGTTCTTTGCAATTTCAGCATCCATAATTTTCTTAACTTCATCCAAACTTTCACGACCAGTGAAATAGAACTTCAAAGTCACCTCTTCACCATTGTCTGTCAAAGATTTTTTGACACTCATAGAAATGGAAATGGTGTTTCTTTGATACACAATACAGTTGTTGATAAATCTGTTTGTCTTTGGTCTTTCATACAACATTCTCACACAAGCGGCTGCCAAAATTTCGGTGTATGTGTAATGAACACCGTTGTTCTTTTTCTCATTGAGAATGAATTGGTCAAGCTTTTCGCATCTGATTGGTTGAGTGAACATATTGACAGCATCAATACGCTCTGGCATGAAATATGAAATCGCCTTTTCAATAATTTGTAAATCTTTAACTTTTGTTCCGTCACTTCTTTTCTTACACATAATCAATCTCACCTATCTTCTGATTTGCCTTTTGAAACAAATCCATTTTTTGCAAATTTTTTTCTTATCAAATTTTTCTCTCTTCCGTTTTCGCTTGGTTCATAATAAACCCTGTCTTTCAGTTTGTCTGGCATATATTGTTGCTTGCAATAGCCACCATAATCATGCGGATATTTATATTTTCCATGTCCGTCCCTGTTTGTGCTTGGATGATTTTTCAAATGATTTGGAACAATGTCTTCCCTTTCATTCTCCGCATCTTCCTGAGCCCTATGCATTGCAATAAGAACGCTATTGGATTTCTCTGCCTCGCAAAGATATATAATTGCATGCGACAAATTTAAATAACATTCAGGTGGACCATTCTTCTCACAAGCATACATGGCACAGCAAGCAATCAAAAGCGCATTGCTGTCCGCCATACCTATGTCTTCCGACGCATGAGCAATCATTCGCCTTGCAATGATGAGCGGATCAATTCCTGCTTTGAGAAGTCTATGAGCATAATAAAGTGCTGCCTCCGTGTCCGAGCCTCTCAAACTTTTGCAAAAAGCGGACAAATAATCATAATACATATCTTCATCAATGGACAAAGGTCGTCTGTTCAAACATTCTGCCATCGTTTCTTTGTCAATGTGAATGATTTTGTCTTTTCCAATTTTTGTTGACAAAACTGCAAGTTCCAAACTGTTCAAGGCAGTTCTGACATCTCCATTGCACGCAAAAGCCAAAAACTTCAAAGCATCATCGTCAATTTGAGTTTTGAAATTTCCAAGCCCCTTCTCTTTGTCCGAGATTGCTCTTCTCAAAACCTTTTCAACATCTTTTTCAGAAACCTTTTTAAATTCAAAAACACTGCATCTTGAAACAATCGCTCTTGTCATGCTTGTGTATGGGTTTTCAGTGGTTGAACCTATGAAATAGATGTCCCCTTCCTCAATGGCTTGCAAAACACAATCACTTTGAGCTTTGCTCCACCTGTGACACTCATCAAGCAAAAGATATGTGTCTTGACCAAACATTTGTTTGAGTGAACGGGCTTTTTCAATGACCGCTTTGGCATCAGCAACACCACTTGAAACGGCATTCAATTTTTCTATGTTTGCATGAAGCATCTTGGCAATAATTCCTGCAAGCGTTGTTTTTCCAGTTCCTGGTGGACCATAAAAAATGCAACTACCAACAGAACCTGTTGATATCGCCCTATACAACAATTTGTTTTTTCCGACAATATGCTCTTGCCCAACAAATTCATCAAAATTTGTTGCACGCATTCTTTCTGCAAGAGGAATTCTTTGCTCCATGCTCATGACAGAAATATATTAACAAAAAGGAATCGCACTTGTCAAAACAATTTAAAAAAATTTAAATAATTTATTGATAAACAACTAATTTCCTTCCCCAAAAGACAACATAATTGGCTCAGAATTTCGAAGAGAATGATTTGTGACCCCATTGATGTTATAGAAAAAAGTTTTTCCAACTCTCAAGAATCTTTCGCTGGAAGAAACCACAAGGATTTTTTTGTAATACGCCCCATTGAAGATTCCGATTTCTTTGACACCTATTTTTTTGAATGGAACAAAAGAAAAATTTTCTTGCCCTTTCACAAACAATTTCTTTAACGAAACATATTTTTCTTCCAATTCCATGTCTATCTCGTTGTTAAGCCAATTAACCCAAATTCGTCTTGGCAAAGTGGTGTTGAAATAGTTATCAAACTTTGGCTCTTTTGTCTTTACTCTGACATTGAAAATTTCACAACATTTCTTGATTGCTGTGTCTTTGAATGTCTTAATTTGGGACAAGTTTTTCAAGCAAAATTCGCTGTCACCCAAATTGAAAAAGATAAATTTTTGCTGTTTGCTGTCAATTTTCAAATTCATTTTGACATTAATGCAACAAAAAACAGAGTTCTCAAGCCCATCTACATTTGAAAACGAAAATTCACAGTTCTTTCCAATGTAATTCAAAAACAATTTTTCTTTTGTAAGCAAATTCTCAACAACAATGCATTTGTTCTTTTTTTTGAAATAATAATATCCTTTTTTCAAAGGTATATTAAGTTCCAGTCGCATCTTTTTCTCTTTGTCCGATTTGTTAGTAAATTTGACAAAAAAGTTGTCACCATTCAAAACAAATTCATGATATTCCACCCAAACGCCGTCAATGACAAGGTTTTGTCTCAAAACAAATTCTTTATATGACGGATTTAAAATTTCATCATTAACTTTGAAAAACTTGTCTTTGTAAACCAAATTATAGTTCGAAGAAGATTGATAGTTGATGTTAAGTTTATTCACCATTTCAACAAAAGAAACAGGGCTGTTTTGTGCACTGTAAACAATTGTGTTTTTCATGGTTTTCAATTTTGATTGTTTGACATTTTCAAGACTTGAAGTTGAAAGCAAAAGATTGAAATCTTCTTCCTGCTGAGCCAAAGAAAATGCTTTCAAAAGTCTGTTGTTAAGTTGTTTGTCAAACTTGAAAACTGGTTTTTCAACATCAATTCCGTTAACAAACAAAACTGTCTTATCAATCTTATCATCATAAACGATTGGTGCATGAAAGCGCACTCGGTTCAAAATTACGTTTTTTGCTTTTTGAATGTATTCACTTTTTCTCATGTTCAGATTATTGACCCACAAAAAATTTTTAGACAAAAAAGAAATAAAAAATAGGAGAAAACTCTCCTATTTTAAGTTCTGACACCATCTTTCATTGTCAAAGCAAATCGAATGCCAAGCGGAGTGTTCAACCACATTGATTTTTCGATGCCTGCTTTTGTTATAACTTGGCCATTGTTAAGTCCAGCACCAAGATTTCTTGTCCAGTAACTCACTTTGCCACTGTTTACACCTTGCAAGAAGCAAACCAAATCACTAGCTTCTGCAGTTTTGTCAGAAAGGTAAGATAATTCTTCAATTGATGCAACACGCAAACCATTAGAATTTAGATTTTCTTGAGATACTTTATCTTGTTGTCCTTTATCCCCAAATTTGTCAAAAATCTCATATTTCTCAAATGTAATCTCATAGACAGCATTGTTGAAAGTTGGTGCCGTATCATTTCCTGTCCAAAGCCAGAACGACAAATGATGTCCTTCACTTTCTGCAGAATTGTTTATTTTTATTGTTTTGGCAAGCTCTCCAGTGGCACTATGTGAGAAGTCCGCATAACATCTTGTCGAAACATTGGAACCATCAGATTTCTTGACGTCTAGCACAAAACAGCCACCACCTGTTGCAGAACCACTGATCAATTTTCTTGAAATTCTGATTGCCTCACCTTCATTGAATGTGACCGGCAAAGTATCCAGAGTTGCACTTGAAGTCAATGTTCCATTGAGAGTCAAACGATTCGTCTCTGAATTATATGAAACTGTGACACCATTTATTGTCTGATTGAAAACATTTAAATCTAAATAATTTGAATTGTAATCAAGTCCAATAACATTATAGGCATCATTGACATTCTTAAACATATCACTTGCTGTAAAACTCCAGTTCTCCGTCGTATTTCCTGCTGTCACAGCACCAAAGCCAAGGACTTTCTCACTTACAACGGTGAAAGATTGGTTATAAGACCCATAAGCACTCCAGCCACTTGGATATGATGCGCTCGACACTCCATAGTCGCTCACTCTCCACCTGATAGGCTCCACTTCAAACCAATAATATGTTCCACTGTTGAAGGTGTAACTTGTTCCATCACTCATCTTAAGTGTCTGTGTGCTGGTCGCCTGAAGCCTTGCATACTTCTTGCCACTGTAAGAATAGATTGGAATTGAAACATTGCTGTTTCCATTGTTGTATTTGATGCTTCCAGCACTTGTCATATTTGACATATTGTTTGTCAGTGTGTTGTTCATGCTTGTCCCTACATAACTTTGTGGAAATTCACCATCTTCAAAATACCAATATTTATCGGTGCTGTCATATTTAAGCTTGTTGCCGGAATTTTGGCAGAAATACAAATAATATGTCACATTAGAACTGCCAGCAGTGAATGTTGTTGCTGGTGCTGAAGTCGAGGTCGAAGGTCCGCCACTTGAAGTTGTAAAACCTTTAAAAACAAAGTTTCCACCAGGATTTGGGGTGATTGTCACAATGGTGCCCGCTTGAACAGAAATGCTTCCAGTAACCGCATCTTTCATATTCAAAGTTGTATAAGTATTGCTTGTGTTGTAATATGCAATCTTAGGTTCAACACAAACACTGCCATCGGTATTGCTTGGATTCACTGCATCATAAGTCATTCCATCAAATGATGTTCGAAGATAGAAATTCACATTGACGACTTTTCTCGTGAATTTTGCAAAGAAATACTTTCCCGATAGTGGCGGTGAATTTGAAGAATATGATGTGCTTGTTGTCAACAATGTTGCACTTGAAATGTTGCTTGATGTAATTGGAGAAGAATAGTAATACCAGCCATTAAAAATGTAATAACTTCCAGGACTTGCAGTAAGAGAAAAACTCTTATTGATTACATATGGAATTGTTTGAGTTGACGTTGAGTTGTAACTATATTTTGTTGTCTTTGTTGAATTGTTGATATTTGAATATATTGGCAAGACACTACTTACATATGAATATGGTGAACCAGAGGTTGTTTTTCTTGAATAAGAGCTTCCGTTGTTTGTTGAAACCCATGCACCATCAAAATATCCTGTCGTGGAATTAGGCTCAAACACTGCATAAACATACATTGTTTGCATTACAGGTTCCCATGAAACACTCAAATTTGTTGAATAAAGAAGAGAAACACCACCAGCAGCCCCTTCGATGTCTGAACTTGTGATCGTTGAATTTGGGGTTGCATACCAACCTTTAAATTTCCATGCACTGTTTGTCACTTTTGCTGTGAATGTCGCCGTTCTGAATTTATAGATCGTATTTGAAATTGAATAAGTCTCAGAAGTTGAACTTTGTGATGTGTTCCAAGGATCACCAGTTGTATATTTCGTAAGTTTGACACTTCCCGCAGTTGTTGTGCTTGTTGGCATATTAACGGCTTTGTCATAAGGTGTGTAGGCAACAACTTTGATATATATTTGATCTGTTGATGTCGTTTTGTAAACACCTATATACTTTGAAACACCACCCTTGCAATATGTTGAATAAGTTTGTGCGGTTGAAGCAAAATTTGAAGATAAGGTTTGCTCACAAATGCCGGCAAAAACTCCATAAGGATTTGATGGAGCACTTGCACTTATTGTCAAGCCCATTCCCAAAATTGCATAACGAGAACTTGATGCAGTTGTTGCACTTGCACCCGCTCCCCTGAGTGCTATTGTCGTTGTTCCACATTCTGAAAATTCTGAAGATGTTGACCTTGATCTAACAGACCAAGAAAGAATTGGATATCTGTTGTTTAAATAACTGTATGTTGAAGTTGGGATAATCCAAGTGTAACTTTTTGAACTAATGCTCGTAGTTTTACTCCAAGGATATGAACCACTCGTGTATAATGCTCTGCTTGTTGATTGCACGGTGCTGTCAGAACTATAGCTTGTAAGATTTGAAGAAGTATAACTACCTGTTCCAGCTGGTTTTGAGTTATCTGAACTTCTATAAGACACATAATTTAAATTAACCGAAGTCCCATACGAATAGCCAAATAATCCACCTCTTAGTGATGTGGAATCATTGTACACCATTTCACCATAAGCAGTTGCTATAAGTCTTGAAACTTCTCCCTCAGCGAAAGAATTGTATATGTAAGTAGATGAATTTGCATAACCCACAAGTCCTCCACCATAATAGAAAGAACGAACACTGGCATCATTATAGCATCTAATTATGTTTGTATTATAAGTGTATCCAGCAATTCCACCAACTCGATATCCATAATTTGAAACAGACCCACAGTTATAACAATCCGTAATCACATTTCTGCTTGACGAACTTCCATAAGCATAGCCAACCAAGCCTCCAACGTATCCATATGATGTGCTACCCTCTGTGTAACCAGATGTAACTGAAGCATAGCTGAAACTTTTTTCTAATGTGGTGTAATAATACATTCTTCCAACAATTCCACCAATATATTGAATGGAATTAAAATCATAAAAAGCACAATTTACACTTCCAAAAGCACCAACTTGTGAAATGACAGTTTTACTCGTTGACGAAGATCCTCGTGCATAAGCACAAACTCCACCAACGCACAAATAACTTGATGGCGATGAAATCATATTGCCATATTCAGTGTTGTTACCAATATCCACATTAGTCAAAACAAAATCATAAACATCAGCACCATACAAATATCCAAAAAGTCCCATGCCAAAATATGAAGAGCTATATGCATCAAAACCATAAATAGGGTCGTCACTGCTATACATCGTGCAAGTCAATCCATTGATTGTATATCCATTTCCATCAAAATTGCCAGCAAAATTGTGAACAAGTCCAATTGGTGTCCAAATTTTCCCAGACAAATCAATATCCGTTGTCAAACGAAAATAATCAGCATTATAACTTGAATAGCTTGAACCATTAACCAAATATGCCATTCTTGCCAGTTGTGCACCATTTGAAATCAAATATGGAGAAGAAGACGTTCCGCTTCCACCCGCAAAAGAAGAAGCATAACTATTTTGCCAATAATCAGTGGTTGGTGCCGCAAAAATCATATAATAAACAGAATTCAAACTATAAGATGTTGTATATGCAGAACATGTTGTGTAGGCAATGTATTGATTGTAATTTTCCGTCGCTGTTTCTAACTCCCCATCACGATTTAACAATGACCTGAAATAACAATTCTCATTCCCTGTTCCAACAATTCTGATATCCCCACCAATCAAAGAATAAACACTTCCATATTCACTGATTGAAGAGGAATAATTTTCATCAACACCTGTTCCTATTGAATGGATTTCAATATTTTTTGTATTTTCATTTCCATAGGCAGAGCAGTATGCATAAGAATTATCAACAACAGGAAATCCATAATTCAGATGTCCAGTATTATAGCCATTAATATTCCAATTGTACCAATTTACACCATTTGAATTCATTGTCATTCTGCTAATAAATGCATTTGATCTTCTATAATATGAACTATTTGCTGAGGAACAATTTCCATTTCCAGATGTGGTAGCAGAATTATTATACGTTTTTGTACAATTTAAAAGTGCGGCATTATACTGTGTACAATATATTTTACATCCAGAAAAAGAATAACCAACAATTGCACCTTTATAATTTGTGTAACTTCCTTTAACTCTAATTCCCACACTTGCCCAACAAGATCTCACTGTCGAAGAATCTTTCAAACATCCAACAATCCCACCTGCATCACGAGTCCCAAACCAGAAATAATTGCTTGATGAAGAAGTTGAAGAACTGCCTCTTATAGCATAAGAAGTTTGAATATCTGTTGAACTTGCACAACCAACAATTCCTCCGCCAGTAACCAAATATGAATCAATATACCCAAGCATTGCACAATCAACGACCATTGAATCTTCTGTTCTTCCAACAATTCCGCCAGTGCAATAAGCAACGGAATCATCAGATCCAGACGCACCACCTGATGCTGTGTAAAGACTGGCATAACTTTGACAACTGCCAATATATCCATTTCTCATGTAAGCTGCAACACTTCCAAGCCTAATTTCTGCCGCACCAGTTGTGATGGAACTTCTAATTGTTCCAAAAACATTGACACCAGTGATAAAAGAAGTGCTGTCTGATGGTCCCAAAACCGCTGCAACAACACCAGCAAACTTGTAATATTTCCCAGATGTTGCAGTTCCTGAATAAGTTGTGATGCTCATGTCTTTCAAAGCAAAACTTTGAATAAAAGTCGAGTCTCCTGCAAAAGTTCCAAACAATGCACAAGAAATGCTTTTGCCATTGCTGTCAGCGTTGTTGGTGTAATATGAATCCGACCCAGAATTTAATTTACAAGTCATGCCTGAAATAACATGATGATTTCCATTAAAACTTCCAGTGAAAGCATAGTTCCTTCCAATAGGAACCCAATAATGAGCCGACAAATCAATGTCTGCAACAAGTTCATAATATAGGGAATTATAAGTTGAATAATATGACGAACTATTAGATCTATATGCAAGTCCTGCAAGTTGAGCAGCAGTGGCAATTTTATATGGATTGCTTCCAGTTCCATCTCCACCTGCAAAGGACAATGAATAATAACTTGAACTCGACCAATATCCGGAGGCGTTTGAGTTCAATTCACCATCTTCAGAATTCCCCCCCCCGCTTTCTTCAGAGACAATTGACGGCAAATCAAACGTAAGCAAGATTCCTCCACCTACAATAGAAAATGAAAATAGAAAAATTGACAAAATCATCAAAAATTTCTTCATAATTAATTATATTATACATAATTCGACATATTTTAGCAACTTTTTGCCAACCATTTTTCAATGCGTGTAAATATTTTTTTTGCTTGTATTTCACTATATAAAAACCCTAAAAATAAAAAAACCACATAATGTGGTTTGTCAGCCAGTCTATAAGCCGAGTTCTGTATTTGGCAGTCATCTTTCCAGACTTGTTGTCGCCAACAAGTTCCAGCGGTATTTTTGCTTTCGCGTGAAAGAACGCACATGTGCGAAAGACTTAACCTTGCATCGAGTGGGGTTTACAGAGCAATGATTGTTACCAATCATCCGGTAGGCTCTTACCCTACCTTTCCACCTTTACTGAGCACTTTGCCCAGAAGTCTATTTCTGTTGCACTATCCTTGAAGTCACCTTCACCAGCCGTTAACTGGCACTCTGTTCTTTTGATGCTCGGACTTTCCTCTCTGTGTTCATCACAAACACACAGCGACCACCTGGCTGACTGACTTAATTATTATAACACAATCAAAAAAGTTTGTCAATTTCAAAATCAAATATCCATTTTGAAACAAACAATTCTGTTGACTTCACAAAATCCAACTGCTTCATGAAACTTGACACTTTCTTCATTGGAAAGTTCGCAATCACTGGCAAATTCGGTGCACCCTTTATCTTTTGCCCATTTAACTGCTTTTTCAATAAGCATTTTTCCAATGCCAAAACTTCTATATTCAGACTGCAAAAAAATCCCTTCCAAATAACCAACATCATTTGTCTTGCAACCCTCAACATAATCATGTCGAATTTGAACTTGAGCAAAACCAACAATGTTTTTGCTTTGATCTGTTGCAGTAAAAACAACTGCATCATCATTTTTCAATAATTTGTCAAATTCTTTATGCAAGTCATCATCAGAATGATAAAGTTGATTTGCCAAATGCACCAAAGCATCAACATCAGACTCAACTGCAACACCAATTCTTATTTTCATATTCACTCACCCAAAATTAAAAATTTGTTTAACTCTACCTTGCTTGTCAACACTGAAACCTTGCATGATTCCATCTTGTGAAACTTTGATGGCAACACCATATTTTGCCATAGTGGTCGTTGCTGCAAGACGACCACCGCCTTGACTTCCTGCTTCAATTTTGATGATCGCTCCAACAGCAATGATTGTTCCATCATAGTCCACAATTGTCGCCCCGTCAACTGAAGTCATCTCTTCAATGAGTTTTCTGTCTAGTTCAAACAATTTCTTGCCCGCAACAATTTTCCTTATTGCCATAGTTTTTGTGTAATGATTTTTGTTCAAAAAGTCTTCATATGAAAGACTGAATTTTTCAATAATTTTTTTTGCATTGGCAATGTTGTAAAGTTTTTCTGCTTCTGCAAGTTCCAATTGTTTTTTCATGTTGAAATGTTCTTCGGAAATTATATCTGCCGCATCAATATGATTCAAAGCATCAAGTGTTTTATCCTTGTTAATGTAGACCAAACAAGCACCCTTATATGCAAAAGAACAATCAAGTGCAGTGTTGTAAATTGCACGTCTGATTTGTTTTGCAGTGTATGACACATTGTTTTGCAAAAGCCTGATAACTTCATCATGAGAATAAACACACCAATCGCCATTTCTTTTTGCAAAGACAAGTTGTCTTGAGAAGAAAATCAAAATATCCCCTTTTTCTGTCAAAACAATTCCAATTCTTTTGTCGTTGCACACTCTTGCCAATCTGTCAAAAACATATGGAGAAATTGTTGGAACAGATTTAGGATTTTTCAAATTCATATAACCCAAAAGGTTTCCATTCTTGTCAAATTCAATGAATGAAGAAACCCCATCAGTAAAGAGAGCAAAAAAGTCACTGTTCAAAACTTCATTATAATTCACCGGATTGACACTGTCAGAGTTAACCCCAAGATTGACCATAATTCCAAGTTTGACAGTTGATCCCTCATAGGTTCTTGATGCCCATTTTTCCAGACCATTGATAATTCCCAAAACGGTTTCACTCCCGTTCTCAGTCAAACTTTCAACCAAGGCTTTTTCAATTGCCATACTTTGCAACTGATTTAAATACATTTTATCTTCAATATTCATGGCTGAAATGTCACTAATCTCATGAATGATTGAACGAATAAGGTTAACTTCAAAAGACTTAAAAGCCTGTCCACGTTTGAGAATGATACGATAATCGTCCATTTTTGATGGTTTCAAAAGGACTGAATTCCCCTTGCCCAATGCAACTTCCAAATCTCTTTGAGAAGACTCTGTTTCTCCTGCAAGGAAAGAGCCAGTGAACAGCGGAACAATAAGTTTGCCAACAATATCATAAAATTCACTCTTGTCCATAGTCCCTCCCTGCAAGAAATATCAAATAAAAAGAAAACAAATACAATTTAAATCTCAAAAAAAAGCAAAATTTTGTAATCTAGTTATTTATATATATCTAATATAATAATAAAATGCATCAAAAATCGTGTCAAGCAAATTCAATAAAATTTTTAAAAAGTTTTGTTTTTTTCGGACTTTTCCTCAATCTTTTCAATTCCCTGTTCATCTTTTTCAAACTCTTCTTTGATCACTTTCAAGGTTTTGTTTTCAATTCTTGAAATGTAAGACCTAGAAATCCCCAGTTCTTGGGCAACTTCCTTTTGTGTCAATGCTTTTTCACAGTCAATGCCATATCTCAATTTAATGACCGCCTGCTCTCTTTTGTCAAGTTTGCTCGCAATAATTGTTTTGATTTTTTGCATAATCAAATTGTTTTCCACTTGTGAAAAAATCTCTTCATCATCTGATGCCAAAACATCTTTAAGTTCCAAGTCTTTGTCATCTTCGTTGTTGCTTGTCAAACTGTTTAATGAAACAACATTTTTGTGTTTTTTGTTTGAACGAATAAGCATCAAAATTTCATTATTAATGCATCTTGCAGCATAGGTCGAAAGTTGAACTTTTTTGCCATAATCAAAGGTGTCAATGGCCTTGATAAGCCCAATTGTTCCAACAGACAACAAATCATCAGCTTCAAGAGAATAGGTATATTTTTTAACGATATGTGCAACAAGTCGCAAATTGTGACTTATGAGTTTGTCTCTTGCTTTCATATCCCCCTGTTTCATCTTTTCAAATGCTTCCTTTTCCTCTCCCAAAGAAAGTGGTTTTGGAAAACCTTGTGCGGTGTTGACATAATTGGTAAAAACACAAATACGGCTTAAAAAATAGGCAAAACTTTCAAAAATCATAAACTCTCCTTAGCGATGTTACAATATATGTTGAAATTTGTAGAATTTTGCCAAAAAGTTAAAAATAAAATTAGTATTGACTATCAAATTAAACCATGATAAAATAACAAAGTATCACAAAAAAAAGGAAGGTAAATATGAAAGTAATAAATTTCAAAAATTCTGAATATTACAAATTGTTAAAAGAGAATTATGACACAAATTTTGTTGAAGAAATTGCCAATATCATAGAGAAAAATTTAAGTGAAAAAATCACATTTAAGTTGCAAAAAGACTCCGAAGAAAACATTGTTTTTTCACTGGTCACCCAAAACAGAATGATGTTCCCTGACTATATGCAAACATATGAAATTGAAGCCACTTCAGGATTTCTTGTTTCAGAAGCAAGAAAGTCAAAAGAAACGGCCGAAAAAATTGTTCTTGAAGCATTTGCAAGTATGTATCAAGAAATGGCTGCAAAAAGAGTTACATGTGTGGAAAGAAAATTGACAAAAGAAGAAGTTGTCAAAATTGGAGAATTTTTGAAAAATCATCCAGAACAAAACTTTTCAAAAACATTTCCACTGGTTGAGTTTGCTGACCCATTTTTGGAACAACTTGAGCAAGTTGAAATGGTAGAAAAATTTCCTATTAATTTAGACTTCAAATCAACAAGAAATTATCAAGCTTTAAGTCCATCAACACAAAAATCTTTATCAGAACATCTTGACAAACTTTTCGCCAGCGTAAAATTTGGAGCGTACATCCCACCTGCTGACGACATGCATTATGTACTGACCGGATTTAAGGCAAACTACTTCGACGAAGCAACAAGAACAATGGTTTTTGAAACTATTGAAGAATCCATTCATGCAAAGTTGCTTAAAGAAATTCCAATAAGAGAAAAAATGCTTCTCTGTGCATTTGGCACAATGATTGACGATTGCATTGCAAACAACAGAAGCTATGCAGACAAAAGAATGACACACTATGAAATGTCAGTAATTTGCAATCCAACTGACACAAAAACAAGCAACACAAACAGAGATGGAAAGGACGACAAATAACAAAAAAATAAAAGACATTGTTATTGAAACAATGTCTTTTTTATTGTTTTCAAAAACTTTTGAAACAAACCATTTGTCTGCCCTTTATGTATAAATCTTGTCGACCAAAAAATTTACCATTCTAACTGGCAAAATCTTAACCAAGAAAGAGATAAATTTGCTAGTGCCACCTATTGAAACCCTAAGAGGTGTTCTTTTCTTTTTAACAATCTTTAAAACTCTTTTTGCGACAAATTCTGGACTTTTCCCCTTTCTTTCTGACTTTTCCATTTTTTCAATGCCACGTTTTTCATCTTTATCAATTTTATCGTCACCAATTTCTTTAATTCTGTTTTCAGTAAAACTTGTTTTGATATCTCCTGGCATCACAGTGCAAACCCCAATCTTTTTATCCTTAAGTTCGGTTGCAATTGCACGTGAAAAATTTTCAATTCCAGCCTTACTTGCACTGTAACAAGCCTGATAAGGCAAAGGTATTATTGAAGCCAAAGATCCAGTAAAAATAATTTTGCCATTTTCATTGATGTGCTTTGCAAAAAGATTAACCATTTTCATGTGAGCAATCAAATTGACATTCATAATGCTGTCAATAGTTTCAACAGAGGAATTTTCAAATCTACCTCCAATGCCAAATCCAGCATTGCAAAACAACAAATCAATGTTTCCCTCACGTTTCAAAATGTCGTCCACAACATTGTGAACAGTTTCATCATCTGATATGTCACACTCATAACTTTTTTCAAAAATAGGATTGTTCGTAATCACTTTTGAAATGTCATAAATTCTGACTTTTTCTTCTTTAAGTTTCTGTGAGATTGCAAGACCAATTCCACTGTCACCACCAGAAATTACCGCAACTTTGTTTTCTATTTTCATCAATAACCTTCTATACTTTTTGCATACCACCACAATATTTTGTGTGTTATGCAATAATTTTATTGCATATCAATACAATTCATTAACAAATTCTTTTGGATCAAACTTGTCCAAATCATCAACAGTTTCACCTGTTCCAACAAACACAACAGGAAATTTATATTCCTTTTCAATGGCAATAATGACCCCACCTTTGGCCGTTCCATCAAGTTTGGTCAAAACAATGCCATCTATTTTGCAATACTCATCAAACGCATGAATTTGAGAAAGAGCATTCTGCCCCGTTGTCGCATCAAGAACAATGAAATTATATTTGTGAGCTTCTGGATATTCTCTGTCAATAATCTTTTCAATCTTCTGAAGTTCTGCCATAAGGTTTGTTTTTGTGTGAAGTCTTCCTGCTGTGTCAACCAACAAAACATCTGTGTTGTTTGCCTTTGCACTTGCAATTCCGTCAAAAACAACAGCCCCAGCATCTGCCCCTTCAGCATGTTTGATTATTCTTGTTTTTGTTCTTCCTGCCCATTCAGCAAGTTGAGAAGATGCAGCCGCCCTGAAAGTGTCTCCCGCAACCAAGGTCACACTCTTCTTTTGATTTTTGAAATAATTGGCAAGTTTTCCAATTGTCGTGGTTTTTCCAACACCATTCACTCCAATGATGGTGATGATTGCTGGATATTCAATTTCAATCTGTGGAGCGTCTTCAAAATATCCTTGAATGATTTCTTTCAAAAGGTCCTTGACACCATCCGCTTTTCTGATTTTGCGTTTATGACATTCATCTCTCAATTCTTCAACAATTTCCATTGAGGACTTAACACCAATGTCACTGGAAATCAAAATGTCAGTCAAATCGTCAAAAAGTTCATCATCAACTTCTCCATGACTTAAAAGAGCATCAATCTTGCGATTGAATGCATCTCTTGTCTTTTTCAGAGCATTACCTATTTTTTTAAAAAGTCCCATCAAATCTCCTTTTAGTTTCCTTGTTCTGCTTGTTTAATAGCATCTGCAAGTTTAACAGAAACAATCTTAGAAACACCTTTTTCTTCCATTGTAACACCATAAAGACAGTCTGCAAGTTCCATTGTTGGCTTTCTGTGAGTAATAACAATAAATTGTGTTGTCGAAGAAAGTTTTTTCAAATACATTGCAAATCTTTCGATGTTCGCATCATCAAGAGCCGCTTCGATTTCGTCCAAAAGTGAGAATGGCAATGGCTTCAATCTCAAAATTGAGAACAACAATGCGATTGCAGTCAAAGTCTTTTCTCCACCACTCAAAAGAGAAAGTTTATTTGCTGCCTTTCCTGGAAGTTGAACCATGATTTCAACACCAGCATTCAAAGGATCTTCCGCTTCTGTAAGTTCCAATCTGGCATTTCCGCCCCCAAACAATTCTCTGAAGACAACTTTGAAACTGTCATTAATCTTTTCAAATTCGTCATTAAATTTGGTTAACATCTCATTTGAAAGGTCTTTGATAATCTTAACCAAATCTTCTTCCGCTTTTTTCAAGTCGTCAGATTGAGTTGTCATTTCATTGTATCTTTCAAGCAATGTTGAACAATCTTCAATCGCATGAACATTGACATAACCAAGAGCAGAGATATCTTTTTTCAATTTGTTGATGCTTATAAGCGCTTCTTTAATCTCAAAGTCTGGACGTCTAAATTCCAAACAACCTGAATAAGTCAAACTGTATTCTTCATAGATTCTCTCTTGCATAGCCTCAAGTTCTGTGTCAACCTTCGTCAAGTTTGCCTCTTCACGATATTTCTTGTCATTCACCTTGGAAATTTCTTCCATTGTGACTGTTTTATCTTCATCCAACTTCTTAATGCTTGCAGAGATGGCAACCTTGCTGTTTTCAAGATTTTCTCTATCTCTTCTGATTTTCTGCAAATTATCTTTTGCAAGTGAAGGTTTTGCATTTTCAATCTGAATCCTAATCATTTCCTCTGCACTTGCAATAAACTTTTCATTCTCTGCCAAGTGAGATTTCAAAGATTCAATGTTGGAAAGTTGTTTGTCTTTTTCAAGCAAAATTCTGTCCAAATCTTCCTTCAAAGCCTTGATTTGTGCTTCACAAGATGCAATTTCAACTTTGACCGTTGTCATGTTGGCAACAATCTCATCTCTTTCCTTTCTAATTTGGTTGTAATGCTCTTGTTTTTGCTTAATCAAAAGGTCTGCATCTTCTTTGTTTCCACTCAAAGCATTTTGAACCAAATTGGTTTGTGACAAATCTTGTTCAATCAACTTCAATTTGTTGGAAACAGAAGTTTTTTCCATTTCATAAACATTCTTTTCGTCTTCAAGTTCTGCCAAATCCTTGTTGATTGCTTCGAGTTTTTCTTGCTCTTTTGCCAAGTTGATTTCAAGTTCGTTTCTCTGATCAAGAATTTGCTTTTCGCTCGATTTTGAGGCGTTTAAATCGACTTTAAGATAGTCTATCTTATTTTTCATTTCATATTCTTTTCGAGTTAAAGCATCAATTTCTGTTGCAAGTGTTTCAATCTCTCTTTGACGAGAAATCAAGTTCACAACTTCACTACGCTTGCTTCCACCAGTAAGCGAACCTTGTGTGCTGACAACATCTCCATCAAGAGTGACAATCTTGAAAGAAAATCTGTTATCTCTTGCAAGGTCAACGGCCGTTGCCAATGTGTCAACCACAACAGTTCCTCCAAGCAAGTTGCTGATGACATTATCAATTTTCTTGTCATAAGAAATAAGTTTGCTTGCAACACCAAAAACACCCTTTTTTCCCGCAATGCTTCTTTCGTCCATATCACGTCTACGCATACTGCTGATAGGCAAGAATGTTGCACGACCAAATTTGTTTTCTTTCAAATATGCAATCAAGTCCTTTGCCCCATCTTCATTGTATGTAACAATGTTTTGGACAGCATTTCCAAGAGCAACTTCAATTGCAGTTTCAAACTGAGCAGGAACTTTGATAAGGGAAGCAAGAACGCCAACCATTTTACTGCTGAATGCTGAGTTCTTTTCACTTTCTTTCAAAATTTTTCTAACACTTTGAGCATAGCCTTCATATTCTGCCTGCATTTCAGACAAAAGTTTTCTTCTGTTTTCATAAACCTTAACCTGAGTAATCAAATTTGCTCTCTCAGTTTCCAGTTCTGCAATATCTTTTGTAGTGACAAAAATACGTCCAGAAATTTCTTCCTGTTTGTTTTTAATCTCTTGAAATTTTTTTGAAGTCTTGTCAATTGTCTCTTTGCTTGCCTGATTTAAGTTTTTAATGTTAGCAATTTTTTCTTCAACTTCTTTTAAGTTCTTCTCAAGATTTTCTCTGTTTTGAATAAGAAGATTTCTTTCTGTTTCAAGCCTTGAAACATTGCTCTTGACATCAGAAAGAGAACCAAGGGTTTCGATGATTTTTTGTTGTGATTCGCCGGTTTCTGTTTCACTCAAAGACATCTCATCAACAATTTGTAAGTGCTTTGCTGATAAGTTTTCATAAGTTGTGTTCAGAACATTCAAACGTTCTTGAAGTCTTGCTTGTTCCTCATTTTTTGCTTGTTCTTGTTCATCGCAGGTTTCAATAACTGTCTGCGCATTGGTCAAATCAAGATTGATTCTGTCGTTCTCTTTTTGTGTGTAATTGATTCTCTCACGAGTTACTTTTGTTTCTCCTTCTTGTTTTTCAAGTTCAACAGTGAGTCTCAAAAGTTCATCATTCAAAGAAGCGATTTCTTTGTCATAAGCCGACAATTTGTCCATTGCTTCTGCATATTCACGAGTGATGTTGTCCAAATCGGTTTGTCTTGCAAACATTTCTTCATCAATGGCCTGCAATTTTGCATTAATTTGTTCTTTGACCACGCTGGCATTTTCATATTGATAAATATAGGCATTAACTTCCAAATCTTTAAGTTGCCCTTTATATTCAAGATACTTTTTAGCATCTTCCGCTTGCTTACGAAGAGGCCCCATTTGTCTGTCAATTTCGCCACGAATGTCGTCAATACGCACCAAATTGTCCCTGGTTCTTTCAAGTTTTCTTTCCGCTTCGTCCTTTCTTGATTTGAATTTTGCAATTCCTGCCGCCTCTTCAAACATAGCACGACGCTCTTCTGGTTTCTCGTCAACAATTTCGCTAACCTTACCTTGCCCAATGACAGAATAACCATTCTTTCCGATACCACTGTCAAACAAAAGATCGGTTATGTCACGCAAACGACAAGTGTTTTTGTTGATTTGATATTCACTTTCGCCAGAACGATAAAGTTTTCTTGTGATTGAAAGTTCATCATAAGCAATGTTGAAAAATCTGTCAGTGTTATCAAAAGTCAAAGTAACTTCACAATATGACAAACTTTTTCTCTTCTCAGTCCCCTTAAAAATAACATCTTGCATGTTATCGCCACGCAAAGACTTGGCACTTTGTTCACCAAGCACCCAACGAATGGCATCGGAAACATTGCTCTTGCCACAACCATTTGGTCCAACAATAGCAGTAAATCCACCATTAAATTCAATAACCGTTCTGTCTGCGAATGATTTAAAACCAATCATTTCAATTTTTTTGAAATACATATTCCCACCTTAAGAACCTGATAAAAGTTATAATTTGATAATCAGTCATCAGTCCACAAATAATTTATTCAACGCCACATAAGCACAGTTTTGTTCTGCTTTGGTTTTGTCTTTGCCATAACCTACAGCAATCAAATCTTCATCCATAAAGAACTTTGCTTCAAAATATTCCCCCACTTTGACAGTTTCATATTTCATCGTGCACTTGAAATTTGCTTGCACAAGTTCCTGCAGTTGAGATTTGTAGTTGTCATTTTTTGCATCTTCAAAAGTGTCAATGTGAAGTTTGTCAATAATGAAGTTTCTTGCCGTATCCAAATCACTGTCAAGATATATCCCAGCAATAATTGATTCGATGATGTCACCTTTGATCGCTGAAGTGATTTCATTGTTCAGACTTTTTCCTGCAATGACATCCTCCGCCAAACCCATTTCATCAAAACACTGAGCCAAATAATCTTCAGATACAAAATGAGACCTCAAAACTGTAAGTTCGCCTTCTTGCTTATCACAATGTTTAAAGAGATATTCTCCAACCAAGAAATTCAAAATAGAATCTCCCAAAAATTCCAATCTCTGATAATTTTCTTTTGACTTAGAAGGATGTGTCAAAGCACGTTTTAAAAGGTTTTTATTTTTAAAAACATACCCAATTTTTTCATCAACCATTTGCGACCTCAACCTTCTTTGTCATTTCATCAACCATAGTTTCAATTTTTTCATTCAATTTGTTTTCATAGAGCTTGATCACCTGCATAATTGATGCACAAATGTTATCTCTTCCGCAAGAGCCATGGTTTTTGACAACAAGTTTTTTGCAACCCAAAAATGGTGCTCCACCATGTTTGTTGATGTCAAGTTTTGCTTTCAATTTTTTGAACACTTTGCCCATGAAAATGTAACCAATTTTGGCAGAAAAACTTGCCTTGATTTCTCTCTTCAAAACAGACAAAATGCCACTTGCTGCGCCTTCAACACCCTTCAAAAGCACATTTCCAGCAAAGCCATCTGTGACGATGACATCAACATCACCAGACATAACTTCTCTGGCTTCTGTGTTTCCAATAAAGTTGATTGACAACTTTTTCATAAGTGGATAAGTTTCTTTTGTAAGCTCATTTCCCTTATGTTCTTCTGCACCATTGTTCAAAAGTGCCACTCTTGGTTCTTTGACTCCTTCAACGATGGAATAATAAGCAGAGCCCATAATTGCAAAATGCAACAAGTTTTCACTCTTACAATCAACATTTGCACCGCTATCAATGATGATGACATCTGTGTCTTTTTTAGTTGGCAAAATTGGAGCAAGAGCAGGACGAGAAATTCCTTTGATTCTCCCAATCTTCATAATTGCACCAGAAAGAATTGCTCCTGTGCTTCCTGCAGAAACAAGACCAACAACATCAGGATCTTCTTTCAACAAATCAAAAGCCTTAACCAAAGAAGAATCTTTCTTTTGACGAATTGCAATTGTTGGGACATCATCATTAGTTATGACATCGCTTGCATGAACAATTTCAATTCTGTTTGTTCTACCTTTCAAAATTTCTTTAATTTTTGTTTCATCACCAGTCAAAACAACTGTCAAATCTTTGTTTTTTTCAACTGCAAGAACTGCTCCTTCAACAATTTCAAATGGAGCATTATCTCCACCAAAAGCATCAACAACAACTTTCATATATCACCTCAATAAAAATTCGATAATTAAGCATATATCAAGCAAAAATATAAAAGAACAAATTTATATACTAAACCACTATTACTATAACAAAAAACAGCAGTAAAAGTCAAAAGAAAAAGAGAGTTAAACTCTCTTTTTTAAATTCTGCTACCATTTCCCATAGTAAGTGCAAGTCGAACACCTTGAACATGTCCAAGCCAATTTGACTTTGTTGCTCCAGCATCAGTAATCACCTGTCCATTGCCCAATCCTGTTCCCAAGTTTCTGGTCCAATAGTTCACTTTGTCATCTGTTCCACAACCAAGCAAGAAGCACACCATGTCACTTGCCTTTGCGGAATAGTCTGTTAAATAGTCGTCTATCTCATCTATTGATGCCACTCTCACTCCATCCTCTGTTACTGACACACTGACAACTTTATCTTGTTGTCCTGCGTCACCAAACCTATAATATGTATATCCTGTTGCCGCTTGTTTATTGGTTATTCCAGCAGAGAAATTTGTTGTTGATTCTGCCTTATTCAATCCTGATACATTGCTATATGTGTCACTATTTGTAAATGCCCAGCCTTCTGAAACCTTTTCTGTCTCAACTGCTCCCAGTGTCAGAATTCTGTCACTCACAACTGTGAAGTTTGTCTTGTATGTTCCATATGTGCTCCAGCCATTTGGATATGACGTGCTTGACACTC
>CAMMFF010000013.1:0-16681 GCA_946496065.1 uncultured Clostridia bacterium
ATGGTCCAAAGCATCTTTTCTTGATTTTGCAGCTTTAATATAAATTTCAAGACTTTGCTTGACCTTCTCTTGTCCAACATATTCGGATAGTTTTGTTGGTCTGAGAGAGTTTTCAATTTCAGCATCAGTCCAATTTTTTGTGCTTGTTATAAATCTATCTTCCATACTTCACATTTCCTTTTTGTTGTGTATTATTCAGCGCAATTATCTGCATAACACACAATATTTTGTGTTTAGATTAATTATCTACCAAGTTCTCTAAGAACTTTCAAAATGATTTCTTCAGCAGTTGTATCGGCAGTTGCTTTGCTTCTTGCAAGTCTGTATGCTTCGTTTTTGTTTACACCCAAGTTGATTAATGTGTCAACAGCATCATTCAAAGCATTTTCGTTGTAATTATTATCAATCAACTCTGAACCTTGGATGTTGAATGAAGTTGTTGAAATCTTATCTTTAAGTTCCAAACAAATTCTTTCGGCAGTTTTCTTTCCCAAACCCTTTATTTTTGAAAGAAGATTGGAATCCTCACTCACAATTGCAACAACCAAGTCAGAAAGCTTCATGCCGGATAATATTGTGATGGCCATTTTAGGTCCAACTCCGGAAACCGTGATAAGTCGCAAAAACATCGCTTTTTCTTCTTCTGTCGCAAAACCATATAAACACACCCCTGTGTTTTCACTCACTTGCAAATATGTCAAAACCTTGGTTGTCTCTCCTTCCATTGGCAAACTTGCAAGTGTGTTGTTTGAAATTGTCAGTTCATATCCAACACCATTGACGTCTATTACCAACAGATTCTCTCTTTTTTCTTCAATTGTTCCAACAAGAAATGAAATCATATTTTCTCCTTAATTATTGCATCATATTAACATTCAAGCGAGGGTTGATTTGACTGTGACATAGTGCAACCGCCAAAGCATCTGCCGCGTCATCTGGTTTTGGAATTGAAGCAAGCCCCAGAACATTCTTTACCATAAACTGCATCTGATGTTTGTCCGCTCTTCCATTGCCAGTGAGAGCCTGTTTGATTTGAATTGGTGTATATTCAAATGTTCTGCCACAATACTTTTGACTGGCAAGCACAATAACCCCCCTTGCTTGAGCCACTTGAATGACAGTTTTTTGATTTTTGAAATAGAACAATTCTTCAATCGCAACTTCATCTGGCTTGTAGGTTTCAAAAAGAACTCTCAAAGATTCGTCAATTCGTTGAAGACGAACTGGAAAAGTTTCTTCTTTTGGGGTTTCAATCACACCATAATCCACCACAGCATTATCTCTATCTGTGTCAATAATTCCGTAACCAACAATCCCATAGCCCGGATCAATTCCTAAAATTCTCATAAATTAATTTTAATAAAAAACGCTTATTTTGTCAAATGAAAAAGCATACTAAATGCAAGCCAGGACATAAAAGAAAAAGCAGGTCAATCCTGCTTGTTGTTTATTTGATTTGTGTCTTGTTCAATTATGATTTCATTAGTATTTTTTGCATTTTGTTCCTGCAATTTTTTATATTTGCGCTCCATTGCCTTTTTCTTCTTTAATTCCATTTCTCTCTTTTTAGTTATGACATACAAAATGATTTGTATCAACAAAATCAACCCACCTGAGATTGTTAATCCTAAACCTGTATTAAATTGAGAATTGTCTTTTGAAACGATCAGTAAAGTTATTCCAAAACAAAGTGAAGCCAAAACATATAAAGAAACGATTAGACTGATTGCATTAAGAAGATGCAGCTGCCATTTTTTTAGTTTTTTGTCTGGAACTAATGACATCGCAAAATTTAGATAAACATATCCAAAAAACTCTACAAAGAATTCTATAATAAAATCCATACAAAATCCTATTTTATTCTTCTTCAGAAAGGTTTACATTGTGATAAACTTCTTGAACATCGTCCAAATCTTCAAGTGCATCAATCATTCTTTGGAATTTTGCTTCTTGATCTGCACCCAAGTCAACGTACATATCTGGAACAAGTTCAGTTTCAGATGAAACGACATTGTAACCCTTCTTTTCAAGTGCTTCACGCATTTTTCCATCTTCGTTAGGTTCTGTTATGATTTCCACAGCATCTTCATCTTCAACAACATCAACTGCACCTTCTTCGATTGCATCTAGCATAAGTGTGTCTATGTCGCTGAAATCTGTGACAACAACAATACCCTTTCTCTTGAAAAGATATGACACACAATTTGTTGAGCCAAGGCTTCCACCGTGTTTGTCAAAAGCGTGACGAACATCTCCAGCAGTTCTGTTTTTGTTGTCTGTTAAGCATTCAACAATAACAGCAGAACCACCAACTCCGTAGCCTTCATAAGTGATTGCTTCGTAATTTACTCCAGAAAGTTCGCCTGAGGCCTTTTTGATTGATCTTTCAATGTTATCACTTGGCATATTGTTTTGTTTGGCCTTTGCGATAATATCCTTTAATTTGCTGTTTACATTAGGGTCAGGACCGCCTGCTTTAACGCAAACTGCGATTTCTCTACCGATTTTTGTGAAAATCTTTCCTCTTGCGGCATCAGTCTTACCTTTTTTAGCTTGTATGTTATGCCATTTTGAATGTCCTGACATTTTTGTAATCTCCTTTTGTTAAATTTGTGACATAGTGTAATAACCATAAATATTATAGAATAAATAATTATTATGTGTCAAATATTTTGATTCCCCTTGTTTTAAGATTGACAATATAAATATTTTGTGATATATTGTAAAAAACAAATGAGGTAGGTATGAAAATTTTAATAAAAATTATGTTGTTAATTGTTGTTATAGGTTTTGCTTTGATAAATTATAGATATTTTAGTTTTGAAAAAGGCTTTAGTAGAACTTCTTTTGAAGATAAAGGTGTAATTGAAATTCTTAATACTGTAACAGGTATAAAGAAAGTTGAATACTATCATAAAACAATAGTTTTAGGAGAAACCTCTAAAGAAAGTGGATCTTCAAATTATTTGCCTGGAGATTATGAATATCGAGTATACATTACAACAAATGAAGATTCGTATTTATTAGATGCTACACAAGATGATATTGATGCTTTTAAAACCCTAGGGATTTTTAGTAAAACATTAAATCCGGAAAAAATTACACCAATTCCTTTCTATGTAGAAATTATAATAGCAATATTGATTCTGGTAATTCCTTTTGGTAAAAAAGACAAGAAAAATGAAAATAAAGACAATGAAAATTGAAATTATTTAAATGCTATTTTTGTTTATTTCATACATAATGATTGAGCCGGAAACACCTGCATTAAGGCTTTCAATTCCCTTTTTCATTGGGATCATGACAGTCTTATAACATAAAGCAGCAATTTCGTCACTTACACCCTGCCCCTCGTTTCCAACAACAACTCCAAGATGTTGTTTATCACTCGGATTGGTCTCGGAAAAGTCGAAAATGTTTTCTCCATTCATATCACACATAATCAATTTGAAAGAGTTTTCTTTTGCATAAGCAACAAACTCTTCTCTTGACATTTGATAGACTTTGGAATTGAACACTGCACCGACAGAACTTCTGATAAGTTTGCTGTTTTCTCTGCGAACAGAATTCACCAAAAAGATGGTTTCAAATCCACAAGCAAAAGCAGAACGAATGAGAGTCCCAACATTTCCCGGGTCTTGGAGTCCGTCCAAAACAAGAAAATTAGTCTTAGGCAATTCCACAACATTTTGTGTGAGATATGCAATGCATAATACTTTCTGTGGTGTTTTTGTGTCTGCCAACTGTTCAATTATTTTTTCATCAACCTTATAAATCTGACAGCTTTCACACTCAAATGGAAGTTCGTCAAGGCTGGTTAAAATACATTCCGGCTTGATTGAACCACCTTCTAATGCGTCTTTGATTATTTTCACATTATCCAAAAAAAGCAAAGACTTATTTTCTCGTTTTTGCTTTTTAAGGTTCAATATGAAATTATTTGTCGCCTTCAACATGAAGTTATGCCTTCTTAGCAACTTCAACAAGGTTGGCAAAAGCTTCTGGTTCTCTTACAGCCATATCAGCAAGAACTTTTCTGTTAAGAGTTACATTAGCTTTCTTGAGTCCGTTAATGAATCTGCTGTATGAAATGTCGTTCAATCTGCAAGCAGCATTGATTCTTGTGATCCAAAGAGCACGGAAATCTCTTTTCTTTTGTTTACGTCCAATATAAGCATATTGTCCGCTCTTCATAACTTGTTCTCTTGCTGTTCTGTAAAGTTTACTCTTTGCTCCAAAGTAACCTTTTGCTTGTTTTAAAATTTTTCTACGCTTCTTAACTGCGTTTACTCCTCTTTTAATTCTCATTTTCCCCTCCTAATTACTTGCAGAGCAATGTCTTGATGTTGCTTGCATTCTTTCCAGCAATATAAGACCCTTTTCTGAGTTTTCTTTTACGATTTTTGTTTTTGTTTGTCAAGAAGTGACCTTTGTTTGGTCTTGCATACTTAACTTTTCCTGTTGCAGTGAGTGAAAATCTTTTCTTTGCACCACTGTGTGTTTTCATTTTAGGCATTTTCCTTTTCTCCTTTTATTTTAGCTTTTTTTAGGGTTGATTACGACAAAGACATTTCTGCCCATAATTGCAGGTTCTTTGTCAATTGAACCATATTCTGACAAATCTTGGACAAACTTTTTCACAATCTCAACGGCATTTTGTGAATATGCTTGTTCTCTTCCTCTCATGCGCAATGACACTTTGACTTTGTCTCCATCTTGCAAAATCTTTTGAGCATTTTTAAGTTTGAAACTGATGTGATAGTCATCAATTCTCATTGAAAGTTGAATTTCTTTGACCTCGCTTATTTTTTGATTTTTGCGAATTTCTTTTTCTTTCTTAATCGTGTCAAACTTATATTTGCCATAGTCCATAAGTTTGCAAACTGGAGGATTTGCATTTGGTGACATGAGAACCAAATCTAATCCTTGCTTATCAGCAATGTCTTGTGCTTCTGATTTTGAGAGAACTCCAAGTTGCTCTCCTTCTTCTCCAATCAATCTAACTTCTTTTGAAGTGATTTGATCATTGATCAATAATTCCTTAAAAATTGTCGTAATCTCCTTTTTAATAAAAAATTTGGTAGGACGCAAAGTTCTACCAAAAATCACACAAATCAAAAATTTTCATCAACAAAGATATTCAAATTTTTGACCACATCAAAACGAAATTCGATGGGTGAGAAGGAGAACTTCTGCTTTCTTACTGCAATATAATATCACAATGAAATTTTTATGTCAATCATTTTTTCAAAATTTTTTCAACTTTTTCTGATTTTTTGCCTTTATCATCAAAATCATTATTCTTGTTTTTATTTCTAACTTTATTATTTTTGAATTTAAGTCTTTTTATCAATGTGAGTGGAGAAGTTTCCATTATGCTGGCAGTTTTCATGACGACATTTTCACACTTGTCAACTGAATATCCTTTCATGACCGCTTTCCCAAAAATTGTCAGACCTGCAATTAATGCGCTGACAACACAAGTCACAATGAAATAAACTGATTCATCTTGCAGGTGCATATTAAGAACAAGACTGACGCCTCCTGCACCGCTCAAGATTCCGCAAATGTCACCCACAACATCTCCGCAAAATGAAGAAACCTTTTCTGTGTTTTGGCAAAGCTTAATCGCTGTTTGATAACCTTTTTGTTTGGAATATTTTTCAATCTGTTCTAGTTTTATTGATGTCACTGCGACGCTTATCATGTCAAAAATCACACTGATAACAATGAAAAATGCAATGATAAACAATGAAAGAAAAATTGACAAATTCGGAAAAAGACTTTGTGACACAACACTGAACACAATAGATAAAAATATGGAGAGAATAAGTGTCTTAAATGCCCACCTGAGATTGTTTTTCTTCATATTTTATTATATTTTCAATTGCTTTTGTTTAGGACAAACAGTGAAAATTTATTTATCTATATTAAGTTTTTTAAAGTTGACAAGTTCTGGCTTATTCTTGATGAACCAATCAACTGAATCATTCACACTTTCAACAACATCTCTTGGTTTGAACTTGAGTTCTTTCTTTGCCTTTTCATTGCTGAAATTATGGTTTACATTCAAAGTGTAGAGTGAATATTTTGAAAAGACAGGTTTCTTTTTTCTCATTTTGTAATACAAATTGCTTAACCCTGCAAACATTCTAACAAACCATAATGCAATCTTTGGAGGAAGTCTTTTTCGTCCAAGTTTTTTGTTGATTATGCTTAGGAGTTCTTTCAAATCAACAGCACGACCACTGACAATATAACCCTCGCCATCACACCCCATGGTCACTGCATTGACTGCAGCATCAACGACATCTCTGACATCGACAAAGTTATATCCACCTTTGACATAGGCAATAAGTTTGTGGTTCATATAATCCAAAATGACTTGGCCAAGTTCAGAAATCTTGTAATCATAAGGTCCCAAAACACCTGAAGGATACAAAACAGATGCTTTCAGTCCTTTTTCTTTGCAAGCATCAAAGATGTATTTTGTTGCTTCCAATTTTGTTTTTGCATAATTTCCCACAACCTTATTCTTGTCAAAGACTGTTGGTTCAACAAGAATATCTCCTTCATTTTGTGGGTCAATGATGTGAACTGTGCTGAGATATATCAATTTTTTTGCTTTGTTTTCAACACAAGCATCAACGACATTTTTTGTCCCTTCCACGTTGACCTTTCTAATGATTTCTTCTGGCATTGTTCCTATATCAATGATTCCTGCCAAGTGCATCACAATGGAATCTTTTTCAATCAATTTGAAAACCGCTTCTCTGTCTGTGATGTCACCATAAACAATTTTCAAATTCAAATCTTTAATTGGGGTTAAATCTTCATTTGGCAAAACAAAAGCAGTCACATCTTTGTTCTGCTCGCAAAGTTTTCTTGCCAAAACATTTCCAATGTGACCTGTTGCTCCTGTAATTATATACTTTTCTTTTTCCATATAATTCACCTCTTGCAAATATTATAGTTCCACACAAGGTGATTTGTTAAATGTTTTTGACAAATTCCTGAGATTATCTATTTTTTGTTACAAGGTGAAAATTTGTTTTCAAGTTTTTGTTTAAAAATATCATTCAATTCTCCAACTGACCCTTCAGTGATTTTATCTTTTGGAAGAAGATGTGCTTGGGATGTTGAAAGATATAGAAGCCAATATTTATCAGTTTCTTTAACCATGTAGATATATGAATATTCACTTTCTGTGAAAGACCTAAAGGTGTCACCCTTTGTCTGCTCAATTGAAAACTTGTTGTCATCAAATTTGTATGTTTCAACAATTTCATCTTTAAGCAGTGGAGATGACTTTTTGTTGCTTTTTGAAATTCCCTTAGTCAGCAATATGCAAAGTGGTGTAAACAAAACTCCAATGACAATAAACACAACCGCAGTTGCAATCATTCCTGGGTCTTCGATTATCGTAAGCACACCCAACAAAATGAATATCAGCGAAAACAACAAATATAGCCACCAAATTTTTCTCATTTGGAAATTTGTGATTTCTTTGGTTGCATTTTCGTCCAATTTAGTTTTGATTTCAACCATTATCAAACTCCTTTATAAAGATTTTTCAATTTCATCAATCTCATCTTGAATCATGACTTTAAGTTCTGGAATTAAGTCCGCTATTGGAATGAACAACGGCTCGCCTTCTTCTCCCCTGACAGTGACTTCTGCAGTTCCATTTGCCAGTGTTTTTGGACTTATAACAACTCTTATTGGCATACCCATAAGTTCACTGTCAGTAAGTTTGATTCCTGCAGAAATGTTTCTGTCATCAAACAAAACTTCAATGCCTGCGTTTTCCATCTTTTTGTAGAGTTCGTCTGCAACTGCACTGACATTTTCGTTATCAAGTCTGATAGGGCAGAAATGAACTTGCCAAGGTGCAATTGTCATCGGCCAAATAAGTCCCTTATCATCTGCTTTTTCTTCGATAATGCTTGCAAGACATCTTCCAACACCAATTCCGTAACAACCCATAATAGGTTCTTTCACGGTTCCGTCTGGCATTGTTATTTTCATTCCCATAGGTTTTGTGTATTTTGTTCCGAGTTGGAAAATGTTTCCAATTTCAATACCACGGCTCAAATGCAAAGGTTTATGGCAAACTGGACATAAATCACCTTCTCTAACCAAAGAGATATTCATAAAATTGTCAACTTTGACATCTCTTGAAATGCTTACATTTTTGAAGTGGAAGTCTTTTTTATTTGCTCCAGTAACAAAACTTTCCAATCCTTTCAAAGTTTCATCAAAGAACACAAAAGAATTTTCTGGAACATTCAAGTTTACGCAACCAATGTTTCCCGCTTCCAACCCATATTTTTCCACTTCGACAGGATATAATTCACTCTGCACAAGTTTTTTCAACTTTGTTTCGTTCACATCGCAGTCACCACGAAGAAAAGCAACGACAAGTTTTTCATCTAGTGTTTGATAGCAAACCGCTTTTGCAGTGTGCTTTGAATCAGTTTCAAGGAATGCACAAACCTCTTCAATTGTGTGTGCATTACCAGTGAAGACTTCTTCCATTTCCCCCGTCATCTGTCTGTCATTTTCTTCTTTGATTGAATCTGCAACTTCCATATTGCTGCTGTAGTCACATTCAGAGCAAAGCACAAGTCTGTCTTCCCCAGAATCTGTCACAGCCATAAATTCATCAGCAACCTTTCCACCCATCATGCCACTGTCACTTTTGACAGATATAAAGTTTTTAAATCCAATTCTTTTATAGACTCTGACATAAGCATCATACACTTTTTTGTAAAAATTTTCCAAATCTTCCTGTGATGTGTGAAATGAGTATGCATCCTTCATTGTGAACTCTCTCACTCTGATAAGTCCACCACGTGGTCTTGCCTCATCTCTGTATTTGGTTTGAATTTGATAGATCATAAAAGGCAATTGATCATAACTTTTGATGGTGTTCAAGGCCATATGAACGGCTGCTTCTTCATGAGTCATACCCAAAACCATGTCATGTCCGTTTCTGTCTTTAAAACGCAAAAGTTCCTCTTGAATTGTTCCATATCTTCCAGACATTTCCCAAAGTTCGCGTGGCATAACAACAGGGAAAAGAACTTCTTGCCCACCAAGATTGTTCATTTCTTCTCTGATAATGTTTTGAATTTTCAAGTTTACCTTTTGTGCTGGTGGAAGCAAAGAAAAAATTCCTGTGCTGACTTGTTTTATGTAGCCCGCACGCAAAAGTAAAATGTGACTTTTTAATGTTGCATTGTTTGGAGCATCTTTCAAGCGTTCTCCAACAAGTTTGCTTATTTTCATACTTCCTCCTCTGTGATTTGGTCAAGTTCTTTCTTGATTTGATATAATTTTCCTGTTGTTTTGGAAAGTTCTTCTTGAGAGAATTTTGCAAGTTCGCTTGCACGCTCAAAAAGTTCTTGTGCTTTCTTCAACGGCAATTGCTCATTCTCAAGTTTTTCGATTATTTCTTCCATTTCCTTTATTGCTTCTTCGTAACTCATAAATCACTCCTTATTTTGTGGCATTGCTTTCACACAGCCATCTGAAAAGTTGATTTCAATTTGACTGCCAAAGTCAACATTTTTTGCCAGTCCGATTGGTTTTCCATTTTGTTCTATTTTAGCATATCCTTGTGACAATATGTCAAGCGGATTAAGTTTCTTTAATGTGGCAAGTTTGAGTTTGAGTTCATAATCTCTCTTAACCACAAATTCATTCAACTTGCTTGATATTTGATTCGTCAATTTCTCAATCTGCAGTTTCTTATCAGTCACCATATCTTCAACCATTGAAACAATGATGTTTTTTGTTCCTTGAAATTGCAATGTTTTGTCTGCAATGTAGGTGTCAATGTTTCGAGAAAGACGCGATATATCCTTCTTTAATGCCATTTTGTGCGACTTTGTGTCTTTTGCCAAAAGCTCTGCCGCAGCACTCGGTGTTGGCGCTCTAAGATCAGAAACAAAGTCTATGATTGTGAAATCGGTTTCATGTCCAACTGCTGACACAATAGGTTTTTTGCATGCATAAGTTGCACGAGCAACAAGTTCGGTGTTGTATGCCGACAAGTCTTCCAAACTTCCACCCCCACGTGCAACAATGACAACATCAACTTTGTCATATTCTGAAAAGAATTTAATGCCCTCGGCAATTTCTTTTTCTGCTCCATTACCCTGAACTTTGGTGTCATAAAGCACAATGTCAATTCCAGGATTTCTTCTCCATGTCACATTCTTGATATCTTGAATGACTGCTCCATCTTTTGAGGTTACAACTCCAATTCTCTTGATGTTTGTCGGCAGTTGTTTTTTGTGTGATTGGTCAAACAAACCTTCTTTTTCAAGTTGTTCTTTCAAGAGCAAGAATCTTTGATACAAAAGTCCTTGTCCAAACGGCTCAATCTTGTTTACAACAAAATTAAATCTTCCGCTCTTGGCGTAATAATTGGGACTTCCAGTGACGACAACCATGTCGCCTTCTTTGATGTCTTTTGCAAGTTCGCCATAAAAACAAACACAAGGCAAAGAACTTGCCTCGTCTTTAATCGAAAAATAAACAGCAGTTTTGGAAAGAGAAACGCCAAAGACTTCCCCAGCAATCTTGACATTGTGGAGCAACTCTTCGGCGTTGAAAATATCCCTAATTATTGTGTTGAATTTTGTTACTGTTAAAGTAAAATTTGAATTTGACATCTATTCTAATTGACTATGGCAGAAACTAGTCCATTAATAAATTTTGAAGATTTCCCTGTGCTATATTTTTTTGCAAGTTCCAATGCTTCATTGATTGCAACAGCCTTAGGAGTTTCGCAAAATTTGATTTCTGTGACTGCAAGATATATTATTGCCAAATCGATTTTAAAAAGTCTGTCATATTCAAAATTCTTCAGATGTTTTTCAATTTCTTCTTTGAGAAGTTCTTTATGTTCGTTGAAGTTTTTCATTATATCTTCAAAAAACTTGTTGTCATCTTCTTTTTTCAAGACAGTCAAATTTTCCTTGGAAAGCAGCTGGTCATATTCATGAAACAAACTTTCAAAAATCAATTTGAAGGCGTTCTCACGTGCGTCGTTACGCATTTTCCACCTCTTTGTCACATTCCACATTGATGACATGGATGTTGATTTTGAGTGGTTTCAATGCAACCATTGTTGCAAGTGAGTTTCTGATGTTCTCTTGAACTCTGTATGCTATGTCCGGAACGCTGAAGCCAATGTAGATATTGATATAAACATCAACAGTGAGTGCTCCATTTTTCTCAAATTTGATTTCCACCCCATCGTCATAACGATTGAAAAGTTTTTTATACCATGGACGAGCGGAATTTGTCACACTCTCAACGCCATTGATTTCCTTTGCAGCCAAATTTATGATTGAAACAAGAATTTTTCTGTCCAAAGTGATTTTTCCATTGTTGGTGTCTTGGTTTTTTACTGCCATAACCTTCTCCTTGTGTTAATAACAAAGATATTTTATCATAAGTTATAACATTTTGCAAATTATTCTGCTGGAATTATCACAATATTTTTAAGTTCTGTGCCAAGTTGTTCTTTGACAATTGTTGAAATTTGAGCAACTTCATTTTCTGTAAGTGTTGTGCTCTTGACAACAACATTAACTTTTGTGTCAGAAATTGCAATCACACAATCAGAAAATCCTTGTGCTTTGATGAGTCCTTCAACGGCAAGTTCTTTTTCCATCGTTTCAATAAGGTCAAGTTTTGCTTGTTCTGCTGCAGCGATTGCCGCTTCTGTTGATGAGGCACTGTCAATGATTGCATCATAATACAAAATTTCTTGATCTCGAGTGCTTTCTCTGTCATTGCGATATGATGTGAAATAACTTGTTGTTGTCACACCAGTGTTTGTTTCTTTGATTGAATTGTTCAAAACAATGTTCAAATATCCTGTCACTCCCAAGAGGACAATCATAAGTGAAAGAATGATGATTTTTGTTCTTTTTTTCATGTTTTATCTCCTTTTTATGAAAGAATTGTTATATTGTCACTGTCAACTTCCAAGACAGTTTCAACCGCTTCTAAGATGTCCATCTTAATTGAAAAGTTTTCTGCACCTTTTGCAACAATCACCACCCCCTTTATGACAGGATAATTTTCCTTGATAATCACAGGCTCATTAGAAACAAGAATGACTGTTTCTGTTGTTATTGTTGTTTCTGTTCCACCTGAAACTGTGGTTTTCGTGTCTGTTTCAGTTGCATACTCATAAGAAAAACCACTTTCCAAAGTGATAATCACACTGCAATCACCCACGCCAGAAATCTTGGACAATACATTACATAACTTATTCTCAAGATAGTCCACATATTCCTCGGCGGCAGAATATTCTTTTGTCGCATCATTTTCAATGCTGTCGTTTTTTGGCTGTGAGAAGAATGAGAAATAAATCACACAAACCAAAAGCCCGATAACCACTGCAACCCAAATTTCAAAATGCTTAATAGATTTCAGTTTTGTCCAAAATTCTTTAATTTTGCTCATTAAATTTAACCTCCACACCATCTAAGATGGAAAAACCATCTATGATTTCTCTTATTTTCAACTTTGCTGTCACAATATCTTTACTTTCAAATTTTTCGTCATATTCAATATCGCATAAATCGACATAAACACCATAAATTTCCAATGTCTGTGAAAGCACATTTGCATTGATGGAAACCTCCACATTGTTCATTCCTTCATTTTGTATTTTCTTTGAAAGGTCTTCATTCAAGGTCGTAAGTTTGTCCAAATTCAATTGGTATAAATAATCTTCCTGCAGTGTGCTTTCGCTCGTTCCAAAGTAGTCAGACAAATCAAAATCTTTTCCAAAAATGGAAGGAAGAGGCATGATGATGACAAGCAAGATAACAAATGAAAAAATGACTTTTGTGTATCGATTTATTTGCCCTTCTGGAAGAACAAATTCAGCCAAGACACTCAAAATGATGATTCCAGCAATTGACAACAACCAACTTGATACCGCACCCATTTCTCCCTCCTTTTTTTATTTTCATAAGAAAATTTGCTTTTGTTTCATTTCTCAAATTTTTTCTGAAATTGCAAACTTTAATGTTTTATTAAATTAAATCACCAAATTAGCACTGCACATAATCAGCCCAGTCATAACCAAATACATGAACGAAACCGCAACAAGAAGTGCAACAAGAAGAGACAAGCTTTTGGATATGTCGCTTATGAAATTTGCCGTCTTTTTGTCGCCTATAGGTTCAATTATTCCTGCCATAAACTTCAGTGAAAGAATGAAAATTGCAAGATTAATCACTGGAGAAATCACACTGGAAAAAAGTAAGAAAAGCCCAACACCACCAACCGCATTTTTGATCAACATACTGCTTGCCATGATGATAGAAAGTCCGTCAGAGACATAGCCACCGACAACTGGAATGTAACTCTTGATTGCATATTTCGCCGTTCTTATTGAAAGTCCGTCAACAGCCCCTGCCATGATTCCTTGAATGCTTACAAACCCAAGAAAAATCGTAAAACAAAGACCAATTGTCCACTTGAACGCCCCTTGCAAAAAAGAAACAAATTTGTCCAGTTTTATGTTGTTTGAGAGATTTCCGACAATTGAGAAAACCATAGAAAAAATGAAAAGTGGAAGCAAAATATATGTGATAAGCGAAATGAAAACATTGCTTAGAAGTGCAATTGCTGGCTGATAAATCCCCACCGAGACTGTTCCGCCAACAGCTGTCAAAAGTGTCAGCAAAATTGGAAAAATTCCATCAAACATATTCTTAACAGATGTGAGTATTGTGGTTGTCACTTTGATGATTTCCACGAGCGAAACTCCAAGGAAAATGATGACAACACCATATGTGACAAAGTGAATGATGTTTCCAACAGATTTTCCATTTGTATTCGGTTTCAAGTTGGAAATCATGCCACCCAAAATGGAAATGGAAATTATGCTTCCGATGATTGGAAGATAATCTTTCAAACCTTGCCAGAAAATTGAAAGGACCGCAGAGAAGAAATTTTCAGAATTTTCGGCATATTCGCCAGATATGACATAACTTACTTTTTCAACAAAAGAATTGGAATTGAAAAGATTTTTTGCATCGGTGCTTAATTTTGAGATTACGTCTTCAATGCCAGAAAAATCAAGATTGCCAATTTGTTTGTTGATTTCTTCTTGGAGCATTTCTTCCAACTCTTCCGTGCTTTCAGCCCCCTCTGAAGAAGTTGCATAAGCAATTCCGTTATTTCTTTCAAAACCAGTCACAACATCAAATCTGCCATAAAAACAAGAAACAAAAATCAATAAGACAATAAAAATTGAATAAAGTTTTCTCCGCCTGCTCTTCCTTTTTGGCGGACGAAACAATCTTCTCTTCATCATTGTGGTAACAATTCCATGACAATATCCAAAATACTTGTCACAATAGGAAGAGCCATGACAAGTATGATAATTTTCCCTCCCAAAAGCACTTTGTCTCCAAGGCTGTTGTTCCCTGTGTCACTGCAAATGCTCGCCGTAAACTCTGTCAAATATCCAACACCTATAATTTTGAAAATGACTCCATAAAGAGAACCATTGACTCCAGAAATTTCAAAGATATTGTTGAAAATGTCAAAAATTCCAGAAAGATATGAAAGCAGAAAAAAGATGATGATAATTCCGCCGACAATAGAAATGAAAATCGCAAAATCTGGTCGAACAGGCTTTATTATCAGACAAGTCACACAAGTGATAAGTGCGATGCCTATAATTTTGAAAATTGTGTCCATTTGCCCTCCTTTTTGCAATCTTCGTATCTATATGAACGGCAACAAACTGAAATTGAAAATCGTTTTGATTGAAGTGAACAGTTCGCTGATAAGCCCCAAAACCATAAACAGAACAATGACAACGCCAGCAAGTGTCGCCAAGGTCGAGATGTCTTCCTTTCCACTGTTTTTGAGAATTTGACTTATCACAGCGGTCAAAATGCCGATTGCCGCAATTTTGAAAATGATGTCAACATCCATAAACACTCCTTCTTAGATTCTGGACTAAAGCAAAATAACCACCCAAAACAAACCCATGGCAATGCCAAGTTTCAAAGATAATGAGCCATATTTCTTTTGTTCAGTGTCGCATTGAGTTTTCATTTCGTTGAATCGAGAAATAAAACTTTGAATTTCTTTTGTTTGATTTTCAACATCGCTTCTACCCAACGTTTTCAAAAAGAGCAGAATAAAATCTTTTTCATCATTCTTTAAAACATCAGCCTTTTTGAAGATGTTTTCAGATGTGAGTTCAATTTTTTTGTCCAAATACTCCACAAATTTTTCATCAATTCCAAGAAGGTTTTTCTTGTTTGCGGAGTCAAAATTCTCAAGCAACACCTTTAAGCGTTCTCTCGAAAAATTAATTTCCAAGGACAACTTGTCAGCAAAAACAATCAAAGAGTTGAAGAACTTTTTTCTTTTCGTATATTTGACCGAAAAAATGTAGCCCACAAGTGCACACAAGCAAAAAATAAAAACAATCAAGACATATCTCATAATCCCCTCCAAAAATCATTTGAAATTGCTGAAAACTCTTGAGAAGTTCTCATCATAAATTCCTTCAAAAGTTCCTGGACCATTTCGCTTTGAAAGAAGAACATATCTTTTGAAAACCTTTTCTTTGATTAGTGTTTGAAAAAGTGCTTTTTTGCAAAAAGTTTCCATGTTGTCAGCGTGCGTTGATGCCAAAACCTTAACACCACAAGAACTTGCATATCTGATTGCTTCAATATCCTCTTCCTGCCCAATTTCGTCCGTCACAATAATATCTGGTGACAGCGACCTAATGCCATTTTCAAATCCAACCCTTTTTGTTGCGAACGCAATCTTGTCAGTGAACTTTGAGTTTATTCCGCAATCAAGTTCCCCTCTCTCGTCCAGTAGAAGAATGTTGTATGGAAGATTGCGTTCACTGAGTTGATAGACAAAATCACGCAAAAATGTCGTCTTTCCACATGCTGGCGGAGAAATAACCAAAGTGTTTGCCACCCCATTTTCAGAAACCATAAATGGATAAGCCGTCAAACTGCAATTTTTCACGATATGTGGAACTCTGATGTTACAACTGCAAAAATTTGTCATTGTTTTTATGTGTCCGTTCTCTTCAATCAAATTTCCACCAATGCCAATTCTAACGGCATCATCTGTGACAATAAACCCTTTTTTTATCTGCTCATTGACGGAGTAAATGGAACATTCACTTGCTCTGAAAATTACATCTTCAATCATAATCTTACTGGCATAAAGACTGTTGCTTACATTGCCGGTCACACCATTTTCGGATAAGAAATACATCTTTCCACTGGCATTGATCACAACCGGCTTGTTTGCACGAAGTCTGATTTCATTGACCGCCTTCAAATTTACTTTTTCAGACAAAATTTTGTAGAACTTATCAGGCAAAATCTTCTCTAACATACTCCACCTCTTTAGAGCATTGTATGTAAACAACTGTTTCGGTTTTATGAAGAAATTTGAATGGTTTTATTTCATTTTGTCGAAAAATCAAAATCACAATTTGAACAGAGTAAGCAATTCAAACAAAACAAAAGAACATCAAGTTTTTCGTTCCTATGCTTGACATAATTTTGAAAAATGCATATAATAATAAAACTAGGCTAGATGGGGAGTTAGCGGTGCCCTGTAACCTGCAATCCGCTACAGCAGGATTGAA
>CAMMFF010000014.1:0-4999 GCA_946496065.1 uncultured Clostridia bacterium
AATTGAAGAAAGTAGAGTCAAAATTGATTTGATAACCTTCATTCCAATGACAGAGAAAAAGGAAAAAAGAAGAAGTTTCAATCAATCAAAACTCCTTGCAGAAGAAATTGGAAAATTGCTCAATGTGGAAGTTGTTTCCATTTTTAACAAAGAACGAGATGATAAAGAGCAAAAATATTCTTCCTATCGTGAAAGACAGGAGAAAATGGAAGGACTTTACACCCTCAAACCATATTCACTCAAGAAAAGTCAAAATGTTTTGATTGTTGATGACATCATCACAACTTGTGCGACAGTCAACTATTGTTCCAAACTGATTTCAAAAAAGGTTCAAAATGTCTATGTCTGTGGCATTGCGAGAAACAAATTGAAAATTAAATGAAAAAAATAACAAACAAAAAAATAAAGCATGATTTTCACGCTTTATTTTTTGTTGATTTGATAACCTTCTCTTGTATCCTTAATTTCATATCCAAGTTCTGAGATTTCAGTTCTCAATTTGTCTGCCAAAGCAAAATCTTTGTTCTTCTTTGCCAGCCACCTTTCTTCAGCCTTTTTCTGAACCGCCTCTGGTATCTCCTGGTTTTCTTCCAAATCAATACCCAGAATTTGATTGAATTTGAGGAATGTTTCATAAACATTTTTGCTTCTTTCTTCTTTCAACATCTTCAAAACTGTTGCAATTGCCTTTGGCATATTCAAATCGTCATTGACACTTTCCAAAAATTCTTTTTCATATTCCGCAGTGTCAACATTTGCAGTCCCTTTCTTATGCTCTGCAACCAAATTCTTGATTGATTTTAATGTGCTTTTTGACATATCAAGTGCTTCAAATGTGAAATTTTGTTGTTTTGAATAATGTGCCATGAAATAGAAGAAACGGAAAACTTCTGGCTCATATCCCTTTTGCTTCAAATCGGAGAGCGTGTAAAGATTTCCAAGACTTTTACTCATTTTCCCGCCATCCACTTGCAAAAATTCAAGATGCATCCACATTTTGACAACTTGATGACCATAATAGCAGTTGCTTTGAGCAATTTCATTTTCATGATGAACTGGCTTGTGGTCAACTCCGCCCGTGTGAATATCGATTGTTTCACCAAGATATTTGTCTCCAATGACAGAACATTCAATGTGCCAACCAGGATAACCCATACCCCAAGGACTTTCCCACTGCATAATGTGCTCTTTTGGTGCTTTGACCCAAAGCACAAAATCATAAGGAGAATGTTTTTCCTCATCAACATCAATTCTTGCTCCAGCAAGTTTTTCACGAATATCCATGCCAGAAAGACGACCATAGTCTTCAAATTTTTCTATATCAAAATAGATTCCTTTGCTTGTTTCATAGGCATATCCTTTTTCAAGCAAACCTTGAACGAACTTAATCATTTCTGGAATGACACTTGTTGCTGGAACAATATGCTCTGGCAAATCAATATTGAGCGCCTTTGCATCGTTCATGAAAACATCGGTGTAAAACTTTGCGATTTCCCAAGGAGTCTTATGTTCTCTCTTGGAAGCCACCATCATTTTGTCCTCACCTTCGTCCGCATCTGATGTCAAATGCCCAACATCGGTTATGTTCATAACTCCATCAAGTTTATAGCCATTATATTTCAAAACTCTTCTGATGTTATCCATAAAAAGATAGGCTCTGAAATTTCCTATATGTGGATAATAATAAACTGTCGGCCCACAAGAATACATCTTCACAACCTTTCCGTCATGTGAAGGGACTTCTTCTTTTCTTCTTGTAAGCGAATTATAAAATTTAACCATATTTTTTCCTCCAAACAAATTATATCTTCTTGTTAAGATATATTGACAGAGTTTCAAGAGAGTGCTCAACTTCTGAGTTTGCTTCCCCAAAAAACTCATCAAGAGATTGAATGAAATCAGCAAGTTCTTTTTTGCCTTTTTCTGTCAAAAACATCATGCGACATCGTTTGTCAATCTCTCCTTGTTTGGACATAACAAGACCTTCTTCCTCAAGTGCCTTAGTCATCAATGCAAAGTTAGATTTCTTCAAGCCAAGTTTGTCAATAATCATGCTGACAGACAGATTTTCATATTGTGAGATAAAATACAAAACCTTAATGCGAAGCAAATTGTTTTTTGCAAAGTGTTTTGTAAGGTTTTCTGTCAGAGCTTCAATTTCGATTATCTTGTCAACATTTTTCATATGAATAATTATATAAAATGGCATCAAAATTTGCAACTGATTTACCTAATTTAAAACAAAAAGTTATGAAAAAATCAAATTTATGAATTCTCTGCAAAAGAAGTGCAATCAAAAACCAAAGAAAAGAAACAATCTGTTGTTTTGCTTGCTTTTCAAAAGAAAAAACCTTAAAATAGATGTATGGCTTTAACAGGAACAATTGAAGATATTGTATATAGAAATGATGAAAATGGCTACACAGTGGCAAGATTGGAAAAAGATGATTCCGTTGTCACAGTTGTAGGCAAATTTATTGATATCCAAGTTGGCTCTCTCGTGACACTTGATGGAAAATATGAAAAGACGAAATATGGGATTCAATACCGATTCGATTCATATGAAATTTCAATGCCAAAATCTCTTTCTGGGATTGAGAAATATTTGGGCAGTGGATTAATCAGAGGAGTTGGACCAATAACAGCAAAAAAAATCGTCGAACATTTTGGACAAGACACATTGGACGTTTTGGAATACACCCCTCAAAAACTTGCCGAAATTTCTGGAATCAGTCCAAAGAAAGCAACTGAAATTGGTTTTTCTTTCAAAGAACACAGAGAAGTTCAAAACACAATCATGTTCTTGCAAAATTTTAATATAACAACAAACATGGCACTGAAAATTTATAATGTCTATCATGAAAAAACAACAGACATTGTGAAGAACAACCCATACAAACTTGTGGAAGATATTGATGGAATTGGCTTTGCCACTGCAGATAAGATTGCACAAAATGCAGGACTCCCAAAAGATTCACTTTTCCGCATAAGAGCAGGACTTATCCATGTGCTTAAAACCTCTTGTGAAAAGAACGGCAACACCTATCTTCCAAAAAAGATGTTGCTTGAACAATCTGCTGAAAGTTTGGAACTTCCTTTGGACGAAAATCAAGAAAAATTCACTGAAGCATTTGATTCTTTGTGTTTGGACAGAACTGCGGTGACAACCTGGGTGGACACCACTGAAATTGTGTTGTTGTCAAAATATTATTATTATGAAAACTCCATTGCACAAAAATTGGTTTGGCTGGCAAATTGCCAAAAAGATGAAGAATTCAATGTTGATGATGAAATTGCAAATTTTGAACAACGCAATCAAATGACTTTCCATGAAGAACAAAAAAATGCCATCATTGGCGCAATCAACAACGGAGTCTTTGTAATCACCGGTGGACCAGGAACTGGAAAAACGACAATCATCAAATGTATTTTGGAAATTTTGACTGCACAACAGAAAAAAGTGTCTCTTGTTGCCCCTACTGGTCGTGCCGCAAAAAGAATGAGTGACAGCACTGGACACGAGGCAAAAACAATTCACAGGCTTTTGGAAGTGAATGTCATTCAATCAAATGAAAGTTATTTTGTGCATAATGAATCCAATCCTCTCAAAACAGATGTTGTCATTGTTGACGAGGTTTCCATGGTTGATGCAGCATTGATGTGCTCCCTTTTGAAAGCAATGCCAAGAGATTGCAAGTTGATTTTGGTTGGTGACAAAGACCAGTTACCAAGTGTTGGAGCCGGAAATGTTTTGGCAGACATTCTGCAAAGCGGTGTAATTTCATATTGTATGCTGACAAAAATCTTTAGACAAAGCGAAAAGAGTTTGATCATCACAAATGCCCACCTTATCAACGAAGGTAAAATGCCACTCATTGACAACACAAGCATGGATTTCTTTTTTGACAGCAAAAATGATCCAGAAGTCATCAAAGACACAATCTTGGATTTGGTCACTTCTCGTTTGCCAAAATTTTTGGATGTTGAACCACAATCAATCCAAGTGCTTGCACCACTAAAAGCCGGTGTTTGCGGAATTGAAAATTTGAACAAAGTTTTGCAAGAAAAAATCAATCCTCCTTCACCAAACAAACGCCAAGTGGAATTTGGACACTCAATTTTCAGAGAAGGTGACAAAATCATGCAAATGAGCAACAACTATGACCTTGAATGGAAAAAACATGGTCGATTTGCTGATGAAACAGGAAGAGGAGTCTTCAATGGAGACATTGGCTACATCTCCACAATCGATCCAAACACAAGCGAAGTTGTCGTTGAATTTGAAGACGGTAGAATCTGTCTATACACACGACCTGACCTAATTGACTTGTCACTTTCTTATGCCATCACAATACACAAAAGTCAAGGCTCAGAATTTGACACAATCATCATTCCTGCAATCGCTGGACCAAGCATAATTTTGACTCGAAACTTGATATACACTGCAGTCACCAGAGCAAAGAAAATGGTTGTCATTGTCGGAGAAAAACAATATCTCAAACGCATGGTTTCAAACAAATACACAGCAACGAGATTTACTTTGCTTAAAAGATTGCTGATTTTGGCAGATGAAAAAATAAAGAAAATGTTTTAGGTGTCGTTTTGTGGCACCTTTTTTCATTTAATTTTCAATTTGTTTCTTGCAATGCCACAGACATAGACATTTTGCACTTTCTTTAAAATCAGTTTGGAACAGTAGTTGACTGTTGCACAAGTTGTGATGATGTCATCAACAATCAAAATATTTTGGCTCTTCTTGAGCGGATATGAATGGAGAGTGTAAAGCCCTTCCATTTTCTCCTGTCGTTCACGATAGGAAGAATATTTTTGCTCTTTGTCATCTCGTTCTTTGTTAAAAATTGACACGACTTCCACATTGAGCAATTTTCCAATTTCTTCTGCAAGAAGTTTTGATTGATTGAAACTTCTTCTTTTTTCCTTTTTCTTTGTCATTGGGATGAAAGTTATCAAATCAATTTTGACCCCACTTTCTTCAATC